>JBEKAC010000001.1:0-118320 GCA_050018395.1 Dehalococcoidales bacterium
AATAGCTTCCTCTGCCGCCCGGATTTGATGTTACCTATCTTCTCCGGCGACATCACGCTCGTCCCGCCCCCACGCCGCGATACCAGTATCTGCTCCTGCTCCAATTCCAGGTATGCCCGGCACACCGTATTGGGATTGATGTTCAAAGTCTGCGAAAGCTGCCGGATAGACGGCAGCCTGTCCCCGGGCTTGAGCTGCTCCATCGCAATCGACTGCCGTATCTGCTCCGCAATCTGCTGGTACAATGGCGTGGCCGAACGGGCGTTGAGCTTTATTTCCATACCTTACCGATACTTTCCCCTTATTGAATATGGCAAGTATATCAAATTCCCACTCATATGTAAATTACCCGGCGGGTTTGCCGTCCTGAAGAAGGTCAGGAAGACGATGAGGATTTTCTTTTATCTCGATAGATTATATAGGCCACGGTTAACAATAGAAGCATTCTTTGATGGAAATAAGAAGACGTACGCCGAGGCCGTTAATGACGACAACCATAAAAATATTACGAACAATACTTGACAAATGGCAAGTATTGGACTATTATCTACCCTATAACGGACATTATGGCACATTATATTCGTGGAAACTTGCGGGAAATAATGACATGTGGCACATTACAAGCTTAAGCAGAGCGTGTTATCTTCGCAAACCAAAGTCAAAATGTTTAGGGAAGGAGGGTAGCAAATTAGAATAAAACACCTTTTAAAAATCACCCATAAAAATATTGGAGGATATAAAAAATAATGAAAAGAAAAATTCTTAATGTTTTACTTGCCCTGGTGCTGGTTTTGAGCTTCAGCCTGGTAACGGCAGCAGTGAGCGCCGTGATGATAACGGCCGTACCGGCGACGCCGGCTGTTGCAACAGCATTCCCTGCAACACTTAACGTTATTCCGTTCTCGCTAGCAACAACTGCCAGTGGTGTGGCAGCATGGACAAGCACGCAACACCACAGCGGTAGCTCCTCAGCTAATCTGACTGCTCCAGCCACAGCAGACTATGCCAGGGTCAAGCTTGCTCTTAGCACTGCGTTTAGCAGCTTTGCGGCTCCTTCATTCTATTACAAGATAGGCGCTGGCGCTATCGCAACCACAGAGAATATAACGGCAACCTGGCCGATGTACGATCGGTCAGGCCAGACGGTATCAACCGGGTATCTTTCACCTTATCCTGTCATTTATATAACAGATGGTGCGACCCCCCACTACATTATTGGCCAGCCCTGGGCTGAAAGCACAAAGGTGGATTGGACATTATGGAATAACGCAACGGCGTCAAATGTCACCACTCAAGCATTATGGCACATGGAAGATTTTTCCGTTAACCCAGGGATAGGCGGCAGTGTGCCCGCAGATTGGGGGCCTTTATCCTTCTGGGAAACTCACTATACAGGTTATACTGTCGTTGGCATTGGCGTTGGCTTAGGCTCCTTTGCCGTAACCGGGCAGCAGCAAGCCTATGTTGACGATGTTACCGCGGGCGGTACTACCTACAATCTGGAAGGTGCGTCAACTGATTATGGTACTATCCAGGCAGCTATTGATGCGGCCAGTACTGGTGATACCATAAACGTGACGGCAGGTATGTATTCAGAGGGTACTATCGGCGTCCACACAGTGGCAGATCTCACCATTCAGTCCGTGTCTGGAGCAGCCACCACAATCATTAGCGGCCCCCCGGGCACCAACAAGCTCTTTGAAATCGGTGGAGCTACCGGTGATACCGCCGATGGTTTCACGCTTGATGGCTTTACGCTGAGCGGCACATACGAATATGGCGTCTACATGTACATCAGGGGCTTCGACATCGAGAACAATATTATCTATCATCCAAATTCGGATGGCATTTTTGCGACGAATCCTACCACCGGACCTCCGGTGGATATAAATTCGGGAACCATTAACAATAATGTCATCACCGGACGAGGCGAGGACGCCATGGCATACAGGCCTGGTATCCTGCTTGAGTCGAACGATGCGGTTGGTGCCACCATTCATGGCATAACCATCAGCAACAATACCGTATCGGGTTTTGGAACAACTACATTTGGCGAGGAAGCCGCCGGTATCAGATGCGCTTCTGTTGTTGGCAGCGGTGTTGTTAGTGATATAACGATAACCGGGAACACCCTTACCGGTAACCGTATAGGTCTTCATATTTACGGTTCATGCACCGGTCTGGTTATCCACGATAATACCATGTCCGCGAACCAGGATGGTGTAGTTGTCTGCAACTCCTCCTCAGCTAATATTTCCAGCACCTTCGACCTGTACGAGAACACTATAACCAACAATACCGTCCATGGTGTTTACTTTAAGCAGACCGGAGAGGAGTCCATCACCGGCACCAAGACTATAAGGTACAACGATATCTCTGGAAATGGTGCCGGCATGCTAAGTGATTTTACAACGGGTACGGACCCTGTAGCCAAGTATAACTGGTGGGGTGATAGGAGCGGACCAGCTTATAACACTACTGACATTACCGGCAATGACCGCGGCACTGGTGATACGGTAAGCGCCCATATCACCTTTCAGCCCTGGCTCACCGTTCCCTATGCTACGGCGTACGGGAGCGGCATCGAATACTCTGGTTACAATTTGTGCGTCCTCGTTCCTGGATGGAACATCTGGTCGACGCCCATCGCCCTTGATACTCATTGTGATACCTGGGGTGAGTATCGGCAGCTGGGTACTGACCTCGACCTGGCGGCGGGAGCTAACGCTTACTACTTTAACGCCACCACCCAGACCTGGGCTTCCGTAACGGATGCCTACGCGCTAACCCCGTGCGATGCTATCTACATCAACATGGCTGACACACAGACCAGCCCCATATTGTTCAGCCCGACCCTTACCGCGCCCAGCAAAGCGTTGAAGACCGGCTGGAACCTGGTGAGTGCCTCCTACATTGACTATATCTACGACCCGGATATCTACAATGGCGTAGCTGCGGATACAGCTCTGGCCAGTGTTTACTACGTAACCGGAGATAACGAGATCGGCTACAGCCAGGTAGTCAGCCCGGCAACCGGCGGACAGGAGCCGTGGACTTTTGTTCGCGGCGATGATATAGAAAGCCGTCATACTGATGAAATCATGTATCCCACCAAGGGCTACTGGGTATTCATGACCAACCCCGGCACGCTGGCGGGAACCGTATTCACGCCGATAACGACATATGGTCCAGCCTAGCAGTAAATAATTAGACGGGGGCTCCCTAAGCGGAGCCCCCATTTTCCTAAGGAGATGAAAGATGAAAATTAAAGCGTTTATCTCCGTTAGCCTGCTTCTGCTGCTGCTTGTATGCGCTGTCCCGGCTTATGCGATACCAGCCCTGCCGCATGCTTTTTACGGCACGGTAACCATAAACGGCTCGCCAGCACCGGCGGGTACGCAAGTTCGGGCTATTGGTACCGGCGTCATGACCGGTGTCCCGCAAAATCCGCTGGTAACCACCACCGCCGGCCAATATGGTAACAGCGGCGTTTACCTCCTGGTCCAAGGAGACATACCGGACGGAGCGACCATCACTTTCTATGTGGCGGGCGTCCCCACGGTTCAAACCGCAACCTGGCATAGCGGGGAGACCACGCAACTAAATCTATCGGCTACCATCTCACAGGGCGGAGGGGGCGGCGGCGGCGGCGCGGGAGCATCACAGCTAAATACAAATTTATTCGGTACCACCGGAGTTTATACCATCAATAGCGACGGCATAATACAAGAGCAGTTCCAGGCCACTTCTACAGATGGCAAACTGACCGTGACTGTTCCTATTGGTACTACAGCCCTGGATATTAGCGGTAATCCTCTTACCGCGATGACAGCGGTTGTCATGACCAACCCACCGGCGCCGCCGGAGAATGCTAACATCATCGGGCTGGCTTACAGCTTCGGTCCGGCCGGCGCCACGTTCAACCCACCCATAACCTTTACCTGGACTTACGACCCGGCCACTTTGCCGGACGGCGTCGATGAAGCGAGCCTGGATATAGCCTACTATGATACATCGACAGGTTCATGGGTTACGCTCCACGGCGTGGTCAATACAACCAACCACACCATTACCGCCCAGGTGAGCCACTTCAGCACGTTCGCCATCATCGGTTACATGAAACCGGCGGCTTTTTCTCTCAGTTCACTGGCCATTTCGCCGGCACAGGTATCTCCCGGCGACAACGTGGACATCAATCTGACCGTGGCTAACACCGGCGGCCTGGGAGGCAGTTATACCGTCGTCCTCAACATCAACGGCGCCCAGGAAGCCGAAAAAAGTGTAACCATTAACGGCGGCTCCAGCCAGACGGTAAGTTTTAGCGTTACCAAAACGGACCCGGGCACCTACAACGTAGGCGTGGGAGGATTGACCGGCAGCTTTACCGTGGCTGAACCACCGCCAACAACGACACAGGCCGCAACAACACCTCCCGTAGTAATACAACCGACGACAACACCTCCAGCAAGCTCACAACCGGCCATAACTCCGCCCGCAACAACAGCACCATCAGCAAAAGGATCTAAAATCAACTGGGCAATGGTGGGAGGGATTGCGGGTGGTGTCATCATCGTCATACTGGTTATCATTCTTTTCACCCGAAGAAGAGACTAACGGCACTGTAAAAAATTCAGCCCCCGGCCTGAATTAGACTGGGGGCTGAATCGTTATTTAAATTTTATCGCATTTTTCCGAACGCTACGCCGCCTTAGCTGCCCGCTCTTCAAAGCCGTACTTCCAGATGATGGCCGCAATGACGCCGCCGATAATGGGGGCGACGATAAAAAGCCAGAGCTGCGAAAGAGCCGCCCCGTGTACGAAGACCGCCGGCCCCAGGCTCCTGGCCGGATTTACCGATGTGCCCGTGATGGGTATGCCTACCAGGTGGATCAGGACCAGCGTAAAGCCGATCGCCACGCCGGCGAATCCCTTGGGCGCATCCTTAGAGGTAGCCCCGAAGATGACGAAGAGGAACAAAGCCGTCAGCACCACTTCCGCCACAAAGCAGGCCGTCAGCCCATAGCCCCCCGGTGAATGTGCGCCGTAGCCATTCTGGCCCAGGCCGTTGGCCGTCACCGAGAAACCGGGAATTCCACTGGCGATCCACCAGAGAATCGCTGCCCCGGCAATGCCGCCGATACACTGCGCAATGACATAGAAAATAGCATCCTTCCCCTTGGTTCTTCCGGCTACCCACATCGCCACGGTGATGGCCGGATTGATGTGGCAACCGGAGATGCTGCCGATGGCGTAAACCATGGTCAGCACCGTCAGGCCAAAGGCGAAAGCAATCCCGGCATAACCGATGGATTTACCGGCAATCACGGCGCTGCCGCAGCCTATCAAAACGAGCGCCAGGGTACCGATGAATTCCGCCGCATATTTTTTCACGAATATACCTCCTCTTATTCTGGTGATGGCGGTAAATACAAAACTGTACTACTGTACTACTCCACCTAAATATTAGTCAAGATGAAAGCTTCTGCGAGTGAACGTAAAGCACAAATCAAAGCACATGTAGTAAATTGATTTGAAATACCCAGTGATTTCATATATCATAATATCTAACCAATTTATCACGATATACCGCGATATTTCTTTAAAACCCGACTTCAGAAAGTAACTTAATAATCAAGCGATAAGGAGCTATATGAAAAAGAACGGGACAAAAATTACGGTTTTAGACCCGCGGGGCCAGCCCAGCGGTATCTTCGGGCGGAGGCTTAATGTCGATTCACCCATGCATGCTATTCACGACCCTACTTACCAGCCGAGAGATACGGCTGAAGCATTGGGTAAACTTAAAATGGCGCCGCGCCTGGATAAGCTGGACGGCAAGACCGTTTACCTGGTCAATACCGGATTTGCCGGCGGCAAGGAATTCATCGAAGAGCTCGATGGCTGGTTCAAACGCAACAAGCCTGCGGTGAAGACGGTAGTGGTCAACAAGAAGACCAGCATGTTCACCGATGATCCTGAACTCTGGGTTGAAATCAAAAAAAACGCCGATGGCGTCGTCTTCGGGGTGGGAGGCTGAGACGGCTGTTCGGCGAGTATCGCCGAATTTTCCCGGACGATGGAGAACGACTACGGCGTGCCCACCGCGCCTATCGTCACCACCCGTTTCGCGGACTACGTCCAGCGGGATGGCCGGAGCCACGGCATGAACCTGCGCTGGACTTTCCCGCCCTACCCCGTCGGCTGGGTCCCCCGGGAAACGTTGCGTGGCTATATCGAGGGCAACGACCCTGTTTCCGGTGCGCTACTAATGGATGAATTAATCTCCGCGCTGACACAGCCGCTGACGGACGCAGAGCTGCACCCAAAAGCATGGCAAAGACCCACCTGGCCGCGGCTGCTCGAGCCGGACACCGAGGAAAATTTACACCGTCTTTTCCTGGAAAACGGCTGGACGGACGGTTTACCGATTCTCCTGCCGACGGAAGAGCGCGTGGCGGAAATGCTCACCGGCACCGGCCACGCTCCCCAGGAATACGTGGGCATGATGTCCGTGACCACTCACGAGGAGCGACTGCAATATACCGTGGAAAAACTGGCGGTCATCGCCGTGATGGCCGGGGCACGACCGGAACATTTCCCCGTCATCCTGGCCCTGGGCGCTTCCGGGCGGCCTTCCATGCCCAGCTCGACCACCTCCTTCGCCAGCATGATGGTCGTCAACGGCCCCATCCGTAACGAAATCGGCATGAACGGCGGGCTCGGCGCCTTAAGCCCGATCAACTATGCCAATTCCGTCATCGGCCGCGCCTGGACACTGATGAGCATTAACATGGGGGATGTCCGGCCCGGCGCCACGTTCACCGCCAGCACCGGCACCACCATCAACTACAACAACATGTGCTGCGCGGAAAACGAGGAGCTAAGCGTCTGGGAGCCCTTCCACGTGCGCAAGGGCTTCAAACCGAACGAGAGCGTGGTGAGCCTTTTCCGCGGCTGGACAGTACTCGGCTTCAATACCGGCCCGCTGACGCGGATGGTGGAGGTGATGAAAAACATCGGCGGCCCGTTCGGCGGTTCATTTACTTTCGTTATCGACCCGCTGGTGGCCAAGAGCCTGAAAAACGACGAAGGCTACGCTGACCCGGCCAAGCTAAGCGAGTGGCTGGTGGACAAGCTGAACTTCCGCTTCAAGCGTCCGGAAGCGGTGAACTTCGTGGTGGTGGGCGGGGAAATGAATCCCATGTGGGTGACGACAGATTTTTCCTACTTCCAGTCGGTGTCAATCGACCCGTGGATTCCTAAGGCGGGCATCAAGAAAGACGCAAGACCACTGCGGATGCCGGCGGCAGCAGTCTGCAAGGACGGCTCCTGCGGGATTGACCACTAGACTGGTACATAATAATGTAATCAACATATTCCTCTCCCTTGACGGGAGAGGGGTAAAAATTAGCAACTTCTCTCCCCTTGTGGGAGAGATTAGAGTGAGGGGTAATACTGGCATTCACCCTCACCCTGCCCTCTCCCATTGAGGGAGAGGGATTAACATGGATTGTTTACAAAAATAGGTTTAGTTATAGAGAAAAGAGAAATCAGCCATGAAGGACTTTAAAGGGAAAACAGCTTTTATCACCGGCGGGGCCAGCGGCATCGGGCTGGGAATTGCTAAAGCCTGCGTGAAATACGGTATGAAGGTAGTCATCGCCGATGCGCGGCAAAGCGCGCTGGATGCAGCGATGGCCTATTTCAAAAAAGCCAAAGCTCCCGTCCACCCGATCAACCTGAATGTCACCGACCGCGTCGCTTATGTCAGGGCCGCCGACGAGGCGGAAAGAGTCTTCGGGAAGATACACCTGCTGGTCAGTAATGCCGGCGTGGGCTCCGGCACCGGCCCCATCGATAAACTGACCTATAAAGACTGGGACTACAGCATGGGGGTGAACGTTTGGGGCTGCATCAACAGCATGATGACCATCGTGCCGCGTATTCTTAAGCACGGGGAGGGCGGCCACATCGTCGCCACGTCATCCACCTGCGGCCTGATGGCCTCGGGCAACTTCACTATCTATTGCTCTACCAAGGCTGCCGTCTGTGCCATTATCGAGTGTCTCGCCACGGAGCTCCAGGACAAGAACATCGGGGCTTCGGTGCTAATCCCGGGGCCGACGAATACCGATCTGGGCCGGTCTTCCTTCGAGAATAAGCCGGCCGAATTGAGGAACGAAGGCGAGACCTGGCCGCCGCAAATGCCCCCGCCGCGCCCTCAAGGCGCCCCGCCCCGCCGTACCCCGCCGGGAGATATGACCGATGTTATTATGGACCCTATAGAGACCGGCGAGCGAGTGATACGGGGTATCAGGAACAACGACCTTTATATCCACACCCACCCGGAGTTCAAGGACGGGTACATCGCGCGGCACAACGCCATCATCCGCGCCATCCCCGACGAGCCGCGGAACGAAAAGCGCTGGGAGGTCGTGAAAAACTTCGGGACGATTATTTATAACGATATTTATGACAAACAGCAGCCGGTAGGCCCGCCGGACTGGTAAAATAACGGAGGGAACCATGAAGGATTTTAAAGACAAGATATTATTCATCACCGGGGGGGCCTCCGGAGCGGGGTTGGGGCAGGCCAAAGTCTTTGCCGAGGCCGGCTGCAAGGTCGTCATCGCAGACATACGGCAGGACCACATCGACGAGGCGATGGCCTATTTTAAAAGCAAAAAGGCGCCGGTACACGCCATCAAACTGGATATTACGGACCGGAAAGCCTACACCGCCGCCGCGGACGAGGTGGAGGCGGTGTTCGGGGGACCGCCGCAGCTGCTGTTCAACACGGCGGGCGTTAACGCCTTCGGCCCCGCCGAGGCTTCGACTTTTGAAGACTACGACTGGATTATCGGGGTCGACCTTTTCGGGGTGATTAACGGGCTGGTGACCTTCGTGCCGCGCATGATTAAAGCCGGCAAGGGCGGACACATCGCCGCTGTGGCCTCGATGGGCGGCCTGATGGGCGGCCCCACCACCGCCCCCTATTCCGCCGCCAAGGCCGCCGTTATCAATCTCATGGAGAGTTATTACCTGTCCCTCAAGCCCTACGGCATCGGCGTTTCCTGCCTCTGCCCCGGCGGCATCCGGACGAACATCGGCGAATCTTCCTATACCCGGCCTAAAAAGTTGGAAAACACCGGCTACAACACCAACGAAACGACCATCTCGTTCATGCGGCACCACTACTCCTTCGGCATCGACCCGGAGGAACTGGCACGCATTCTCAAGAAGGGCATCGAGGAAGATATCCTTTACGTGCTACCCGTGCCGGAGCCGGAGAAAATGATGCAGGGCGTGGCGGAGCGGCTGGTCAACTACACGACGCCGGAGGGCATGAAACGGCAAAATGAGCTGGAGACCAAACGCCGCGAGGAGAGGCGCCTGCACCCCGCCCCCAGCATCGCGGGGGGAGAGGAAGCGGGGTGGGGCAAGGCGCGGCCGGACTTGACCTGGGTAAAGCCATCATCGCGGTGGTCAGGCAAGGTACCTAAAAAGAAAAAATAGAACTTAACCCGGAGGCACATTATGTCTATTGAAATACGCTATACCGTCATGAGCCCCGAGGTGCGAGGGGAGAAAGTGACCGGACCGCCGCCGCATATGCCCGGGCCGCCACCCGCGGCCGGACCCGCGGCGCCGCCGTCTAAAAATACTTTAGCCAAAAGGCTGAACACGCTGGACAAAAAGACGGTCTACCTGGTGGATACCGGCTTCGGCGGCAGCTACAACTTCATGCTGCAACTGCAAATATGGTTCAAAGAAAATATGCCGTCCGTGACCACGGTACGCAAGCGCAAGCCGGGCAACGTGTTCATGGACGATAACAACGAGCTCTGGGAGGAAGTTAAAGTAAAAGGGGACGCGGTGGTCCTCGGGGTGGCGGGCTGACCGGGCTGCGTTGGAGCGGTCGCTTCAGGCAGCAGAAAACTGGAAACGAGCTACGGCATCCCGGTAGCGCCCATATCGACACTGGCGTTCCGTAATGTGGTGGAAGAGACACGACCAACCTCCCCGTTACCCCTGCCGATGATTTTCACGCCTCACCCGGTCATCGGGCTTTCCCCGGAAGCACTGGACAAATACATCGTCGGCGATGACCCGGAAACAGGCAAACCGGTCATCCAGGAAATCATCGACGTCCTGACCAGACCGGTAACCATGTCCCAACCGGCAGGAGCCATACCATCAACAGCTAAAGCGGCCCCGATTCAAACGATGCTGGGGCCCGACACCGAAGACAATCTGCAGCGCCTGTTCTACGAAAGAGGCTGGACGGACGGACTGCCGATAATCCTGCCCACCGAGGAGAGGGTGAAAAAGATGCTGGCGGGGACCTGCGCCAAACCGGAGGAGATCGTCAGCGAATCATTCCTGATTGATACCAGGGAAATCGTCAAACACACTGTTTCCAGTCTCGCCGTGATTGCCGTCATGGCCGGCGCCAGACCAGAGTATTTCCCGGTCATACTGGGCATCGCGGCCACGCGGCAGTCATCACTGATGCCTTCGACAACCCCTTTCGAGGCAATGGTCCTGGTGAACGGGCCGATACGCAAAGAAATCGGTATGAACTGCGGCATCGGCGCCTTCAGCGCGGTGAACATGGCCAACTCGGTCATCGGCCGGGCGTGGACGCTGATGAGCATCTGCTGGGGCTACGCCAAGCCCCGCGTCACGCTGTGGAGCTCGCAGGGAAACAACCACACCTACAACAACATGTGCGCTGCCGAGAACGAGGAGCGGAGCGTCTGGGAGCCTTTCCATGTGACTAAAGGTTTCCGGGCGGAGGAAAGCGTGGTCAGCGTCTTTCGCGGATGGGCGATGGTGAACAGCTACGGGGCCGCTTCCAAACGGTCATTGACCGAAGAATTGAGCTACCAGCTGGCCATCATGCCCCCGATGCGTTCCGCGGCGACGATTATCATGGACCCGCTGGTGGCCAAAAACCTGAAGGAGAACGAGGGCTTTGCCACCAAGCAGGACTTCACCCGGCACCTTTCCAAGAATATCAAGATGACGGCGGGGCAATACTGGAAGACCGACCACATCGATATGCTGGTGGCCTCGGAGGCCTACAAGGGCGTGGAGCCTTACGCCTCCTGGAAAAAGCTGCCGGACGAGTCGCTGATCGCGCCTTATGACAAGCCTTAAAATATCAATATCATCGTCGTTGGTGGGGAGACGAGCCCCCTGTGGAAAGCCGCCGACTACAGCCATGCCGGGAGCGTGTCCATCGATAAATGGCGGGCGCCTCCCGCCGGCGCGGAATGTAAAGACGGCGAATGCGGGCTGCCGGACGCCCCGGGCGATTACGATAAATAAATCTTAATCGGCCTGTTTGCCGGCTATCGAAATTTACGGGGTTCAGCGGGTTCGGCTTAAAAAGGCCGCCCGCTGAATTTCATTCCGTGTTATGGTCCGGCTTGTCCTTGGTATCCTGGTCAGGGGTAACTTTAACCACCAGTTCGCCCTTTTCACGGTAGACGTATTTGCCGCCGCGGAGCCACGACGCGCCGGCGGCGATAAGGCACATCGCGATGGAAAAAGACAAAACAACCATCAGCCCGTGATGGAAGGACTGTGAAATCAGTTGCGGGAAAAACGTCCGCGAGGTAATCGCGGCTGCCTGGTCGGGCGGGAGTGCCTGCAGGACTGAGGCCGGGATAACCGTCTGTAAAGGATTTTTACCCAGGAAAGCGGCGAAAAGATAACCTACGGGCGGGGCGTTAGCCACCTGGTGGGCAATATCGCTGGGGACGGCGTGCTGGACAAGGCCGTTATACATCACGGTCGGTATGGACGCGTTCAAGCCTACGGTCATCAAAGTAAAAATGATGGCGGTGGAGAGCGGGCTGCCGACATTGAAAAGCGTGGAACGCATACCGGAACCGGCCCCGCGGTGCTGCTCCGGGAGACTATTCATCACCGCGGAAGTATTGGGCGCCATGAACATACCCATCGCCAGGCCGTCCAGCAGGATGATCAGCGCGAAGAACGGGTAATGAAAATTGACAGGCAGCAACATCAGCAAGGAAAAGCCGATTGCCGCCACAATCATGGCGGCCGTGGAAAAATAGCGCGCCCCGTAAGCATCGGAAAGCCGCCCGGAAAGCGGCCCGGCCATTAAAACGCCGAGGCTGGAAGGCAGCATAAAAACACCTGCCCACAGCGGCGTAATTTCATAATTGTAGCCGTGCAGCGGGAGCCAGATACCCTGGAGCCAGATAGCCAGCATGAGCATCAATCCGCCGCGGGCAATCGCCGCCATTAGAGAAGCCATGCTGCCCGCCGCGAAAGCCCGTATGCGGAAAAGGTTGATGCGGAACATGGGGGACGGGACATGCTGCTCGATGATGATGAAAATAATCAGCAGTGCGGCGCCGCCGCTCAACATGCCGATGACGAAGGGCGTGCCCCAGCTCATATCGGAAGTAGCGCTGGCCTGGATGCCGAAATTGATCCCGACAAGCACCATCGTGAGGCCGGCGGCGAAGGCGATGTTGCCCAGCCAGTCGATGGACTCTTTTTTACGATAACCAATCTCCTGAAGCTTCAAATAGGCCCAGATGGTGCCGGCAATGCCGATGGGTACGTTAAAGAGAAATACCCAGCGCCAGCCGACCTGCGATAAAAACCCGCCGACAAGGACGCCCAGGAAGGAACCCGCGACAGCGGCGATCTGGTTCAAACCGAGGGCCATGCCGCGCTGGTTTATCGGGAAGGCATCGGTGAGAATTGCCGCCGAGTTAGAAAACAGGAATGCCCCGCCGACCCCCTGCACCATCCTGAACAAAATCAGCTCGACCGCGGCGATGGGGCCGTGGCCCAGCGTGCAAGTTGCCAGGATGGAACCCACCGTAAAAACCGCGAACCCCAGATTATACATCTTGGTCCGCCCGTACATATCCCCCATGCGCCCCAGCGTCACGACGAGGACCGCCATGGCCAGCGTGTAGCTCATCATCAGCCAGAGGAGGAAGGAGAAACTATCACGCGCCAGCGGATCGATGCCGATGCCGCGGAAAATGACGGGCAATGACAGCAGCAGGCTGGCGGCGTTGACCGAAGCCAGCAGCATGCCCAGCGTGGTATTGGAAAGCACGACCCATTTATACCTTGGGCCGACGGGGCGGGGCGGCGATGACATCAAAGCAAGCACTCCTTAGGCACATTCATCAAACATCCACAGCCGCGCACTCAGGTAATGGAGAAGCAAAAAGGTATTTAGGTGAAGGTCAATAAATGACGATGTTTTTTCCTTAAAGTGTGCGGCGGCAAGTAACACACCAAAAAATTATATACATTGAAAGTATAGAATTTATCGAGTAACTTTTCAATAAAAGCCGGAACCCACGTAGGACATGCCGAAGAATGCCGATATATGAATTCGTTGCAACGGAACAGTTTAATGCAGGTTTAACCGCGAGCCTCAAGATAACACCAGCCCGCACGGGAAAATTGAACGAGGCTGACTGCCCCCGAATAGCTAGAAAAAACCTAAGTTTTTTCCGGAAGCAGCCAGCCCCGTATCTTCTGACACTTAAAAACTATCGATCAGACGCGTTTATTTTTTACCGGCTTTTTTATCCGGCGGTTTGGTGAAATTCTGGCCGATAATAACGGAATCGAAAGATTCCGCCATCATGATATGCCCGAACATAATCGGCTTGTCCACCCGTTTGAAATTGAGCGGGCAATGCGGCAGGTTGCCGGGGACATAGACCCAGGTGGTATTCTTGATAACATGCATTTCCGCGTCTTTGCCTTCACCGAGGGTAAACTCCACCTCTGCCCCGAATTCCTTAAAATTCATCGGGTCGCCGCCGATAAAATAGAGGATTTCGGCCACGGCATGCGCATGGGGTGTAGGTATCATCAAGAAGGGCCGGTAAATGGGGCGCAGCACCTGGACCAGGGGCTCATCCCACCCTTTGACACGTTCATGCTGGCCGATGCCAATGTACACCGGCGCGTCCGCCGGCGTGCCCGGATGATTGATTCCCCAGGGTTCCGTCAAAAAATACTTATCAAATTTTCCCTTAGCCATTTTCAACTCCTTTTTTATTTATCGTTGATTGCTAACATTTAAGCATAATATACTTTTTTAATCAATTTTTTTCAATATATTGCGATATTACGCCATTTACCTCCCGAAGTAAATCCGGCTTTATTTATAGACGCCGTATTCCTCGACGGCTTCTATCATGGCGCGCAGGTTATCCGGGTTGCCCTTATCGATGCCCGCGCCGGAAGTAAGGACGTAACCGCCGCCTTCACCGCAGACTTCGATAAGGTGCCGGCAATAAGCCTTCACCACTTTGGGTGTGCCGGTGATTAATAACGAAGCGGGCACGTTGCCGGCAATGCAGGCTTTGCCGCCGAGCAGTCGCTTGGCCTTATCCATATCGGTCTGGTCGAAGTGCCAGTAAACTTTCTTTTTCGGCAGGTCCGTTACCAGGTCGAGGCGGTTGGTATATTTGCCCTCGGCGAAGAGACACGGCACGCAGCCTTCATCTATCAGGCCCAATACCACCTTCTTCAAGCCCGGCCAGTAAAATTTCTGGAACTGAGCATCGGACATGAATACATCGTCCCCCTTGTGCAGGGCGAAGAAAACTATCGGGTTGCGGGAGGCATTGGCCATCTGCACACCCACATTGATATTCATCGGGGTCAGCATCTCGATGGCTTCGAGTATCTTCTCCGGCTGCCGATACATATCCATGACGATGCCCCGGGTGCCCCTCAACGTGTCCGCCAGGATATCAAAAGGCGCATGGGACTGCCCGCCCCAGAAAGACGGATAGCCCGCCTCCAACCCTTCCCGGGCGAACTCCATAAAGGGTTTGTTCCAGTTTTCTTCCTCGATGCCGTAATCGATGATGGCCTGGAAAGCCGCGCGCACGTCCGCCCTGATGGCCGGCATTACGAACCGGTTGGCCATACCCAGCATGTGTGAAAGCGGTGAAAAGCTGGCAAAAGGCTGGAGCGCCCCCAGCGAACGCGGCAGATAAAAGCGGAAACACCAGTCGCCGGGATCTTTAACCAGCAGATCATATTCATCCGCCTTCATGTATTCGCCTTCCACGAAGTTGGGCAGGCTGGCGTCATCCGGCAGACCATGGCCCGGCCAGCGCATTGTCAGACTTTGGAGGATCTCCGATCCCCGGGCGGACATGGCGCCACCACCGGAAAAAGTATCGCTTTGCGGGAAATCCTTGAAGAATTTACGGTAGGCGGCGCAGGCTCTTTCATTATCGTACATGGCTTCTTTAAGCGTCATCCCGGAATAATGGAGCGGAAAGGAAGGTAGCAATAACGGCACACGGTCAGGTATCTCGCAGTTAATCGCCTTGATCAGCCGTGTTACCCGTTTTTTATAGTTTGTTTCCGCGGCTTTGCCGGAAAATTTAACATTCTCCGGCGATAGCCAGCGCGCGAATCTTTCGGCGCGCTTTTCCTCCGGCGTCATCTGGTCCCAGTTTTTCTTCACGTAAGTTCCTCCTGAAAAATAGATTTTATCTTAAAATACGGTCTTTCTAACTAAAAATTCACCTTATTGACGGCCTGTGATATAATGGGGCAAATGTTAAAACAAGAAAAAATTCCCAACCGACGGAAATATAACACAATTTCCGCTGGTTCGACAACTGAAACAACTTCCCTGCGGCGGGCGACCGATATTCTCAACTGCCTCGGTAACGATATCAACACCGTCACGGATATCGCCGCTTACCTGGGATACAGCACCTCCACGGTACACCGGCTGTTGCAGAATATGAGCAAACTCGAGTGGGCGACCCAGGATGTCAATAACCATAAATACTACCTGGGCCCGATGGTAACACAACTGGCATCAAACCAGATCGCTGCCCATAAGTATCTGATTATGCACGCGCTGCGTGAGATGACGCACCTTTCCACCATCACGCAGGAGACAATCAGCCTGGCGATTATGGTACAACTGCGTTATGTACTATTACACGAAATTTCCAGCACCTACACTCTAAAAATAACCGAGGAAAGCAAAATATTAAGCCCGGTTTACTCCGGTGCCACATCTAAAGCGCTGCTTGCCCAGCTCGATGATAAAGAACTGAAGGCAACCTTAAAGCACGTCCGGTTCGACCGGGCCGCCGACAACCCCACGATAGATAAAAACATTCTTTCAGCCCAACTGCAGGAAATCAGGCGGCAGGGATATTGTGTGACCAGCGGTGAAAGGATTTCCGGGGGCCTGTGCATCTCCGCACCGATTAAAAATTACATTTATCCCGCCACGTTAAACATCCTGGGGCCGGAAGAGCGCCTGAAACCAAAGGTCGACCAGTTCATCAAGGAATTGCAGGCCAGCGCCGACCGGATTTCTGAAGATATTGAGGGAGCATTTAATAACAAAGGAGGTGATGAATGACTTAAGTGTTTGTTATCCGTCATCATACACACAACTTTAAGGAGGAAAAAGTAATGAGGAAATTCCTATTCATTTTTATTGCCGTGCTATTAATCGGTGTGATGGTACTGAGCGGATGCAGCAAATCCACTCCCACCACCTCACAGTTGCCCCCAACCTCAAAAACGCCTTCGGCCACCCCTACGGCTACTACCCCGCCCGCCCCCAGCCCCGTCTCGGGCGGCACGCTGAGAATTATTGGCGGCGCCATTCCTAAAGACATCGGTTACCCGCCGGAATATGCCCCTAACGATTCTTTCCAGGAGCTGCCGGTCCTGGAACGTCTTTGCCAATGGGGAGATAATAAGGGCAATCTGGTTCCTATCCTGGCCACATCATGGGACGTCGATCCCACCGCCAAGACCATTACCTGGCATATAAGGCAAGGCGTAAAATTCACGGATGGTACTCTTTTAAATGCTCAGGCGGTGGATTGGAACTTACAGTTGGAAACGACTACTAGCGCTATAAGCGGTGGCCAGTTCATCCAATCAACCGAAGTCAAAGATGACTATACCCTCGTGATGCATCTGAGCCAATTTAACTGGGTGATGGTAGAAGACTACGGTTTACTACAGGCTCTATCCCCGACAGCCTTCTTAACTGCCGGCGGCACGATTCCGTCAGGCAGTGATAATGCAACGGAAATAGCCTGGGCGCGCTCTCATGTGGTCGGGACCGGGCCCTTCACCGTCAGTGATTGGGTCAGAGATGACCATATCACTTGGGTGAAGAACCCCAACTACTGGCAGCCGGGCAAGCCGTACCTGGATTCGATAACCATGAAAGCGATTACCGACACCACGGTTGCCTCCGCTTCATTACAGGCCGGCGAAGCTGATGAGTGGATGGATACCTCTTCGGTGAATGATATCCTGACACTGGAGACAAAGGGCTTTAAAACTGTTCAGGGCCCTGGTTATTTCAACCTGTTGCTTATGAGTGATGTCGATACAGCCAGCCCGCTTAACAATATAAAAGTACGCGAGGCTATCGAGTATGCCATTGACCGGCCGACTATGGCCCAGACATTAGGGCAGGGCCTCTTTGAGCCGCTCACCCAGATGACTTGTAGTACCTCTCCCGCCTACATCCCGGGTTATGACCCGCGGCCTTACAACGTTGCCACAGCCAAACAACTCCTGTCTGACGCTGGTTATCCCAATGGCCTCACGATGAAGATTCTGGGAGCATCCGGTGGAAATACCAATGATGTGATGGCCCTGTTTAAGTACGACCTGGGCCTGGTGGGCATTACCGTTGAGCCTGACATCGCCGATCTGGGCCGCTACTTTGGCGCGATATTCGGTGGCGCTAAAGGTGGCTGGGATGGTCTTTGTTTTACGGCTTCCGGTATCAACCCGGACGCTTCGGACCTGTACGTTCACTTCGGCCCGAACCCGATGACGTTCGCCACTCCCAACATCTTGAAAACCGATACATTCACACAACTTTGTAACGCGGGGTTGGATCCCAGCATTACGAATGCTGCTCAGGCCATGCCCAAGATGCAGGCAGCCTTTAAGCAGTGTGAAGAAGACTGCTTGTTCATTCCGATCTTCAGGAGCTATGAAGCCACCGTTGTATGGCCTTATGTACATACAGACTATCCCGCGATCCATGGCATCATCTGGCATCCTGCTGAAGACTGGATGGAAAAACACTAATACCTGAATACCGGGTTACCTTGGGCCGACTGGTCCGCTGGCATGGCAAGCCGCCGGAGGGCCAGTCGGCCGGACAAATTAGTAACTGTTCCGCCACGGACATTAAAACCGGATAAGGAATATACTTTATCAGCCTGACACCGAGGTGTAAAAATTGACAACATACATTATACGGAGAATATTACTGGCCATCATAGTGCTCATCATCGTTACACTGATTGTCTTCTTCTTGATGCGGCTATTACCCGGAGACCCTATATTGATTTATGTCGGGCAGCAATCTTCGGTTCAGGCTATGCCGCCGCAGCAGGTTGAAGCCCTCCGGCATGAGTACGGCCTGGACCAAAATATTGCGGTTCAGTATTTTAAGTGGATTGGCGGTATTTTGCGGGGTAATTTCGGCACCTCTATTTATTATCATGAGGAAGTGAGTCATCTTTTGGCGGAACGCCTCCCGAAAACCGTGTATATCGGGTTTCTTTCTCTTGTTTTCGGAGCAATAGCCGGTATTGCTATTGGTATCTGGGCCGGCGTAAAAAGAGGTAAATGGCCGGATAAGGTAATTACGCCGCTGACATATGTGGGCATTACCATACCGGTATTCTGGTTAGGAATTTTGATGATATATGTATTCGCGCTGAAATTACACTGGCTGCCGACCTCAGGATATACTTCACCGTTCAAAGATTTCTGGCTCAGTACCCGCCAGCTTATTATGCCGGTTTTTTGTTCCTCACTGTTTGCCATCGCAGCTAATGCACGGCAAATGCGTTCCAGCATGCTGGAGACCATTGGTCAGGATTTCATCAGAACTGCCTGGTCCAAAGGGTTAAGCGAACGTGTTGTGGTACTGAAACACGCATTAAAAAACAGCCTGATACCTGTGATTACACTGGTGGGGATGGGGGTCGGGGGAATACTCGGCGGGTCGGTCCTTATCGAGACCGTATTCGCTATCCCGGGCGTCGGCCGTTTGTTGGTTAGCAGTATTTTCGGCCAGGACTATGTCGTCGTTCAAGCGATTACTCTGGTTATTTCCGTCTCAATTTTAGTCATGAATCTTCTGGTAGATTTATCATATGGTTGGCTCGATCCCAGAATTAGGTATGGATAGGTAAAGATATGGCAGAAGAAAAAGCCCAAACAATGGAATTTTCAGAAAACAAGAGCCGGGGCAGCGAATGGAGACGGTTCCGGCGGGTATTTTTCGCCCGCGGCGCGGTCATGGTCGGCCTGATAATATTATTAATAACATTCATTGTAGCTATCTTCGCTCCTTTTCTAGCGCCTTACAATCCCTATACGCCCGGTGTAGCGAAGTCTCTGGCGCAACCCAGCGCCCAGCATTGGCTCGGAGCGGATTTACTGGGCAGGGATACGCTAAGCCGATTGATTTATGGTTCCAGAACGGCACTGGAGGTGGGTTTTATTGCGGTTGCCGTAGGTTCCATTATCGGTATTACTTTGGGCATCGTTGCCGGGTATACGCGGGGAATTGTCAGCACCATCATTATGCGAGCGATGGATGCGATGATGTGTTTCCCGATGTTAATCCTTTCCCTGGTTATCGCGGCCCTGCTGGGTAACGGCATCGTTAACGTCATCATCGCCCTGAGTATTTCCTCGATACCGGGTTATGCCCGTGTGGTTTACGGGCTGACGCTAAGTATCAAGGAAAATGATTATATCCTGGCACAAAAAGCCCTGGGTTCAGGGAGCTGGCGTACCATGCTTGGCCATATCCTGCCGAACGCCTTTCCCCCCCTGATCGTCCTTGTGACCATGCAGCTGGGCGGCCTTATCCTGGCGGAAGCCGGGCTAAGTTTCCTGGGCATCGGTATTAAACCACCCGGGGCGGCCTGGGGCGCCATGGTCAACGCCGGTTACCCATACCTGACAACAAATGTCTGGCTCTCCTTTGCCCCTGGCGTGGCCATCATGCTGGTTGTCTTTGCATTTAACATGGTCGGCGATGGCTTAAGGGACGCCCTTGATCCCAAGCTGAGGGGATTGTTATAGCTTAATACTTGATATTTGTCCCTCACGGTATAATTCCCATAAATAAAAGGAACAGGAGTAAAAAATGAGCACGTGGCATGAATACTTAAAAACACAGGGTCATGCACCGGACTGGCCATATCCGGTCAGCTATGACAAAGAGCAGGAGATCGATGCCGATGTCCTGGTGATTGGCGGCGGCATCGCGGGCTGCTGGGCGGCCATCGCCGCGGCCAGGCAGGGATTGAACGTGGTTCTGGCGGAAAAGGGCGATACCGTACGGAGCGGCGCCGGCGGCCCGGGCTGCGACCACTGGTGTAACGCTCCCGCCAACCCGCTGTCCAACGTTGACCCGGACGAGTGGGCGGAGCACATGGCGGACCGGCCGTATTGCAACGGCATCGGCCTCCAGATACAGTGCCGCGAAGACTGGGACACGTTGCTCGAAATGGAGCAAATAGGCGGCAAAATAAGGGATACCAAAGACGAACATAAAGGCGCACAAGGCCGGGATGAAAAGACCAAACTGATGATATCCCCGCGCTACACTAAAGTCCACAGCTACGTCCCGGATATGATCAAACCGATTACCTTCAAGAGCAATCCGGACGAAAAACTCAACAACGTGGTTATCCGGGTCTGGGGAAGCACCTTTAAGCCAGCTTTGAAAAAAGAATGCAAGCGCCTGGGGGTGAAAATCTACGACCGGGTGATGGTAACCGGCCTCCTGACGGATAAAGGCGTCCAGGGCGGCAGGGTCATCGGGGCGTTAGGCTTCAACAATCGCACCGGCGAGTTCATGATTTTCAAAGCTAAAGCCACCATCCTGGCAGCCGCCGGAGGTGGCTCGATGTGGCTGATCAACACCGAACTGGGCGGGTACTCTAATATGATGTCCCGGACGAGCACCGGTGACGGCACCGTCATGGCCTGGCGGGCTGGGGCCGAATTGACCAAGATGGAAGCCACCGGCATGATCGGCATTGCCACCGGCCTCAAGCACAAATGGTACACCGGCGCAGGCGACGCGAGCTATGAGAACGTCCCGCTCGTGGATGCCAACGGCAAACGGCTCCCCCTGCCGATACAGGGGTGGGAAGATGCCGGCGCGATGATGCCCAGTATGGAAGTGGAAAAGAAAATCCGGGAAGGCATTAAGAGCGGCGAATACGCCCTGCCTTTCTACGGCGATTTCCCGGGCATGCCGGACGCCGAAAGAAAAGCCACCTGGAGACTGATGCTGGGCGAAGAGTCCACCACCAGAATTATCATCGATACTTTGAATAAGGCCGGCTATGACGAGAGCCGTGACCTGTTGCAGAGCTATAAGTACATCGAGGGCAACAGCCTGCCGCAGTGGCGCGATGCCGGGTACGGCGGTGGTATCGTCGTTGACTGGAACCTCAAGTCCAGTCTGGACGGGCTTTATGCCGCCGGCACGCAGATGTTTAGCCCGGAAGACCACAGCTATTGCGCGGCCACCGGCAGGTACGCCGGCAGAAAAGCGGCCGCCTATGCCAGGAAGGCCGGGGCGGTCACGGTTTCCCGCGAACAAATCGACCGCGAAAAAGTCCGTGTCTATGCCCCCACCAAGCGCACCAGCGGGATGGACTGGAAAGAGGTCCACGCCGGTATCGCCAGGGCGATGCAGTATTACGTGAGCGAGTACAAGGACGAAAATCTCCTCACCATGGGACTCGGGACGCTGCAAAAAATCGAGGCGGAAGCGGTGCCTTTAATGTATGCCATGGACCCCCACAAGCTGATGCGCAGCCTGGAAGACACCAGCCTTTTAACCTACGCCCAGATCATCATCGAGGCTTCGCTGGCGCGCAAAGCCAGCAGTATGCCGCTCAGTTTCCAGCGGATAGATTACCCCCAGTTGGACCCGCCGGATTGGAACCATTTCCTCACCATCAAACTGGTGAACGATAAGGTCAAGACCGGCAAGCTGCCGCTGACTTTCTGGGGCGACATGAAAAAACAATACGAAGCTTACAATAAAGACTACACCGGCGTTTACAAGGTGAAATAAGGAAATAATCTTTGTGAATGCTGGTTTAAGGAGAAGAAAATGGCTAAAGAAAAAGTAATCGCGATGCCGAATTTAACAACGCCGAATAATCCGGTGACTTTTAACGAGGCTATCTGCAACGGGTGCAATCACTGCGTGGAAGTCTGCCAGATTGATGTGTACATCCCGAATCCCGAGAAAGGCAAACCTCCGATGATCCTGCATCCGGACGAGTGCTGGTATTGCGGCTGTTGCGTTAATGATTGTCCCCGCCCCGGCGCCATAAAATTCAACTGGGCGCTGCAGCACCGCCCCTACTGGAAGAATAAAGCCACCGGCGTAGTCCATCAAATATAGTATAATTTACTTTTTAAATAATCTACCGGAATAAAAGATGAACGGGAGTGTGTTGCCACTCCCGTTCCCGTTTTTTCAGCTTTATTGAATTCCCGGTGTGTCGCGATTGGTATTTGAAATATTGCCCCTCTGAATCCCATAAAAAAAGCGGAGCCTGCCTGCCTCCGTTTCCAGATGACTAAAGAGATATTTTATCTGGCTCTGTTTTTTTACAAAATGCCTCTTAACCTGGGGTCGAGCGCGTCTCTTAGTCCGTCCCCTACCATGTTGAAGCCAAACACTACCAGCATGATGGCAATGCCCGGCGCGAAGGAAAGGATGGGATTGGTGGTCAGGTACTGGTAGCCATCGCTGATCATGCCGCCCCAGGTGGAGGTGGGGTATTCGATGCCGATACCGAGATAGCTCAAACCGGCTTCGGCCAGGATCGTCGTGCCCATCATCATGGTTACCATCACCATGATCGGCGGCAGGCTGTTCGGAATGATATGGCGCAGCATGATGCGCCAGTTCGTGGAACCCATGGATCTACCCGCCAGGACATAGTCGTTTTCTTTTATAGTGAGGACCTGACCGCACATTATCCGGGCATATCCGGGCATCAGCGAGATACCCAGGGCCACCATGACGTTGACGAGTCCCCCGCCCAGCAGTGAGGTGATGACCAGCGCCAGCAATATCATGGGAAACGCCATCAGCGCGTCCATGAACCTCATGATGATGGTGTAGCGCCACTTTCCAAAATATCCGGCGATCAGCCCCAGTATCATTCCGGCCACGGCCGCGATACCGACGGCAATAACACCTACCATCAGCGCGATCCGGCTGCCGTAGATAACGCGACTTAAAACATCTCTGCCGAACGAATCCGTGCCCAGCAGGTGGGCCCCCGAAGGCGAGGCCAGTGTGTCAAGCAGGTTCTGTTTGTTCGGATTGCTTGGCGCGATAAAAGGGGCGAACGCGGCCATAATCAGGAATACGATGATAATAACCATGCCGATCAGTACCAGTTTGCGGCTGAGAAACACGCGCGTGAAACGCCTGAATTCGTTACGGCGCGGCGGCATCTCGCTAACGGTACCCATAACCTGCTGGTTCTCTGACATCATCCGTATCCTTATTCGTACCTTACTCTGGGGTCCAGCCAGCCGTAAGAAATATCTATGAGCAGGTTAACCAAAATAATGGCGGCGGCGATCACCAGGGTGATACCCTCCGTAACCTGGTAGTCCCGGTTAAGGACCGAATAAACTGCCAGCCTCCCCATGCCGGCAATATTAAAGACGTTCTCCACCAGTACCGAACCGCCGATAATCGTGCTGAGTTGCAGGCCCGCCAGAGTAAAAACCGGGATAAGGCCATTTTTCAGGGCATGTCTGAATATTACCGCTTTTTCTTTCATGCCCTTGGACCAGGCGGTGCGTATATAGTCCTGCTGCATGACCTCCAGCATGCTGGACCGGGTTTGACGCGCCGTTGACGCCAGGGGCAATATCGCCAGCGCAATCACCGGCATGATAATCTGTTTGGTGTTCAGCCAGAAGTTAGTAAACGGCGAGGTGTAGCCCATCACCGGCAGCCAATGAAGCCAAACCGCGAATACATAAATCATCATGATGCCCAGCCAGAAGGTGGGAATAGTAATGCCTAGATTAGCCAGAACCGTGACCAGATTATCCAGCCATGTACCGCGCCGTACCGCAGATATTACCCCGGCACCGATACCTAACACTTGGGACAAAAGAAAGGCCAAAATACCTAGATGCAGGGTGAGAGGTATCCTCTCCTTCATCAGCCCTCCCACGCTAAAGTGGAATCTGATGGAGGTGCCGAAGTTGCCGTGGACTACTCCCCCCAGCCAGTCAAAGTACTGGACTGCCAAAGACTTGTCCAAGCCGTATTCATGCCGGAGTTGCTGGATTTGTTCCGGTGTGTACTGCTGGGTCTGTTCCACGGTCAGCAACAGGTAAATGGGGTCACCGGGCAGAAGATGCATCGCCAGAAACACGATGATGCTGACCAGCAGTAGGACAAATACAGCTTGTATGCATCTGCGGATGATAAAAGTTATCATGATGAAATTGTTCGAGCCTTATATTTATAGTCGCCCCGAAGATACTAATGTGCTATGATTTCCCCCGGAAAATAACTATAAATAATGCGATTAAGTGATCGTTTATGTGTCTCAGGGTGGGTTGAGCGCGGCTCAACCCACCCGTTTTACACTTTGATGCCGGTTAAAGTATCAGGCTATTTATCCAGCCAGACCGTACCCGGCCACCAGAAAAAGGCGCTGGCATCCTTAAGGAACCCGCCGCCCTTAACGTAGGACTGGACAACCCAGGCACGCACTACGTTCCAAACCGGGATCACCATTTCATTATTGGTGACGTAATCTACCACGGCTTTTTCCTTGGCGGGGTCATACAGCACAGACTTAGCCGCGGCATTCCAAAGGTCGATGTACTGCTGCGGAATGTCGACGCTGACGTAAGATTTCTTATCGGGATCGATGACACCCTTCAAGGTCGAGTGCCAGTTGCTCGGGCCGGTAGGCGCCCCGTAAAGCAGGCCGCTCCAGCCGGAATTACCGAGTTCCTGGAACTTGGCAGATTCGAGGATCTTGATGTCCGCCTTGATGCCGATTTCCGCCCACTGGTTGACAATGGCTTCGGATATCGACTTGGCCGGATCATCGTTGGTTACGTTGAAGTCAAACTCGATGCCGTTGGGATATCCCGCATCGGATAGTAACTGTTTGGCTTTAGTTTGATCGAATTTCTTTTGAGCCAGGGATGAATCGTAAGCCGCCGAGCTGGGCGGGGCATATTGATATGCCGGACCCCAGAAATTGTAGCTGAACGCCTTGGCGATTGCATCTTTATCGATGGCATATTCCAGGGCCTCGCGCACCTTTTCTTTAGACAGGGGTGAGCTGGTATCGGAGCTGCTCGGGAAATAGCCGCCAACGCCCAGGGTCCCGGTCACGGCCACCAGGCCGGCACTCACGAGATCGGCCAGGTTCTTATCCGCGCCAGAAGCCTCGCCATCAAGTTCTCCGCTCTTCAGAGCGGCGATGGCGGTCATCGGATCGGCGATGCACTTGTAAACAAGTTTATCCAGATAGGGCATCTTGTTACCTTGATCGTCTTTCCTCCAGTAATCCGCGAACTTGGCATATTCCACCTGGGTATCGCGCTGGTAGCCGGTCTGCATGAAGGGGCCGGTCCCGACCATGTTGGCTTCGGACCAGGCCTTGCCGTTCTTGTCAAACGCGGCCTTGGAAACGACAAAGTTGCCGCCGCCCATGGCAAACTGCGCCAGCGTGGAGTTCGTGTACTTCTTGAGGTTTACCCTCACGGTATTGGCATCGACAGCGTCCACGGAAGCCCAGTCAATGTTCGAAGGTTTGCCGGTAGGAATTTGCAGGTCAAAATTCCACTTGACGACGTTGGCATCTAGGGTCGACCCGTCATGGAACTTGACGCCTTGCCTTAACGTAAAGGTGATGGAACTGCCGTCCGTGGCAACGGTCCATTTTGTGGCCAGGAGCCCGGAGAAAGTGCCGTCAGCAGTTTCCAGAAGCAGAGGTTCGAGGGCCGGCTGCTGGAAAATAGGCTCGGCGAATCCAGCTTCCGGTGGATAGCCCAGAGGCCCGCCGGGGAAGATGGGTTCGGCCACCGTCAGGGTGCCGCCCATTTTAGGTTTTCCGGCGGGGGATGTGGTCGCCGTTGATGTCGATGTTGATTTGGAGCAGGCTGTAAGCATGCCCGTCAGCATACTGCTGAGCAATATAAGTGCCAGGATAACAAATAATAACTTTTTCATGGTGAGCCAATTCCTCCTTAAAGTATAACCAGACCCCGGTTCTCTAGATGAATCATGAGGGGAATTATAGAATAAAATAAATATTGGCTTTTGTTGTCAGTACCTCCTTTCCTTATTATGCTGAAGTTTCTAACAAAGTCCATTAGTCAGCTTTATCTGACCGAGTTAATGGACCGAACGAATTTCAAAGTTTCGTCCTTTCACCAGTTCCACGAAGACGATATGAGATAACGACTGCGGGACATTATTGGGGTCGATAGTCGCATACGATTAGTCACGAGATTATAACAAAACGGATAAGCCTTGTCAATATTGTTTAAATAGGAGGTACTATTTGCATTTTATGGCTGGTGGCACGTAATATTTGGGGAATATTTCCCATACAATCGAGGGGTTAATGTGTACCCGATAATGCTAATTACCGGCGACCAATAAAAGAGAAAATATGCTTATTCTTGACCTTTTACGGCTTCTCGTGTAATATCTATTATCGTATCCGACTGTTTTAGGAGGGAGAGCAATAACATGGCAAAATCTAAATACGATGAGCTGAAGACGCCGAACATTACCCGGAGCACCATCTATCCACCGTTTAAAAACATGATCTATTATGCCTTAAAAGATACCAACTTCCAGATCAGGTTTACCCACGTCAGCGTGCCTTTCGAGGGGAAAGAACAATCCCATAAACATGATTTTGCGGAAGTCTTCGTCTTCGTTCCCTGCGATGAAGATTTAAATGCTTACGATGCGGAAACCTGGCTGTACTTAGGCGATAAGGGCGAAAAGATGATCATCAAGGAGACATGCGCCGTACACATTCCGGCCGGCCAGGTCCATTGCCCGATCGTGCACAAACGGGTGGGAAAGCCGTTCTTCTTCGTTAATAGCCCGATTACCCCCGCCTATTCCGCGATAATCGGTGAGAAAAAACTGCAATATCCCGTTGACCGGAAGATCCTTCCCAAGGATATGGGGGGAATGTAAGGCACTAAATCAGCCGATATCCGGTTAATAATTTTACTGGTTCGATATCAGTTATTGTGCTACAATACAGGCAATAATATTTTAGTATTTTGCTTATCGCAGAATACCGGACCTGACTTTTGCTAATGATTATTTAATAAAATGCAGGACATTTATTCGGACTATTATTTTTGGGTCCTTTTTTCCCAGACCCGGGATGCTATTTCTAAAGCGCGCGAAAGAGAATTACTGACCCAGCGCATTTCTGAAAGGCATGCCCAGATACTATTCATCATCAAGTTAATCGGCCATAATGCCACCCCGGCCAAGATAGCCAGGTGGCTTTTCCGCGAACCTCATTCTATCTCGGAAATAATCGATAGGATGGAAAAGCAGGGGTTATTGATAAAAGTTAAGGACCTGGACCGGAAAAACCAGGTCAGGATAGAAATAACCGAAAAAGGACTGGACCAATATCAGCGTTCCTTCATTCCCAAGAATATCCCGGAGGTATTATCCGTTTTATCCGATGATGAAAGAAAACAGTTCATTTCGTCGTTGCTGAAACTGCGCAAAGCCGCCATAAAGCGCAACGGCATTAAGTATGATGTCCCGCTGCCGCCGATAGACCAGTAGTTTTTCCGACACAAGCCACAATAATTCATTTTATTAACAGGTTCTTTCCTGTCATTTGACCATACAGAATTTTCCTTGTTCGGGATAACATTTTCTGCTTTCCATATCTATAATTTGTAAATCATTTTTTACGCAAAATCTCCCTGGTTTTCACGCATTTTCTAACTATTAAAATTTCTTTGACAGGGGGTATATTATTTGTTATAATTACTCGCTATTATCGCATACGACTATCGCCTCCGAATATCAATTGCACAATATGTTTTAAAAGATAGTAGAATAAAAACAGAAGGCAGGAAGGAAGGCTGCGAAAATAATGCCAGAACTCAAGTACGCCAAATATATTTATACCCAACCCAAGGCTTCTAAATATAAAAAAATGGCCGAGGGCCCGTCGCTTGATACCGTATTGATGATGAACGGGGAAAACGTCCCGGGCGCTTTCCATGTTCACTGCGCCTGGGTGCATCCGGGGCCGAACCCGGGCGTATATGAAGCCCATGTTCACCCCCATGATGAAATACTCGGGTTTATCGGGACCAACCCGGATGACAACAGCGACCTGGGGGCGGAAGCAACCCTTTGGATAGGTGATGAAAAATATGTACTCACCAAGAGCTTCATGGCGTTTCTCCCCAAAGGCCTGGTGCATTGCCCTTTAACGGTAATCAATGTCCAACGCCCAATCCTCCATTTTGATATCCAGCTCGCCAGCGGCAGGCCGGAATTCACCTGGGTAAAAGACCTGCCGGCCAAAAAAGTGAAAGGGGCTAAAAAATGATCGCTCAAGAAAAGCTTACCAGTATCTTCGGCGCCAAAAATGTAATCAATCAACCGGCGACCCTCGAACAATACGCCAGTGATATGAGCTTTGTCGGCGCTACCAAACCGGACTTTATCGTTAAACCGGAAAACAGAGAAGGCGTGGAGAAGTTAGTGAAACTGGCCAGGGAAACCGGAACCCCTTTGATACCGGTCAGCTCCGGGCCGCCGCACTTCCGCGGGGACACCGTCCCCAGCATCGGCGGGGCCATCATGGTCGACATGAGCGGGATGAAAAAAATCATCCGCGCGGACCGGTTGAACCGGGTGGTCATGTTCGAGCCCGGCGTTACCTTCGGCGAACTGATTCCGGCCGTAACCAAGGAAAAACTAAGGCTGAACATGCCGTTAATGCCGCGGAGCACAAAATCGGTTACCGCCAGCATGCTGGAAAGGGAACCGGTCGTCCTGCCTATTTATCATTGGGATATTATGGACCCGATGGACTGCGTGGAAATCATCTTCGGCACCGGCGACCTGTTCCGCACGGGCGCTGCGGCCGGCCCGGGCACGCTGGAAGAGCAGTGGGAGGCGGGCGGGGCTCAAGTTGAAGCCGCCGGGCCTTCTTCAGCCTCCTGGTACCGGCTAATCGGGGGGTCGCAGGGGACGATGGGCATCGTCACCTGGTCTTCGGCAAGATGTGAAATCACTCCCAGCCTCGAAGAGCCTTATGTGGCCGGCTCGGCCAAACTCGATGAACTGATGGAAATGGTGCACTGGCTGATCAGACTAAGAATCCCCAACGAGTGCTTTATTATCAACAAAATGAACCTGGCGTCAATGATGGCTAGGAAATGGCCGAATGACTACACGGAGATTAAAGAAAGCCTGCCGGACTGGATACTGTTTTATAACCTGGCCGGCTATAACTACTTCCCGGAAGAAAGAGTCAAGGTCCACGAAACAGATGCCCGGGAAATAGCCCAAAAAGCCGGCGTAACGCCGGCGCGGTCGGCCGGCAAAGTCTCCGCCTTCGAGCTGCTCAAAGCCGCCCAGGCGCCGTCTCCGGAGCCTTACTGGAAACTCCGCCATAAGGGCGCCTGCCAGGATATTTTCTTCATTACCAAATTCCAGGGCGTCGCCGAAACCATCGCCTATATGTATAAAGCAGCGGACGAGGCCGGCTACCCCGTACCCGAGATGGGTGTTTACGTCCAGCCGCTGGTGCAGGGAAGCAATTACCACGTCGAGTTCAACCTGTTCTATGATCCGGAAAACCGGAAGGAAAAGAGCCGGGTGAAAGAACTGACGGCCAATACGATTAACCCGCTGATTTCCCGGGGCGCCTTTTTCTCCAGGCCTTACGGCGAAAACGCCCGGACGATTATGAATAAGGACGCCGCTACCGTTTTTGCCCTGAAGAAAGTCAAGAGCATCGTCGACCCGAACAATGTCATGAACCCGGGGAAACTATGTTTTTAAGAAATATCCCGCTGAATGTCAAATATAAGGAGAAAATAACATGGCGTTAGAAGATTATCGTACTGAAATGGAAACATGCCGCCGGTGTTCACCGTGTAAATTCATCCCCTTTGAGAAAGTAACGCAATTCGAGAATGTCAACGTTTGTCCCAGTATCACCAGATATGAATTCCATACCTATTGCGGCGGCGGGCGCATGGTCATGGGTACCGCCCTGCTGGAAAAACGACTGGACTATACACCCAAGCTGCTGGAGGTAGTCTACAACTGCCAGGTGTGCGGGGCCTGCGATACATCATGCAAGTATTCCATGGATATGGAAGTGACCGAGCCCATTGAGGAAATACGGATAAGTTGCGTTGAATCCGGCCACACCAATCCCGCCCTGGATAAAGCAGTCAATAACATGCGCAAGCTGGGCACGATGGTGCCGGGCGCTAAAACCAAACGGGGCGATTGGGCTGCCGGCCTCGGCATCAAAGATGCCACCAAAGAGAAAGTGGATGTCCTTTACTTCGTGGGCTGCCAGACCAGTTACAACAAAAATATGTGGAAGATAGCCCAGGCCACCGCTAAACTTCTCCAGAAAGCCGGCGTTAACTTCGGGATTTTAGGCGAGCATGAGACTTGCTGCGGCGGGCGCGCTTACCAGATGGGCTATAAACAGGACTTCCTGGACCAGACAAAAAAGAACCTAGACCTTATTAAGAAATCCGGCGCAAAAACTATTATCACTAGCTGCTCGGAAGGCTATCACACCTTCAAGGTCCTTTACGAAAAATTCAACCTCAAAGGCGACCTGGAAGTTTATCACATCACGGAATACCTCGCCCGCCTGATAAAAGAGGGCAAACTCAAGCCGCAGAAGAAACTGGACATGACGGTCACCTACCACGACCCGTGCCATCTCGGCCGCATGGGCGAGCCTTATATTCACTGGAACGGCAAAATAGTCATCGATGAAATACGCACTTTCGACCCGCCGAAAGAATACCGCCGCGGGACCTACGGCATATACGAGCCGCCGCGCGATATCCTCAAAAGCATTCCCGGCTTAAGACTGGTGGAAATGGACCGCATTAAAGAATACGCCTGGTGCTGCGGCGCCGGCGGCGGCGTAAGTGACTCCAATCCGGATTTTTCCATGTGGACGGCGCTGGAAAGAATCAAAGAAGCCGAGGCCACCGGGGCCGATGCCATCGCCACCGCCTGCCCCTGGTGTGTCAAGAATTTCAACGAAGCGATAGCGAAAAAAGGCAGCAACCTCAAGGTCTACGATGTCATCGAGTTGCTGGAGAAAGCTTTTTAGGAGGTCATGAGCCATGACGGTAAAAAATAGAGATTTTTATAAAGCATTGGAAGACATCCTGGGGCCGGATTTCGTTTCCGAAGACCCGGTGATTACCGAAACTTACGCCAACCCGGTGCGGCACGGCATGAACGTAGCGCCCCGTTTTGCCGCGATTACCCTGCCGGACAGTACCGAGCAGGTTCAGGCCATCGTCAAGCTGTGCAACAGGTACAAGATGCAGTATAAAGCGGGCAGCACCAGCTGGCTCTACAGCGACTCCGCCAACCCCGACTGTATCAAAATCGACCTGCGCCGCATGAACCGCATTATCGAAATCAACGAGAAAAGCATGTATGCGGTGGTGGAGCCTTACGTCGTCGGCGCACAGCTTCAGGCCGAATGCATGAAAAGGGGCCTTAACTGCAACCTGACCGGCGCCGGGGCCAACTGCTCCGCCCTGCCGTTAGCCGCCCACGTTAACCTAGGCCATTTAAGCCAGTCCGGCAGCTACGGCGAAAGAAACCAGCTCGCCCTGGAATGGGTGATGCCGGATGGAGAAATCATCCGGCTCGGCTCGCTGGGAACAATGGACGAATGGTTCTGCGGCGACGGGCCGGGGCCTTCCCTCCGCGGCATCGTCAGAGGCAACACCATGCCGCTGGGCGGGCTCGGCGTTTACACCAAAGCCGCCCAGAAGCTTTACCACTGGCCCGGCCCCCATACCTTCCCCATGGAGGGGGTGTCGCCCAAATACAAGCCGGCTTATATCCCGCCGGGGTTCCTGGTACGCTATTTCTCCTTCAAAACGCTGGACGCGATGATCGATGCCACGCTGAAGATAGGCGAAGCGGAAATAGCCACCGAGTTGATGTGCTTTAATGCCGCCATGATGGCCTCCAACCTGGCCACGAAAAATATGGAAGAGGAAATTGCCATCTACAATAAGTTCAAAGATACGGTGCTCGGCCCGGGCTTCATGGTACTGATCGCGGCCAACTCGAGCGGCGACTTCGAATACAAGAAGAAGGTGCTGCAGACCATCATCGACGAGTGCGGCGGGGTGCCTCTTAAAGAAGTCGAAGACCCGGAAAATCAGGGGGGCTATATCTGGCGCTACTTTAGAGAGACCGGCTCGATCAAAGAGACGGGACGGGTACTTTCACCCCAGGCAGGTATGGTCGGCGGCGGCGATTCCTTCCCGCTGATGAGCTACTTTATCAAAAGCTGCACCAAACTGAAAGCCAGGCTCATCGCCGAAGGTTCCCTTTTCGATGATGGCACGTCGCCTTTCATCCAGTCCATCGAGCACGGGCATACCGGCCACGGCGAAATCCTGGCCCGCATCTCCATGAGGGTAAAAAGTCCCATGGAGGTCAATAGAGTAATCAATAACGGCGCCAATGAGATTTCCATCAAAGAACACTTCGGGGTGCCGCAGCACGTCTGGAGCGATGCCCTCCACGATATGTATGGCCCGAATGCCAGCAATTACCATCTCTGGCTAAGGAAAATCAAGAAGACTTTTGACCCCAACGGGGCTTCGGAAGCTTCCACCTATATCAACGCCAAGGAATAGGAGCAAAATAAAAACGGATATAACCGTATCCGTATAAAAATTAGGCCTCCTCTTCTTGCTGGAGAGGATTAAGATAGGCCGCTTAGTCGAGGCTGATTCTGATTCTCTCCAGCAAGGTAAAAAGTTAATAAAGAGAATAAATAAAATTAAATATACAGGAGGAAACACCAATGCAGCTTAAGGACAGGACAGCTATCATCACAGGCGGGGCGCGGGGGATGGGGCGGGCTATCGCTCTGCGATTTGCCAAAGAAGGGTGCTCATCGGTAATCGCCGATATGCTGGATAAGGAAGGCGAAAAAACCGTAGCCGATATCAAGAAAGCCGGCAAAGACGCTCTATATATCCATTGCGACGTTACCAATAGCGCCAACGTCAAAGACATGGTAGCTAAGGCCATCGCCAAATTTAAGAAAATAGATATTATGGTAAATTGCGCCGGCATCGGCCGGCCTCCTACTCCCATCTCAGCCATTACCGAAGCCGAATATGACAAAGTGGTGGCCGTGAACATGAAAGGCATTTTCCTTTGCCTCCAGGCCATCGAGCCGCACATGAAGGCCAATAATTACGGCAAGATTGTCAATATAGCCTCGCTAGCGGGTATCTCCCCCACTGCTATCTCCATGCATTATGCCGCGGCCAAAGCCGGTGCCAAATTCCTCTCGGAGTGCTTTGCGCTAGCGGTGGCCCAGTACAACGTTACCTGCAACGCCATTCTACCGGGCATGATACGCACGGATATGACGCGTGATTTTGCCCCACCTTCCATCAAAGATCTGGATGGCTTCATGAACATGCTGGCGCAAGGCATACCCCTCGGCCGCGAAGGCACCGTGGACGACATTGCCTCGGCGGCACTTTTCCTGGCTTCCGATGAGTCTTCGTACATCACCGGCGATTGCATCCGTGTCGGCGGTGGCATGCCGGCCCAGGCGGGACCCAAGAACAAATAAGGTCGAAAATAATATCGAAATAATTGATATCTCTGGACCTTACGGAATAGATGGATTACCACTAAATAAGGATTGTTAAAGAAAGTCCGCCGAAAATCATTGGTGAGAAAGGAGGGGCGAGATGGATTTATGCTCCTTTCCGGGGTGGCCAGCAAAGGCGAGAGCGGCCGGTTCATGCCAACCCTCTCAACAAAGGAGCAATAACAAAAGCCGCGTATTTCACAGGCGGCTATTGGGTATAATCTATTTTTGATAGGAAATGTTTCAATACTAAGGTAAACTGATAATAGAAAAATAGCGGGAAAATTTCAAAATCAGGCGAATGCCTTAATATATAATCTAGTAATACTGAAGGAGGATAAAGTGAAAAAGGCACTATCAATCGGTATCGTTGCTGGACTCGTCTGCATCATGCTGATTATTTCAAGTTGCAGCTCTTCGACGAAGACGACAACACTAGGCCCAACTTCGACGCCAACAGCAACCACGCCTAAACCCACCCAAACTACTGCCCCGCCGACCAGTCCATCTTCGACGCCGACGGTAACCACCACCACTCCTAAACCCACCCAGACCACTCCCCCGGCGACAGCTACGCCTAAAAAAGGCGGCATCATGAAAGTCGCCGGACCTCCAGATCCAGGCGGCCCCTTCGGCTGGCCGGCAGATATTATCGGCCCCGCCGCCGCCACCGCGCAACCCTGCCTGGAAACGCTTTACCGGCAGCTTGCGGATGGTTCTTATGTTCCGTGGCTGGCCACATCCTATGATTTATCCCCGGATAAACTGACCATCACTTTCCATCTCCGGCAAGGCGTCAAATTCCATGATGGCACGGACTTCAATGCCGATGCCGTTAAATTCAATTTTGATGCCATCATTGCCTCCCACATGCAGCCTTTCTGGTCCTCTACCGAGGTCGTTGACACCTATACGCTGAAACTCCAATTAACCTCCTGGTCCAACCTGATTCTGGGGTCTTTCGGTGATGCTTCCTCTATAGCTTCACCTACAGCGTACAAGACAAACGGTAAAGACTGGGCGGATGTCCATCCAGTGGGCACCGGTCCTTTTGTATTCGATAGCTATCAACCGAACACCAAGTCCACTTTCAAGCGTTTCGATGGTTACTGGAACGCCCCCAAACCTTACCTTGATGGCATTGAAATCGACTACATCATGGATCCTCTAACCCTGAAAGCCGCGATGCAGTCCGGCGACCTGGATATGACCAACATATCTCTGGGCCAGCAACAGATCGATTTCCAGAATGCCGGTTTCAATGTCTCGGTAAATCCCATGACCACTTATGTTCTCGTCCCGGACACTGCTAACCCCGATTCACCATTCGCCAACCTGGCGGTACGGCAGGCGGTAGAATGCGCCATTGACAGAGATGCCATGGCTAAAGGTCTGAGCTTTGGAACGTGGGTTGCTCCTTATCAAATACCCCCGCCAACAAACGGAGCTTACGATCCTAATTTCAAGGGTGGCCTGAAATACGATCCTGCTAAAGCAAAAACATTGTTGGCCTCCGCAGGATTCGGGAGCGGTTTCAACACGGCGATAATATCCCAACCGGCCTCCAGACAGTCTGACGTTGAAGCGGCCCTGCAGTCTTACCTGAATGCCGTAGGGATTAAGACCACGCTGAAAGACGTTGACCAGGGCACTTTCGTCAACTACCAGGCTAATGGTTGGCAGGACGCGATGATGATTTCCCCGATCGCGGCTTTTGGCAACTACAATGCTACGTTGAATTTCTATTTTGGTTCCACATCCACCCAGTTCAAGAGCTGGAAGTTGACCGATCAATTCCTGTCGCTTCTCCAAACGAGCCTTCTAGCCGATACGCCTGATGTAAATCTTATCCGCGCTGTCACCAACTACGTGACCAATAATAGTCTTATCATCCCGGTTTCCCAAAGCGGATTAGGTTTTGCATTCGCTAAATACGTGAAAGATGGCGGTTTTAACGAGCGCGGCTTCCCCACTAACTGGAACATGGAGAGTGTCTGGCTGGACAAATAGACTGACCTCACTTCATGCAACGGGCGGGCTGGATATCCAGCCCGCCCGATAAAATTATAAATCTTAGTATATTTGACCCTTTAAATTTTACTCTTACTTTAAAGCTCAACTCGCATTAGTAAAAATGTCGCGTATTTAGATATAAGTCTATATCGATTAATCAGGGAAAAGGAGACTGGTATGACTGTTCAGGAACTCGAAGCCAAGGTGAAAATGCTGGAGAATAAAGTCCGGACGCTGGAAGACACCGAGGCGATCAAGAAACTGCAAAGGGCCTACGGCTATTACCTGGAGCACTGGATGGCCGAAGACTTGATCGACCTGTTTTCCGATAGTCCCGAAGCTGTGCTTAGAATTGCCGCCGGCGAATACCACGGCAAAGAAAGCATCCGCCGGTTCTTCCGGCACGGCAAAGAAAACACCCCTATTCCCAAGGCCGATAACGGGGAATTCCTGCACCAGGTGATGCAGCTTTCCGGCATCGTGGACGTGGCCGCGGACGGCAAGACCGCCAAGGGCCGCTGGTACGGCTTCGGCGCCAACGCCTTCCCCATCCCGGGAGGTAAGGTAAATCCGGGCTGGATGAACGGGGTCTATGAAGTGGAGTACATTAAGGAAAGCAATATCTGGAAGATGCTGAAAGTCCGCTGGTGCATGACCTTCCACGCGCCCTGGACCTTGAGCTTCGTCGATCCCGCCAAGAGGGAGGATAAGTTCATGAACCGCCCCTATGAACGCGCCGAGGCACTGCGGCCTACCGGGGCCCCGGAAGATACCCAATATCCGTCCGGTTTTGTCTGTCCCTTCCACTTTAAGAATCCCGTTACCGGAAAATAGAAACATTAACTGGCGGCCTGAATTTAAGCCGCCGCTGACTTTAGCAGGAAAAACGGAGTGAACCAGGTTGCTGTTTGTCAGTATATTAATCCCTGGCAATAGAGGGTCGTCATGGTAGCATTCATCATACGGAGACTGGTCCAGTCTTTAGTGGTGCTGGTCATAATTATGACGGTGGTTTTCATCGCCGTGCGCCTGTTACCCGGCGACCCTATTCGTATGTATGTCACCGCCAATACCCAGGCGGGATATACGGAAGAAGAAATTGCGTTGGTGCGGCATGAGGTAGGTCTGGACAAGCCGCTGTATTTACAATACGTCGATTGGGTCAAGGGAATATTCCGGGGAGACCTGGGCAGGTCTATTTTACGTAAGGAGCCGGTTACCAAGGAAATTTTCCGGCGTTTACCGGTTACTGCATACGTCTGTGGCCTGGCATTTGTTTTCGGAATCATGGTAGGCGTTCCGCTGGGCATCATCACCGCCGTGAGAAGAGGCAAATGGGTTGATACTTTGCTGACCCTGTTTGCTTACATCGGCATCACGATACCCGTTTTCTGGCTTGGTTTGTTACTGATGTATTTGTTCGGGGTCTACCTGAAGTGGCTGCCGGTAATGGGGTTCACCTCCCCGTTTACGAACTTCTGGCTGAGCACCCGCCAGCTCGTGATGCCGGTTATCTGCCTCGCCTTCTTTTCCATTGCGGCGACCGCCCGGCAAACGCGTTCCAGCCTGCTGGAGGTAATGCGCCAGGATTACATTCGTACCGCCTATTCCAAAGGCCTCCGGGAACGCGTCGTTATCTGGCGGCACGCTTTAAAGAACAGCCTCATCCCCATCGTCACTCTGGTGGGTCTGGGCATCCCGATGATCATCGGGGGAAATGTACTGGTGGAGACGGTATTTAATCTACCGGGTATCGGGGTGCTGTTGTATAACGCCGTCCTCAATGAAGATTATCCCTATGTACAGGGCATCGTTTTAATTATCTCCGCGGTGATCCTGTTATCCAACTTCGCGGTGGAACTGACCTACGGCTGGCTGGACCCGAGGATTCGCTATGACTAGGAGAAAAACGGAAAATGGCTGTTGATGCTTCATTCCGTAACGAAATGACGGAGATAGCCCCGCGCGTCAGCGAGTGGAAACGTTTTTATAAAGTGTTTTTCAGTCGCGGCATCGTCATGTTCGGCCTGGTGATTATCGTTCTGTTTATTTTCGTCGCCATTTTTGCCAGGCAGCTGGCGCCTTACGGCCCCAATGACATAGATATGAACGCCACCCTGCAAAACCCGACTGCAGCTCACTGGCTGGGAACCGATGCTCTAGGCAGGGATACACTTAGCCGTATCATCTACGGGACCCGCGTTTCCCTGGAAATAGGCCTGATCGTGGTCGGTATCGGCACGGTGATAGGGATGGCCCTGGGGACCATCGCCGGCTATTTCGGCGGCTGGGTTTATACCATCATTATGAGGTCCATCGATGCTCTGATGTGTTTCCCGATGATAATCCTGGTCTTACTCATTGCCTCCATGTTGGGCCCAGGTATGAGAAACTTAATAATAGCGCTCACGGTGGGCTTAATGCCCGGCTATGCCCGCTTGATGTGCGGCCAGGTTTTAACGGTCAAACAGGAAGACTATATCTTAGCTGCCCGGTCACTCGGCTCCAGTAACACGCGCATCATCATGCGACACATCGTTATGAACTGCCTGCCGCCTTTGATTGTTCAAATAACGATGATGCTGGGTGCGACCATATTAGCGGAAGCCGGCATGAGTTTCCTGGGTATAGGGATCCAGCAGCCCACGGCAACCTGGGGCGGTATGATTACCAACGGCCGCCAGTATCTGACCAACCACCCGGTCCTCTCTTTAGCTCCCGGCCTGGCGCTGATGCTGGTGGTTTTTGCCTCTAACATCGTCGGTGACGGCTTGAGAGATGCGCTGGACCCACGGCTCCGGGGACAAATATAGCTTAATGAGGAAGCTTTAAACGGTTTTATCAGGACATCGGGAACAAAGTTGACGGTTGTATTTCGTTATCACTTAAAGATGAAGATTCCATGCAATTCGAATTGAAAAAATTTTAGGAGGAATAATATGGACTTAGGATTCAAAGGAAAAGTAGCCATCGTAACCGGGGCCGGGAGCCAGATTGGATTTGGTAAGGCCATCGTCATGACCCTGGCCAAAGAAGGGTGTGACATCGTCGCCTGCGATATCGACCTGGAAGGGGCCAAGAAGACAGCTGCGGACGTGGAAGCCATCGGTCAAAAAGCAATTGCTTTAAAAACCGATGTCACCAAATATCAGGATGCGCTTGATATGGCCGAGGCGACCATGAAGAAATTCAAGAAAATCGATATCCTGATCAATAATGCAGGCTCCTGCACGCCGCCCAAACCGTTCATGAAGATGGTCGAGGCGGAATGGAACCGCGATATCGCGACCAATTTGAATGGCACGATGAATTGCACCCAGGCGGTGCTGCCCCACATGATCGCTCAAAAGAGCGGGAAAATCGTCAGTATTACTTCGGGGGCGGGCATTCAGGGTGGTATGTTCACGGCCGGCTATTCCGCGGCTAAAGCCGGCATCATCGCCTTCAGCAAGGGGCTCTCCAGGGAAATGGGACCGAATAAAATCAATATCAACCTGGTCTCCCCGGGCATCGCCAATACCGGCTTTGCCAAACAGGCTCCGCCCGGCCTTCTGGAGAACGCCGTCAAATCGATTCCTCTCGGCAGGCTGACCACGGCCCAGGATATTGCCAACGCCGTGGTTTTCCTGGCTTCGGAAGCCGCCAGCGATATTACCGGTCAGGTTCTCATCGTCACCGGAGGCCCGGATTCTTAGTTAACTACCTTAAGAGTTTACCAGAGTGCGGTGTTCGCGAATCGGGAGGTCAGGATGATTGAAAAAGCCAAACTGGCCGAAATAGTTGGCACAGATAACGTTATCCTGGAAAATGCGGTACTCAAAGCATATGCCAAAGACATGAGTTTTACGCAATCTATCAAGCCGGCTTGCGTGTTGAAACCTAAAAATGCGGAGGAGATTGCCCGTATTGTCAACCTGGCCAGAGAGACGTTGACACCTCTCGTCCCGGTGAGCTCCGGCCCTCCGCATTTCCAGGGGGACACTATCCCCGGCACCGGCGGAGCGATAGTCGTGGACTTGAGCGAGATGAAAAAAATCATCCACGTCGACCGTAAAAACCGGGTGGTCATGTTTGAGCCGGGTGTCAATTTCGGTGAGCTGTCTGCGGCCGTCGCCGAACAAGGCTTAAGGCTGAATATGCCGCTTCTGCCCCGCCCTTCCAAGTCCGTCGCCGGCAGTTTACTGGAGAGAGAGCCAGTCCTGATGCCCAAATATCACTGGGACATCGCCGACCCCCTGGCCTGTACCGAGGTGATATTCGGCACCGGGGAAACTTTTCGCACCGGGGCCGCCGCCGGTTCCGGTACGTTGGAGGAACAATGGGCCGCCGGCGGCGTGCAAAAAGAAGCGGCCGGACCGTCCGCAGCTTCCTGGTACCGGTTGATCCAGGGCTCCCAGGGCACGATGGGCATCGTTACCTGGGCTTCGGCCCGCTGCGAGCTTATGCCGACTCTGGAAGAGCCTTTTTTCGTCGGCGCGGCAAACCTGGAAAAAATTCTGGAAGCGCTGCACTGGCTGCTCCGGCTGCGTCTGGTTAACGAGTGCCTGGTCTTGAACAACACCAACGTGGCGCAAATCTTGGCCGCTCACGGAAAACAAGAATATGCCCGGGTAAAAGAAGACCTGCCTCCGTGGGTCCTTTTCTTCAATATCGCCGCTTATGATTTCCTGCCCGAGGAGAGGCTCAAAGGCCAAACGGAAGATATGCAGGAACTAGCACAACGCCTCGGGATAAACCCGGTTAAAGCTTTAGGCAATATCACCGCGGAAACGTTTTTAAAACTGATACAACGCCCTTCAACAGAACCGTACTGGAAGCTAAACTACAAAGGCGGCTGCCAGGATATTTTCTTCCTGACCATCTTTGATAAACTGCCGAATCTTATTCAGGAGATGTATACCGCGGCGGAGGCGGCTGGTTACCCCGGTTCGGACCTGGGGATATACCTTCAACCAATCGTCCAGGGAGTTAACTGCCATTGTGAATTCAATTTATTCTTTGACCGCCGGGACCCCGCTAAAGCAAAAAGCATCAAGGATTTGTCCATCTCGGCGACTAAAAAATTGCTGTCTCAAGGCGCTTTCTTTTCCCGTCCTTACAGCGAATTCACCGGCCTCATCATGAACCAGGACGCGGCCACGGTTAGCGCGTTGAAAAAAGTTAAGGCGATAGCGGACCCGCTGGGTATTATGAACCCCGGGAAACTGTGTTTTTAGGAAGAGTTAAAAGTGAACAGTCAACAGTCAACGGCTCCTTGCCCTTCTCCCCCACTGTAAACTGTTAACTGTAAACTACCCCAGGAGGTACCATCATGGCTCTGGCAGATTATCAACAGGATATGGAAACCTGCTGCCGTTGTTCGGCCTGTAAATTCATCACCCTGGAGAACGTCAAAGGGGTAGAAAACGCTTATATTTGCCCCAGTATCGCCCGGTACAACTTCCACGGCTACTCCGGGGGAGGCAGAGTCGCTACCGGCATCGCGCTGCTGGAAAAAGAGCTGGACTATTCCGCTAAACTGCTGGAGGTGGTCTACAACTGCCAGATGTGCGGCGGCTGCGATGTGGCCTGTAAATACGCGATGGACATGGAAGTGTTCGAGCCGCTCAGTGAAATCCGCATCGCCTGTGTGGAAAAAGGCAAGACCCTGCCGGTATTCGATAAAATGATAGAAAGTTTGCGACACACCGGACGCCTTGTCCCAACCGCCAGGCCCCAGCGTAAAAACTGGTTCGACGGAATGAAAATAAAGGATTACAAGAAGCAAAAGGTGGATATCATCTTTCACGCCGGCTGCCGTACTGCCGCCGACCAGTCGTTATGGAAAGTAGCCCAAGCCAGCCTGGCCCTGATGCAAAAGGCCGGCATTAACGTGGGCATCGCCGGAGCTGAAGAACAATGCTGCGGCGGCCGGGCTTATTACCTGGGTTATAAAGCGGACTTTCTTAAACAAGCCGAGCACAACATGAAGCAATTCTTACAATCCGGCGCCAAGACACTGGTTACCGGCTGTGCCGAGTGTTATCAGGCCTTCAAGGTGCTTTACGACAGGTTCGGTTTTAAGAGTAACCTGGAAGTCCTGCATACCTCGGAGTATTTTTTGCGCCTGATGCGCGAGGGAAAACTCGTCCCGTCAAAAAAAGTTGACCTGAAGGTAACCTATCACGACCCCTGCTACCTGGGCAGGCTCGGTGAGCCGTGGATCCACTGGCACGGCAAGCAAATTCCCGGCCAGATACGCCTGTTCGACCCGCCACGGGAATTCCGCCGCGGCAGCTACGGGGTTTACGCTCCGCCACGCGAACTGTTGAAGAGCCTGCCGGGTCTGACGCTGACGGAAATGGACAGGACCCGCGAAAACGCCTGGTGCTGCGGCGCCGGCGGCGGGGTCGAAGAAAGCAACCCGGATTTTGCCGCCTGGACGGCCGATATCCGGCTCAAGGAGGCCCATGCTACGGGAGCGGAGGCCCTGGTAACTGCCTGTCCTGGCTGTGAAAAGGGCTTTACCTGTGCGCTTAAGGGCACCGAAAATTCGTTCCAGGTATATGACATCGTCGAATTGCTGGCCAGGGCTACCCTGTAAGGGAGGTTTCCGCAATGGCATTGAATAAAAACCAGTATACCGCCTTTGAAGACATCGTCGGGCCGGAAAATATCTCGTCGGACCCGGTTATTCTCTACTCCTATGCCTGGCGGTCGGGGCTGATGGCCGGCGCGGCTAAGTTCACCCCCAGGTTCGAAGCCGTTATCCTGCCCGCCAGCACCGGGGAAGTGCAGGCCGTCGTCCGCCTGTGCAATAAACTAAAGTTGCAATTTAAGGCTTCCAGCACTGGATGGGGGTCCTACAACGATGTTTCCGGCCCCGGCGCGGTGCGCCTCGACCTGCGCCGGATGAACAAAATCATCGAAATCAATGAGAAAAACATGTACGCCGTCGTCCAGCCTTACGTCATCGGCGCGCAATTACAGGCGGAATTGATGAAAAGAGGGCTGAACTGCAACATGTGCGGCGCCGGTTCCAACTGCTCGGCGCTGCCGATAGCCGCCCACCAGGGCATCGGCCACATGAGCCAGAGCGCCAGCTACGGCGAGAGAAATTTGCTGGCCGTCGAATGGGTCACTCCGGAAGGCGAAATTGTCCGCCTGGGTTCGCTGGGTTCGTCCAACGAGTGGTTCTGCGGCGACGGTCCAGGGCCGTCCCTGCGCGGGATAATCAGGGGCAACGTCGTGCCCCTCGGCGGGCTGGGGGTCTTTACCGCCGCCGCCGCCAAGGCATACCACTGGCCGGGGCCCGCCAGCCTCCCCCTTGAAGGCGTGTCCCCCCGGTATGCGCCGTCCTATTATCCCGGGAATTTCCACATCGGTTTCTATTCCTTCCCTTCCCTGGACGCCCTGGATGAGGCGCAGCGCCTGGTGGGAGAGAGCGAAATCGGTTTCCAGCTGATGGGTTTCAATGCCGCCATGGCGGCTTCTAATATCGCCACCAGCAACGAAGAAGACGTGAAGCTGTTCACGGAATTCAGTAAATATGCCAAAGGCCCCTGCTTCATGATCGTCCTGGCCGGCAATTCCGCCAGGGACTTCGATTACAAGATGAAGGTGCTGGCGCAGGTCATCGAAAAAACGGGCGGCCAGCTAATCCCTAAAATCCTCGACGACCCCAAGATAGCAGCGGGCTGCCTGTGGCGCTATTTACGGAGCACCGGCTCGATCCGCGAGGTGTTTAGAGCGACGGGGTGTTTCGGCGGCGAAGTGGGACAGACCGACGTCTTTCGATTGATGGCCGATTACATTTCCGTGAGCGGCAAAAACAAGCTCGACTTGATCCAGCGCGGCATCGTCTATGACGATGGCTTCTCCCCGTTCACCCAGTCCTTCGAACACGGTCATTTCGGCCATGGTGAACTGTTGATACGTTACATGCCCACGCCGAGCACGTTTAAAGCGCTGACCCAGGAGTTCGGGAGTCAGGCCAACGAGATTGCCATTCGCGACCACTTTGGCGTTCCCGGGCATGTCTTCGGCGATGCTCCCCATGATTTGTACGGGCCACACGTCTCTAATTATCACCTCTGGTTAAGAAGGATTAAGCAGGCCTTCGACCCCAATGGCGCGTCGGAAGCTTCCCACTATATCACCAACCGGGAATAAAGGAGGCAACTAATGCCAGCATCAAAATACGAGAAATACGTCACCCGGAAAGCGGAGACCGTGCTCGGGCCCGGGCCTGACGGGGTGGTGAGATTCGGGTTTCCCAAGACCTATAAGATCACCGATAAAAATATCACGACCACCGGGCCGAGGATGATCTTTTCCAACGATCACGTCCAGGAAGCCACATCTAAAATTGAATACGGATGGATACTGGCCGATATGACGCTGCTTACCAGCGGCAAGAACTATGGAGCGCATAAGCATGACTACCCGGAGATTTTCATCTTCTTCGGTAATGACCCGTACGATACCAGCTATTTAGGCGGTGAAGGCGAGTTCTGGCTGGGCGAAGGCGATGGCACGGAAAAGATCAAGTTCGATACGTCCGCCAGCATTTATGTACCGGCGGGTGTCGGTCATTTCCCGCTGTTTTTCAAGAATGTCAGGTCTCCCATTGCGATGAATGTGATAGTTCCTAAAGTTGGAGATTTAAGATTGACTCCTGTAACCCGTTCTTAATAAGTCTAAAAACCAGGGAGGCCGAAGATGGCGCCGGACAAGATGACCATAAGAGAAAGACTGGAAGCCGCCGTCACTCTAAAGAAATGCGACCGGGTGCCCGTTGGTTTCCCCATATCCTGGTTCGCTGCCAGACATGCCGGCATAACCATGGCCGAATTCGCCAACAATCCTGAAGTTAATGCCGCCGCGGTATACAAAACCTATCAAGACCTGGGCGGCATCGATTTGCTTTCATTCAACATCTCCCCGCTGGGATTGAGCACCGCGTTGCCGATAAAACAAAAAGTCCCCGGCAAAGACCTGCCGCCCGATTCCATTATTCAGTACAACGAGCAGGAAATAATGACTCCCGACGAGTACGATATCGTTATCAGTAAAGGCTGGCGTTACTTTAACAAAGAATATATCCTGCCGCGTACGCACCCGGAATTCAGCGGCCCTGCCGGAGAAATCGAGCTGCAAAAAATACAGAAGGAAGTTAACCGGGTCGTTGAGAAAACAAAACCTTTATTTGGCAATAGCATATTTTTTACCGATAGTTTCATGATCATGCCGCCTTTTGAGACGCTCTCCATGGCGCGCTCTTTCGGCCCGTTTTTGCTGGATTTATACCGGCGCCCGGACAAGGTAATCGCCGCCATGAATGTCATGCAGGCGGAGGCGATCGAATCGATAGCGCCCCAGTTGAAAACGACGACGAAGATATTCGGGAACACGGCCATTTCCCGCAGCGCCGGCTCTTTTATTTCCGCCGAACATTTTAAGAAATTTGTCTTTCCTTACGTTCAAGAGTTGGCCGATTTATATATATCAGCGAATCTTATCATGATATTCCACCTCGACCAGAACTGGATAAAATTCCTGCCTTATTTCAGGCATTTGCCCGAGGGAAGGTATATTTTGCAGCTGGACGGCCTTACCGATATGTTCGAGGCAAAAAAAATCGTGGGCGACCGCATGTGTCTCATGGGCGATGTGCCGGCGCGTCTGTTCAAGTTGGGGACCGCTTATCAGGTAGAGCAATACTGTAGGAAACTGATCGACTTCGTGGGCAAAGGCAGCGGCTTTATTTTGAGCTGTGGCTGCGACGTGCCGGTTGATGCCAGATTCGAAAACGTAAAAATTATGGTTGATACCGCCAAGAATTACCTGTCTCCCAGATAGAAAAAATCTAAAGGCTTTTGTTTCTCCTGCGGAAAGATTTGATGGTAAAATCTTTCCCGATATTCACCATCCAATGGCTATATAAGCGCTGGTACTTTTTCCAATATGGCGTCTAAGTTGGCTTGTTCACACATAAGATTTAACATTTCTTCAAATATTGGCGTATCAATAATTTTGGCTGACTTAAGGAGAAATAAATGGAAAAGAATTTACAGGCAAAACAAAATTTACCCAGAATCTGGGATGCGGCGGTAGTCGTCAAAGACCTGGAAAAAGCCAGACAACGTGTCCAGGAGCTGGGCATCGGCCAATTCGTTCAGGGCCACCCGCCTGCCGGCGCTGAAGGCCTGTTTTACCATGGTAAACCCTCAGTATCGAACTTCAAGGCGTTTATCGTGCAGATAGGAAATATGCAGCTGGAATTCATCCAGCCGGGCGATGAACCCAACCCCTGGACAGAATTCCTGAACACCAGGGGCGAAGGGATCCACCACATCGGGTTCCAGGTTAAGGACGTCGAAAAAGAAGCAAACCGCCTTATCAGTCTGGGCGCGGAAGTGCCGTTCTACGGGAAAATAAAAGGTAAAATGGGAGCGGCCTACGTCGACCTGAAAGTCGCCAACCTGGTCCTTGAGCTGACCAGCTTCTGCGACATAACCTAACGGCTAGAACTAATGCATCTGTCAGGAGGAAATGAAAATGGCTAAAACAAAGTATGGGAAATACATTATCGAGGATTTCAACGGCCGACCGATGGATGACGTCCGGGCTGAAGACGCATTCCAGAAGATACTTTTTGATATCGCCAAGCCGATTCTCTATCTCGACGATAATATGATCAAGGGCAGCTTTTGCGCGGAGTTCATGTGGTATCACACCGCGTCCGATGTTAAAGTGGAAGCCCATACGCACGATGTTGATGAAATCCTGGGTTTTATCGGGTCCGACCCGAGAGATTATCATGATTTATGCGGAGAAATCGAGTTCTGGCTGGGTGATGAAAAACATCTGCTGACTAAAACATGCCTGCTGTTCGTTCCCAGAGGGCTAAAACATTCGCCGATGGTCTTGAGAAGAATCGACAGGCCTGTTTTCCATTTTTCAATCCTGCGCGGCGAGGTATATAATAAACACTAAAGAGTATATACATTAATGGGAAAAGGAGAATTGAATCATGGATAAAAGCATTTTCGATCTGACCGGCAAGGTCGCTCTGATTACCGGGGGGAGCCGCGGTATCGGCCGGGCCTACGCCGAAGCTGTTGCGGCATTCGGGGCGAATGTCGCCATCGCGGCCCGCGACCAGGGGAAGATTGATGAAACGCTGGCCATATTGGCCAAGTATAAAGTTAAGACCCTGGGTATATCCGCCGATATGACCAAAGAGCAGGATATCAAGAGAATGGTCGACGAAACGGTCAAGAAATTCGGCCGCATCGATATCCTGTTCAATAATGCCGGCATTGCCCGGCCGCATCGCCCCATACACGAAGAAATTGTGGCTGACTTCGATATCATCATCAGCACCAACCTGCGGGGCCCCTTCCTGGTACTAAAATATGTCCTGCCGGTTATGATAAAACAGAATAAGGGTGCGATTATCAACACCTCGTCCACGGCCGGCATCAGGGCAGAATTCCCGGAAATCGCTCCGGTCGCCTACTGCGCGGCCAAAGCCGGGATTAATATTATGACCCAGGTCGCCGCCATCGAGTATGCCAAATATAATATCCGGGTAAATTGTATTGCCCCGGGCATGCATCATTCCGAACTCGGCCATGATAATCCCAGGCCAAACACCCCGCCCAACCCGCAGCAAATGGCCGCCATGCAGGAAATGATGAAGAGAACCAATGAGGATATCCCGATGAACCGCTTCGCCGAAGCCGATGAGCTGGCCGGTTTAGCGGTGCTCCTGGCTTCGGATGCTTCCAGTTACATTACAGGTCAGGTCTTTGCCCAAGACGGCGGAAGGTCAGCGAAACACTAGGATTTTAGACCAGTGGCATCTGAATCTATACGCGTTTCTCTATTATTTATTAGAGGCGGTCCAGCATGGTCAACAAGAGCTTTCGTCTTAATATTGGCGCTTTCAAATGCATGGTGGTGAGCGACGGAATCATCCGCGTACCAAGTCCGCCACCCTCTAAAAAGCCCGGAGAGCTGATGGATGTGAGCTGTCTGCTCATCGAGCAAGGGCAGCGCAAAATACTGGTAGATACCGGCTGCGGGAGCGGATTTCAGGCCAGCGCCGGGAAACTCTTGAAGAATTTATTAAAAGAAGGTGTAAATCCAGGCCAGATAAATACCATCATTTACACTCACGGCCACACGGACCATGTGGGCGGTTCATTCGACTCACACGATAGACCTGTTTTCCCGCAGGCGCGGCATATGGTGTTGAGGAAGGAGTTCGATTCCTGGGCGACCATGCCTGACACTGCCAAACATTATGAGATGTTTGCCGCCGCCCGAAAGTACCTCCTGCCCATCCGGGACCAATTTGACTTGGCGGAAGAAAATGCAGAAATAATACCCGGCATTAAACTCCTGCCGGCCTACGGACACACGCTGGGCAATGCCATGCTGGAGATATCCTCGGGCAAACATAAGATTTTATGCATCGGGGACCTGATTCACAGTCAGGTGGAACTTGCTAACCCGGATTATTATGCGTTTCTTGATTCTGTTCCCGAACAGGCAGTCAGGCTCAGGACCGAAGGAATATCGAAGATAGCTGAATCAGGCGTACTGGTATTTGCCTGTCATTTCCCGTTGCCGGGCATCGGTCACTTTGTGCATAAAGGCGGTATTTTGAGCTGGCAGCCTGTTCATGAGTGATTTTTCCGACCTTTATTCTCGTCAATTTCGGCCCAGCATATCCCTGGCATTAACTTATTTTTTTACACCCTTAACACGCACATTTCGTTTTTCCTCGGTACTGGCCTTACCGGTAACCGGGTGTTTGAAGTGAAAAGGCAAGATATAACCCGAAGGATACTCATAGTCGATACCCTTTGGCGGAAGGTCAGGCTTCCACCAGGCAGGCATTCCAGTCTTGCCTTCCTGGGGTGTTTTTGGTTGAGCAAGCCTCTCCGGTTTTACCCAACCTTCTACCGGTGTAGCCCGGAAAAGCGGGACCCACTTTATTTTCCACATTTTCCAAATTCCATCTTCTTTGATGTACTCATTCTCGTAGACGCCGCAGGCAAAAGCTTGCGCGACACCTTCATCCATCGGTGTTTGATTAATCCTTTCACTCTTAGGCATGGCCATAGCCCCGAATCCCCACCACCTGCCCCTGGCTGTTTTGCCATCTTCGGCAACGTCAATGACACCCTGTATCTGCATCAACTGATGCATAAATTCCGGATTCATATCCTTATTCGAGTTGCCGAATGATATTTTTACGCCACTCTTACCTAAATAAGTGCCTTCCGGCCACTCCAAGGATGTCTCAGGACTTTCCGAAAACAAACTGATTAACTCATCGTTCATGAAGGTCGTAAGATAGTAACCATAAATGCGCTGCAGCCTGGTTATCGCCTCGATGTCTTTTAATCTCTGAAGTTCTTTTTCCAGCGTTTTAACTCTAACCTCAAGCTCCTTGTCAGTCATGATGGCCTTTCCTCCTTATATTTTTGTGTGTATTTTTACTTCAAATCAAAGAAGTCTCAGCAGGCAGATATTACCGGGAAAAACTGTAAGCAAAAACAATCCCGTCAAGAAGAAAACGGGGACGCCAAGTAAACTGGTATCACCCATATTTCCTACTCTTAGCTCAAGTTTTTTGCTATTTCACATTCCTAAAGAGGCGTTCCATTTTCTCTCATTGGTTTCCTTTCCGGTCACGGGATGTTTGAAAGAAAACGGAAGGATATATCCGGAAGGATATACTGGTTTGATAGTATCTGGAATGTCGGGTTTCATATGGTCTTCCGCAACATAATTGGGGTCTATAGCCGCAACTCGTTCTGGTTTTACAAAACCTTTGCCCGGAACAGCGTAGTAAGTAGGAATGTGCCTGGCTATCTTGATTTTCCATTTTCCGTCTTGTTTAATATAGTCGTTTTCGTACATTCCGCCGAGAAATTCCTGCGTTACGCCTCCTCCCTGGGGTATGGCAAGCACTCCCCACCCGTTCCACCTGCCCCTGGCAGTTTTGCCGTCCGGATCGACCGTGACAATCCCGGAACTCTGCATAACCTGATGTAAAAATTCCGGGTTCTTTCCCATGTCATTTTTAAAAAATTGCCGGACATGCTTTGGACCAAGAAAGGTACCTAATCCGATCAAGTGTATGGCGACATCCGGAACATCGGCGAACAGGTCTATTAACTCATCGGACATCCAGTGTTCGATGTAATAACCATATGCCCTTTGAAGCTTTTCTATCTCTTCGATGTCCTGGGAAATCCGGAATTTGGCTTCTAGAATTTTAAGCCTGGCTTCTAATTCTTCAATCTTCATAATAATACTCCCCATACATTAGTACCTCTATATGATGTCAATAAATATTATTTCCTTTGTCCCGATGTTATATTTTAAGAGTAACCAGGTGCATTATCAGTGCGCTGGCTATATTGTTCCCCTTAACCTTGGGTCAAGGGCATCCCTTAATCCATCCCCAACCATGTTGAGAGAAAATACGACAAGCATAATCGCCACACCGGGAGCAAAACTGAGTATCGGGTAAGTGCGTATACGTTGATAGCCATCATTGATCATACTGCCCCAGGCTGCCCCCGGCGGCCTTATGCCTACACCGAGAAAACTCAAGCCTGCTTCGGCTAAAATAGTAGATCCCAACATCAGAGTCACCATGACTATCAGCGGCGGTAAACAGTTAGGTAAAATATGGTGCCATATCATGCGCCCGTTACCGGCGCCCATAGACCTGCCAGCCATGATATAATCATTTTCCTTAACGGAGAGGACCTGACCGCACATCAACCGGGCGTACATGGGTACCAGACCTACACCGAGAGCGATAATGATGTTTTTCAACCCTTCCCCGAGCAGAGAGGCGATGGCCAAGGCAAATAATATCATCGGGAAAGACATGAGTGCGTCTATAAATCTCATAATAATAAGATTCGTGATACCGCCGAAATATCCGGCAACCAATCCCAGGGTCAAGCCGACAGCAGCACCAATACAGATAGCAGAAATACCGACCAGCATTGAAGTCCTTGCGCCGAATATCAAACGGCTTAAAGTGTCTCTTCCTATGGCATCGGTGCCCAGAAGATGGTGCCAGTTAGGAGAAAGCAGTGTATTATCCAGGTCTGGTTTATAAGGATCGTAAGGAGCCAGTAACGGCGCAAAAACAGCCGCTATTACCGTGATTAAAATAATGATGAGACCGAATAGAACTAATTTGCGGCCAAAAAACACCCGCGTAAAGCGCCGGAGCTCGCTGACCCGGGGCGGAGCTTCGGAGAAAGATAGAGAGACGGGGCTCTCTTTAGACATAAATCAGACTCCTTTAGTTATATCGTATCCTGGGATCCAGCCAGCCATAGGAGATATCCACCAGGAAGTTTATCGAAGTCACCATGATAGCAATCAGGAGAACAACAGCCTGGATAACCGTATAATCCAAAGAGCGGACAGCATCCACCGCCAGCCTGCCCATCCCAGGAATGTTGAATACGGTCTCGATAAGTACAGTTCCGCCAATGATACTGCTGAGTTGCATCCCGGATAAGGTAGTAATCGTAATGAGACCGTTTTTAAGGACGTGTCTCATTACCAACGTGCGCTCCCGCAGACCTTTGGCCCGGGCAGTCCGGATGTAGTCCTGGCGGATTACCTCAAGCATGCTGGAGCGGGTCTGGCGGGAAATGGCCCCAATGGTGAAAACGGACTCGCAAGCCACCGGCATAATCATCAGCTTTATGCTCAACCAGAAATTTTCAAACGGGGATATATAGCCGTTGGTGGGGAGCCATCCCAACCTAAAGCCAAACACATAAATCAGCATTATGCCCATCCAGAAAATAGGTATGGTTACCCCGATATTGGCTAATATCGTTACAACCATGTCAATTTTCGTGCCGCGCCTCAATGCTGAAATTGTTCCGGCCAGTATGCCAAGGATATTAGCAATAACAAAAGACACTAGACCCAGGTAAAGAGATACCGGTACACGCCGGGCAAGGAGAGTGCTCACGGGTTCAAGGTGAGAGGTCGATTTCCCAAAGTCGCCGTGAAACAGACCGGGCAACCAACGGATGTATTGCACTATTACCGGTTTGTCCAGCCCGTATTGATGCCTTAAAATCTGGAGCTGTTCCGGGGATACCGATGTGTATTGGTCCCGGCTCATCATCATTAAAAGGGGATCGCCGGGCAAAATGCGCACCATAAAAAACACTATCAGGGTTACGAGCAGAATGGTGATAACCGCAAGTAGCAACCGACGAGTGGCATATGTAATCATTAATAACTTCCCTTAAATGGCGATATCGGCCGGATTTGCCGCCAATGCAGAGATATGCCTGGGGGAGACCTCTTAATACCAGCAGGTTGTGACCTCTGAATGTAAAGAAGCCTCCCCCTTTATGGTTTAGCCAGAATGTTCCTAGCAATAAGCTTATTTTATTTCTTTATTTTATCTAGCTCCATCCATGCATGGGCATAATCCCACCTGTGGAATTGTTGGGCTTCATAACGAGCATCGTGGAGATAGGGCTGCATGACCTCGTTGCTTACCCAATCCCATAGAGGAATAGCCAGAGCATGCGCAGATATATAAGATACAATATCCTTGCCCATGGTGATTTGTTTTGCAGAATCGGGTTCCGCCATAAAATTTACTAACATTGCCTGTAATTCTGGTGGTCTATAAAGAGCAGTCCAGTATATTCCGTGTGACCACTGGGGTGCATCGGGCGTCCACCAGAAGCGTGAGAAGTAGTTGGCTAAACTCGGGTCATTTCCCGTTGGGGATATCATAAGACCGTCCTGCCAACCGTTAGTCTCCATGTCTATCCACTTGGCGATGGTGGTCATTTCTACCGTCGTCCTTATGCCGACGGCATTGAGATAAGACTGGATTAGAGGTATCTCATCCCCACCGAGGTGAACCCCGCAATAAAGTGTCGTATCGAAGCCATTGGGATATCCTGCCTGTGTTAAAAGGTCCTTGGCCTTAACCGGATCGTAGGTGCGCGGTACAAAGTCAGGTTTGGCTGGTCTTAAAATAGGAGGCGCATACTGATAGACGGGCTGATAATAGCCATTGAAAACGGTATCACATATCTTTTGCTTGTCGATGGCGTATTCTATGGCCATGCGTACCAGTTCATTGCCAAGAGGACCGGTATTGGCCACGCCGACTTTATTGGGGTCACCGCTGGCAGCAACCAGAGACGTCTTAAGGTCCGGCCAGGCATCGATGGTGTATCCCTTAGGCCCCAGGTCACGAGCTAGAAGGTATCCTTTACCCATTATACTGATAGCTTCGTCTTCCCCGGATTCGAAGGCTAACTGCGCCGTCACGGCATCAGGAATCAAAACACTTTTTACGGCATCGAGGTAAGGCTTGCCGCCCCAGTAGTCGTCGAACCTTTCCGTTAGAACATAATTATCAGGCTTATATTCCTTAAACTTGAACGGCCCTGTCCCGACCGGGTTCATGTTGGCCCAATCTTCGCCATTCTTTTGGTACGCCGTCGGCGATATCATATAGGAATAAGGGCTATTAATATTGGCCGCGGTTACCATGGGTAAAAGCGCAGCATCATACTTAGCCATGTGTATCTTAAAGGTGTATGGATCGGGAGTCTCCGTCGAGGTTATCAGATCATAGCCGGCCGATTTGGCGGCTATAGCCTGGTCATAATTCCATTTGACGGCCGCGGAGTTGAAATCGGTTTCATCCTGGAATTTAACGCCATGTCTGAGGTGCAAGATAAGTGTGGTATAGTCGGTGGACCATTCGAAGCTCTGAGCGAGTATGCCGGTGTATTCTCCACTCCTCTCTTGAATCAGCAATCTCTCGAGAATTAAGTCAACCACATCAGTATTGGAGCCGGTCATTTTCCACGGTAAGCCGAGAGAAGCCGACCCAAACTCGGTCATGATAATTCTCAAAGTACCGCCGGACTGCGGTTTCAGGGTAGAGGCCGGCGTTGGAGTGGCTGACTTTGTTGCTGTGGTTGTTGTCGATGATTTGCTGCAGCCAACTAATAGCATTGCCAGTGCCAGCAACATCACAGATGACAATATTAGGAATTTCTTCATGAACAACTGCTCCTTTTCAGACTATTGGAATTCCCTGTAACCGTTGAACATTTAAAGCAGAAATTACATTTAATCTTGACTTAATATACACCTCCTTTCAGCGAATTTTAGAGTGACCCACGTCGAAAACTCAGGCAACGAACAATACCAAAACTATATAACTTATTTTCATTCTCTGCCACCGCTGTTTATATCGGTTTAATGATGGCGCGGGCCGGGGCGGCATCACCATTTCTCACTCTAAGGGGTAAGCAAATAAGTTCATAAGGGCCGGGCTTTACCCCAGACAGATTAATCGCTTCGAGAATCCATACGCCGTTCTTGAAAAAAGTCATATGTGTCTCCACATTCTTGTCCCGGTAAAGACGGCTGCCTACGGCAATATAATCTATACCGACGACTGATATCTTCTTATCAACGAGGAAATGTGCCGCCTCCGGAGAAATATAGATGTAATCTTTGATAAAATCGTCTGTTTTGTAGCATTTTAAAGAGTTTTGCGTTTTAAAGAGAACACGCTCACCGGGCTGAAAATCGTAAGGAACCAGTTCCTCTGCCTTTATCGATTCAGCGTCTTTACTTTCGATAACCCGTGCCGGACCGATGAGAGCATCCAGGGGCATGGTATCAATCGTTGCCCCATCGGGAATGAAATGAAGCGGTGCATCGATATGTGTTCCGGTGTGCGATATGATATCCAAACCGATGCAATCGGTATGACCGCCTTTACTTCTTAACTCGAAGAATTCTATCTTAGGCGGCTTATTCTCCGGCCAATACCTCATGCCCGTGTACAATGGCCAGGAAATGTCTATCCAGCCAGATTTAGCAGGTTTAGACTTTCCGGAGCCGCTTCCTTTTGTAATATTCATTATGTTTCCCCGTTTTCTCTCCCGGCGTATTATAAATAAGTCCCTCAAGAAAATAAATATTTGCTAATAATTAGCAGTATCAATATATAATATTGTAATATAATAGATTATAATATTAGAGATAGTAATATATATTACTATGGTGTTATGCGTGTGTCAATATTTAATCAATACCAATAATTTAGTAATTGGGTTGTGGGAGGGTATCTTTGGACGATCGACTTAAAAGAAAAATAGAGTCAGCGGCAGAAGGAATTCGTTCCAGGGCAAATGATCCGATAGTTAGGGCTTATACCGCTTTTTTCTTAACTTATGATATTTTAGACAACTATGTTACCAATGAATTAGGCGAACACGCCGTGTCCCGTACCGGTCAAAATATCCTTCATATTCTGGTGATGAACGGCGGTAGTATGATCGCTACCGAAATAAGCAAACAAGCCTGGCGTTCTAAATTCTCTATCACCAAAGTCATCGACACTTTAGAGAAAAATGGATATGTCATCAGGGATAATCCGGACTCCGAAGGGGATCGCAGGAAAAAAATGATCTCCATTACGGAAAAAGGCCTGGAGCTTACGACAAAAATTGTGAGAACATCCACCCATCACCTCTGCAACCAGGTATTACGAGGACTAACCCCGGAACAAATCGATGATTTATATCAATATTTATTACATATCGGGAAAAATACTTTTGAACTAATAAACGATTCCAGCAATCCCTACATTTTCAGGATGACATAGTGTGATAAGGCTTGCTAAGTCAGTGGTAGATGGAACGGCAAAGGCATTAAAAATAGAGAAATTGGAGGGTAAAAATGGCGACAAGAAAATTCGCAAAAAATTTTGTGTATGGCGGTCAGACCCAACCTCCATTGAGACATCAAGAAATACGCACTCCCGGGACGGAGTTATTCTATGTGCATGATGGCATTATCAAAGGGGCCTTTATGATGTGCGGCACATGGCAAACGGCAATAGTCCCGGGTTCACTGACCAGGGTATACCCGCAGCACGCGCACGATATGGACGAATACATAGTATTGGTCGGGAGTGATATCGAACATCCGTATGAACTTTGCGGAGAAGTCGAATTCTGGTTCGAGGACGAAAAATACGTTATTACTAAAACCTGCGCAATTTTTATCCCCAAGGGAGTCCGTCATGCACCGTTAATCGTCACGAGAGTAGATAAGCCATTATTCCTCCTTTCCACCACACCCGATATAAAACATAATGTTCATGAGTTTGCAGAACCGCAATACATGAAGAAACATTAAACGGGAGCGGCGTCCCACGATATACAGGTCGGTCAAGCGAATACTTCAGAGCCACCGGCCCAGACATGGCAATCCAGGAAGCGGCGGTGAATACAATCCGGGCACTTTATGAGATACCAGGTTATTTGGTCGGATTCCGGGTATCCAGTAAAGCTGTTAGCTTTTGCCGGCGGTCATCTCTTAACCTTGCCATGATAGAAAAAGCCCGGGGAACATCTGCCATCAGGGGTTTGGCTTGCTGGGCGGCTTTATCGTAGAACCGGGCGGTTTTTTCTTCCATCCGGATGGCTGTTTCGATGGCATCGGAATAGGTTTTATTCATGGAGACATCAGGGTTGAAGGTGTATTCATCCGGGTCTAAATCGAACGCAAACCCGCCCTCGAGAGCGTCCGTAATGGCGCTGTAATACGCCCTTTCAACCCTCGTAATGTTCTTCTTGTTTTCATTAACGAAACCCCGCAGCACTTCACTATCCTTGGCGTATTGTTTGGCTGCGGACTCGTAAAAACCGGCCCCGTCTTCCTCGAGTTTCCTGGCGAAACTGATGACCTGGGAGACGGTGTTAAACTTCATCTAGTACCACCTCTGTATAACGACTTTGCCTTCGGTAAAGAAACGCACGGCGTCTTTGCCCTGCCCGTGTAGAATCCCGAAGAAAGAATCTTTCATGCCGCCAAACGGGAAAAAAGCCATGGGCGCCGTGATGCCGATGTTGATGCCTATGTTGCCTGATTCTACGCGGTACTGGAATTCCCGCGCCGCCTTGCCGTTAGAGGTGAAGATGGCGTTCCCGTTGCCGTACCGGCTGTTATTGATTGTTTTGATTGCCGTATCGAGGTCTTTTACCCGCATTACGCTGGCCACCGGCCCAAAGATTTCCTCCCGGGCTATCGTCATGTCGGGAGTCACATTTTCGAAGATGCTCGGCCCTAGGAAGCAAGTATCGGGGTAGTCGCCGATTATTTTCGGCTTCCGGCCGTCGAGAATGAGCCTGGCCTTTTCGGCGATGCCCTTTTGAATGTAGCCCAGCACCCTTTCTTTGCCATCGACCGACTGCATCGGGCCCATCTGGATAGCGTCATCCAGCCCGTAACCGACTTTTATCTTGGCTACCGCTTCGGCAAATGCATCCACGAATTTGCGGTAGAAAGCATCATCCCCGATGATTACCAGGTTGGCGCCCGAAAGACAGCGCTGTCCCGTGCAGCCGTAGAAAGAGGTCAGCAGCGCCGGGATGGTTGCCGTTACGTTGGCGTCCTGCATGACTACCATGAAATTTTTGGCGGCGCCCTGGACGATAGCTCGCTTGCCGGTTTCGCCGCATTTCTTGTAAACGACATCCCGCCCTACCGCCGTTGTCCCCACAAAAGTTACCCCTTTAACGTCCGGGTTATCCAATAAAGCTACGGCGGCATCGCCTCCCCCGTTCACCAGGTTGTACACGCCGGCCGGTATATCGGCTTCCTCAATGAGTTCTGCCAGCTTTATCTGGCTGATGGGGTCCCTGGGCGAGGGTTTGCACACAAAGGTATTACCCGTGGCCATGGCAAAGGGGGAAAACCAGAGCGGCACCATAAACGGGAAGTTAAATGGGGCGATATGGCTGAAAACTCCCAGCGGCTGGTAGATAACATATTCGTCGATGCCGGAAGCGATGTCCTCCAGGTTATAGCCCATCATCAAGGATGGTATTCCGGAGGCTACTTCGACCATCTCAACACCCCGCCTCGTCTCCCCTCTGGACTCGTCGATGGTCTTGCCGTGCTCCATCGTTTGTACGCAGCTTAATTCTTCAAAGTGCTCTTCCAGCAGCTCACGTAATTTAAAGAGGTATCTGGCCCTTACCAGCGGCGGTGTCCGGCGCCACTCCGGGAACGCTTCTTTAGCGGCGGCGACGGCCGCGTTTACCTCATCCGGGGAAGACATCGGCACTTTAGCGATTGTTTTTTGGGTGGCGGGGTTCTTTACATCAAGTGTCTTACCCGAGGTCGATTTTACCCACTTGCCACCGATATAATTTTTAAGCTCCAGGACTTCCTTGATTGGCTCATTTAACAAAGACATGTGCTGGTCACCCTCCTATTTTATTTCTATCAATAAGCCTGTCGGTAAATTCCGGCCATTTCTTCTCTGGTGGCTATCCTCGGGTTATTATCGGGACTGCCGCTGGCTATAGCTGCATCTATCATCTGGGGAATCAACTCATTGAATCTGGTTTTATTGATATCCAGGTCGCGAAGCCGGGGTATCTCGAGTTGTTTGATCAGTTTCCTCACGGCCAGTGCTCCCTTTTCCGCCGCGGTCATATCGTCCAGTCCCGCCACATTTTCTCCAATAGCGGCGGCGATTTCCGCATAACGTCCGGGATTACCGGAAAGGCTGAATTCCATCACCGGTCCCAGCAACACCGCGTTAGATAATCCGTGGGCGACGTGAAAGCAGGCGCCGATAGGCCGGGACATCCCATGGACCAGGGCTACCGAGGCATTCCCGAAAGCCAATCCGGCCTGATATGCACCGAGCATGGTTTTTTCCCGCGCCTCCAGGTTCTTACCATTCTCCCAGGACAGTGGCAAATTGACGGCGAGCAGTCTCATCGCTGATAGCGCCAGGACATCAGTCATCGGCTGTGCTTTCCGTGATACGTAGGACTCGATGGCATGGGTCAGGGCATCCAGCCCGGTCGCCGCGGTAAGTCCGCGGGGCATGGAAACGGTTAACATGGGGTCGATAATGGCAAGAGCCGGCATTAAATACGGGCTGGAAATCAGCATTTTGACGCTTGTTTTGGTGTTGGTAATGATGGTGAATATAGTAACTTCGCTGCCGGTGCCGGCCGTAGCCGGAACAGCTACCAGGGGCAGTCCCGGGACGGGTATCTTGTTGGCTCCCATGCAGTCTTCTATTTTACAGCGGTTCCGCGCCATGATAGAAATCGCCTTGGCGGTATCGATGGGCGTCCCTCCTCCCACAGCCAGGATGATATTGCAGCCGGCTTCTTTGAGCAGCTTGACGCCATCTTCCACGAACTCCACCGTGGGCTCGGTGGGAAGTTTATTATAAACCTGGAACTCCAGTTTTTCGGCAGTTAAACCGGTAATTGTGTTATTTAGTGCACCCATTTTCCAGAGGATCTCGTCAGTAACGATGAAAACTTTCTTTGCTCCCAGGGCTTTGAGTTCAGCGCCGGCATTATCGGAAGAACCGCGCCCGAAGATTGTGGTAGGCATCCGGAACGTTCGTGTGCTAACCATGTTGACACCTCTACTAAAACGTAATGTTGCCAACATTATATAGCTTACAGGTTATTTTGAGAAGTTGACATCAATATTGAAATGGTGAAACGGTGAAAACGGGAGGCCAACAGGTAGAACCTTTTCAATCTCATTTGGGTTTGCAGTTTATCAGTGGCTCACGAGAAGTACCGGGCGGTGTGGTCGGGTGTGTGGAAATAACCATATTTTATCTGCGGACATTTGCTATTACAATTATTTCAGATATATCAGGAGGTCGCGAGAACTTTTGTTGAAGCTATGGTCGGGGCGGGCAGATTTGAACTGCCGACCTTCTGAACCCCATTTGGCCGTGAAAAAAGGCGGAGGCCGCTTGCCTCCTTTTCTGGACACATTATAGTATCATCGTGCTAAAAAGGCAATCATCTTACCAGGCAATCATGTTACGCCCTGGCGGGCGTTTCCCAGTTCGCTCGGTTAGTCTGAAAGGTTAAGGGGCAGTTTAACTTCGCTCTTTGGGCTTAATGTAAACTGAATTGTCCAGGGAGGCGAGGAAGTGATCCTCGCCCCACTGACCTTGAGTAAATTTGGCCTTTTCTTATCTCACTATGTTGAAGTCTGCATCGCTGATATCGAAGACGGAACCTCCCAAGGCAACAATCCGTATTCTGGCATGAGAAGATGCCAGCCCGGTCACTTTCCAGCTCAGGTGGCCATTACTTTGGGCGGTAGGAATGATGGTAGACCAGGTAACGCCGCCATCGCGGGATATATCTATTCTTACCTGCGATACTCCCGTCGAATCCCAGGTAATCGTCTGGGTGGAGCCAATTTTCCAGTTTTCTCCACCGTTAGGAGAGGTCACCGTAATCGATTGAACGATATTGAAATTGGCATCACTCGTATCAAAAACAGCCGGATTAGAAACGCTTACGATCTTTATTCTGGCCTGTGATGTTGCCGGGCCGGTGACTGCCCATGATTGAGTCCCGTCATTGGGAGTATTCGAGATAACAGGCGTCCAGCTTGTTCCACCATCTCTAGAAATCAGGATATTGACATTACCGGTAATTCCCGCTGAAGACCAGGTGATGACATGATTAGTGCCTGCCATCCAGCTTTCTCCACCATTAGGTAAAGTTAACGTAAGCGATTGAACGATATTGAAATTGGCATCGCTAATATCAAAAACAGTCGGGTTGGAAACGCTTACCACCTTTATTCTGGCCTGTGATGTTGCCGGTCCGGTGACTGCCCATGATTGAGTCCCATCATTGGGAGTATTTGAGATAACAGTCGCCCAGCTTATTCCACCATCACGAGAGAGCAGGATATTGACATTACCGGTAATTCCCGCTGAAGACCAGGTGATGACATGACTGCTCCCCACTACCCAGCTTTCACCACCATTGGGTGAGGTCACCGTAATCGATTGAACGATAGTGAAATTGGCATCACTTGTATCAAAAACTGCCGGACTGGAAACGCTTACCACCTTTATTCTGGCCTGTGATGTTGCCGGTCCGGTTACTGCCCAGGATTGAGTCCCATCATTGGGAGTATTTGAGATAACAGGCGCCCAGCTTATTCCGCCATCCCGAGAGACAAGGATATTGACATTGCCGGTAATTCCCGCTGACAACCAGGTGATGGCATGATTAGTACCAGCCATCCAGATCTCTCCACCGTTGGGTGAGGTCAACGTAAGCGATTGAACGATATTGAAATTGGCATCACTAATATCAAAAACGGTCGGGTTGGAAACGCTTACCACCTTTATTCTGGCCTGTGATGTTGCCGGACCGGTTACTATCCAGGATTGAGTCCCGTCATTACGTGTATTTGAGATGACAGGTGTAGGCGCCCAGCTCGTTCCACCATCCCGAGAGAGAAGGATATTGACATTGCCGGCAATTCCCGCTGACGACCAGGTGATGGCATGACTGCTCCCTACGGCCCAGCTTTCGCCGCCGTTAGGCGAAGTAACCACGATGGGATTGATGGCGAAACTGGCCGAAATAGTATGGTCACCGGTTAAGTTGGAGAATTTATAGGCAGTCACCGCACCTACCGAAGCGCCATCCGCCAAAACATCGGCGACATGATAGTTGGTATCCGGGGTGATGGTGAAGGTCTGGTTGTCACTATATTCAACCGTGATATTACCGGAAGGCGATATGCTGCCATGGGCGCCGGCGCCGGCTTTAATGGTAAAGGTGTTACGGGTAAATGTAGCGGTGACGGTCTTGTTGCTGTCCATTGTAATGGGTGTCGGGTTGGTGGTGCCGCTTAAGTCCCCGCTCCAGCCGGCAAAGCTCCAACCCAGCTCGGGCTTGGCGGTAAGCTCTACCAGGTTGCCCTGGGCGTAATTGGATTGATCAGGGTTCCTGTCTACCGTACCCTGCCCGGTGGTATTTATGGTCAGGTTGTAGTATTGTATGCTCTGCGGTAGATAATATACGGATACCCCGCGGTTAATCAGGGTCGTGATATCCACCATGTTCTGGGAGCCGGGGTTAGTATCCAGGAAATTGTATTCTAATTCTATGCTATCACCTGACCCCAATCCCGGGTTAGCGACGAGTGGGGATATATCGGTTATCTGGTTATTCTCCAATTCAAGATTTATCAAATTAGGTAGGTTTTGCAGGATATCGATACTGGTTATTTTATTTCCATTTAGCCATAGAATTTGAAGGCCGGTCAGGTTTTGCAGGGTATCGATATTGTCTATATGGTTACCACCAATATAAAGCGACGTAAGGCTGGTGAGGTTGTGCAAGGCATTGATATTGTCTATCTGATTGGCACTCAAGTTAAGATTTTGCAGACCGGTCAGATTTTGCAGGCCATTGATATCATTTATCTGGTTGGTATCCAAGTAAAGACATTGAAGACTTGTAAGGTTTTGTAAAGCATCGATATAGGTTATCTGATTGCTATAAAGACCGAGGAAGGTCAATTTTGTGAGATTTTGCAAGGATGAGATATCGGTTGTCTTGTTCATTCCAAGATCAAGCGAGATTAGGTTGGTCAAATGTTGCAGAGCATCGATATTGTTTATCTGATTGTTACTTAGGTTAAGACTTTGCAGGTTAGTCAGGTTTTGCAAGGCGCTGATATCGGTTATCTGGCTGCTATCTAGTCGAAGAGATGTGAGGCTGGTCAGGTTTTGCAACGGACCTAAATTACTTATCTGATTGCCCCACAGGTAAAGAGATTGCAGGTTGGAGCAGTACTCCAAGCCGGAAAGGTTGGTGATGTTTTTGCCTCCAGCATCTATGGAGATAATACCTAACAAGTCGCTGGCATAAATATCACCATTTGGCTTATTGATAGCGCTGCGGATAGCTGCCTCCAGGTTGTGATCGGGGAAAGTGACCACCACTTGTTTTACGTTCTGGGGCAGATAAGTTACGTTTGCGCCGCGGTTAATCAGGGTCTGGATATCCAGCATATTTTGGGAGCCGGGGTTGGTATCCAGGAAATTGTTTTGTAAGGTGATGGAATCGCCGGAGCCCAGCCCCAAGTTAGTAACCAGAGGCGATATATCAGTTATCTGGTTGGATTCTAAGTAGAGTCCTTGCAGGCTGGTCAGGTTTGCCAGGGATGTTATGTCGCTTATCTTATTATTGTAGAGGACAAGAGTTGATAAATTAGTCAACTCCTTTAACACAGTAATATCGATGATGTTGTTATAGCTTAAGTCAAGATATGATAGATTAGTCATTACGAACAAGGCGGAAATATCGCTGATTTGATTAACGTCGATGGTCAGATTCAAGAGATTAGTTAGACCAGATAATGCAGTAATATCAATGATATTGTTATAACTAAGGTTAAGATTATTTAAGTTAGTCAGATCGGACAAAGCAGAAACGTTACTTATCTGGTTACTCCAGAGGTCAAGAGTTATCAAGTTGGTCAGGTTTGACAGATGCGATATATCGGCTATCTTATTTTGTGATAAACTAAGATCTCGCAGACTGGTGAGATTTTGCAGGGCATTAATATCGTTTATCCGGTTGTTACTTAAGTCAATCCAGGTCAGGTTGGTCAGGTTTTGCAGGGCACTGACATCGCTTATCTGGTTGTTATCTAATATAAGACCTGTCAGGCTGGTCAGGTTTTGGAGCGGTGAGATATCACTTATCTGGTTACGACCTAGTTGAAGCCAATTAAGACTAGTCAGGTTTTGCAGGGCACTGATATTACTTATTTGATTGTTCCACAGTTCAAGTTCTCGCAGGTTGGTCAGGTTTTGCAGGGCGCTGATATCACTTATCTGATTGTTCCACAGGTTAAGACTTTGCAGGTTAGTCAGGTTTTGCAGGGCGCTGATATCGGTTATCTGGCTGCTATCTAGTCGAAGAGATGTGAGGCTGGTCAGGTTTTGCAACGGACCTATATTACTTATCTGATTACCCCACAGGTAAAGAGATTGCAGGTTGGAGCAGTACTCTAAGCCGGAAAGGTTGGTGATGTTTTTACTTCCAGCATCTAAGGATGTAAGACCTAACAGGTCGCTGGCGTAAATATCACCACTCTGCTTATTGATAGCACTGCGGATAGCTGCTTCGAGATTGGGGTCTGGGAAAGTGACAACGACCGGCGGTGGTAAGGTGATCGCCAGCGCGGTGAACGTAGCGCCGCCATCATTGGAAACGAAGATAGTACCTTCAGCACTGGTGGTGGCGTACATCCTGGAGCTGGTAGCGAAATCGTTGGTTAAGGCCAGGTAGGTCGGCCCGTCGCCGGTTAACCCGATGCTGGAACTCCAGCTGCCGATTGGCGAAACCCCCATGGGCACGGTATTCTTAACAATCATATCTTTATTGGCCAGACCGCCAAAAAGTGTGCCGTCAGCATAAGTGCCGGAATAAACCAGACTCTGAACGGAAAAATCTGCCGGAGGCAAGAACCACGTGGGCGGGCCCATAGGTATGCCCGCACCAGTCTCCGCCGGGAGAGGAGTGCCGGCCGCCACGGCAATACGGTATACGTTATTAACGGCGAGAGCTGGATTGGCTACAATGCTCACGAAGCAGATGCGGGTGAGTATGGAGCTAGCATTGAAGTCAGATGGGAGAGCAATGGAGCTGCTGATGATATTAGCACCTGTAGAGTTGGTATCCAGAACTCTGCTATCAATAAGCGCATAAGGTATGGTTTTATCCCAGGCGGGAGTGCCGGCTATGTTATCATCACCCACCATGGTGTGCAGCACGGTGCCCGCGGCCGCGGTAGAACCGACGGCAAGTCTGGTGGAATCGAGTAGGAAGTTGGGAGAATATGCCACGCTGGTAATATCTTCGTTGAGGTTCTGGATTTTCCAGGCTTCAACGTTGTCTTTGCCCCAGATATGAACGTTGCCAAAACCGGGCGCGATTCCAACCGTGCCAACCATTATCTCACCTTCGCCATTATTGTAGATCGGGGAGACAGCGAGACTGGTACCGATGTAGCTACCAGCAGGGCCAATGGTTCCGCCGAGGACGGAGAATAATGCACCACCGTTGGTCGAGATGTATACCTGCGGCGCGGTCGTGACGTTACCGGAGCTAAGTGCAAACACGGTATGGTCAGTCGTGTAATTCGGTGAGATTTTCAGATCCACAATCACTGCGCCTGGGATAGCAGCGGAAGCTGTCCAAGTAGAACCGCCGTCCTCAGACTTGTCGACAATGTTACGGGCCACATTGTCAACGACAAAAACGGGGAAGTTAACCACCTGCTTAAATGTAGCGGTAATAGTCTTGCTTCCATCCATCCCTATGCCTGTTGGGCTACCAGCACCGGTAAGGTCGCCGCTCCAGCCAACAAAGACCCAGCCGGGTGCCGGGTTAGCGGTGAGCGTTATCAGTTCACCTTGTAAATAATCGGGCTTATCGGGGTCCCTGGCCACAGATCCCTGCCCAACAATATTGATGGTTAAGACACACGGTAAATAATATACGGACGCGCCGCGATCAATCAGAGCCTGAATATCCAGCATAGCCTGGGAGCCGGGGTTTGTATCCAGGGAATTGTACTGCAAATTTATGTAGTCACCTGACCCCAACCCCGGGTTAGTTACTAAAGGTGAAATATCGTTTATCTGATTGGAACCCAGGACAAGAGTTTGCAGACCGGTCAGGTTTTGCAGGGCACCGATATTGCTTATTTGATTGTTATCCAGGTAAAGACTCTGTAAATTGGTCAGGTTTTGCAGGGCACTGATATCGGTTATTTGATTGTTACTTAGGTAAAGATTTTGCAGACCGGTCAGGTTTTGCAGGGCACTGATATCATTTATTTGGTTGTCATCCAGGTAAAGAGTTTGTAGATTGGTGAGGTTTTGCAGGGCATTGATATTGTTTATCTGGTTGTACTGCAGGTTAAGGAATTGCAGGTTAGTACAGTATTCCAGGCCGGAAAGATTAGTAATGTTTCCGAAATAAGCAATTAAGGTGGTAAGAGGCAACAGGTCGCTCTGGAAAATATCACCGGTTGGCTTATTGATAGCATTTCGTATAACCGTTTCCAGATGGGGGTCCGGGAAAGTGACCACCACCGGCGGCGGTAAGGTTATGGGTAGCGCGGTGAACGTAGCGCCGCCGTCATTGGAGACGAAAATAGTACCTTCAGTACTAGTGGTAGCGTATATCCTTGAGCTGGTGGCGAAGTCCTGCGCCAGGGCCAGAGATGACGGGGAGGCGCCCGTGAGGCCGCCGATGCTGGAAGTCCAGGTGCTCTGTAGAGCGCTGGTGGAGCCGGCCATCGGAGCGGTGTTCCAGACAATCATCGGTCCGGGACCGCCGGGCGGAGGAAGAGTGGCGTAGCAGGCGCCGTAGAGAGTGCCGGCCGCGTAGGTGCCGGAGTAGGCAAGGTCGGTGACCTGGAAAAGGCCTGCGGCCGCAGCCCACCAGGTGGGCGCGCCCAGAGCGATGCCTACACCGGTAGCCGGTGCAGTGGGAGTGCCAGCGCCGACGCCGATGCGGTACACGTTATCAGGAACCGCAGGTGGGATACCAGTACCGTTGGTGACAATGCTGACGAAGCAAAGACGTGCGAGCACCGAGCTGGCATTGAAGTCCGAAGGGAAGGCAATGGAGCTCTTGACGATAGCAAGGCCACCCGTAATATCAAGAACCGTGTTATCAATCACGGAACCGATATACGTTGCCGGAATTGGGGAACCGGGCAGGGTCTTGTCCCACTGGGGAACAAAGCCGATGTTATCATCGCCTACCAGGGTGTGCAGCGCCGTGCCGCCAGTGGGGCCTGCGGCGGTAGAGCCGACGGCCAGTCTGGTGGAGTCGATCAGGAAGTTGGGCGAATAGGCAACGCTGGTGACATCTGCGATGAGGTTCTGGCTGCCCCAGTTGAGCGTGCCATCTTTGCCCCAGATATAAACGTTGCCATAGGCAGGGGCGCCGGCTTCGGTACCGGCCATGACTTCGCCGTTGCCGGCAGCATAGCTGGGAGAGACGGCGAGGCAGGTGCCGATATCGCTACCGGCCGTGCCAATGGTTCCGCCGAGGACGGCGAATATGGCCCCGCCGCTGGCGGAGATGTAGACCTGCGGCGCTACCGCCGGTAAGATCGAACCGGAAGAAAGTACGAACACGGTATGGTCGGTGGCGTAGCTGGGTGAAATCGCCAGGTCAACCAGTTTGTTGGGGGCGGCAAGCCCTAAAGATAACGAGGGAACCCAGCTTAAACCGCCGTTGGTGGACTTGAAGACCATGCTGTTGGCTTCATCAAGGGCAAAAATATCGCCGTTGGAGGCTACCTGTACCATAGCAAAATTAGCGCCCGAAACAATATCAGGGTTAACAGTATTGGGAACATTTTGTGTTGACCAAGTAGCTGCTGAAGCCTTTGGTACCGCTCCTACAAAAATCGAAGAGAGCAGAATTACTACCAGCAACAAAGACGAGAATAATAACTTCTTCATGCCTGCGTATACCTCCCAGCCAAATTTTTGTATATATTACTAAAACAATAGTTGCATCTTAAAGCTTATGATAATAAAATTGCTCTGCCTCGTAACAAAAAAACCGACCTTTTCAAAGTCGGTTTCACTACTAGCTCGCCATCACCCAAGTGACCACTTACAGGTGACGGTTCAATGCCTCATTGCCAGGTATTATTTACTACATTTAGTCTATTTCAATCAATCTCCTCAATATTTTTAATATGGCAATAATCTCAAAAGATGGGTATATTATAGTTGATAAAGGTTTTCTGGTCAACGTAACTTATCTTAACATTACTTAACAATATCTACACTAGTGATGATTTATTCAACTCAAATGTGCATAACGTGCCTTTTGAATTAATCCTGCCTCAATAATTTTACAAGTTAGTCTATGGCCACATTCAAGCTGAAGAAGCTTTGTTGCCACTTCCTCACCTTCATTGGCAGCTATTATTGCCCAAGCACTTGCCAAGCACCCATCAGATTGTTTTACCAAGTGTTTCCAATCCCTACTAGATAACTTAAAGGGTAGAATTCCACGCCGCTCCCCGAACAGTGGAGCACAGTCTTGAAAATCCTTCCAGTAATCAGTAACCTGTGCGCGCTCTTTGCGGGTGGCAGTATTTGGATCGATTATCCTTATAAATTTATCAGTTCCAAACGCCCATAAGTCCGACTTCGATTCTAAAAATGTGTTGAAATCCATGACCTTATCGAACATCCGCAAGCCATTGCGCCTGAACTGTAACTCAAACCTAGAAACGGGATGATCCTTTTCCCTGCCGTTAGCTGCCCATATAGGGATAAAGTGCTCTTGATGTTTAACGGAAATTTCGTAAGCCTTGTCATAGAAACGACAGACAAGCATCCCTTTTTTCCCGAATTGATATCCTGTATCCCGTTGACCACTTATAAAATCACCACCAAAATACAGGTCCTTTTTTCGCAATCTTGTTACTAACTGCTTTTTTCGATCCACATTAGGTAATGGTATCAGCATATCTACACATAAATCAGCTCGTGATACCCTAGAATAATCAGGGTATGTAAATCGATTTAGGAATTCTATCAACTTGTTGTATGCCAGTATGTCACCTTCATGCCATAGATATTCTGACCGCAGTATCGCTCTAAGTTCAGGAGAAGGTTTACCACCTTTAGCATTAGGCATAATCTGTAATGTTATGTCGCCGTTAGTTAGCAGATATTCATAGCCACCGGTTGAACCGCGTGGCAGCACCATGAATTGCTCCCCGAACCAATCCACCGCTACACCTTTGCGGCCTTTATAACCGGATGTTATCGCCTCCGATTTCGCTTCGGTAAGGCGTTTAAACGCTTCTGGGTTAATGTATTCGTTAATCCCAAAGTTTAACTCCAAAGTATCAACACCAGCAGCAACGATATTCGGGTACTTATTTTTATCAATTTTATAGCTAACACTGGCGTTTGAGGCCCCCGTGATACATGGGAACGGGGGCCGGGTTTCCGGGTGATATTCCTCTTCAATAACCTCTGCGCCATAATGCTCAATGACATAATCCACAAGGTGCGAGGTGCCTGGTACATATTTACTCTTGTTTTCCATGTATATATTTACCCGCCCATGTGACAGGTGTAGAATATGCGCGGGGGAACAAGGCAATTTTAGGGCGGGCCGCAATCCTTCCTCTAAATATTTTGCCTTTATTCCCCCACCGCTTTTTAGGTGTTATTTTTCCTCGGCCTGCCTCCTTTCTTACCCCAAGTTGAAGCCATCCCAGGATAGCGTTTTCTTAGGGTTTCTTGCCCCTTTTTCCCAATTTCAACGAAGTGGCCGCGCCCCCTCTTATCGAGGAGGGACAGGCCACCCCTTCGACCCGCTATTTTTACCGTCATATCTCCCATATCTACACTCGTTTTCAAGGCATAAAAAAAGGGGTGACGACGCATATTCTGCGTTGTCACCCCTTAACTTTACTTCGTTTACTATCGGGTATTTACCCGATAGATTAGAGGGTTAACCTTAAATTGTTGAAAACCTCCTCTTACTGGCTTCCCTTAATTATACAGCATGCCTTTTGGTTAATGTCAATACTTTTCACCACAATTTACCTAGCAGGCGTGCGCGGCGGCGCCGACCGCACGCTCTGCCTATTGCCTCGCTTTGAATTTTTGGTTATTCATAACGTTAAACTTTACTTAAATCCCATCACGTCAGCAGGGCTGGCTTTTTCGTGCGCTTTGAGCGCGTCTTCCACACCCAGGGTTGATGTATAACGCCTCACCATTTCTAACTCACTATGCCCCAGCAGGTACTGAAGGTTAAACACGTTTTTATCTACCCTTAAGAAATTCAGCGCGAACGTATGCCGGAAACGATGAATATTTCCGTCTCCGCCTACCCCCGACCTTTGTTTTAGTCTCTTCATCATACACTGGACACCGACGGGGGTTAGAGGCTTACCTTCTTCGGTAAGCCATAACTCTTCCCTGCCATTCGCTGTACGGTGCATGAGATAACGCCAGACTGATTTTTGAGCCGTTTTACCTATACGGACGACTCTTTCTTTACTCCCCTTGCCCAAAACCCGAATATTTCCATTTTCGTTGTTGATGTCCTGTATTTTTATACCAGTTAGTTCCATTAATCTTACACCAGAATCAAGGAGAACCAGGACAATGGCACGGTTACGACTACCTAAAAACTTGGCGTTGCTTTCGTAGTCCTTATCACAGACAGCCAGTAGCCGGCTGATCTCTTCCTGGGAATAGGGTTTGATGACTTTATCCTTTGGCTTGGCAACCTTGATTTTATCCAGCGGATTATCCTTTAAAAAACCCTCGCGGGTTACCCAGCCGAAGAAATTGGCCAAGCAGACGTAATAGTGATGGACGGTGGTATGCGTGACTTTCCGGCGGGTTGGTTCAGAGCCGTTTCCTTTAAGCCCCCATCGATTTGTCTCGTTAGCTACATAGCCGAGGAACTCGCGGATATCCCATTGTGTGAGTACGCGGATGTCATCAGACCATTGCTTTTGTGAGGAATACCAGAGGAAACGCTTGAGGTTTTCGGCGTAGAATTCTACCGTGCGCGGGCTTAACCCATCGGTTTGCTTGGTGAGGATGAATCCATTGATCAGGGACTTAAGAGAAGTCCCCGGCGGTGCTGTTGGGCGCGTTGCAATAACCACTTTTTCATTAGCGGACCCGCCCTGTTTTCATTGTATCAGAAGGTCGTCAACAGATTCAACCATTCGTGGCTTTTTGGAGGTATTAGAAGGTCGCGACTGCTTTTCTTGAAGCTATGGTCGGGGCGGGCAGATTTGAACTGCCGACCTTCTGAACCCCATTCAGACGCGCTAAACCAGGCTGCGCTACGCCCCGACGAAATCTCAAAAATGAGAGGCGCTAACCTCAATAATAATAGGGGAGACAGGCTGGATTGTCAAACGTGGTTTGATTTTCCAGGGGAAACGCAACAAACTTTTACAAAAGGGCTTCTTTTGCACACGATTTGTACGTAAAACATTTGTTTTTTTGTTTTTTCAATAAATTTTAAATATCTCTTAGCTTGAGGTTAAAGCTGATTTGTGATTGAATTGTTTTATGTAAAGTGTGTTTGTAGTTAACAGTTTACAGTGCACAGTATACAGGCGAATGGGGAGAATTGGAAGAGGATTTTGTCCGACCTTTTCCTCATATTCTCACTCTCCGTTGACGGCCAGGGGGATATGTATTGTATTTAGAATAAAGTTATGGTAAGCTATCTTTCACGAGGAATAATGAGTTAATGATGATGGTATTGTGATTGCGAATGAAGCAATAACGAATCAGGAATTATGATAAAACAGTTGATAATTGATAATTTCCGCTCTATAGAACATGAAGAGATTGATTTTGGACAATTAAATGCTTTTATCGGCTCTAACAATGCCGGTAAATCTAATATAATGGATGCCCTAAATTTATTGCTTGGGGCTACCTTTCCTTCAATTCGTTCCTTTGACAATAAAGATTTTTATGATTATGATGCTACACATAAAATTAGAATCCAAGTCAATTTTAATACATCATTAGCTTGTGACCCAAGAGTATGTGGATTTGTATTAACGTATGATGGCAAAGAATGTGATTATTTTTCTATAGATGGAGCCGGTGACATAGTTACATATTCTGGTGGTAGGGAAGTCAGAGTATCAAATGCAATGAGAGAAGAAGTAACATTGATGTACCTGGGGCTTGACCGTCAAGCATCTCAACAAATCAGAGCAACAAGTTGGACTTTATATGGAAAATTATTGAAATTTATTGAAAAAAGTATTGAGGAAAATAAGAAGAATAACTTCAAAGACGGTTTAAATAATTCATATAAATCTCATATCTATCCTGATATACAAAAAATGGAAGAGATTCTGAAAAAACACGTTAAAGAACAAATGGGAGTTGATTTACAACTAAGATTGTCAATTATGGACCCCATAGAGACCATAAACAACTTAAGACCATATCTAAAAGAAGCAAATACAACGAAAGAATTTGATGCAGAAAGTATGGGAGCTGGTACTCAAAGCGCTTTAGCGGTCGCAATTGCACAAGCATATGGAGAAATCGTTAAAAAACCCTTAGTTATCGCAATTGAAGAACCGGAACTATACCTACATCCTCATGGTTGTAGACATTTTTATAAGCTTCTAAAGAATTTAGCAGAAAACGGGGTGCAAGTAATTTTTACTACTCATGAAAGATGTTTTGTAGATATCTCAAATTTCAACAGTATTCATCTTGTAAGAAAAGAGGCAAATAAGACTAGGGTATATTCAGGAATAGGAAAAACTATTTCAGCTCATGATGAAATTAAACGAGCGTCTAAATTTGATGATAGCATAAATGAAGTTTTTTTTGCACATAACGTTATTTTAGTAGAAGGAACGCCTGATAAAATAGCTTGTCAGCTAGCTCTAGAAAAATTGGGACTTGAACTTGATAGAGATAGTATTTCTGTTACCGAATGTGGGAGTAATACGGGAGTCAAACCTATTGGAGAAGTCCTAAAATTGTTTAACGTGCCTGTAATTGCATTAGTGGATGAAGATCCAGGGAATCCTTCTTCTACAAAAATAAACGCTGAACTAATAACTACTTTAGGTAAAGATAATGTCTTTTTTACTAGTCCCAAATTGGAGAGTTTATTTGGTTTAAGTAAGAAACTTAGTAAAGCTGATGCTTTGCTTACTTTCCCAAGTTGGTTCAGTAAAAATGATCCGCCAAAGGTTTATCAGGATATTAAAAACAAAATATCAACGTAAAGCGTTCACATCCTTCCCCCCTATTTGCCCCTCTTTAGGTAATCACGTTATAATTATCTGGATACAAAATCCACATTTTGTTATGAACAACAATAAGATTGCCACGCCTCCCGATTCGCAAGTGGGTTATCGTGACTCATCGGGATGGCTCGCAATGACAACCCAATGGAGGCTACCATGCTTAGCTGCTACCGCATTCTCGACCTGACCACGGAAAAGGCTTTTATCGCCGGTCGGGCTTTATCCGACTGGGGGGCGGAGGTGATAAAGATTGAGCCGCCCGGCGGCGACCCCGCCCGCTTTAGAGGGCTTTTCTATAAAGACGATCCCGACCCGGAGAAAAACCTCACCTGGTTCGCCTTCAATGCCAACAAGAAAAGCGTGACGCTGGATATCACCGCTGCCAAGGATAAAGAGCTTTTTAAGAAACTGGTAAAAACGGCGGACGCCGTGCTGGAATCTTACCCCCCCGGCTACCTGGACAAGCTCGGCCTGGGCTACAAAGAATTGAGCAAAATCAATCCCGGCATCGTGCTGACCTCCATCAGCGGCTTCGGGCAGGCAGGGCCGTACAAAGACTATAAAGACCCGGATATCGTGGTGCGGGCATTGGGCGGCCTTATCTACGGTGCCGGCTACGACGACCGCCCGCCGCTCACCGTCAGCTACGAACACACCCACACCCTCGGGGCGATGAACGGCGCCGCCGGCACGATGATCGCCCTGGCGCACCGCGTCCATACCGGCCAAGGCCAGCACGTGGAAGCTATTACCCAGCAGGCGCTGGACATCGTCTGCTCCGCGGAAACGGAAGGACCCTATGCCCTGTTCGGGCAGATTCCCAGCCGGCACGGGCGGGCGCGGGCATCCGTCACGCTCAAGGACGGCTCGACCTTCTTCAACACCCTGCTCTGGCCCTGCAAGGACGGCTTTATCGCCCTCAACCTGCTGCTGAACCCCACCGCCGCCAAGAACAACCTCTCCATGATGGAATACCTCAAGAAAGACGGCATCGACATCGGCTTCCTGGAAGGCTGGGCGTGGGACAGGAAAAGCTGGGAGGACATGACCCGCGAGCAGGCGGACAAGCTGATGGACAGCCTCGGCAAATTCTTTATGAACCACACCAAGGACGAGCTGCTCAAGCTGGCCATCGCGAACCGCTTCCAGCTGGGCCCCTGCAACAACGCGGCGGATGTTCTCAAGCACCCCTCGCTGGAGGCCCGCAAATTCTGGAAGAAAATCGACCACCCGGAGCTGGGCACCAGCCTTATCTACCCCGGCGGCGCGGTCGTCTCTTCAGAAAAATATATCGGGCCGTATCGCCGCGCCCCGCGCATCGGCGAGCACAACGCGGAAATACTGAAAACACTCAATACCTCAATAAAAACATTTGAAAAACAGAAGAAAAACAAGAATAATGCACTAAATAAACCCTTCGAAGGCGTCAAGCTGGTACAGCTCTGCTGGGCGGGCGTGGGCGTCTATACCTGCAATTATCTCTCCCACTACGGCGCGACGACCGTCCGCGTGGAGACATCCACCCGGCCGGACCCGGTAAGGCTCTTCGCGCCGTTCGCGCCGACGAACCAGCCCGGCGAACCGGTGGGGCTGGAGCGCAGCGCCTTCTTTTCCATCACCCACACCGCCCCGGAAATGGGCATCAGCCTCAACTTCAAGACGCCGGAAGGCGTAGAGCTGTTCAAGAAACTCGTAGCCTGGGCGGACGTCGTCGCCGAAGGGTTCCCCGCCGGCGTCATGGACAAGCTCGGCCTCGACTACGAGGGTCTGAAAAAGATCAACCCACAGATCATCATGTTCCGCACCTGCGGCTACGGTCATACCGGCCCGATGGCGGACCAGCCCGGCTTCGGCTCTATTTTGACGGCCGTGACCATGATGGACAACATCGTCGGCTGGCCGGACCGCCCGCCGGTATCGCCTTCCACCTACTATACCGACCAGCTTTCCCCGATGTACGCCACCCTATCCATCATGGCCGCCCTGGACTACCGCCGCCGCACGGGGAAGGGGCAGTACATCGACCACGCGCAGATTGAGACCGGCCTGAACTACATGACGCCGCTGATTCTCGACTACCAGGCCAATCACCGCGAGCTTTCCGTGAAAGGCAATAAGAGCGACTTCGCCGCGCCACACGGCATCTACCCCTGCCAGGGCGACGACCGTTGGGTGGCCATCGCGATAACGAGCGACGAAGAGTGGCAGAGCTTCGTGAAAGCTATCGGCAGCCCGAAGTGGGCCAAAGAGAAGAAATACGAAAAGGCCGCCGACCGCCTGAAATACAGCGACGAGTTGGACAAGCTGGTGGCAGAATGGACGTTCAATTACCCGCCGGAAGCGGTGGAGGATATCCTCCAGACGGCCGGCGTGGGCGCGGGCGTCGTGGCTAACGCTAAAGACATCGACGAAGACCCGCAGATGAACTACTACCACTTTTACCGGGAGATGGACCACCCCTACATGGGTAAGCTGCGCTATTACCACCCCGCCCCGATCAAATTATCCGCGGTGGAAACGGCTTTAGGGCGCCCGATGCTCATGGGGGAGCATACGGATTATATCTGCACGAAGACCCTGGGCATGACGCAGGGGAAGGTCAACAGCCTGAGGAAAAAGGGCGTGTTTGACTAGGTTGCTTTTGTCATTCTAAAGGAGTCCCGATGCAATCGGGACGACTGAAGAATCTGGAGGCGGGGTGCCGACATACACCTCCCCTTCGCGAGATTCTTCGCGGATTGTAAAAAACCTTCTCTTATCTCCCTTTGTAAAGGGAGAGACGTTTAACAAAATCCTCCTCGGCTCCTCCTTTACGAAAGGAGGACGGTGTCATTTTTTCTCCCATAGATTGTCCCTCGTTCGTAAAGAGGGATAAAGGGAGATTTTTTATGACACCCTTTGCAATTCCGGTGCAAACCGGAATCAAACGAGTTGAATTTGTTAGTTCCCTTAAATTCTAATTAGTTCAAATACCTGGATCCCGATTTTCATCGGGATGGCAGCATCAATTATCGTCTTAGTTCAAAAAAAGATTAACGATTACTTTTTCTTCCGCTCCTGCTCTGTTTCCAGCCACACCTTAAGTCGCTCGTCCAGTTTGCCGGCTAAAGCCTCTATCTTTTTCACGTCCCCGCTAATGACGGCAGCTTTTTCCGCTTCGTTTAATTGATAGCCTTGCAGCGCAACATCGGGAGCAGCAGTCAGTATCGCGCTGAAGGTGTCATCCAGAGCGGCGCGGTGCAGGACCGCCACCATGGCCGCGGCGCCGTTCGCCGGGGCGGCTTTAGCTATTTTCACCGGGCAGGTCTTGTAAGCCGGGGTGCCGGTAATGGGGTCGAGGGTGGCCTGGTTGGAGCTGATAAGCTCGTTGGTGGGGCATTCCGCAAAATGGAAAGCCATGTGCACCACGCCCGGCGGCACGATATCGGAGACGATAGCCCGTACCTTGACTGCGCCGTCATGGGAGGTCACCTGCGCCATGTCGCCGGTATTGATGCCGAGCGGCGCCGCGTCCCGCGGATTTATCTGCAGCTCTTCCTCGCTCATCAGGGCGTTAAGTATCCCCACCTTGCGCGTCATCGTGGCATGGTAGTGATAAAGGCGGCGGCCGGTCATCAGCATCAGCGGAAATTCTTTATCCGTAATCTCCACCGGAGGATGATATTTCAGCGGCACGAAGTAGCCCCGGCCGGAAGGCCGCCCGAACACCGATTCGTGCATGATGCAGGTGCCGGGGTGGTCGGCGCTGGGGCAGGGCCACTGTAAACTGCCTTCATCCAGGCGCTTGAAGCTGATGCCGCCGTAGGTCGGGGTGAGGCGGGCGATTTCATCCATGATTTCGGAAATACTGTTATACTGGAAACCTTTAGCGCCCATCCTCCGGGCGATTTCGCTGACGATCCAGCAGTCCTCGCGGCTATCGCCGATGGGCTCGATGGCCTTGCGGACGCGCTGTACGCGGCGCTCGGTGTTGGTGAAAGTGCCGTCCTTTTCCGCGTAGCTGCACGCCGGCAGGATGACGTGGGCATAGGCCGCCGTCTCGTTAAAGAACATGTCCTGGAAAACGAAGAAGTCCAGCTTGCTCAACGCCTCGCGGACGTGTTTGCCGTCGGGGTCGGTGAGGACGGGGTTTTCGCCCATGATGTACATGGCTTTGATATCGCCGTGAATGGCGGCGGGGAACATCGTCGTCAGTTTCATGCCGACCTTGGGGTCCAGCTTCACGCCCCAGGCCTGCTCGAACTTCTGGAGGGCAACATCGTTATTGACAGCCTGGTAGCCGGTGAAAACGTTAGGCAGAGCGCCCATATCGCAGGCGCCCTGCACGTTGTTCTGACCGCGCAAAGGGTTGACGCCGGAGCCGGGCTTGCCTATGTTGCCGGTAATCATGGCGAGATTGGCGGTGGCCATGACGTTATCCGTGCCGTGGCTGTGCTCGCAAATGCCCATGGCGTAGAGAATGGTGGACGGGCCGTTGGTGGCGTACATGCGGGCGGCTTTAACGAGCAGGTCCGGCGGCACGCCGGTAGTCTGCGCCACCCAGTCCAGGGGGTAATTTTTAAGCTCCGCCAGGAAAGCTTCGTAGTTCTCACAGCGCTCGGCGATAAATTCTTTATCCTGGAGATTTTCTTCGACGATAATGCGGCACATGCCCATCAGCAGGGCGACGTCCGTGCCTACCTTGTGGCGAATCCAGAGGTCGGCGTCCCGCACGAAATCCACCTCCATGGGGTTGGCGACGATGAGCTTGGCGCCATTCTGGCGCACGGTCTGCCGTATCTTCATCGCCAGCACGGGGTGCGCCTCGGCGGTGTTGGTGCCGATAGCCAGAACGCAGCCGGCGCTGCCGAAGTCGTCGATGCTGTTGGTCATCGCCCCGGAACCGAAGGTAGTGGCCAGACCGGCCACCGTTGGGGCATGTCAGAGGCGGGCACAGTGGTCGACGTTGTTGGTATGCAGCACCGCCCTGCCGAACTTTTGCATCAGGTAGTTGGCCTCGTTGGTGCTGCGCGCCGAAGAGACAACGCCAACTTCATCGGGTCTATATGTCTTGAGCTTACTGGCGACCAGGTCCAGGGCCTCGTCCCAGGTGGCTTCTTCAAATTTACCGTTGCGCCGGATAAGCGGCTTTTTTATGCGGTCCTTGTGGTGTACCATTTCCGCCACGCCGAAACGCCCTTTGACGCAGAGGTGCCCCTCGTTGGAAGCGCCTTGCTTATCGCCGCGGACGCTGATAATCTCCTCGCCGCGGATGCCCAGATAGACCTGGCAGCCCACCGCGCAGTAGGGGCAGGTGGTTTTGACCTCCCGCGTGGTCAGGCGGCTTTCGCGGAAGACCAAGGCGCCGGTGGGGCAGCGGGAAACGCACTCTCCGCAGGTCTCGCAACGGGAAAGCAGTATCGGTTTGTTGCCCAGGCCGGCGATCGTGGCCAGGTCACCGCGATAGGCGATATCGATGGCATCGATGCCGGTCACCTCGTGGCAGGAGCGCACGCAGCGGGCGCAGACGATGCACTTGTTCATGTCACGGACGTAGGCCGGGTTGCTGTCGTCGATGGGGACAACCCTGGTCCGCGGGCGCATTTTATCAAAGTCCGCCTGCTCGACACCCACGTAGCGGGCGACCTTTTGCAGCTCGCAGTTCTGGTTTTTAGCGCAGGTCAGGCAATCACCCTGGTGGTTGGCCATGATGAGCTGCGTCGTCGTATAACGGGACGTTTTGACCAATGACGATTCGGTATGGACGACCATGCCGTCTGTGACCGGCGTGGTGCAGGCGGTGGGCAGACCGCGCATATTTTCAATCTCCACGACACACATGCAGCAGCCGCCGTAAGGCTTGAGGTCCGGGTCATAGCAGAGGGTGGGGATATAGACGCCGGCCTTGTGGGCCGCTTCCAGCACCGTGGAACCCGGTTTTACCTCGACTTTTTTGCCGTCGATGGTGATGGTAAAGATTCCGGTGCTTTTGGCATCGGTCGCCGCCGGTGTGTTCGTGGTCATAATATTCCTCCGTTATTTCCCACCCTCTCCCTTGATAGGAGAAGGAAGGGTGAGGGTGATTCTAAAAACCTTCTCTGTCTCCCTTTACGAAAGGGAGAGATTTTTCCAAATCCCCTTTTTATTCCCCCTTTTACAAAGGGGGAAAATGGTGATACAAACCATTATTTTCAGGTTTGAGCCAATCTTTCCCTCCTTCGTAAGGAGGGACAAAGGGAGATTTTTACCCTCCCCTACCTTTCCCTCTAGCCCCCTCTCCGTTGACGGAGAGGGGTTCACACTGAAGGTTCACCCTGAAGGGGAACTGAAGGGGGTGAGGTGATGAAATTAGTCTTCCTCCAGGTCACAGCGCAAACAGCGCGAGGCTTCCTGCTCCGCCAGTTCTTTAGTATAGCCGATTTCGCCGACGTTAAAGTCTTTGACGCGCCGGGCGGCGGCGCGGAGAGGCACTAAAGCGCGCTTTTCTACCCCGCCCTCCTCCGCCACATAGGGTTTGGCGAACTCCGGCGAGGTAAACTTTTCTTCAATGCTGCCTTTGCCGCCGAGGTATTTATCAATAGAGATTGCCGCCTGACGACCGGCCGCGATAGCTTCGATGACCGAGGCCGGCCCGCTGACGGCGTCGCCGCCGGCAAAGACCCCTTCCATTTCCGTGGCCAGCGTATCCGGGTCGGCTTTAATGGTGCCGTTTTTGTTTTTCGCCAGCGTTAGCGTTGCGGGGACATCCGGCCCCTGGCCGGTGGCGGCAATAATCGTGTCGAACCGGGTATCGAAATCGCTGCCGGCCATGGGCACCGGGCGCCGGCGGCCGCTTTCGTCGATGTCTCCCAGCTCCATGCGGAGGCAGGTCATGGTAAGATTGCCGTTGGTCTTAACGATTTTGCTGGGGTTGGTCAGGAACTCGATTTTGATGCCCTCTTCCAGGGCTTCTTCAATTTCATCGTCCGCCGCCGGCATCTCTTCCCGCGTGCGGCGGTAGAAAATCGTCACCTCTTTGGCCCCCAGCCGCCGGGCCGTGCGCGAGGCGTCCATCGCCGCGTTGCCGCCCCCGATGACCGCCACTTTCTGGCCCATTTTTACTTTTTTACCCAGCGTTACATCCCGCAGCAGAGTTACGCAGTCGATAACCCCCGGCGCGTCCTCCCCGGGCACGCGCATCTTCTGGCCGGCGTGCGCGCCAATGGCCAGGAAAACCGCGCTAAAGCCCTGCTCTTTAAGAGACGTAAGTGATTCCACTTTAGAATTCAGTTTGATTTCAACACCGGTTTGCCGGATGTGGTCGATTTCCGCGTCCAGAATATCGGCGGGGAGGCGGTAGCGGGGAATGCCGACACGCATCATGCCGCCCGCCTGCGGCAAACTTTCAAAGACGGTGACGGAGTGCCCGCCGAGTTTAGCTAAATAATAGGCGGCCGTCAGCCCGGCCGGGCCGGAACCGACCACCGCCACCTTTTTCCCGGATGGTGTTACCACCGGCGGTTTGGCGCCGTTTTTGGCGGCGTTATCGTAAATATAGCGCTTCAAGACCCTGATGGATATCGGTTCGTCAAGCTGGCCGCGGCGGCACCTGGCCTCGCAGGGATGGACGCACACATAGCCGCAGACGGCCGGGAAGGGTATCCTTTCCCGGATAATCGCCAGGCCTTCGTCGATGTGCCCGTCCGAGACGGCGCGGATATAGCGCGGCACGTCGATGCCGGCGGGGCAGGTGTGGCTGCACGGCGCCTTGACCAGCCCTTTGCAGACGGCCGCCGGGCAGTGGTGCTTTTTAACGTGGCTTTCATATTCGTCACGGAAATAGCGGACGGTGGAGAGGACGGGGTTGGGGGCGGTCTGCCCCAGGCCGCAGCGCGACCCTACGCTGACGGCTTTGCTCAATTCGAGGAGAAAATCGATATCGCCGGGGCGGCCCTTGCCGCTGGTAATATCTTCCAATATATTCAACATCTGTTTAGTGCCCCAGCGGCACTGAATGCACTTGCCGCAGGACTCCAGTTGGGTGAAGGAAAGGAAATAACGCGCCATGTCCACCATGCAGGTGTCCTCATCCAGAACGACCATGCCGCCCGACCCCATGATGGAGCCGGCGGCGGCCAGCGTCTCATAGTCCACCGGTGAGTTAAGGAAAGAGGCTGGCAAACAGCCACCGGAAGGGCCGCCGGTCTGCACGGCTTTAAATCGCTTACCCTTGGGAATGCCGCCGCCGATATCGAAGATAATTTCGCTTAGAGTGGTGCCCATGGGCACTTCCACCAGGCCGCTGTTGGCAATCTTACCGGTGAGGGCGAAGACGGCCGTGCCTTTGCTCTTGGCGGTGCCGATGGAGGCGTACCAGTCCGCCCCCTTATTGATAATGACCGGGATACTGGCCAGAGATTTAACATTATTAATCGTCGTGGGTTTGCCCCAGAGGCCAGACTGGGCGGGGAAGGGGGGACGGGGGGTAGGCATACCCCTTCGGCCTTCAATCGAGGCGATTAAACAGGTCTCTTCGCCGCAGACGAAAGCGCCGGCGCCTTCCTTAACGTGCAGTTTAAAGCTGAAATCAGACCCTAATATCTTTTCCCCGATAAAGCCGCGCTCTTCCGCCTGCTTGATGGCGATGAGCAGTCGCTTGATCGCCAGCGGGTACTCCGCGCGGCAGTAAATATAGCCCTCGCTGGCGCCGATGGCGTAGGCGGCGATAATCAGTCCTTCGATAACGGTATGCGGGTCGCCTTCCATAGTGCTGCGGTCCATAAACGCGCCGGGGTCGCCTTCATCCGCGTTACAGATCATATACTTGACCTTGCCCGGCTCCCGGGCGCACATCTCCCATTTGGTGCCGGTGGAAAAGCCGGCCCCGCCCCGGCCCCGCAGCCCGGATTTTTTTACTTCCGCGATGACCTGCGCCGGCGTCATGGTGGTGAGGACCTTCTTCAGCCCCTGGTAGCCTTCCACGGCGATGTAATCGTCGATCCTCTCCGGGTTAATGCGGCCGCAGTTACGGAGAATCAGGCGCTGCTGTTTCATGTAAAACTTGATCTTGCTGTACTCGGCGATGGGTTCATGGGTCGCGGGGTCGTGGTAATAGAGGCGTTCCACCCGCCCGTTGTTTTTCAAATGAGTATTGACGATATCCGCCGCGTCCTCAACCTTGACGTGCGAGTAGAAAATGCCGTCCGGCTCCACCACCACGATGGGCCCCTGCTGGCAGAACCCGTGGCAGCCGGTAAAGTCGATTTCGACGTCCTTGAGCCCGGCCTTTTTTACCTCGGCTTCCAGTGTTTCTCTGACCCGCTCGGACTTCGACGACTCGCAGCAGGTGCCCTGGCAGACCAGAACCCTGCATTTTCCCCCCGGGGTATTGCCGTCAGTTGCTCGCTTCATGCTTAACGACCTCACTTCTATCGGGGAAAAGTTCCGCAACCTTCTTGGCAGTCATTTCACCGTGGGTCTCGTTATTGATGGTCATCGTGGGCGCCAGCGCGCAGGCGCCAATGCAGGCCACCGTCTCCAGGGCGTATTCCATGTCCGCCGTGCTTTCCCCGGGCTTGATGCCCAGGCGGTGCTGGACTTCCTTGAGAATGCGGTCGCCGCCCTTGACATGGCAGGCCGTGCCGCGGCATACCCGCACGACATTCCTGCCGGTGGGGATGAGTTTGAACTGCGCGTAAAAGGTGGCCACGCCAAAGACGGTGGACTCCGGCTCGTTGAGGAACCAGGCGATACGGCGCATCGCCTCCTCCGGCAGGTAGCCCAGCGCCTGCTGCACCTGCTGCAGGATGGGTATCAGCTCCGCCTTTTCTCCGGAAAAAGACTTTAAGATGGCGTCCACCTTGTCTAAAACGCCGCCCGACTCTTTTCCGGCTCGTCCCCCTGTATCTAGCTTCTTTTCCGCGACACTCATGAGGCACCTCGCTCTATACGTTACCGGCCATACAGGCATTACAACCTGTCAGGGCTAGTCCTTTGGTACGATAATGTAATGTTTTCCCTTTTCTAAAATACCATAACCAAAGCCGTTCTGTCATCAGCGGAATGAGTGTGAAAAAAGGTCAATAGATATAAGACTTTGGCGGAAACGGCAGGATGAGGTGAAACAGCGAGGGGGTAATTGAATGGGAACGGCGTTTACTATATTGTAAGGCGCATGTTTTCCTGCGCAACGGTAATGGGGACGTTGAGGTCGGCGGAGACAGCGGCGAGCTCGGCCCGGATGGTGGGTTCAACGACGGTATCCATGTGGATGGCCAGGACTTGCGGCAGGTAGTTTTTCATCTCGCGGAAACTGATGAGCTCCTGCTCGAGCAAATGCGCCGTAAGGTGCCCGGTCTTTTTGGCGAACTCTTCACAGGCGTTGGTAAAGGTAACCTCGATGATTAACAGCTGCGGGTTAACGTGCCGCCAGCATTCCGCCAGTCCCGGACCGGTATCGCCGGTATAAAAGACCACTTTGCCTTTTTTATCGCAAATCTGGTAGCCCACGGACTCGCCGGAATGGTTGACCGGCACGGGCAGGATACTATGCCCGTCGATCCACTGCAAACCATAGGGCTCGATCTCCAGGAAAACAAGGGTGGGTTTGTTTTGCGGGATATTCTGAAACTCCGGATAGACCACGGTGTTCAGCATGTGGTCGCGGATAACTTCGCCAACCCCGGCCGTAGAATAGATATCCAGGCTGGCGCCCAAGCGGCACAGGTTAAGCGCGATGGCGGGAATGTCCCGGATGTGGTCGAGGTGCTGGTGGGTCACAATAACGGCATCTATCTTCTGCTGCTCCTGGATGGTCAGATGCGAGGTCAGCCCGCCGGCTTCCACGGCCAGCGTGCCATCGATGATAAAGGTGACCAGGCTGGAGCCGGTGGTCTCGTTATTGTGGGCGCCGAGTATACGGATATCCATTTTACTTCAATAAGTCCTTGGCCGGTACCCTGATCTGGTTCAAACGCAAGGCGGAAATCAGAGCCTTGACGGCGACGGGGCAAAACTGGCTACCGGCATAAGCATTAAGCTCTTTGACCGCTTCTTCCACGGACATGGCGGCGCGGTAAGAGTGATCGGTGGTCATGGTATCGAAGGCTTCTGCGACGGCCAGCAACCGGGAGCCCAGCGGGATATCGTCGCCTTTATAACCGTTGGGGTAGCCGCTGCCGTTATATTTTTCATGATGGGAGAGAATAATTTCGCTGGTTTTTTCCAGAAACGGGATTTCCTGGCAGAGGTCAGCGCCGGTTTCCGGGTGTTTCTGCATGATGGCCCACTCTTCCGGAGATAACGGCCCCGGTTTATTGATGATGCTGGAATCAACGGCTATTTTACCGATATCATGCATCATGCCCGCATATTCCAGAAGCTCCAGTTCTTCATTGCTCAAACAGAGGACCGCCCCCGCCTTGACGATGTACTCCATCACCCGCAGAGAATGACCTTTAGTGTACTGGTCTTTGGCATCGATCGCCCCGGCCAGTGCCCGGATCGTGCTTTTATAGGCTTCCAGCATGGTCTGGTGCGTGCGGGAGCTCTCGATGGCCATGGCTGTCATCGTAGCCACGGAAACCAGGGCCTCCAGGTCTTGCTCGCCGAAGGTGGTGCCGTCCCGCTTATTCAAAACCTCCATGACACCGAGAATCTGGTGATTGACGGTGAGCGGCGCGCAGACCAGCGACCTGGTAGTGAAGCCGGTGGTGTCATCGATCATCTTGTGAAAGTTGACGCTCCGGTTGACATCATTAACGATTAAAGGCTTACCGGTACGCGCCACCTGCCCGGCAATGCCGTACTGGGCGTCCAGTTTTACCTGATGCAGGGCTTTACCCACCGGACCGGAAGCCGCCTCAAAGTAAAGTTCCTGATTGTTATCGCGGAAAAGCAATATCGAAGCCGCGGCGGCATTAAGTGTCTGCTGGGTCATTTTGATGACCTGCTCCAGCATCTGCGGAATACGCGCCTGGTTATAATTGCGCCGGTTGAGGTTATAAAGATCCTGCAGCCCGGCGTTGGCGGCATCATCCAAAGATTCGTACAAAGGCGATACGGTGCTTAACCTGCCAAGATTGCTAACCATAACTTTTTTCCTTAAGCGCCGGCAACACCGGCGCAACGACCTTTAAACAGCGACACATTCCAGGCTGCGGTACTGCACCTTGTCTTTTCCCGGCAGCCGTTCAAACTCATCTCTGGCCACCCAAACCTGCTCGTTTTCCCCCACGCCCTTGATGGCGATGTACTTGGGAATGAAAAGCCGGGCATAGTCTTCCTGCATATACTCGCGGACACGGAAACCACGGTGCGGGAAACAAAAGGTAAGCGGGCCGAGGTGAGATAACCTGGAGGCATTGTTGATGCAGTGCCCCACGTAGTCTTTGCCGTTGCCAATACTGAAAACCTTACCGCGCGCCAGCCCGCAGCGAAGGACGCTCGGCGGTTTGTTCACCACCATACTCATCTGGGGATAAAAATCCCGCCGGTAAGAATAGCAGATGTGATAAAGCGTCGCCGCCAGGCGGCACATTTGCTCTTCCGTCATGCGGTGGGCATCCCAGACCACCAGCAGGCCGTCGCCCAGGAACTTGACGAGCACCGGTAGGTCCACCCAGAAAGTGGTGCGGATACCGTCATCTTCCTCGGCCAGTCCCTGTTTGATGCTGGCGAAAAACCAGTCCAGGAAATTATTAAGAAACCTGGGGATAGCCAGGTAGGCATCCACCTGGTTGCAGAAAGCGGTGAAACCGGTGAGGTCGAAGACGGCGGCTATAGCTTCTTTTTCCTGACAGGGGGTGTTGATATCACCCAGGTCAAGCATTTCCGGATTGAATTTTTGGGATATCTCGTTATTAAGCAGCTTGATGCCGCTGGACTGGCCGTACGATATGGCAAGCCTGGGGCGGCTGCTCCTGACCCGTCTGACGATAACCCTTTTCATGCTTTTACACCCATAAAACTGATATTTAACGTATCTTATTCTGCATCATGTAAACAAAACATAAACAAAAGACCGGAACGTCTAAATATTTCGTGAATAACAGCTATAAATTCCGGATAATGTCTGCCAAATATACCAACACCTTTTCAGTCCGATGTATTAGTTAAAGACCGATTCAACCGTAATTCATCAGTTAAGTATTGACAGGGCTAGTGTAATCTGTTACTATGAATATACGGTAATCGGTTACCGTATTCCGTATTTCTCGCAGCTATCTTCTTGCAACCGGGTCTATACTATATCAATCAGGATTAGGTGTATAATGTTACCAAACGTTACCGACCGGGAGTTTTCAGCACCGGCTTTGCCGCCGGGGAAAGGCGCGATGGCCAACCTGCTGATCGTGACCGCGGAGACCGAAACGGGGCTGCCTATCCAGGCCGCCTTGATGCAGAGCGGACACGCCTGTAACACTGCGTCTTACGAAAGCGTCGCCGCCGAGTTCACGCGGCGGATGCCGGACACAGTTATCCTGGAAATCAACGGTAGGGAAGATGCCGCGGAATGGCAGCTCATACAGCAATTGAAGAAATTGAAGAACCTGCCCATCCTCGTCCTGATCCAGGAACAATCACTAGAAGCATTAGATGGCCACCCGGAAATCGACGACTTTATCACCAGCCCTTACAATGAAAACCAGCTGGTCTTAAGGGTAAACCGCCTGCTGCACAATGCCGCGGCCGTGGAAAACCCCGAACAGATCAAGAGCGAAGGGCTGACCATTGACCCGGTGACCTGCGAAGTAACGGTCAACGGCAACAAGGTAGATTTGACGTTTAAAGAGTACGAGCTGCTGAAACTGATGGCCGGCAGCAAGGGGCGCGTTTATACCCGGCAAGCGCTGCTCGATAAAATCTGGGGGTATGACTACTTCGGCGGAGACCGCACCGTGGACGTCCACGTACGCCGGCTGCGCAGCAAAATCGAGGACGCCAACCACACCTACATCGAGACCGTCCGCAACATCGGCTACCGGTTCATAAAAAATCCATAATACATACTTTCAATCATTGACAGTTTATATACGGTAGTGTAATATAGGCTCATTGAATGCCCGTATATAAAAAAGGGCTTCTTAAAGGGAGTGTAAAATGCCGTATTATATGATGTTGACCAAGCTAACTGACCGTGGAAGAAAGAGCCTCATGCGGAATCCCGGCCGGCTCTGGGAAGTCAATAAAGAGACTGAGGACATGGGAGCCAAGATAATCAGCCAGTACGCGCTGCTCGGCGAATGGGACTTCGTGAATATCCTGGAAGCGCCCAATAACACCGTTATCGCCAGGGTCGCTTCCGCGCTGGGCTCCCGGGGAACTCTCCTGCCGCTAACCACGGCCGCCATCACCATCGAGGACCTGATCAAAGAACTCCAGATGGCGAAAGCCATTGACACCTAATGCGGCAGCAAACAACACGCCGGCGATTACCGGTCTGATAAAAGCGCTATAAAACCACACCCGTGGCAAACATTTTTTAGTTTTAATCCCGGGTGTGGTGTTGTTTATAGTTGGGACGGGACAATTCCATGGCAACGCCGCTGAAATCCCTGAAGTGGTACCGCCGCCTGGCCGATAAGCAGGGGCGAAACGAGGCCGGTGTTTTCACCGTCGAAGGGGAGAAAGCCATCCGCCAAGTTATCGCCCGGCGGCCGGAGGCTATCACCGAGATACTGGCCGTTAACGAGCCCCCACCCCTTTTCCACGCCTACCCTATAGGGCATGTGTCCGAGAACCAGTTCCGCTATATCAGCACCGCGCAGTCGCCGCAAGGTATTATGGCCATTGTCCGCCAGCCGGAGGGCATAAACAGCGCTGCCCTGCCGGAAAATCCCGGCCGGCGCATTCTGCTGCTGGAGGACATCCAGGACCCGGGCAACGCCGGCACGCTTATCCGCACTGCCGCCGCCCTGGATTACGATGGGACAATCCTCACGGAAAGCTCCGCCGACCCCCTGGCGCCGAAGTGTGTACAGGCCACCGCCGGCGCGGTGCTTTCTATCTGGCTAAGACGCACGGGGCAATACCTGGAGCTGGTTAGTTCGTTAAAGCGGCAGGGCTATGCCGTTATCGCCGCCGACCTCAAGGGCGATGACCAGCCCTCGGTGTTAGCCAGGCGGGACAAACTGGTGCTGGCGCTGGGCAACGAGGCAGCCGGCTTATCCGCCGGCCTGCTGGAGATGGCCGATTATCGCGTACGCATCCCCGTTGCCCCGGAAAAAGCGGAAAGCCTTAACGTGGCCGCCTGCGGGGCGATATTGATGTATTTAAGTGCCGCAAAGTAAGGGGACGCTATTTATCCATGCCGCGCTGCATGCCGCGCAGATAGGATATCTCCCCGATGTGCCCGAGGGCGTGGCTGACCACGAAGGAGAACGTCATGACCATCGGCATGTCCCCCCAGGGCATCTTGATGGGCTTATCAAAATCCGCGGCTTTGGTCTTGTTGAGGCGGGCCAGCGTCTGCTTGCGCACGGCGGCGCTGTAGGCTAAAATCTTGGCCAGCTTGGGCACTTTAAAACAATTGACTTCGTCCGCCGAATTGAAGTGGGCGCCCGAGTCCTTAAGGCCCATCCCGAGCTTGGTATACCACCCGCCGGTCTCCCAGAGCTGCTTGGTATTATCATGATGGGAGAAAGAGTCCTCGGACCTGGCGATGTGGAACAGGATGAGGCCGATGGAGTTGCAGCCGCAGCTGGGCTGCCACTCGATTTCTTTTTGCGTCAGCCCATCGACGACCCGTTTGAAACCCCGGTCGATGCCTTCAATTTCCATTCGTAAAAATTCTTTAAGCTCCATTTTTGTCCCTCCCTGGTTTTTTTCCGCAGTTAATGGCGGCTAATTACGTATTATAACTACCTTCCGATATATCGTCAATTCAGTCCCACACTTCCCGTGTGTTAAAATGACGTGTATGAAAGTAACCGGGCGGCGGGTCCTCTGGCTGGCGGTAATGCTGGCGCTGCTGCTGGCCTATATCCCCATCAATCATTTTATTTCCGGCGGCCACGCTTTGTCATTGCCGGTTGATGCGCATATACCCCTTTTTCCTCCCGCGATTATCCCCTATCTATTTGGTACTCTCCTGTTCATCATTTTTCCCGTATGGGCGGCGTTTTGTATTGAGAAAGGTAAGTTTGAGGCTTATGTCGTATCTTTTCTTGCCGCCGCCGTTATCAGCAATATTATTTACCTAACCTGGCCCACATACGTCGTCAGGCCGGAAGTTACCGGCCATGACGTTTTTTCCCGGGCTATCACGCTTTTATACGGCAACGACCGCCCCTATAACGCCGCTCCGAGCGGGCACACTTTTTATACACTAATCTCTTTTCTTTACTTATGGTATTGGAAGCCAACAATACGGATTATCGGCGTGGTTATCGCCTTGCTGATTATTGCTTCTACGCTTTTTACCAAACAGCATTACGTCTTTGATGTAATTTCCGGGCTGGCTTTGGGCGTCTTCGCTTTTTGGCTCGGGCGCTTTTTACTGAAAAAATACCGGATGGAATTCGCTTCATGATTTCCGCCGGGCGGATAATCTATAATAAGAAATAGGATTTACTTCAAACCGAGGTTTTGCTATGAAATATGACTTTAACCATGTTTACTCCAGGAAGGATACCGATTGCGCCAAGTGGGACGCCGTGAAAACCATCTTCGGTAGTGAAGACGTTATCCCGATGTGGGTGGCGGATATGGACTTTCCCGCCGCCCGGCCCATCGTCGCGGCGCTGAAAAAGCGCGCCGGGCACGAGTTCTACGGCTATACCCAGTCCGGGCCGAAGCTGACGGAAGCCATCGTCGATCGCATGCAGCGGAAATTCAACTGGAAGCTAGAGCCGGAATGGATTGTGCTGACCCCCGGCGTCATCCCCGCCATCAACGCCGCCATCAAAGCCCTCACCCACCCCGGCGACGAGATTATCCTGCAGGAACCCGTCTATTACCCGTTCTTCGGGGCAGTTAGAGGCAATGGCTGCCAGGTGGCCACCAACCAGCTTAAGTTCCGCCGCGGGCAATACGAGATGGACTTTGCCGACCTGGAAAGCAAGTTCAAAACGGGGGGCGGCATGGGACCCGCCGCCAGCCGGATTCGGGCTATCGTGCTGTGCAACCCGCACAACCCCATCGGGCGGTTATGGGGCCGGGAGGACTTACTTAAGATGGGGAAAATCGTCATCGGACACGGGGCGACGGTCATCTCGGATGAAATCCACTGCGAATTATTGTTTAAGGGCTACCAGCACACGCCCTTCGCCACTCTTTCCAAAGAGTTCGAGCAGCACTGTATCGTTTGCATGGCGCCCAGCAAGACCTTCAACCTGGCCGGTTTGAGCGCCTCTTCCATCATCATCCCCAACAAAAAACTGCGCGAAAGCTTTAACGAGGCGCGCTCCGGCATGGTGCACGGCCCCAACCTCTTCGGGCTGGCGGCCATGGAAGCCGCCTACCGCGACGGCGACGAGTGGCTGGCGCAGCTGCTGGACTACCTCCAGGCGAACCTGGACTTTACGCTCGCCTACTTTGCGGAAAAAATCCCCAAAATAAAGCCGATAAAGCCGCAGGGCACCTACCTGCTCTGGCTGGACTGCCGCGGGCTCAAGCTGGACGATGACGCTTTGCGGGTCTTCATGCGGGAGAAAGCCAAAGTGGGGTTCGATGACGGTTTCATGTTCGGTTCAGGGGGTTCCGGCTACCAGCGAATGAACATCGCCTGCCCGCGAGAGATATTGGCGGAAGCATTGGGGCGTATCGAAAAAGCCGTTAATGCACTTTAGAGTCTATACCCTCCACCCTTAAAATCCTCCTCACTCCTCCTTTAACAAGGAGGACGACATTCCCGAATAACTGCCTGACCTAAATGGATTCCGGCCTTTGCCGGAATGACACTCCTTTTCCCCGCCTCGTCATGCAAACGACAGCCCGGAGAATCCCCCCCTTTGCTTAACCTGTCCGTAACATATTCGTAGCTATGTAACATGTTCGTAACATAGGTCGGCTAGTATATTAACGTATTAACCTACTGGAGGCTAATAATGCCCATCAATCAGGCGGATACGGTCTGGATACTTATCTCCGCGGCGCTGGTCATGCTGATGACGCCCGGCGTCGCGTTGTTTTACGGCGGCATGGTGCGGCGGAAAAACCTCCTTTCCACGATGATGATGTCCTTTGTCTGCCTGGGGCTGGTGGGGCTGCTATGGGTGCTTTACGGCTACAGCCTGGCCTTCGGGAACGACCACTGGGGCATCATCGGCGGGCTTAGCTACATCGGGTTAAAGAATGTGGGGCAAACCCCTTCGGCGGTCTATGCCACCACCGTTCCTCACCTGGGTTTTATGATATTCCAGGCGATGTTCGCCATTGTTACCGTAGCTTTAATCAGCGGCGCAATCGTCGAAAGAATAAAGTTCAGCGCGCTGTGCGTCTTTTCCGTATTATGGCTGACTCTGGTTTATTGCCCGGTGGCCCAATGGGTGTGGGGCAGCGGCGGCTGGCTGGCGAAACTCGGTGCCCTCGATTTTGCCGGCGGGTCGGTAGTGCACCTGAACGCCGGTATCTCGGCGTTCGCACTGGTTTTATTGCTGGGGCGACGCCGCGGCTTCCCGCAAAATCCCATGGAGCCCAACAACATACCGATGGTAGTTATGGGCGCCGGTTTACTATGGTTCGGGTGGTTCGGGTTTAACGCGGGCAGCGCTTTGACGGCCGGCGGGCTGGCCACGAGCGCTTTTGTCGCAACCAACACCGCCGCGGCGGCCGCGGCTTTTACCTGGATGGTCATCAGCTGGATCTACCGGCGGCCCACGATACTGGGTACGGTCACGGGCGCCGTCGCCGGTCTGGCCACGGTGACTCCCGCCGCCGGCTACATTTCCCCCATGTCCGCCATCCCCATCGGCATTATGGCGGCCGTTATCTGCTACTATGCCATGCTGTTATTCAAATCGAAGCTCGGCTTCGATGACTCCCTCGACGTATTCGCCGTGCACGGCGTGGGCGGCATCATCGGCATGATTTTCGTGGGTGTGTTCGCCACGCTTACGGTAAATCCCGCCGGCGCCAACGGGCTGATCGCCGGCAGCGGCATGCTCATTTTAAAGCAGCTGGCGGCCATCGGGGCGGTGGGGGCTTACGCCTTCGGGATGACCTGGGTACTAGGGAAAATCATCGCGAAAACTATTGGCTTAAGAGTGAACCAGAGCGAAGAAACGGTGGGGCTGGACCTTTCACAGCACGGCGAAAGGGCGTACGGAGGCATGCTCCGCTGAAAACGGGCACGTATAAAAATGCGGTAAACGTTTACCGCTTAACCTGATTGTAACACGGCCGTAATTTTACAGAAACATATCCCGGCTATACTGGAGGTATCAAAATAGTCGGGAGGTAAAAGAATGCCTATCAACACGGGAGATACTGCCTGGCTTTTAATGTCATCGGCGCTGGTGATGCTGATGACACCCGGGCTGGCGCTGTTCTACGGAGGCATGGTGCGGCGGAAAAACGTCCTCTCCACCATCATGATGAGCTTTGTCTGCCTGGGACTGGTCGCCCTGCTCTGGGTAATATACGGTTACAGCCTGGCCTTCGGTACGGACCATGGCGGGATCATCGGAGGGTTCAATTTCCTCGGACTGCATAATGTCGGGCAGACCCCGTCCACGATATACGCCACCACGGTCCCCCACCTGGCTTACATGATATTCCAGGCGATGTTCGCCATTATCACCGTGGCGCTGTTTACTGGCGCCATCGTCGAGCGGGTCAAGTTCAGCGCCCTGCTCGTTTTTTCCGTTTTATGGCTTACCATTATCTATTTACCCACGGCACACTGGGTCTGGGGCAGCGGCGGCTGGCTGGCCAAGCTCGGCGTGCTGGACTTTGCCGGCGGCACGGTCGTGCACATCAACGCCGGTGTCTCCGCGCTGGCGTTGGTGCTGCTATTAGGTAGGCGCCGCGGCTTTCCGCAGGACCCGATGGAGCCCAACAATATACCGATGGTCGTGCTGGGCGCCGGCCTGCTGTGGTTCGGGTGGTTCGGCTTTAACGCCGGCAGCGCGCTCACTTCCGGAGGGCTGGCTTCCAGCGCCTTCGTGGCCACTAATACCGCGGCGGCAGCGGCCGCCTTCACCTGGATGATTATCAGCTGGATACACAAGCGGCCGACCGTCCTCGGGACAGTGACCGGGGCGGTAGTTGGGCTGGTGGCGATAACACCCGCCGCCGGCTTCGTTTCGCCGATGGCCGGCATCGCCATCGGGGCGATAGCAGCGGTTATATCTTATTATGGCATGGTTCTCCTGAAAATAAAGCGCGGCATGGACGACTCGCTGGATGTCTTCGCCTGCCACGGGCTGGGCGGCATGTGGGGCGCTTTAGCGACGGGGCTTTTCGCGACCGTATCGGTGAACCCGGCCGGGGCCAACGGCCTGTTCTACGGCCACGCGATGCAGTTCGTCAAACAGCTCGTGGGGGTGGCATCAGTCGGCGGATTTGCTTTCGTGGGGACGATGCTGCTGGGCAAGCTGGTTGACTTGGTAATGGGGCTCCGGGTCAACCAGTCAGAAGAGACGGTCGGTCTGGACATCTCACAGCACGGTGAAAGGGCTTACGGAGGTTTCTTGAGATGAAGAAAATAGAAGCGATTATCCGCGAAGAAAAACTGGACGCGGTAAAGAAAGCCCTGGAAGAAAAGAGCTACTTCGGCATGACGGTCAGCGAGGTCAGCGGCCGCGGCAAGCAAAAAGGGATTCCCCTGCAATGGCGCGTCGGAGAATACCGCGTGGACCTGCTGCCCAAGCTGAAAATAGAGCTGGTGGTGCTGGATGAAGACGTGACCACGGCCATCGATGCGATAGTACGCAACGCCCGGACCGGCGAGACCGGCGACGGCAAGATATTCGTGATACCGGTGGAAACCGTGGTACGCGTGCGCACCGGCGACAGGAACGAGGCGGCAATTTAGAGATTAATGCCTGATTTTTTCAGGCCGGTAATAAAGAAAGGAAGAATATATTATGGCTCAATCTAAGACCAAAATAAAGGCAGCGGATAAGGTATTCGCCCTGGCCAAGGAGAAAGGCTGCAAGTTCGTGGACCTCAAGTTCATCGATGTTCCCGGCCTCTGGCAGCACTATACCTTGCCGATTACCGAGCTCAATGATGAGCTCTTCGAGGAAGGGAACGGGTTCGACGGTTCGTCCATCCGGGGCTTCGCGGCCATTCACGAGAGCGATATGCTCCTCGTCCCGGACCCGGAAACGGCCATTATCGACCCCATTGAGTCCGAACCGACGGTGAGCCTTATCTGCGACGTGCGGGATCCGATGACCGGTAAAGATTACCCCAAGAACCCCCGCTACATCGCCAGGAAGGCCGAGGCCTACCTCAAGTCCACCGGCATCGCGGACACCAGCTATTGGGGCCCGGAGCTGGAGTTCTTCATCTTCAACAGCGTGCGCTTCGAGCAGAACTCCCACACCGGCTACTATGCCATCGACTCCAAAGAAGGCATCTGGAACTCCGGCGATAGCGAAGGCGCCAATCTGGGCTACCGCCCGCGTCCCAAGGAAGGCTATTTCCCCGTGCCCCCCACCGATCAGATCCAGGGCATCCGTACCAAGATCGCCCTCAAGATGATGGAGGCCGGGCTCTATATCGATAAGCACCATCACGAGGTGGCCACCGGCGGCCAGTGCGAGTTCGGCATGCGCTACGATACCCTGACCAAGCAGGCCGATAACGTGATGCTCTATAAATACATCGCCAAGAACGTGGCCGTGCAGAACGGCTTCACCGTCACCTTCATGCCCAAGCCGCTCTTCCAGGACAACGGCTCCGGGATGCATGTCCACCAGAGCCTGTGGAAAGCCGGCACCAATAAGTTCTTCGATGCCAAGGGCTACGGGCTGTTGAGCCAGACGGCCCTCTACTACATCGGCGGGCTGCTCAAGCACTCCCCGGCGCTGCTGGCGCTCTGCGCTCCCACCACCAACTCTTACCGCCGCCTGGTGCCCGGCTACGAGGCCCCCATCAACCTGGTCTACTCCCAGCGTAACCGCAGCGCCGGTATCCGTATCCCCCTCTATTCCAAGAGCGCCAAGACCAAGCGTATCGAGTACCGCTGCCCGGACTCCTCCTGCAATCCTTACCTGGCTTTCCCCGCCATGCTCATGGCCGGCCTGGACGGGATAAAAAACAAGATCGACCCCGGCGAGCCTATCGATAAAGATATCTACGAGCTCGAGCCGGAAGAAAAAGCCAAGATAAAGTCCACCCCCGGCTCCCTGCTGGAGGTGCTGGAGGCCCTGGAGAAAGACCACGATTTCCTGCTCGAGGGCGGCGTGTTCCCCCAGGAGATGATCGATACCTGGATCAGCTACAAGCGGAAGAACGAGTACGATGCCGTCGCCCTGCGGCCGCACCCTTACGAGTTCTATCTTTACTACGATATTTAGCTCGGTTCATCAGCGGGGAGCAAGGGGTAGGCTCCCCACCTTTTCCCCGCTTAATTGACCTTGGTACACGGATTGTGCTTCAATTAGGAATGTTAAAGAAATATCAATTTATTACTGAAGCGGAGGCTGGAGATGAAAGTTAACCGGAGTAAAGAAGAAGGCAAGGAATACATCCTGAAAATGGCCAAGGAACACGACGTCAAGTTCATCTGGCTGTGGTTTACGGATATTCTGGGCATCCTGAAGAGCTTCGCCATTACCGTGGAAGAGCTGGAAGGCGGCATGGAAGAAGGCATGGGCTTCGACGGCTCGTCCATCGAAGGCTTTGCCCGTATCGACGAGAGCGACATGGTAGCCATGCCGGACCCCGATACCTGGCAATTGCTGCCCTGGAACCCGCCGGAACACCGCGCCACCGCCCGCATGTTCTGCGACATTCTCAAACCGGGCGGCGAACCCTTTGAGGGCGACCCGCGCAACGTTTTGAAGAGAAATCTTAAGAAAGCCGCCGACCTGGGCTATACCTATTACGTCGGGCCGGAACTGGAATACTTTTACTTTAAAGATGTCAGCGGCACCGAGTTTCTCGACCAGGGCGGCTACTTCGACCTCACCACGCGGGACGCCGCTATTGAGCTGCGGCGTGATACCGTCATCCAGCTGGAAAAAATGGGTATCGGCGTGGAATATGCCCACCACGAGGTTGCCCCCAGCCAGCATGAAATCGATATGCGCTATACGGACGCGTTGACCATGGCGGACAGCGTCATGACCTACCGCCTCGTCGTCAAAGAGGTAGCGCTGAAAAACGGGGTTTTCGCCACTTTCATGCCCAAGCCGGTTTTCGGCGTCAACGGCAGCGGCATGCACGTGCACCAGAGCCTGTTCAAAGGCGACCGCAACGCCTTCTTCGATACCAAGGATGATTACCACCTTTCCAAAGAAGCCAGGAACTTCATCGCCGGCCTGTTGAAGCACGCCCCGGAAATTACCGCCGTCTGCAACCAGTGGGTCAACTCCTACAAGCGGCTGGTGCCGGGCTATGAAGCCCCGGTCTACCTGTCATGGGCGCGGCGCAACCGTTCCGACCTAATCCGTGTGCCGGAATACCGCCCCGGCCGTGAAAAAGCCACCCGTATCGAGTTCCGCTCGCCGGACCCGGCCTGCAACCCCTACCTCTGCTTCAGCGTCATGCTGGCCGCCGGCCTGGACGGCATCAAGAACAATCTCCAGGCTCCGACGCCTATCGAAGAAAACGTTTATGAAATGACCGCCGCGGAAAGAAAAGAACGCAATATCAGCACCCTGCCCGGCAGCCTCTCCGAGGCTGTCCAGATAGCGGAAAGCAGCCCGCTGGTGCGGGAAGCCCTCGGCGAGCACGTTTTCAACTCCTTTATCGAGAACAAGAAAAAAGAGTGGGACGAGTATCGCACCCAGGTTACCGAATACGAGCTCAAGAGATACCTGCCGATAATGTAGCGGGAGATTTTACGCAATGACAGACTGGTCCGGCACGCGGCGCCTGCGCCTGGCGATGGCGCAGATCAATGTGACGGTGGGCGATTTTGCCGGAAACCAGCGCAAGATAATCAAGGCAATCGAGGACGCTAAATCTTCGGGCGCGGATATCCTGACCTTCCCCGAGCTGGCCATCTGCGGCTACCCGCCCGAAGACCTCCTCTTCAAACCGCAGTTCATCGCGGAAAACCTGCGTTCCCTGGAAAAAATCATCGACGCTTCACGATGCATCACATTGGTCGTCGGCTTCGTGGACAGCAACCAGGACATCTATAACGCCGCCGCCGTCATCCACGACGGCAAGCACATCGGCACCTACCACAAGATGTTCCTCCCCAACTACGGTGTCTTCGATGAAAACCGCTATTTCCGCGCCGGGGATGAGACCCCGGTCTATAACATCGCCGGCATTAAAATAGGCATCAATATCTGCGAAGACATCTGGTACGAGGCCGGCCCGTCCGCGGCGCAGGCTTACTCCGGCGCCGAGGTCATCCTGAATATCAGCGCGTCGCCCTACCACTTCGGCAAAGGCGGCTACCGCGAAAGGATGATCGCCACCCGCGCCACGGACAACGTGGCGATATTCGCCTTCAACAACCTGGTCGGCGGTCAGGACGAGCTCGTCTTCGACGGCGACAGCCTGGTCCTGGATGAGAAGGGCAACCTCATCGCCCGTGGCAAGCAGTTCGAGGAGGACCTGATCATCGCGGACCTGGACATCGAAAACGTTTTCCGCACCCGCCTCCACGACCCGCGCTTCCGTCAGGGCTACCTGCGCCGCCGCGAGCATGGCTGGCAGCCGGGCGAAATCATCCAGGTGTCTAACGCGCCATTCGCTAATGACAAGCCCCCCTTATCCCCCCAGAACGTTACCGCGTCAGACCTGCCGGAAGAAATTTACCGGGCGCTGGTGCTCGGCACGCACGACTATATCTACAAAAACGGCTTTAAAAAGGTAGTCATCGGGCTTTCCGGCGGCGTGGATTCCAGCCTGGTGGCCACGATAGCCGCGGACGCCCTGGGCAAGGCCAACGTCATCGGCGTAGCGATGCCGTCCCGCTTTTCTTCCGCCGGCAGCCTTGACGATGCCGCCCTGCTGACCAAGAACCTGGGCATTAAGTTGCTCACTATTCCCATCGAAGAAGTATTTAAAGCGTTCCTGAACACCCTGGCGGAACCTTTCAAGGGGACGAAATCCGGCACCGCGGAGGAGAACCTCCAGGCACGCATCCGCGGCACGCTTTTGATGGGGCTTTCCAACAAGTTCGGCTGGCTGGTGCTGACCACCGGTAACAAGAGCGAGATGGCCACCGGCTACTCCACGCTTTACGGGGACATGGCGGGGGGCTTTGCTGTAATTAAGGATGTGCCCAAGACGATGGTCTATCAGCTCGTCGCCTGCCGCAACAGACAGGCCGGCTACGACCTGATACCAGAGACGGTAATCAACAAGCCGCCTTCCGCCGAGCTGCGGCCGGAGCAGAAAGACACGGACTCCCTGCCGCCTTACGACGTCCTCGACCCCATTTTGACCGCCTACGTGGAAGAGGACAAGAACATCGAGCAGATTGTGGCTTCCGGCACCGATGAAAAAGCAGTCCGGCTGACCGCGCGGCTGGTGGACGGGAGCGAATACAAGCGGCGGCAGTCCCCGCCCGGCGTCAAGATAACGCCCCGCGCCTTCGGGCGCGACCGGCGCCTGCCCATCACCAACCGCTTTAAGAAGGACTAGGTCTGCCCGTCATTACCAGGGAGTACATTCGCTTTGCTCAGTAAAAACTCCGCGACGTAGTAATCTCATACTAAGAACGTGCAGGATTTCAAGTGATAACCGTAACGCTGAAAATGCTAAAATAGAGATTGCCGCGCCTCCCGACTTTCGTCGGGATGGCGCGCAATGACAGCATCCGGCTGTTAACAAAAAACGGTTAGTGGTATAATTACCAAAAAGTATGCTGGAGTTGCTATGGACCAGCCTGTCGGCGCGGATGCGGAAAACAAACTGATAGCCATCCTCAAGGTGTTAAGCGAGTCCTCGGAGCCGCTGGGCTCGATACAGATCGCCCGCCGCCTGGCGCAGGATGGCGTTTTCCTTAGCGAACGCGGCGTGCGGTACCACCTGAAAATCGCCGACGAACGCGGCTATACCGAACCGGGAGGGCGCGACGGCCGCACGCTGACCGCCAAAGGCAAACAGGAGGCCAAGGACGCCCTCATCCCGCAGCAGCTGGGGCTGGTGCGCGATAAACTGGAGCTCATGGCCTACCTCACCACCTTCGACCCGATCAAGCGCACCGGGCAGCTGGCCATCAACACCTCCATCATCGATAAAAGCCACTTTAAAAAAGCCATCGCCGCGATGAAGGATGTCTTTAAAGCCGGTATCTGCGCCAGCGAAATGGTGGCCACGGCGGAGGAAGGCGAAAAACTGGGGTCGGTGGTGGTGCCGGAGGGGAAAATCGGCTTTGCGACGGTATGCAGCGCGTCAATTAACGGCGTGCTCCTGAAAGCGGGCGTGCCATCGGAATTCAAATTCGGCGGTGTGCTGGAAGTCAAAGACAATAAACCAAGACGCTTTGTAGCATTGACGGAATACGCCGGCACATCCATGGACCCCTCGGAGCAGTTCATCCAGGCGAAAATGACCAGCGTGGGACAGGCGGCGCGCACCGGCAGCGGCAAGATATTGGGCGCTTTCCGGACGATACCGGCGCCCGCCAGGGAGGTGGTTGAGGAAAAGGCGTCGGCGCTAAAAAAAGCAGGCATCGGCGGGATTTACGCTATCGGGAATACCAGCGAGCCACTTTGCCAGATAGCCGTGGCGCCCAACCGCATCGGGGTGATACAAATCGGCGGACTGAACCCGGTGGCGGCGGCCGTCGAGGCCGGGGTGGAAATAGAGAATATCGCCGAAAGCGGCGTGATAGACTTCAAAGCGCTGCTGAGCTTCTGGGAGCTTTAAAGCAGTCCCCGGCGGTTATTTTTTCCGGACGTAAACCCTGATCTCCCCGCCGCTCTCCTCAAACCCTAAAAACTCATTGCCGGTGGCCTGGCTCCAGGCCGGCATATCGTGCTTGATGCCCTTATCATCGGCCACGATTTCCAGCACCTCGCCGGACTTAAGCTCTTTTATCTTCTGCGCTGTTTTCACGATGGGCATGGGGCAATAAAGTCCCATGCAATCCAGGGTCTGGTCTGCTTTCATTTTCTTCTCCGGTGGCACTAAATAAACAGGGTCACTTTAGATTTTCTGGCTTCGTTGAGGAAAAAGGCGGCGCCGGAAATGCTCTCCACGCCGCTGCGGAAGGACTCTTCCGCCAGGCCGAACATGCCGCAGGTGGTGGAGCAGGGAATCAGCTTGACGCCCATTTCCCGGGCCATCTCGATAAACTCATCAATGGAAGGATAATGGCTGTCCTTCATGACCAGCTTCATCATCCAGGTGCCCAGCCCGAACATATTGAACCGGGAAAGCTTGAGCCGTTTGCTGCCGCCGCGGTTCAGCATACCGAACATCTTCTGCTTGAACCCTTTGCCCTTATTCCCGCCCTTATTCTTCTTCAGAATGTTCAGCCCCCAGAAGGTAAAGAACATCGTAACATCCATCCCCATGCTGGCGCCGGTGGTGGCGATGATGAAAGCGGCCATGGCTTTATCCAGCTCGCCGCTGAAGACGACCATGGTCATTTTTTCTTTTTCGGTTACCGGTGCGGCGTCAGTCATTTTTTGGCCTCGGATGCGCCTTTGGTAATATCAACCTGGCAGGCCTGGCAATACGGGAATTCCGCTTCGGCGATTTCCTCGTCGCAAAACGGGCAAGTATGCGTGTTGTCCTTGATGGGCGCCTCAACTACATTTTTATTGGCTTCCTTCGGCTGTTTGCCCCAGTAGTTCTTGATAGCCTCGTGCAGGGCCTGGGCGCCCAGGTTGGAGCAATGCAGCTTGTTCGTGGGCAGCCCTTCCAGTTTATCCGCCACCGCCGCCGGCGTGAGCTTCATAGCATCTTCCAGTGTCATCCCCTTGGCCATCTCGCTGACCATGCTGGACACAGCGATCGCCGCCCCGCAGCCGAATGTTTTGAACTTGACGTCTTCCAGCCTGTTGTCCTTGACCTTGATGTAGAAGGTCATCATGTCCCCGCAGACCGGGTTGCCTTCCTCCCCTACCCCATCCGGGTTTTCAATTTCCCCCACGTTACGCGGGTTCATAAAGTGGTCCATTACCGTTTCGTTATAGACCGGCATGTTAGTTGCCTCCTTGAGCAGTTTTTATAAATTTAGCGTACAGCGGCGACATCTGCCGCAGCCGGGTAACGACCGGCGGCATCGCCTCCAGTACATAATCGATATCCTCGCTGGTGTTGTCCGGGTTCAGCGTGAAAAGCACCGAGCCCTGGGCGATTTCATGGGAAAGCCCCAAAGCGATCAGCACATGGGATGCCTTGAGCGCCCGCGAAGTGCAGGCTGAACCGCTGGAAACCGCGATGCCCCGGCTGTTGAGCAGCATCAGCATGGCTTCGCCTTCGATGAACTCCACACAAAAACTGGCGTGTCCGGGCAATCTGTTATGTAAATCACCGGTGGTAATCATGTGTTCCACCCGCTCGGGCAGCTCTTTAAGCAGGCGGTCACGCAGCGGCGTTAATGTATCCAGCCGCTTTTGCATTTGCGTCTTGGCTATCTCCGCCGCTTTGCCCAGCCCCACGATGCCCGGCACGTTTTCCGTGCCGCCCCGCCGCCCGCCCTCCTGGATGCCGCCATCCAGCAGCGGCATAATCCTCACGCCCTTGCGCACCCATAAAGCACCGGCGCCCTTGGGCCCATAGAACATGCTGCCCGCCAGGCTCAAAGCGTCGACACCAAGTTCCTTAACGTCGACCGGTATCGTCCCGGCGGATGCCACCGCGTCCGTGTGGAAGGGTATCTTAAGCTCCTTCGTTATCTGTGCTATTTCTTTTATCGGCTCAATGGTGCCGATTTCGCCGTTGGCGTGCATGATGGAGACCAATACCGTGTCCTTGCGGATGGCTTTTTTTACATCCTCAGGGTTGACGGCGCCGTACTTGTCCACGGGTACCTCAGTCACCTCGAAGCCCCATTTTTCCAGCGTTTTCGCCGAGTGCAGGACGGAAAAATGCTCGATGGCAGAAACTACGACGTGCTTGCCTTTGGCCTGCTGGGCGAGCGCGATGCCCTTGACGGCGAAATTGTTGCTCTCCGTACCCCCGCTGGTAAAGATAATCTCCTCCGCCTCCGCCCCGATCAGCCCCGCCACCTTTTCCCGAGCCTCGTCCACGGCCATTCTTGCCGCGTCTCCCCAATCGTGCAGGGAAGACGGATTGCCGAAAATCTCCCCTAGAAAAGGCAGCATCGCCTCTTTTACTTCCGGCAGCAGCGGCGTGCTGGCGGCGTTATCTAAATAAACCTGTTTCATGACTACCTCCTCTACACCCAATCATAAGGATAGTTCTGCGGCGTGCGCGGAGAAAGGACTTTTATCTCATTGTTTGATCCATCCCCTCTTTCTATATGAGAGAGGCAGGGCAACGATAATTTACTTGTTATCTTATGATCGCCTGATGAAAAATAGGTTTTAATGTTTTTACTGTCATTCTGGCGTAGGCCAGAATCCATTCTTAATATTTAAAATAAAATTGGATTTCTAAAGTGGATTCCAGCCTTCGCTGGAATGACAACCCATAGAAAAGCGGTTTTTCCATACATCATTACGTCTTATCTTGCCTTTTCTCTCCCTCAATGGGAGAGGGGCGATTGAGGGTGAAATTTAAGAACAAATTCCCCCTCACCTTAATCCTCTCCCACGCCGGGGAGAGGATACCGACCCAATGCTACCCTTTGTACTTTTCCCCCGCCCCGTAAAAAGCCCGCCAAAAGGGGTCCACTATCGGGTGTTCCAGTTTCCTTTCTTTGCCGTTTTCCACTAGCACCATGCCTTTTTCCTGGGGCGTGAGTTCCCCGACGACAGACGACTTGATGTTGTTACGCGCCAGCGCCTTGACGATGGCATCCGCTTTATGCGGTTTGCAGGCGATAATCAGCGTCCCCTCACTTATCGACGCATAAGGGTCGATGCCGAAGAGACGGCAAACTTCCGCCACGCCTTCTTCCATCACGATCTTCTCTTTTTCCACTCTCAACCCCAGGCAGGAGGCCTGCGCCACCTCGTAAAGCCCGCCCCACACCCCGCACTCGGTGGCATCGTGCATGGCGGTGACGCCGTTCTCCCGCACGCCCACGCTGACTGCCGTTAAAGCATCCTCCACCACGGACATTTTATAAAAAATCTGCTGGACCTTATTGCTGAACTCGATACCGTATTCTTTGGCGATGATTTTAGGGAACATAGTGACAAAAATACCCGTGGCCTCGATGGCCGGGCCCTTGGTAACGATTATTTTATCCCCGGCCCGGCAAAATTTGGGCGTGACATATTCGTCCAGTTCCCCTATGCCCAGAATAGTCGCGCCGCCCACCATGGGGTAGTGGCAGTTCTCGTAACGGGCGGTGTGCCCGGTAATAACCGCGATGCCCATTTTCTCGCATTCATCGTGTATTACCTCCCAGACCACTTCCAGCTCAAGTTTGGTCATGGCCATCGGCAGGTTGAGGTCGATGCTTAAGAACTGCGGCTTGAGCCCGCTGGTGACCGAATCCGACGCGATGATATGGATGGCGAACCAGGCCGCCCTTTTCAGGCCGTATTCCGGCACGATGAAAACCGGGTCGGTGGTAAAAGATACCGCTTTACCACCTATCTCCGCGATACCCACGTCCACGCCGTGCTGCGGCCCCACCAGAATGTGCTCGTTTTTAGCCCCCAACCTGGGGAAAATCAGACTGTTAAAAATAGCCGGGGATATTTTACCGATTTCTGGCAGTTCCGCCATACGCGCCTCCTGATTAATTAATAAAAAAACCAGAAGCTGAAAAGGATTGGCTTCTGGTTTCCGATCTCACTTCCCTCCGCTCGCATTACCGAGTTCAGGTTCAAAGGGTCTGTCCCGAGTTTAACCGAGGGACTCTCAGCCTTCCAGCTCCCCTAGTGGCAATATTCAGTTTGACCCTATTTTATACCAGAAGCCGCACCTATGCAAGATGTTCTACTTTTTCCCCAACGGTGATATATCTCTTAACTTTTCCACAATCGGCAGGAGCACTTCCAGCACCCGATCAATATCCTCAGCTTCCGTCCACCTGCCCATCGTAAACCGTAGCGAGCCGCGCGCCAGCTCCGGCGGACACCCCGCGGCTAGCAGCACATGAGACGGTTCCATGTCCCCCGAGCTACAGGCCGAGCCGGTGGAAACGTAAATGCCCTGCAGGTCCAGGCTGAGTATGATGGACTCCCCTTCCAGATAACTGACGCTGATGTTGATATTATTGGGCAGCCTTTGAACTGGGTGACCGTTCAGATGGATATTCCCGATGCTTTTGTGCAATCCCGCGATGAATATATCTCTTAAACCGGTCAGCCGCGCGCCTTCAGCCGGCATTTCCCGCCGTGCGATTTCCGCCGCCTTGCCGAAGCCGATGATGCCTGGCACGTTCTCCGTCCCGGCCCGCCGCCCCTTTTCCTGACCTCCCCCATGGATAAAAGGCGTTATCTGTGTCCCCTGGCGAATAAACAGCGCCCCGGTTCCCTTGGGCCCGTAAAGCTTATGCGCGGACATCGATAGCAGGTCTACTCCCAGATTGTTGACGTCCACCTGTATGTGCCCCGCCGTCTGGACGGCGTCCGTATGAAAATAAATGCCCGCTTCACGGGCAATCTTACCGATTTCCCCTACGGGCTGGATAGTGCCGATTTCATTATTGGCATGCATCACCGAGATAAGGATGGTCCGGGGAGTAATCGCTTTCTTTACATCCGCGGGGTCGACCATGCCGTATCTGTCCACCGGCAGATAGGTAACTTTTATGCCTCTTTTTTCTAACGATTTACATGTTTCCAGTACAGCGTGGTGCTCGATGGACGTGGTGATGACATGGTTACCCTTGTGGGCGTTAGCCAGGCAGACGCCCTGCAAGGCGTGGTTATCGGCCTCCGTGCCGCCGCTGGTAAATATGATTTCCTCCGCCCTGGCCCCTATCAGGCCGGCGACGCTTTCCCTCGCCTTTTCCAACGCTCCCTTCGCTTGCTGTCCGGCGGTATGAAAAGAGGAAGGGTTGCCGTAAATATCTCTGAAATAAGGCAGCATTGCTTTCAGAGCATCAGGGTGAACCGGCGTGGTGGCAGCATAGTCAAGATAAATACTTTTCATATGTCCCGTCGATCAAGTTACCAGCCGGGGCGGGGTGCTTTGTTTACGCCGCCCTGCCCCGGGGTGTTTCTCCAGAGCTATAAGGATATTTCTATGGCCCGTTCTTCCAGGCTCTTGATAGTGATGCCGGCTTCCGGCCCGGGCAAAGAAGTGACCGGCTCGGTCAGAGTAAACTCGCCCTTTTTAATCCACTCTTTTAGAAGATTGGCAATTTCCACAGCCTTAGGATAACTGGATAGCGAGGAGGTGGGCACTTTTTTACCTTTGACCTCTATGGCGCCGGACTTAAGCTGGGCATAGCTGACCTCCCCCAGGGTATCCGGCTTGCGGTTGGGGTAAGCCTCGGAATAATCGACGATAGGCGCGAAGATATCCGCGTCTGTCACCGTGGTATATTTCAGGATTTCTTCCGAGGTTATCGCCACCGGTACGCCGATGCCCACGGTCAGTGAAGCTCCGTATCCCTGCACGCTGATGCCCCGCAGCCAGGCGGGCTTCATCTGCTTTAAGTCCCCGATAACAGCCAGCGTTCCGGCGGGCTTTTTGGGCACACCGTTTTCGCCCCGGGCTACCCCCGGATTATGCTGGGTGCCCTGCCACGCCACATAGCCCACGCCCCCGCCCAGGAATATCCTCGTCCCGATGCCGATGGTTTTATACAGCGGGTCGTTGAGCAGCGGGGAAAGCTGCCCCGCGCTGCAGTAGTTGGCGTTGCCCAGGTTAGGCTTGAGGACGCCCATGTAGGTATAAATCGTCTTGGCGGAAAGATTTACCGCCACGTTGTAGTTTTGATAAGCGTTGCGGGGGTTGAAAAGGACGGCCTCATTTACGTCCTTCAGATTAAGTAGAGTTTCCAGTTTCTTTCTGGGATAGCAGTCCGTGCCGTAAGCCGAGGCAATGAGCCGGACGTCCTTGCCGGCTACCAGTTCCTCGATGACGTGCCCGCCGCCGTAGCGGAACTCGCCGGGGTGGACGCGGTTACGCGGGTCGTCGTCCGGCAACGCCGTGCAGCCCAGGTAAATATCCACGGCCGCAAAACCGGTATAGACCGGTACGTCGTTGAGGTAAGCCCTGCCTCCCCCGATTTTGATACGGGGTTTGGTGTGACCCACGTTGAGATAAATACCGGAGGAACACATGGGGCCAAAGGTGCCGGTGGTCACCACGTCCACGTCGCGCGCGGCCCTGGCGATACCCTTTTCCTTAACGATATCGATTATTTCTTCGGCGGTGGCGACCACCGCCTGTCCTTTTTTAATTTTCTCGTTGATTTCCGCAATTGTTTTCATCAATGCGTCACCTTTCTTTTATTTATTCGCTTGAAAGCCCTTCCGGGCGACGCATTGTCCATAAGAAAGTCATCTTGCCACCTCAAAATACCTATTTTACCGCCCCCTCATCCCTTCCAAGCCGGCTTGAGCACCGGCTGCACCGCCTAGATGTAATACATCGCTCCCTCGGTGTTGCCTTTCTGTTGCTGCCTTTCGACCAGGTCCTGCAAGGTAGTCGACTCCAGCACGCCATCCACGGCGCTTTTCAGCTTGCCCCAGACCTCCCGGGTGACGCAGGTGCCCGAGCGGTCGCACACGTCCGGGTGGTCGACGCATTCCACCGGGGTTACCGAGCCTTCCAGCAGCTGCGTGATTTCACTTAGCTTGATTTCTTCCGGTTTCCGGGTCAGCGTAATACCGCCCCTGGGCCCCTTGGTGCTGCGGATAATGCCCCCGGCTATCAGCGGCGTGACCAGGTGCTCCAGATACGGCAGCGAAATACGTTGTCTGGCGGCGATGTCTTTAAGGAAAACCGGGCTTTCGCCCTGGTGCAGGGCCAGCTCCAAAAGTGCCCTAGTGCCGTAGCGCGTCCGCGTTGAAAGCTTCATGATGTTACCTCGGCTTCAGATATTGTTGACTATTATCGTCAACATTGTTTACAATAGCATATTACTGAAGGAGATGTCAATAGTCCGGTCGATGTTATTTAGTACCTAAGTACCCCGTAAAACCCCGGCAAATGTTGTTGAATTGTTAAGAAAATTAGTATATAATGGATACTATATATAGTTTAAACTGTTTATGTTATATACCAGTTTATGTTAATCCGACTGATCCGCTTTTATCAGGAGGGATATAAAAATGCGTGGGGAAATATTGGGTAGAGTTGCCGCCGACCTGCTTTCCGTGCCGCCCCTGATCTTCCGCCTCGTCCGCCGCAAGCTAACGATGGCCACGATGGAAGACATGGATGTCGACATCAAGCTGCTGCATCTTGAAATCATGAGAGTGCTGCAGGAAGAAGGGACACTGCACCCCGCAAAAATCGGGGAAAGACTGCTGGTGGCTAAAGCCCAGATGACCCACCTTATCGATAAACTGGTAGCACTGGATTTCATCAAAAGAGAGATGGACTCCGTCGACCGCCGCACGATCAACCTTTCGCTGACCGAAAAAGGAAGAAAGGTGCTGGAAGAACAGGATAAAGTGGTCGTTAGCGCCGTGAGGGAAAATATGTCCGAGCTTAGCGACGCGGAGCTCGAAGCATTATCAAGTTCCCTGCGGAACCTGCGCGATGTCCTTTTCAAACTACAATAACTAAAGAGAAAAAACGTTTCCTCGTTTTTTTAAGGAAGGCTTGAAAAAACTTATGCAAAAACCCCACCAGTCCCGCACCGTACTCGATTCGGAACATGTCGGTCAACTGCTATTCAAACTGGCGATGCCGGCGTTTTTCGGGATGTTCGTCCAGACGCTGTACAACGTCGTCAACACGATATTCCTCGGCCATACCGTGCACGGCGACCAGGCTATCGCCGGCCTTTCCATCGTGTTCCCCGTCCAGATGATATTCATGGGGGTGGGCATGATGGTCGGCATGGGCGGCACATCGCTCATTTCCAGATTTATCGGGTCGGGGCAACATGAAAAGGCGGAGCGGGTGCTGGGCAACGGCATCACGAGCATTATCATCCTGGCCGCAGCCCTTACCGCCGTCCTGCTGCCCAATGTCAACGGGTTCCTGCGCCTCATCGGTGCCTCCGATGAAGTGCTGCCTTATGCCCGGCAGTATCTGGTAATCATCGTCAGCGGCATGGTTTTTAACCTCATCGGCATGGTGCTGCTGAACTATATCCGGGCGGAGGGCAATGCCCGCGTGGCGATGATCGCCAGCATAATTGGGGCCGGCATTAATATTGTCCTCGATTCTATTTTCATCGTCGGGCTGAACATGGGCGTCACTGGCGCGGCGATGGGCACGGTCATCGCCCAGTCTATCGCCCTGATTTACATGAGCATCTTTTACCTCTCCCAAAGCAGCTACCTGAAATTCCACACCAGGAACATGCGTCTCGACCGCCAGATATTGAAGCAGATGTTTTCCATCGGCGTGGCGTCCTTCGTACAGACGATCGCCGGCAGCCTGTCCGCACTGCTCCTGATCAGGGAGGTCGTGCTTTACGGCGGCGACATCTACCTTTCCGCCTTCGGCATCATCCAGCGGGTGATGATGTTCGCCACGATGCCGGCCATGGTCATCGGCCAGGGCGTGCAGCCAATACTGGGCTTCAACTTCGGCGCCAAACGCTTTTCCCTGGCACTGAAGGCTTTTAAGATAGCCGCCTTGTCCTCGACGATATTGTCCGTGCTTTCCTTCCTGCTGCTGATTTTTATCCCCAACTCAATCATCAAGGTATTCAGCAACGATCCCGCGCTGGTGGCCGCCGGCGCTCATGCCTCGCGGCTGGTCTTCTGGAGTATGCCCATTATGGGCTTCGTGATGGTGGGCTCCACATCCTTCATGTCCCTCGGCAAAGCGGCGCAGGCCTTCATCACCGCGCTGGCGCGGCCGGTCCTTTTCCTTATCCCGGCGGCGTTGGTGCTGCCCCGTCTGCTGGGGATCAACGGCGTTTTCCTTTCATTCCCCACGTCTGACGGCTTGACCCTGGTACTGACGATATTGCTGCTCATCCCCATTTTCCGGGAGTTCCGCAAGGCCGCGGCGGAACAAAAACACGACGTAACCGGGCTGCTCGCCCCCGCGCGTGTACTGAGTTCCGAGGAGAGCCAGCCCATAATAGAATAACACCGCAAAACACCGATGAAGATACCGGAACGCAGTCAAAATGTCCTGGACAGCGCCCAGATCGGCCGGCTGCTGATGAAGCTGTCCGTACCGATGTTTATCGGCATGCTGGCCCAGGTCGTTTACAGCATTATCGATACTATCTTCATCGGCCATTACGTGGGTACGAAGGGCATCGCTGTTCTTTCGGTAATTTTCCCCATCCAGATGATCATCATGGGCGTGGGCGGCATGGTGGGCGTGGGCGGGGCATCGCTGATTTCCAGGTTGATCGGGGGCGGCGACCGGGCGCGGGCGGAACGCGCCGTGGGCAATAGTATCTTCTTCGGCGCTCTCTTCGGGGTGGCATTAACCCTGTTGATCCTGCCCGGCATTAACCTGTGGCTCAACTTGATCCACGCATCCAGCGATCTTTTTCCCGTCGCCAGGATTTACCTGCTCGTCGTTATCTCCGGCACCGTTCTCAATATCTTAAACTCCATCCTGCTGGCGCTGGTCCGCTCCGAGGGCAACGCGCGGGTGACCATGATTTCCATCATCCTGCAGTCCGTCTTGAGCATATTACTGGACTTCATCTTCATGAAGCCGCTGCACATGGGCATCAAGGGCGCCGCCCTGTCCGCCATCATCTCCCAGGGGGCTGCCGTGGTATACCTGTTGAGCTACTATCTTTCCGGCCGCAGCTACCTGAAACTGCACTGGCGCAACCTGGCGCCCGAACGTAACATCGCCAAGTCGATTTTCGCCATCGGGGTTTCCCAGATGGTCCAGACTTCCGCCACCTCCGTGGCCGCTTTCTTCATCGTGCGCATGGCCACCACTTACGGCGGCGATACCGCCCTTTCGGCTTTCGGCATCATCCAGCGTATTCTGGGGCCGGTGTCCCAGCTCAGCCAGGTACTCGGACAGGCCATGCAGCCGATCATCGGCTTCAATTACGGAGCCGGGCGCTACAAGCAGGTCTTAAAAACCCTCAAAATAGCCGCTTTCTGGGCAATCGCGATCAGCGCGGCGGTAGTAGCCATCCTGTTTATCATACCGGAACCCATCGTTAGAATTTTCAATAAAGATACCCAACTCGTGGCCGCCACCGTTTTCGCGGTAAGGCGTGTTTTCTTGATGGTCCCGTTTTTCGGATTTTTCAACATCGCCCAGCAGGTGTTCGCTTCGATCGGCAAAGCCGTCCCGACATTTATCATCTCGGTAACGCGGCCGGTGTTATTCCAAACCCCTCTGGAAATTATCCTTCCCCAATTCTTCCAGTTGAATGGTTTATGGCTGTCTTTCCCCACCTCCGATTTCCTGTCCTGCCTGCTGGCGATAATATTGCTGATTCCCCTGATAAAAAGACTGCGGAAAGCCGCCGCGGAGGAAAAACAAGGCGTTACCGGACAGCTTGCCCCGGTGTAGAAACCCGGCTCTGAGAATGGCCAATTTTGAACGGAACGGCAAAATAAAATCTCATGGATATAAGCGACCGCAACCAAACTGTTTTGGAAAGCAGCCATATCGGCCGGCTGCTGATGAAATTATCCGTGCCGATGATGTTCGGCGCGACCGTACAGGCCATTTACAGCGTCGTCGATACCATCTTTATCGGCCACATTCCGAACGGCAAGGACGCGATGGCCGGGCTTTCCATTATTTTTCCCATCCAGATGGTCACCATGGGCGTCGCCAACATGGTGAGCGTGGGCGGTGCATCGCTGATTTCCCGGCTGATCGGCGCGGGCGACCGCCAGCGGGCGGAACGCGCCCTGGGCAACAGCATCTTCTTCAGTACGATTTTCGCGGTGATATTCACGCTGGCGGTTTTACCCGGCGTTGACCTCTGGCTCAGACTCATCGGCGCCTCCGGCAACGTGATACCTTACGCCCGGATTTATATCGTGGTGACGGTATCCGGGACGATCTTTAATGTAGCCGGCGCCGTACTGCTGGCCATGGCGCGCGCCGAAGGCAACGCACGGGTTAACATGATCTTCATGATATTGCAGTATGGATTGAACATTGTCCTAGACTATATTTTCATGATACCGATGCACATGGGCATCAAAGGAGCGGCCTTAGCTATCGTTATATCCCAGGGTGTGGCGGTAGTTTACATCGTCAGTTACTATCTCTCCGGCAAAAGCTTTCTCAAAATACGGTGGCGGAACTTTATCCCGGATATAAAAATCGTGAGGGACATTTTCGCCATCGGTGTTTCGCAGTTCGTCCAGACCATCGCCTCGGCCGTTTCCGCCACGTCCATCGTCAAGATGGCGTCAACTTACGGCGGGGATACGGCGCTTTCGTCTTTCGGCATCATCCAGCGTATCCTGTTCCTCTCCTCAACACCCGGGATGGTGCTCGGCCAGGCCATGCAGCCGGTACTCGGCTTCAACTACGGCGCCAAACGCTATAAGCAAGCCCTGCGAAGCGTCAAGATAGCGACTCTCTGGGCAACGGGTCTCGGTCTGGTGGCCTTTGCCGTCCTCGTCGCCATACCGGAGCCGATCGTCCGCGCTTTCACCAACGACCCACAGCTGATTGCCGCCTGCTCTTTCGCGGTGCGGCGCGTTTTCGTGATGCTGCCTTTATTCGGCTTTTTCAGCGTCGGCCAGCAGGTCTTCCCCTCCATCGGTAAAGCCGTCGAGACATTCATCATTTCCGTCGCCCGGCCGTTGCTGTTTTTAACGCCCCTGGTCATCCTCCTCCCCCGCCTGCTCGATTTGAACGGCGTCTGGATCGCCTTCCCCAGCTCTGATTTCCTGTCTTTCGCCCTTACGGCCGGATTGCTGGTACCACTAATCATCACGCTGCGTAAAGCCGCCGTGCAAAATAAGGACTTGCCCCCTTTAACCGGGAACGCAGGTTGAACACTGCCCTAAATATCCGCTAAGATACTGGTAATATCGGCGGTTACCGCACTTCTTTAACATGAGGCGGTTCGGGGAGAAAACCATGGCCAAAGAAGCAAAATCCGTCCAAAGCGTGCTCGACTGGCTGCTGGAGCCGGAAAATCCCGGCGTTAGATACCTCGCCCTGCGCGGCCTCGTTAAAGCCAACGCTAAAGAGCTACTTGCCGCCAGGAAATCAGCTCACATCCAGGGCCCGATAGCCGAAGTCCTGAACAAGATGGACAAAGAGGGGTTCTGGGTACAAGCGGGGCCCGGCTACAATCCCAAATACACCGGCACCGTTTGGGCGATCATCCTGCTGGCACAGCTCGGGGCTTCCGTGGAAGCAGACGAGCGCATCGCTACCGCCTGCTCTTATTTGTTAGAGCACAATTTTACTAAAGACGGGCACTTTACTATTAACGGGCAGTCTTCGGGTACGGTCGACTGTTTACAGGGAAATCTCTGCGGTTCGCTTTTTGACCTGGGATGCCAGAACCCGCGCCTGGATAAAGCCTTTGAGTGGATGGCACGGAGCGTCACCGGCGAGGGCGTAGCCCCGATGACAGACAAGAATGCGCCGCTACGCTATTACGCCTATAAATGTGGCCCCGTCTTCGCCTGCGGCGCGAACGATAAAAAGTCCTGTGCCTGGGGGGCGGCTAAAGTCATGCTGGCTTTCAGTAAGCTGCCGGCTGCCAAAAGAACGCCACTGATTGAAAAGGCCATAAAAACGGGCGTGGATTTTCTTTTCAGTACCGATCCGGCCAGGGCCGATTATCCCAGCGGCAATAATGACAAGCCGAGCGGCAACTGGTGGAAATTCGGCTTCCCGGTGTTTTATATCACGGACATTCTACAAATCATGGAAGCGCTGGCCGGCCTGGGCTACGGAAAAGACCCGCGTCTGGCCAATTCCCTGCGACTCCTCCGTGATAAGCAGGACGCTCAAGGGCGCTGGCCGCTGGAATACGACTATACCGGTAAAACCTGGGTGGACTTCGGGCCTAAAAAACAGCCGAACAAGTGGGTCACTTTACGTGCCCTGCGCGTCCTGAATATGGTTTAATATATAGAGAAAGGTATTTCCATGTCCGCTTATCCCCGTTTTTCCGACGAGTATCGTCAAAAATCCCGTGATATCCTGGATTATGCGCTGAAAAACCTCGGTGCTTACAAATCCTGGAGGGCTTTAGACCCCGGCCCCTCCTTTGCCACCGACGCGCGGTACGCCGCCATGCCGGCTCTAACTAAAAATGAAATCCGCGAGCATTTCCCCAAGGGCTTCGTGCCGCCGGACAGGGACATCGAAAAAGGGCTGGCGAACGGTGAAATCAACTTCGTGCAGACCAGCGGCTCCAGTGACGCCGTCCGGGTGACCAACATCTGGAACCAATCCTGGTGGGACGGCTCGGAGGCAGCTTCCTGGGAGCTTAACGCCCATGCCTCGCGGCTGGCCACGGGCAGCCACGCGGAAGCGATACTGGTGAACGCCCGCAACGTAGGTATCATCTCCGACGAGGTAGACCTCCCCTTTGAAAAAAGGCGGCTAGGGCGCTTCCTTTATCTCAATGAAAAAACGGATATCAACGCCTGGACGCCTAGGCTGATGGACCGGATGATACACGAGCTGGATGTCTTTAAGCCTTCCGTGCTCGAGGCCAACCCGTCTTTCCTGGCCAGGCTCTGCCGCTACATCATTGCCAGCGGTAAGGCCGTTTACCAGCCGGGCATGATCGTCTTTACCTACGAATATCCTTCGCGGATGCACTTCCGGCAGGTCAGCCGGGTCTTTAAAAATCCGGTCGTCAGCTCTTACGGCAGCACCGAGACCGGCTATGTTTTCATGCAATGCGAGGCCGGGAAATTACACCAGAACAGCCAATTCTGCCGGGTGGACTTCCAGCCGCTGAAGCAGGAGCACGGCGGCCCGGACACCGCCCGGATGCTGGTGACCACTTTCAATAACCCCTGGTATTACATGCTCCGCTTTGACGTGGGGGATTTCGCCCGCCTCAACCCTAAACAAAAATGCGCCTGCGGGCGGGACTCCGGCTATATCCTGGACGCGGTGGAGGGGCGGTGGACGAACGTTACGCTGACCTGCGACGGCAAGCTGGTCACCCTGCACCGCCTCGATGAAGCCATAAGCACGCTGGAGAATATCGACGAGTACCGGTTGGAGCAGCCCGCGCCGGGTAATTACACCCTGTTCCTGGTAAGCCCGCGTCCGGACAAGGAAAAGCTGGGCAGGGAAGCATCTTCCCTGCTGCAAAAAATCTACGGCAAAAAAGCCAGGATCGCGATCGAGTACCCGGAGTATCTATCACCGGAGGATTCCGGTAAATTCCTCCTGGCGAAGACACTCTTTCCGCTGAAAATAGAAGACTATCTGGATATCAAACAGAATTCCCGGTAAAATAAGAATAAAAGGCAGTTAAAATGACAAATAATGCTAAACCCGTCTTCCTCCTGGCCGGGGGGCGACCCTCAAGAGGTAAAAAACAGGACTCGCTGCTGGAATCTGTTTACCGCGGATTTGGTATCACTTCACCGACGATTGCCTATACCGGCACCGCCAGCGGCGACGATAGACGCTTTTTCGGCTTCATTGCCGGCGAGCTTAAAGAGGCGGGGGCGGCGAAAATCAACTTCGCCGTTATCGCGCCGAAAAACGCCGACCTCAAGAAGGCGCAGAAAACCCTCGAGGCGGCCGATATCATCTTCGTCAGCGGCGGGGACGTGGAGGCCGGGATGGAGGTGCTGCAGGCCAAGGATATGGTGCCTTTCCTGGATAATCTCTATCAGCAGGGAAAGCCTTTCTTCGGCATTTCCGCCGGGGCCATCATGCTGGCCGCCAGGTGGGTACGCTGGACCGACCCGGACGTGGACAGCTCCGCCGAGCTTTTCCGCTGCCTGGGCTACGCGCCCATTATCTGCGATACCCATGACGAGCAGGGCGGCTGGGAAGAGCTCCAGGCAGCCCTGATGCTGGAAAAAGAAGGCGTAAAAGGCTACGGACTTTCTTCCGGCTCGGCGGTGAAAGTAAGCCCGGACGGCAAGGTGGAGGCGTTGGGGGGCACGATTTACCAGTATGCGCGGCGGGGCAGCAAGGTCGTCAGGATAGAAGATATACTGCCACCCGGCGGTGCCTAGAAACTTTTTGCCCTTATTTTCCGTTATATTCTTTAGGACGGTAGTCTTTTCTATGCCAACTGAATCTTGTTTGTCTTTGTATTTAGTTCAACCTCACCTCTTTAGTTCCCCCTCTCCGTCGACGGAGAGGGGGTCAGGAGGAGAGGTAAGCTCTCTGAATCTGAGACTGTTGCCCCTTACGCTCGCAGGGTGTAAAATATTAAGAGTACTAAACATAAAGAATACGGGGACGGGGGAAAAATGGAAATAATTTTTGATAAAAAAGCGGAAAAGAACGAGAAGGTCGAAAAGACCGTCACGGAGTTTTTGGAAAACGTCGATACGCTGGAAAAAGCCAAGGACATGCCAATCTATATTTTCCAGGACGGCGTGAAAAACAGCTATTACATCCGCTGCGCCATCACCGGCAAGACGGTGGTCGACGTCGTCAGCCTGGATGCGCGGCTCAACCCGGACAGCGGCGAGACCTTCCGCGATAACCGCGAGATACTGATAACACACAATACCTTCCTCCGCATGAAAGCGGACGCGGAAAAAGAGCGTGAATTCAACGACATCATCGCGGAATACGTCACTTCCTATATACCGGAAAAACCGCTGAAAATCTGGGGCGGGCAGCACCGCTCCCGCGCTATCATGGACGCCTACCAGGAGAAAAAAGTCTCCCGCTACCACGGCTTCCGCGTGTTTTTCTGCCTTTCCAAAGAACAGCGGACGGAGCTCGCCTTCATTTCCAACACCAGCATCGCCGTCTCCAACGACCTTTTCGACCGGCAGCTGGAAGAAACGTACATGGGCCCGGCCCTGCGCAAGTGGTGCACCAGGGTGGGGCTGCTCAAGCAGGGCGAGGACTTCCCGGACGTGGGCGCGCATTCGGAAAGAATCACCACGCAGGGCGCCCGCAGCTTCCTGGTGAGCTATTTCAAGGGCAAAGCTATCGGCGATCAAGTCATCGACACCGAGCTTGACCGGAACGTTTACGAGCCGTATCTCTGCCAGACCGGCGCTTTCCTCGACGAAGAGTACCGCCAGCTGACGGAAAAGATGGGCGCGGACCTCTGGACGGACAAAGGGCTTAATGAAGCCGCCAAGGCCTTCGCCAAACTGCACAAGGCGCAGTACGACGCTATCAGGAAAAGCACGATGAACTTCAAGGTTTTCCGCATGAAAGCCATGGTGCCGGCGGTGCTCACGGCCTGGGCTTACGTGGCCGGCGTTTTACAGGCGCACCCGGACAGGCTGAAAGTGCACCTTACCGTACCGCAGGCGCCGAAAGGTTTACCGGACCCCCTCAACGCGCAGGAGATGTCCCAGTTCCGCTATTACCAGGACATCGAGACGTACCGCGGCCTGGGCACCCGGGCGATTATGAAAGACCGGCAGCGCATGGCGCAGGTATTTTTAGCCCGGAGCATGGACCCGGAAGCGACGCTGGACAAGAAGCTTTTGAACCAGGCGGTCAACCAGTTTGCCGCGCTACGGTTCTTTGCCAAGGGCTACACGACGACGTAATTAAAGCCTTATTACGTCAAGCCCTGGCGGCCCCGGCGTAGGTCATCTCGTAGAGCCGGGCGTAAAGGCCGCCAAGCTCCAGCAGTTCGTCGTGCTTGCCCTCCTCCACAACGCGCCCGCCGTCCAGCACGGCAATGCGGTCGGCGTTCCTGATGGTGGAGAGGCGGTGGGCAATCACGACGGCCGTCCTGCCCTTCAAGAGCTGTTTCAAGGCTTCCTGTAGCACCTGTTCGCTATAGGAGTCCATGTTGGCAGTGGCTTCGTCCAGCAGCAGGATGGACGGGTCGGCGATGAGCGCCCGCGCGAAGCTGATAAGCTGGCGCTGCCCCATGCTCAAGTTCTGGCCCCGCTCCTGGAGCCAAGTAGCGTAGCCCTTTTCCAGTTTCATAATAAAGTCGTGCGCGCCCACGGTTTTAGCCGCCTGGATGACCTGCTCTTCTTTAGCATTGATATTACCGTAGCGGATATTATCAGCTATCGTCCCGGAAAAGAGGAAAGGGTCCTGCAGGACCAGCCCCAGACGGCTGCGATACGCCGCCTGGTCGAAATCCCGCACGTCGTGGCCGTCAACCATTATGCGGCCCGCGGTGACATCATAAAAGCGCGCCAGCAGGCTTATCATGGTGCTCTTGCCCGCGCCGGTCGGCCCCACCAGCGCTGCCGTTTCCCCTGGATTGACCTTGAAATTGATGTGAAACAGCACTTCCGGCCCCGTCTCGTAGCGGAAGGAAACATCCTCAAAGCTTATCGCGCCCTCCAGGCGGGGCGGCTTAAGCGCCTTTTCTTTGTCCATGACCTCCATCTTCACGTCTGCCAGCTCGAAGATGCGTGCCGCGGAAGCCATCGCCCGCTGCAATTGAGTATATTCCATCGTCAGCGCCCGGATGGGGTCGAAGAACTGCTGAATGTAAAGGGTGAAGGCCACCAGCGTGCCCACCAGCAAAACGCCGTGCAGCACGTCCAGTCCGCCGAAGATGATGGTCAGCGCCGTGGCGATGGATACCAGCGTTTCCATCACCGGCATGTTCACCGCGGAATCGCGCGCCGCCCGCACGTTCGCTTCCAGGTTTTCCTCGTTCACCTTATCGAAGTGCTCGGAGTTGATTTTCTCGCGGGAAAGGCTTTGTATAATGCGGATACCCGTGATATTTTCCTGCAACGAGGCGTTCACCGCGGAAAGTTTTTGCCGGGCAAAGATGAAAGATTGCCGCGCCCGTTTCTGCCAGACGACGATGAACCAGAAGACGAAGGGCACCACCGCCAGGCTGATGAGGGCGAGCACCAGATTCATCGTCAGCATGACTACGACGATGGCGATGAGGCTGATGATTTCCCCTACCACCCAGAAAGCGCCGGAGTCCAAAAAGTCCCCCAGCTCGCCCACGTCGTCCTGGGCGCGGGACATGATCCTCCCCGCCTCATTATGGTCGAAGAAATTGATCGAGAGGCGCTGCAAATGGCCGAAGACCTGCCGGCGCAGCCGCAATAATATCCCCTGCCCGATGACCGCCTCCGCCCGTATCTGGCCCCAGTAAGCCACCAGGTTGAGCGCGGCGTTGCCCATGAAAAGTATTATCGCGAAGTTCAGCCCGGCTTTATCCCCCGCCACAATGTACTTGTTAATCGCCAGTCCCACCAGGTAAGGGCTGGCCACGATGGTCGCGGTATAGAAAAGCGTGGCC
>JBEKAC010000002.1:0-164595 GCA_050018395.1 Dehalococcoidales bacterium
GTTCCAGTCCTAATATCATGGCTATCACCACACTCAAAGACAACTGCTATCTGGAGATTAATGAGAGCTTTACCCGCGGCACTGGCTATACCCGTGAAGAAATTATTGGTAAGACTGTTAATGAGGTCAATACCTGGGCTAATCCGGAAGACCGCTCCAGAATGGTGAGCTTACTGCGGGAAAACGGCCGCGTTTATAATGAGGAGTTCCAGTTCCTGGTCAAGTCCGGTGAAGTTCACACCATGCTTTTCTCGGTGGAGGAAATCAAGATCGGCGATGAGCCGTGCCTCATTTCCGTCAGCAACGACATCACCGAGCGCAAGCGCATGGAAAACGCCATGAAGGAATCCGAGGAAAAATTCTCCAAGGCCTTCGCTTCCAGCCCGGAGATGATCGCTATTACTTCGGTTAAAGACGCCAGATACCTCGATGTTAATGAAAGCTACATTCGCGGCACCGGCTATTCCCGTGAAGAGCTGATCGGCCATACTACCGCTTCGGTCGGCATCTGGAAAAGTGATGATGATATCAAGAGAATGGCCAGGCTATACCGGGAACATGGCAGGGTGAGCAACGAAGAATTTGACTTCCGCATGAAATCCGGTGAAATCCGCACCTGGATGTTCTCGCTGGAACCTATCACCATCGGCGGGGAGCAGTGTTTCATCGGGGTGGCGATGGATATTACGGAACGCAAGCGCATGGAGCAGGCCCAGCGCGAATCGGAAGAGAAATTCGCCGCCGCCTTCCACTCCAGCCCGGACATGATAACCATCTCAAATATGAATAAGGACAATTATATCGAAGTAAATGACAGTTTTGTCCGTAACACAGGTTATACCCGTGAGGAGTTAGTCGGCCATCCCGTGGGTGAAATTAATATGTTTGCCAATCCCCAGGAATCTGAAAAAATGGCCAGGCTCCTACAGGAGCAGGGGTATATAAGAAACGAAGAGTTCAGCTTTAAGATAAAATCCGGAGAAATACGCGCCTGGTTATGCTCGGCGGATGTAATCACTATCGGCGGGGAGCCGTGTACAATTGCCGTGGCTACTGATATCACGGAACGCAAGCAGGCGCAGCAGGCCCAGCGGGAATCGGAGGAGAAATTCGCTGCCGCCTTCCACTCCAGCCCGGACATGATTATTATCACCAGTCTAACCGACGGTAAATATATTGATGTCAATGAAAGCTTCGTCCAGAATACCGGCTATACCCGCGAGGAGTTCATCGGCCACACGGTCAACGAATTTGATTTGTGGGCGGACCCGGCCGAGGCGGAGAGCTTTTTGCGCATATTCCAGGAGCAGAACAAGGTGAGAAACCAGGTGTACCGCTTCCGCTGTAAGTCCGGCGAGATCCGTACCTGGCTCTGTTCGGCGGATTTTGTGACCATCGGCGGTCAGACCCGTATGCTGGCGGTAGCCGCGGACATTACCGAGCGTAAGAAAGCCGAGGAGGCTTTACAGGAGTCGGAAGAGAAGTTCTCCAAGGCCTTCTATTCCAGCCCCTTCTCCGTGTCCATCAGTCGCCTCGGTGACGGCGCATTCATCGATGTTAATGACCGCTTCCTCCGTGATAAGGGCTATACCCGTGAAGAGATCATCGGCCATAGCTCCAAGAGCCTGAACATCTGGGCGAATCACGACCAGGCGCTGAATATTATGCAGACGGTCAAGGGCGGCGGACAGATTCACAACATGGAGGCCCAGTTCCTCACCAAATCAGGAGATGTCCGTACCGGTTTGATCTCGGCGGACATCATTAATATCAAGAACGAGCCGTGCATGATGGTGATCAATAGCGATATCACCCAGCAAAAACAGGCGGAGGAGCAACTGCGCATCTTGAGCTCCGTCACGGAGCAGGTATCGGACTCCACTGTCATCACCGATCCTGATTTCAAGATTAATTACATGAACCAGGCCGCCCAGAAACTGTTCGGCTATACCATTGAAGAAGCCCGCGGCAAATCGCTCAATCTTTTCAGTGAAAAACCGATCGCGAAGAGCATGCGGCAGGAAATTGTCGATAAAATCGCCAGTGATAAAGTCTGGAGCGGGATTATCACCAAGAAGCAGAAAAACGGCAACATCATATTGTGTGATTGCCACATGTCTCCGCTCTACGATGAAAAAGGCAATCTGGTCTTTTATATCGATGTCCAGCGGGACGTCACCCGGCAGAAAGAGATTGAAGCCAAGCTGCAGGAGCACAAGAAACTGATCGACAGCATCCTGGCCACCATGCCGGAAGGCGTGCTTGTCATCGATAGCCAGGACCGTATCGTCCTGGCCAACAAGGCCTTTTACGCCATTTTCCACATGCCCACGGCCATGAAAAACAAAACGCTGGGTGAAATCCTCCCCGTCGACAGTTTCTTTGACCTCCATAAGGCGGTGAAACTGGGCATTGCGGAAAATAATACCCTGGAATTCCGCTACCAGGTGCAGGGGCTTGACCGCATTATTTACTGCATCGTCGTCAAAATGGATGGGGAACGCTCCCTGCTAACTTTCACGGACGTTACCGCCGAGCGGGAGAAGGAAGAAAAGCTCTACCTCACGGACCGCCTGGCCTCCCTCGGAGAGATGGCCGCCGGCCTGGCGCATGAGCTGAATAATCCTTTGACCGGTATCCTGGCCCTGTCTCAAATGCTCGTGGACAGTGACCTGCCGGCAGAGCATAAAGAGGACCTGGATTGCATTAACAATGAAGCCAAGCGGGCCGCCGGCATCGTGAGAAACGTTCTGCTGTTCGCCCGCAATAAATCCGATGTCAACGGCCGCTCCTCGATTAATGAGGTCCTGACCGACGTCGTGCGGCTGCGCGAGTACGAGCAAAAGGCCAGCAATATCAAGGTCGTCACCGAGCTGGAAGACAACCTGCCGGAGATCCCGATCGATAAGGGCCAGCTTCAGCAGGTATTCCTGAACCTCATCTCCAACGCTGAAGCAGCGGTTAAAGAAGCCGGGCGGCCCGGCGTCATCACCGTTACCACCCAGCGTACCAATGGTCACGTCAACATCCTCGTCAGCGATAACGGCTGCGGTATCAAGAAGGACGTCATGCCCCGGATTTTCGATCCTTTCTTCACCACCAAGGAAATCGGCAAAGGCACCGGCCTGGGGCTGAGTATCTGCTATAGCATCATCGTGAAACACGGCGGCAAGATCAATGTGAAGAGCCAGGTAAATGAAGGCACCACTTTCACCATCAGGATGCCCGTGGTGCTGCCTGAAAGATAGAGAGGTAAGATATGATAACATCGCCTGCTAAAGAAAACATCCTCATTGTTGACGATGAAAAAACGGTACGGAGAAGCCTGAACAAATGCCTGACGATGAACGGCTTCTCCTGCGAGGAAGCCAGCAACGCCGAGGAAGCCATGGCCACGCTGGGTAAAAAGCCGGCGGACCTCGTTATCCTGGATATTACGATGCCCGGCGTTTCCGGCAGCGATCTGCTGCCCAGGATTAAAAAGTCCTACCCGGATACCGCCGTCGTCATGGCTACCGCCGTCGTTGAACCGGATATTATCATCAACTGCATGAAAAACGGCGCCCACGACTACATCACCAAGCCGTTTGACATCACCCAGCTCGTCAATAACATCCAGACCGTGCTGGATAAAAGGAACCTGGAGCTCCATCTTAAAGAGAAGAGCCAGGTCCTCGAAGGTAAGGTACAAACGCAGGCTAAAGAGCTCCAGAAACTCTTCATTGACGCCGTGGAATCGCTCGTCGTCGCGCTGGAAGCCAAGGACCAGTACACCGCCGGCCACTCGCGCCGCGTCACCAAGATCGCCCTGGACATCGCCTACGCCATGAAAATGGCGGGTGAAGACCTGGAAAACCTGCGCTGGGCAGCCCTCTTGCATGACATCGGTAAGATCGGCATTGACCCCTCCATCCAGAACAAGCCGGGCAGCCTGACGCCCTCGGAGTACCATTATATTCTCACCCATTGCAGCATCGGCTCCGGTATCGTTCAGCCGCTCGTCAATGCCAGTATCGTCGAGGCCATCAAGCATCATCATGACAGTTATGACGGCACCGGCCTCAATCAGACCGTTACCGGCGAGCAGATTCCGCTCGCTTCCAGAATTCTCGCCGTGGCTGATTCTTTTGACGCGATGACTTCGGACCGGCCTTACCGTACCGCCATGTCCGCCGCCAAGGCCATCGCGGAAGTGCAGCGGTGCTCCGGCACCCAGTTCGATCCGGTTGTCGTCAAGGCATTTTTGATGACGGCTATCGTGAGCTCTCTAAAGTCCTAAGACGAAAGTTAGTGGATGGAAGTGACCTTAGTAACAGTCATTATGACGAATTCTCTATTTACTCGGGTTGACGGCCGTATGAATAATGGAAATAGGGAACCTGCGCCCGGCGACAGGCCGCTAGCACTTGTTAACGGCCGGTACGCGGCGCTTTTTGATCCTGGCCTGCAGGAACATATAAGAAGATGAAAAGTGAAAAGGGTAATACCTTGATTGAGGTACTGGTGGCTCTGGCGTTGCTGGGCACCGTCAGCGTCCTGTTTTTGGGCGGCGTGATGAACTCCACCAACGCCCGCGTTCAGGCAGACAGCCGCGCCTCCTCCAAGGTTCTCGCGGAGGGCATTATCGATTCCGTGAAAAAAATGCCTTTCGATGCCTCGTACAACATCACTGTTCCGGCGGAATTCTCCACCTATAACGCCACTCTTACCGTGACCAGCCTGGCCAACGGTAATATTCAAAAACTGACGGTCGCTATCTCGCACCTTGGCAAGCAGGTATTAACACTGGAAGATTATAAGGTTAACCGATGATGTTCCGTAAAATAAGATTGTTCCATCAAAATCGGGCGGGCTGGACGCTCATCGAGATGCTGGTGGCTATCGCCATTACCGGCATCATCGCGCTGGGAGCTTCCGTCTCCATGGCCCAGGTCATGAACTCGACCACACGGAATAATGATTATACCACCGCCAGCCGCAACGCCATGAATGCTCTGCACTGGATGAGCCGCGACGCGGAAATGGCGCAGACCATCAGCGGTACCGCCGGCTTCCCGGCCTCACAGAACCTTTCCATGACGTGGAGGGGATGGGATAATTCTAACTACACCGCCAACTACACTCTGGTCGCCGGCCAGCTCAAACGTATTTTTTCCGTCGGTTCCACCACTTCGACCACGGTGATCGCGGAAAATATTAACTCTTCAACGCAAAAGACATTCTGTTCCAGCGTTAATGGGACGATTAACATCACCGTTACCAGCAGCGTGGGCAGCGGCGCCAGGGTCATCGATGTCAAGCAGGAACGCAAAATATCTTCGCGGCCGAATTTGTAATAACTATGAAAAATTACTTTAAATATCTCGCATCATTACTTAAATCCCAGGAAGCGGGGCAGGCCCTGATCATCGTGCTGGTTTTTATCCTTTTGGGGACCCTTACCCTCGTGCCCACCCTGGCGCACATGAGCACCGCACTGCAAAGCGGCAGGGTTTATGAGAACAAGAGCAACGAGTTTTTCACCGCCGACGCCGGCATTGAAAACGGCCTCTGGCGCATTAAATACGATGACCTGGGCCCTACTTATAGTCCTTATGATTTCGATACAACCTTTTCCTACCAGACAGACCCCGTCAATAACCGCAATGCGGCGGTCACTGTCCAGAATATCTGGCTCCCCACTAACGTCACGCTGGCCTCGCTCGGCATTACGCCGGATGCGGCCCAGACCATGGTGGACTCGGAAAAACTGGTGGTCTCGGGTACTTCCGGCGCTATCCCGCACCAGCCCTACCACATTGCCATAGCATTTACTCCCGCAACAGGCGATAACCTGACTATAAAATCGGTGGGCATCTGGCTGCCGCAGGACTTTACTTACGCTAATAACTGCACACTGGAAACCGGCGGACAGTTTACCAAATACTATCCTCATGCGGAGACCGTTACTACCGTACCGGGGGGTACGTCTATCGTCTGGAGCTATACCGCGCCCTACCCCGTGTTTACCGACTTCCCCAACATGGATACGGAAAACGGGACCCTGTCCTCCTCGATAACTTTTAGCTATAATCCTCCCGCCAGCAACCCCACCAAGCTGCCACTGGCGGTGGCCTGGGTTACCACCGACCAGGTTTCAGATTCGCCCGTCGCCTGGGACACGGATACGCGCTATTATAAAATCACCGGCGCCAACGGTAAGACGGAGATTGAGACCTATTCCTCCAAGTCTGAGTTGCGTAAGCTGGGTGACGCCATCGCCGGCTCTTATGTCGCCGTCGGCAACTCGCTGATGATCGGTGACGTCACCAAGCGTAACCAGTTGCTCTCTTCCAGCGCCTGCGATGTGTCCACGGTTTGGCCTATTCCGGCGGATGCGGATGTCCTTCAAGCCAAACTCTACTGGGCAGGCTTCCGTCTGGCTGGCAGCATTTTTTCCGATAGCTGCAACGACTTTTCTAAATGGGACAGGAGCAATGATGACGGTAACCAGACGGTGAAACCGACAGGTGATGGCGCTAATAGCGGCACACGCCATATGCTGCAAATAAGGCTACCGACAGGTGCGGGCGATACAAGCCAGATAGCTTCAGGTACATACGCCTCGCTGGATGAGTGTTCGTGGGATAATGTAGCCTGGAACACGTCGGATTACGAAAAAACCGGAACTACGGCGGGATATGGGCTATTTACCTTTGCCACACCTGCAATACCCACAGGAGCAACTATCAATAGTGTTAACGTTTACCAGTACACGAGAGATGATACCAGTGGCACTAATTATATACGAGAGTGCATCAAGGTCAAAGGTACTAGGTATGAGGGAAGCTCTAGCCATAACCCTGGAACGACGGCAACGTTCTATTCTACCTCATGGGCGACTAATCCAAATACCGGCTTAGCTTGGACAGTCAACGATGTTAATGGCTCAGGGCCAGCCTCTTTACAACAATTCGGCTTCGGCGGTATGACTGATAATGACTGGAACCCCGCCTTCAGAGTATGTTCCTGCTGGATGACGATAGACTATGATTTAGCCGGCAATTATTACACTTCGGTTGATGAGACGTCGCCTGACTATACGGACGGAGAATATTTCAATGCGGCTAGCGGCTCAAGCTATCAACATTTTACTTTCCCTTCTTTTAGTATCCCGGCAAGTTGCCCGGTAACCGACCTGAAAATAACCTACTCGGCTTGTGAATTTGATGCAAACACTTCGGCGGGCACGAATAATGTGAGGGCTGGCATAAAGGTTAACGGGATTCAATACGACACTACAGATTCAGGGAACGACCCTGGCTATACGCCCGCCACCTACACATATACATATACTGTTAATCCGAATACAAACTTAGCATGGACGGCCGCCGATATCAACGGCACGGGAGCGCATCCATTACAACAGTTCGGGTTTGCCACCAGCGATTCCAGCCCGGCGGTGTTGTTCTCGATGGTCTATGCTCAGGTAGATTACACCAGTGACAGTCTCTGGACTATTTCCTCCGGCCGGTTCCAGGGTCAGGGCAGTAGCAGTGGCACTACGGACGCCAGGACGCTCACCCTGAAAAACAGCATCGATTTATCCTCCTATGCGCCCGGAACCATCGCTTTATACTGGGACCAGAGTACCGGCGGCAGCCCGGGAACCACGGACTCCCTGTATTATGCCATCTCCGGTGACGGAGGGAATACCTGGAGCGCCAATACCGAAGCCTTCCACGGCAGCCCCTCGACCTCGTTCGGGGCCATCGTGCCTACCGCGAACATGACCAGTAACTTTAAATTCCGGCTCTACTTTAATTACACTTCTAATAGCAAATATGTGTACTTGGATAATATTCAGGTGCTCACCGTGCCGCCGGATACGGATGTTAACTTTTCAATCAACAACCAGCAGGTCTACTTGGACGGCAGCGGTAACCCCCAGGCGGGTTCACAAAAGCTCACGGCTTCCTCTAGCGCCGTGCTGGTCAACACGAATCTGAGTGCTATCGACTCTGGTAAATACGGCTATTTCTATACTTGCCAACGGGACGTCTCCAAGCTGGTGAAGACATATCCAATTGTTCCGGGTGAGCAGCACCATACCGGCAATGCTTTGTACACGGTCGGCGATGTCACCGCGGATACCGGGCAGTACATCTCTTATGCCGGCTGGTCGCTCATCATCATTTATACCAGCCCGGCCACGGCGGGGCACTACCTTTATCTTAATGACGTCTTCGCTTACAACCCCGGCAACTCCAACCTGGATTTTGACCATGATGGGACTCCGGGCGGTGATGTTTCGGGCTTTGTGATTCCGGAGCCTATCAGGAATAAAAGCGGTCAGATCCTCGAGACCGTGGCGGCCAACATCACCTGCTTCGTCGGCGAAGGTGACGCCATTTACACCGGAGACTCGGTGATGATTACCGGTCAGCAGTCGGGTAACAGCGAGTATCTTTCCAACAGCGCCTCCCCTTCGAATAACGTCTGGAACGGCGCGGATACTGTCTCCAGCTATCCCGGCATTGATATCGATACTTTTTCCGTTCTCTGGAATGATAATATCTTAACGCCGGGCGATACCCGGTTGCATCTGGACTTGACCACTCAGACAGACGTCTGGGAACTGATATATATCATCATGTCCGTCCGCAGTGAGACGGTTACCGGCGGGACGGAGAACTTTATCATCCACAACACGTCCTAGGATGGCCGTCTTAGGCCGCGTCCGTGCGGAAGCGCCAGATAGCGATCAGCCCGAAGGCTAAAGCGAAAGCCGCCAGCGCTATCATCGAAGGCGCGGCGTCCCCGAACCCCGCCCCGAACAGCATCAGCTTGTTGAAGCCCTCGGTCGCCCAGGCGTGGGGCACGATTTTCGAGATGTTTTGCAGCCATTGCGGGTAAAGGAAGGACGGCCACCAGCACCCGCCGAGAGGCGCCAGCAGCAGCGATGTCAGCACCGCCAGCGAGGAAGCGCTGCGCATTGTTCGGGCCAGCGTGGCCAGCATTAAAGCGAACGCCGAGGACATGACCACCATCAGCACGGAAAGCAAAATGACCGCCCCCGGCGAAAGCCCCATGTCCACATTAAATACCAGTATACCTACCGCCCAGAAGATGATAATTTGTATCAGCCCCCGGATAACCGAACCCGTAAAAATACCGCCCAGTATCGCCTCTTTGCTCACGGAGGTGGAAAGCAGCCTTTCCAGGGTGTGGTTCTGGCGCTCCTGTACCACCGCTATCGCCGATAGCCCGGCCGCCATGAAGACGAACATGACCAGGTACCCAGGCACCACGAAGTTGGAGGAGTTGATGGCCTTGACGGCCCCGATGCTCTCCGTTCTGTAGGTCACGTAGGCCGCCGCCGCGTTAGCCGTCCCGCCGGCCATTTCCTTCGCCAGCAGGTCCTGGGAGGCTTTGGCGATGCTGGCGGAGTCGCTGCCGATAATGCCGTTCTTCACCATCAGGTCGATGCTGGCGTGGATGGCCACCTTATTCGTGCCTATCTGCGAGGCTATCGCCTGGGCCATGCCGTTGAGCGCCGCCTGGGCGTTGGTGGCGCTGGCGTTCACATAGACTTCCAGGCTGGTGCCCGTCTCCGCGGCTACCGCCTGGGAGAAGTCCGCCGGGAATCCGATGAACCCGTCGATGGTGCCGTTATCCACCGCTGCTTTAGCGGCGTTATAATCACGGTCCCAGACAATTTGCGGGTCGCCCGGTTTTAAGAGCGATGGGTCCTGGGTCTCGATGCTGCCTAAAATCTGCTGGCTAAGGCCCCCGGCGGGCTCCTGGGTGGCCAAGTGCAGCGTCAGCCGCTTGTCTTCGCCCCCCACCCCTTTCAGCAGGAAGGTGAATAGAACGATGAACATGATAGGAAAAGCCAGGCTGAAGAACAACGACGTGCGGTCGGTGATGAAAATCTTCAGGTCTTTGATGGCGTAAAACCAGATATGCTTCAGGTTTTTCATTTTATTTATTTCCCCGCCACCGGTTTGAATACCATCCGGCTGATGATCAGCCCCACGATGACCACCCCGGCCAAGACCAGCAGTGGCTGCCACGCCTGGCCCAGCGAGCCGCCGCTGCTGATGATCGTTCTATAGGCGCGGTTGGCGTAGGTATTCAGGGATATTTTGCTCAAAGTGTCCAGCACCGAGCCCTTGGCGATGGTGAAGAAAGTACCGCCCATCATCGTCATGAACATCGTTACCACCACCCCCACCCAGCTGGCGGCCCGCTCGGTGTGTGATATCGCGGCGACGATCAGTCCTATCGCTCCGGCCGCCGCCGTGAACAGCAACGTTATCACCATCGCCGCCAGGAAAGACAGCGGCGTGAACATTTGAAAGACGGCGTAAGCCAGTATGAGTAAAATCAGGGTCTGCACGAACCCCCGCGCGATATTGGATAAAAACTTGCCCAGGAAAAGCTCGCCGATGCTCAAACGCGTGGTTAGCAGCCTTTCCAGCGTGCCCCGCCGCCTCTCCTCCACGATGGTCGTCGAGGAAAGAGACAGAGCAAAAAGCACGTACATCGTGACGATGCCCGGCAGGTACTGGTTGACAAAGTCCGGTTTGCCGCCGGTGGTTACCTGGCTGACGCTGACCGCGGGTTGCTGGCGTTCCTGCGTCAGATAGTCCTGCACCATGGGTACGATTGCGGCATCGCTGATGCCCGTCCCCGCCAGATTAGCCGCCACCAGGTGCCGCGCCTGGAACTCCTGGTTGATGTTTTCCGCCTCGCCCCGGATGATGCTGGCGAGTATCTGCCCCTCCGTCCCCCCGTTGCCCCGTTGCTTGAATACGAGCTCCGCCTGCCCGCCGGCGGTGAGGTTATCGGAGAAGCCGGCCGGTATGAAAAGGACCATCAGCAGGTCGGAGCGGTCGAGCTTGGTGTCCGCTTCCTTCGCGCTCATCACGTCGACGCTGATGCCGTCGACGCTGTCAATACTTTTAATCAACTGCTGGGAATAGGCGCCTTTGTCCTCGTCCACGATGGAGGCGGTGGCTTTGAACAGCGTTTGCCCCCCGAAGGCCCCGTACATCAAGGCGAAGGTGAGTATCGGCAGCAAAAGCCCGAACGCCAGGTCGCCTTTGTCCTGGAGGTACAGCTTGACTTCGTTGAGGGTGATAAATAATGCTCTCTTCATCGGTGTCTAGTCCCGCAGGCTGCGCCCGGTCAGCTTTAAGAAGACGTCTTCCAGGGTCACTTTGTCCGGCGACCCTAACTGCGATTTTAAATTGCGGGGCGTGTCCAGGGCGATGATCTGCCCCCCGTCCATGATGGCGACGCGGCTGCACAGGCGGTCCGCTTCTTCCATGTAGTGGGTGGTGTAAAGCACCGTCAGGCCCTTTTTCTCCAGGTTCTGGATGTTCTCGAAGATGTGGTTCCGCGACTGCGGGTCGATGCCCACCGTGGGCTCATCCAGGAAAAGCAGCTCCGGCTCACCCATCAGCGCGATGGCCAGGTTGATGCGACGCTTCATGCCACCGGAGAACTTGGAAACTTTACCTTTGGCCCGGTCCTCCAGACCCATCAGCTCCAGGTTTTTTTTCGCCTGCGCGCGGGATTCCTCGCCGCTTAGCCCCACCATCCGCCCGAAGAAGACCATGTTATCGAGGGCGGAGAGGTCTTCGTAAAGCGCCAGGTCCTGCGGGCACACGCCGATGATACTGCGCACGGCCTCGGCGTCATTTTTCACGGAATGCCCCCCGATGATGATATCGCCGCTATCGGCCGGGAGCACGGTAGCCATCATGCGTATCGTCGTCGTCTTGCCGGCGCCATTGGGCCCTAAAAGCCCGAAAATCTCACCCTTGTTGATGGTAAAAGAAACGCCGTTGACCGCTTTAAAGTCCTTGAAGCTTTTGTGAATCTCTTTAACGACGACGAATGCCTCTGCCATGACCTTGCCTCCGCGTGCCTCGCCTGAAAAAAGCAAAATTCTTTGCCCATTATATACTTAGAGGGACTAGGGACACAAGAAGGAAAATCAAATCTCAAAACTCAAATCTCAAAAACACAAATCAAAAGCTAAAGATGTGGATTTGTGACCGGTTTTTTGGGGTAATATGTCTCTTGAGTTTCTAATAGCATGGGTGTTGCTTGATAATCAATAATTAAGTTAGGCTCAGGGACAAAAAAGCGCCTATCTCTGTTTTTTCCTGTTTTTTCTAAACGCTTTTTAATTATTTGAAAATATTCTTTTTTGTTATCTATCAACACAACGTTTCTGTTTAACTTTTCGGCGGCTACTCCTGTTGATCCACTGCCAGCAAATGGGTCCAGGACAATATCGCCTTCACGAGTAAATAGCTTGATAAAAAACGCGGGAACTCCAATGGGAAAAGCAGCGGGATGCCCCATATTTTTTCCTACTAGAGGAACCCTTAGTGTATTTCCTGGTAGGACATCTTTTTTCCCAACCCACTTTCTCAAATCACGGCCAAAACCACTATCGTTTTCACTATTATGCCTGCCATTACTTTTACCGGTTAGTTTGGCAAGCCTTTTATTTGCCCATTCGCCTATTTCTTGTTTTACGTTATCTTGATACATAGAGAATTTTGGTTGTTTGGTCATATGAAAACAATATTCCCATTCATCACGCAGCCGATTTGGCCAGTAACCTGGCATTGCGTTTGGTTTAACCCAAATATAATCATCAACACAAAGCCATCCATTTTTAGAAAGAGCTTCAATTGTGTGCCATACAAACCTGTGTCTAATACCATCAACTACTTTATCTTTTACATTCAATACAAATGAGCCATTATCAGCTAAGACTCTCCAAAACTGGTCATGAAAACTTAAAATGAATTCAACATATTTATCTGGATTAATACTATCATAGTGATTTGAACGCGCATCCGCATAAGGAGGAGAGGTAATAATCAGATTAAAATATCCATCCGGGTATTTAGAAAGTACTTCTCTATTATCACCTAAATGCACTTCAGTTTTATACATATGAGTCACCAACAAATTGTCATATCGTTTTTAGTTACTAAATACTCTTGTTACCGCAGAAATATTTTATCAACTTATGAGGATCCACGAAGCAATCTTTATCATCTAGTAGTTCATTTTCCCTACAGCATTTACGGAAGGAATCTAGTAATTCTGGGGGTATTTCTTCACTGACTAAGTAAGGATTTTCACTCTCAAGTAATACGTCTAGTACCAATACTGCTATTTCTTCATAGGAATAGTTGGAAAAGAACGGCCAGAAATAGTCTGAAAACCATAATTCTGTATTGTACGAATAAGGGACTTTGGCTCTATTTCCTTTCATTAATCTAGTTCCTCGTTCGACACTCAAACCAAATACGCAAATGTAAGATCCATCACGATTTTTATCCCCACTAGCTACTCTTTCCAATGCAGCAATGGCTTTTGGCCAATCTTGTCCGCCCATCGTATTGGAACGATTTTTCACTGAGACATATATTGATAATTTTGACTTTCCATTTTTATAAGCTAATACCGCATTAAAATCAGCTTCAGCCAATCCGATGTCTGAAACAGTTTCAAACCTTTTAGATACTGCGGCGGCATCTTTAGCTATATATTGATACCTCCAAGCAGAATTCATCCTTTCTTTTTGGATACCTCGATTATGAAATTGTTCTCTAGCCACTTCTGAATAAGGCCTGCCTGTACACTGTAACGCGGTTATCGCTGCATCACCGCAATATTTAACAAAATACCTGAATAGACTACGCCCTTCTTTTGTATATATCTTGGTTATTTCTTCTGAAGTAGCATTAGCCGGTAAGTCTAAAACAACTCTGCTTGACTTTCGAGAGGCGGTTTGAATAGCATCTCTTATGATTGCTTTTAGTTGTATTTTTGAGATATTCTTTACGTGTTGCTTTAGTTTACTATCATCAAGTAAATTATTATTCAAACGTGGATACTTTTGAATAGTTACCATTTTTCATCTCTTTTTTTTATATTATCAACATTATTATTGATATATTACACTCCGTCATAGTTAGTTTCAAGTCTACCCTCTCCCTTAAACCTTGACAAAATCCCCTCGTTATCTTAGAACTTATGTGCTATATTGTCAACCTTGAAGAAGTAAATATTTTCTTACGTCAAGAACCCCTTCCTTTTCCCCCCGCCCGCCTCTATACTGTTCATAGATACCTGCAAATTAACAACCTGCTTAACATAATTCAAATATATAAACAATTCAGCCTCGCTTTGAATCTGGACCTTAATAAAAAAATATTTGAAAAAACAAAAAAACAAATCCCTTAAATCTTGTTTCTTCATATTCCCCTCTCCCTCGATGGGAGAGGGAAGCCAAGAGCCTGCCCTGAGCGGAGTCGAACGGGTGAGGGTTAAAGAGGGTAAAAAAGAAGCCCCCGTCCTTCGACAAGCTCAGGATGAACGAGGGCCCTTTATTATACCTAACAGCTTATAGCTTACAGTTTACAGCTAAACCCTTTTACGGCCAGAGCACCTTGGCCACGTCGTTCAAGCCAACATCCAGCAGTGCCTGCTTGCCCGGCTTGCCCGTCTGGGTGTCCCAGCCCATGGCCTCGTAGTATTCTTTAGCAAGCTCGGCGGGGTCCAGTGTGGCGCCGGCGCGGGGGCCCACCTTCTTCGGCGGGCGGCCCAGCATGCGGTCGTGGTGTTTCCAGGGTGTCTTCACGCCTTCCCGGGCGTTGAAAGCCTGCCGCATCATCTCGATGCGCCGCCCGGTCTTGAGCAGCTCTTCCTTGGTGACGTCCCAGCCGGTGATGGTGCGGAACCCTTCCAGCAGCTCGTCGAACTTGTTATACGCATCGCCGATGACGATCATACAGACGCCGGCGGCATTATAGATGTTGGTCACGGCCACCCCGATGCTGTGAGGCACGCCTCTCCCCTTGAGCGACCCGCGGTCGTACTCCGGCAGCGAGCCGGCGGGCAGCGGACCTTCCCCGCCCATGGTGTGCCGCCCCGGCGTCGGGTTCGCCCCGTATCCGATGGCAAAGTTCAGGCCGCCGCGGGAATCATGGGCCGGGTATTCCTGCCCGCCCACGTGAATGGCATATTTCTCCGAGCCTTTGCCCACTCTCTCCGCCGCTTTCTTGACGCCATCGGCCAGGACATCGCCGAGCCCTTCGCGCTTAGCTATCTTTTCCGTCATGGCGATGATGGCATTGGCATCGCCCCACTTCATCTCGATGCCATCCGTGTCTTTCTTCGTGATAAGGCCTTTTTCATAGCACTCCATCGCGAAAGCGACGCACGCCCCCACCGATATCGTGTCCAGCCCGTAGCGGTTGCAGATATCGTTGGCTTTAATGATGGAAATCAGGTTATTGTTCAGCAGATTGCTGCCGAACATCGCCAGTGTTTCGTATTCCGGTTTATGGGCATGATCGTCATATTTAAACTCGCCGTCGGACGGCTTCATGATGCCGCCGCAGCCTATCGGGCAGTGCCAGCAGCCGTATTTTCTCTGCTGCTGCTCTTTCACCGGTTGGGCGCAGATGTCCTTGTACTTGGGGAAGTCAACGACGACAACGCCGTCCCAGTTCTTGCACGGGGCGTCATCGCCCGCGCAGCTCATTTCCATCAGCGCCGCCGTGCCGAATCCGCCGATGAATTCCGAGCGCGGGTTCTTGCCGGATACCTGTCTTTTTCTCATTTCCTTGCCGGCGGCTTCATCAGCGACGGGTATCTTCATATTGCCCTTGACCGCGATGGCCTTGAGCTTTTTCGAGCCCATCACCGCCCCCAGCCCGGAACGCCCCGCCGCCCGGCCCTTGTTATTCATGACCGCCGCGATAAGGCTCAGCTTTTCGCCGGACGGCCCGATACAGGCTACTTCCAGCTCTTTGCCGTGTTCCGCCCTTAAAATATCCTCGGTATCGAAGGTGTCTTTGCCCCAGAGTTTAGAAGCGTCCTTTATTTCCGCTTTACCGTTATCGATCAACAGATAAACCGGCTTGTCCGATTTGCCGGTGAAGAATACCGCGTCATATCCGGCGAATTTCAGATAGGGACCCACATTGCCGCCGGAGTTAGCATCGCCCCAGCCGCCGGTCAGCGGCGACTTCCCCACCATGACGTAACGTGAGCCGCCCATGGCGTCCGTTCCCGTCAGCACGCCGGTGACGAGACCCAGGATGGCGTCCGGTCCCATGGGGTCCACGCCGGCTTTTTGCCGGTTGAAGAGAATCCTGGCGCCAAGTCCGTAGCCGCCAAGGAAATCACGTCCCATCTTCTCATCGAGGGGTTCTTCTTTTATCTGCTTTTTAGTAAGATCAACCCAGAGTATCTTGCCCATAAAGCCATGCGCCATATACTATCCTCCTGTGACGATGTAACATTTCTTCTTTTTTCTTCGGATTCAATATGAAGCTTACAATGCCGTATAAATAATTGTCAACCGCAATATTTTTACTCGTAAGTTGAACGTAATATGCATTAATTGTGCTAGAACAAATATTCCATTATGCGCCGTTTGACATTCGCCCGAAAAGCAGATTAACATAGCTTCAAGAGTCGCCGCGTATGAGTGAGCGGTGTAACTAAAGCCGCTGATTTGATAAAAACGTTAGCTTATAAAGATGAATGGTTATATAGAGGAGGCTGATATGTCGCCGATACTTAAAGACAAGGTCGCCATCATCACCGGGGCCGGCCGCGGCCTGGGTAAAGAGTTCGCCCTGCGGTTCGCCGCGGAAGGCGCCAGGCTGCTCCTGCCGGATATCTCGCTGGAGCGCGCCCAGAACACCGTCAAAGAAATCAAGGCTAAAGGCGGTGAAGCTTACGCTATGCTGGCGGACATCTCCGATGAAAAGTCCACGCAAAAAATGGCGGAAGAGGTGATGCGGCTTTACGGCAAGGTTGATATCCTGCTTAACAACGCCGCTTTATACTACGGCGTGGAAAGACGCGCCTGGGACGCCTGGACGGTCAAAGACTGGGACCGCCTGTTCGAGATTAACGTGCGCGGCACGTATCTCTGCTGCAAAGCCATTGCCCCGCTCATGGTCAAAGCTAAAAAAGGCAAAATTATCAACATTGCCTCGGACGTTTTTAAAGTCGCGGCCGCCCATCAGCTGATGGCTTATGCCTGCTCCAAGTCCGCCGTCTATACGCTGACACAGTGCCTGGCACGGGCTTTAGGCCCCTCCGGCATCAACGTAAACAGCATCGGGCCCGGCTTTACCGCCACGGAAGCCAGCCTGGGGCAGGACCCCGCCGGAGACGCTTTTAAAGCCACTATCGACGCCCAATGCCTCAAGCGCCGCGAGGAGCCGACCGACCTCCCCGGCGCGGCGGTGTTTTTAGCTTCACCGGACTCCGATTTCGTTACCGGGCAGTTCATTATCGTCAACGGTGGGAGCGTGCTGGCGTAAAAACGGCACTCCGAGCCCTACCAAACTAAAGGAGCTGGGATAAGCAATTTTTAGATATTAGTGATGAGCTTTTTGTTTGGGGGAGGGAGTAAACACGCTCTCCTTTTGTTGGCTAATTTATTAAGAGAATTTTTATTTGTCTTTTGAAGGAAATCATTTGTTTTACTTTATTCTAGGGTTTATAATCCAGTTAGGTTAGGTATTTTGAGAAAATATGACGTACGAGACATATTATTACAAAGAAGATAGAGTCAAGCTATTATTAGGCAATTGTCTTGAGGTTCTACCTCAAGTCCCGGAAAACTCAATTGATATGATTTTTGCTGACCCACCATATAATTTATCTAATGGTGGAATCACTTGTTATGCAGGGCGTATGGTATCTGTAAATAAAGGTGATTGGGATAAGTCAAAAGGCTTTGAGCAAGACCATCAATTTACTTTGGATTGGCTTAATGCATGCCGCCGCGTATTGAAAGATGACGGTACTATCTGGATTTCGGGCACTATTCATAACATATATTCAATCGGATTTGCTTTGCAACAACTTGGTTATAAAATACTCAACGAAATATGTTGGTACAAACCAAATGCTGCACCAAACCTCTCTTGCCGTTATTTTACACATAGCCATGAGGTGGTGTTATGGGCTGCAAAATCAAAAAACAGTAGGCATAAGTTTAATTACGAACGAATGAAAAAAATAGCCGGTGGTAAACAGATGCGTTCTGTTTGGATGGATATAGATAAAGAAGAATCTGTACCAGACATTTGGACAATCAATACGCCGTCAGTAGAAGAAAAACATTTTGGAAAGCATCCAACACAAAAACCTGTAGCGTTATTAGAAAGAATTATCTTAGCTTCAACAAATCCATATGATACAATTCTCGATCCTTTTACTGGTTCATCAACAACTGGCGTTGTCGCCATCAAGCATGGTAGAAAATTTATTGGGATTGATAGCAGTAAGGAATATATGGATTTATCCACTAAACGTATTGAAGAGATAACAAGGGAAATAACATTCAATCCTAAACTTGTCGAAGAATCGGTTTAGTATAGTAGGTGAGTAAAGATGGAATATTCTACCCAAATACCTACAATGAGTTTTACAAAAGAAAATGTTATACATGAACCTATAAAAACATTCCAAGTAAATGGGAACACTATACTCGCAGTTTATCGAGGTTCGCTTAGTCCGCTAGATATCTTAATAAAATACCGACAAAAACAGAAAAATGGGAAATGGTCAAATATTCGAACTCCAAAGCATATCCATTGGACTGTGGATATACTAATGAAAACACAGACATATGGGGATTTAACTCGGCAATTCCTCGACTACTTCATTGAGGTTTGGAATAATACAAAACCTCTTAAAAGCGAAAAAGAAAGACAATCTCTAGATCTGGCCAAACTCCTTGAATACAGTTCTACAGAGCTAGAAAAATTCAAGGCGCTAAGCGAAAAAGGGGAATACAGCGTAAGATTTTTAATACTATTGGCAAAGCTACTTATGATACAAGAAAAAACTAATAGAGCCGATGCTTACATGTTTAGAAAAGTCTTAGAGGGCTTAAGGTCAGGAAGTGATTTGTTCAGTGTCCTTTCACGTGCAACGTTACGTGGTGGTGGGTAACAAAGTATAACGTAATTTAGACATCATATAAATCACAATTTACAACGTTTACATGAGTTTCACATACCTAATATATTACTAAGTAACAGTAAATTGTACCTGCCTTTTAGTCAATTATCAATGAGGGAGACCAACATCATGCCGGACTTCGGTTATGCCGGACAGATACTTAAAGTAGATTTATCCAACGAAAAAGTAAGCAAACAACCCAGCGCCGAATATACGGGAAAATACATCGGCGGGCACGGCCTCGCCGCCCGGCTTTACTGGGAAATGGTGCCGCCCCAGGCTAAAGCCGCCGACCCGGAGAACTGTTTCGTCTGCGCCAGCGGCCCGCTTACCGGCTTCCCCGGGTTCGCCGGCTTTCGCTGGAAAATTTGCGCCAAGACATCACTCAACGTCCCCGAATCATTTAATTACTGCAACCTCGGGGACAAATGGGGGGCGATTTTAAAGTACGCCGGCTATGATGCCCTGGCGGTGCAGGGCAAAGCGGATAAACCCGTCTACATTTATCTCCACAATGCCGAAGTGGAAATTAAAGACGCCTCGCACCTGCGTTGCCAGTCCACGTTCGATACGAGCGACGCCCTGAAAGCGGAATTGGGGAAAGGCGTCAGCATCCTCACCATCGGCCCCGCCGCCGAGGCCCGGATCCCTTTTTCCACCGTGCTGGCCGAGGGCGGCGCTTCCGGCTCCGGCGGTATGGGCGCGGTAATGGGGTCGAAAAATCTTAAAGCCATCGTGGTCGCCGGCAACAAAAGGCCCGTCGCCGCGCACCCGGATAAAGTCAAGGAACTGGTGGGGATAATCCAGGCCAACCTCCGGAAATCCAGCATGCTCCCGATGGCGATACCCGGCCTGACACGCCTCCATAACTGCTTCGGCTGCGGCATCGGCTGCTACCGTGAAATTTACACCAAGGAAAGTAGGGATTATAAAGTCCTCTGCCAGGCATCCATGATGTATGGCATGCACTCCATGAAATACACCGGTAAAAACGACGGCGCACACCTGCTGGCGACGCGACTCTGCGACGGCTACGGACTGGATACATCGGTAATGCAAAGCATGATCGAGTGGCTGGAAATCTGTTATAACGAAGGTATTCTCGATGAAAAGAAAACCGGACTGCCGCTTTCAAAAATCGGCAGCTCCGAGTTTATCAGTGAGCTGACACGGATAATCACTCTGAAAGAAGGTTTTGGTGCTACTTTAGCGAAAGGCATTATCCCCGCCGCCGACGACATCGGTCCCAAAGCTAAGGCACTAATGCCCATGGTCGTCGCCACCCGCGGCAGCGAGAAAAAAGATTACGACCCGCGCATCTTAATTACCACCGCGCTCGCCTATGCTACCGAGCCCCGCCGCCCTATCCAGCAGCTCCATGAAGTCAGCATGCTGGCGATGATGTGGGTGGGCATGGGCCCGCCCGGCGCCGATATCAAGCCCGGCTCGATGTTCTCCACGGAAAACTTACGCCGGTACGCGGAAAAAAACTGGGGCAGCGCCGCCGCCGCGGACTTTTCTACCTACGATGGTAAGGCCCTGGCCGCCAAAAATATCCAGGACAATGTCTTTGCCAAGGAAAGCCTCGTGACCTGCGACCTGCGCTGGACGATGGCCCAGGTCAATTACACTTTAGGCCTTAATGGTGATACGGTCAGTCCGGCCCGGGTGTATTCCGCCATCACCGGCAAAGAAACCGATGAAACCGAATTATCCCGCCTAGGCGAAAAAGTCTTTAATCTACAGCGGGCAATCCTCCTCCGCCAGGGCTGGCAGGGCAGAAAGGACGATACGCTCCTCGACTATTTCTTCACCACGCCGGTGCAAAAGGGCGAGCTGTTCTTTAACGCCAATGGCCTGATGCCCGGTAAAAACGGCGAAGTTATCTCCCGTGTCGGCTGCGTGGTGGAAAAAGATAAGTTTGAAAAGATGAAGACAGAGTATTACGGCTACCGCGGCTGGGACGCCGCCACCGGCCTGCCAAAGCAATCTAAGCTTAACGAGCTTGGACTCCAGGACATCGCCGCGGACCTGGCGGGGCGGGGACTGGCTAAATAACAAGCCGGTACTATTTTTATTGGCGTTAAATATACCTCCACCATCCAACCTCACCCCCTTTAGTTCCCCCTCTCCGCTGGCGGAGAGGGGGGATAATTAGAGAGGAGGCTGCGCCCCCTCTCGCTACGCACTCCCGCTTTTTAATTTTGCTTAATAAAGAGAAGTTAGTTTGCTCCATGGCGGAAAAAGTGAACTCCAGCGCTTAATATTCCCTATTTACGCCACGGCTTTACGATACACCCGTGTCGCCCACCAGAGCGCCACCGCCGTGAGCGGTATCAGCACCAGGAAAGCCAGCCCCACTGTACCGTTCGTAATGCTTCCGGTTGCCAGCCGCCTGTCCGCTTCCACCACGTAGTACAGCGGGTCGAAATGCGCGAGGACGCGCATCCAGGCCGGCCCCAACGAAAGGGGCAGCAGCACGCCGGAAAGCAGCATTATCGGCAGGTTCAAGCCGTTGAGGACGGCGGAAAGGGTGCTGACATCCTTGGTGAGAAAAGCGATGGAGTTGGAAAAGGCCGAAGTCATAATCATGATTAAAGCCAGCAGCACCAGGGCTACCAGCATCCCGCCGACGTGCAGATTAAACCCGAAAGGTATGGCGGCGGCCACCAGAATGACGATAAAGATATACAGCCAGACGACGTTGGACAGGATGGGGCTCATCATCAGCGCCAGCCGGCTTACCGGGGTGACGCGGAGCCGTTCCGTGGTGCCCTCCTGGATTTCAAAAATAGTGGTATAGCCGGCGGAAAACCCGCTCCCGAAAGCCAGGAACGCCAGGATGCCGGGCAAAAACACGTCCAGCGCGCTGCCAGCGGGGAACCCCGGCCCGCCCGCCAGCTTTTTTAACAGCGGTGTGAATAAAAAGAGATATAACAGCGGCGTGGAAATGCCCACGATTACCCACAACCCGTTGCGCATTTCCTCGATGAAACTGCGCCGGTAAAGCAGCCCGATGTCCCGCAGTAGCTTCATTTTCTTTCTCCGTTATTTTTCGTTGCCTCGGTGTCCCGCAGCGACCGCCCCGTTTTACGCAAGAACACGTCGTCCAGCGTCGGCTCGGAGAGGGCTATCGTCCGGGCGGCCAGGTTTTCTCCGTCGAGCAGCCGGATAATGTCCGGCAGGACCGCCGCGCCGTCCTTGACGTAAAGCCGCACCTGCTCGGCTTCGATGCTTGCTTCTCTAACGTAAGATTGCTGTTTCAAGAGATTCGCGGCTTTTTGGAGGTTGGCTCCGTCGTTCTTAAGGCTGATGACGATGCTGTCCCCGGAGATTTGCTGTTTTAATTCTTTGGAGGTGCCCTCGGCCACGATTTTCCCGTAGTCCATGATGGCTATCCGATCAGCTAATACGTCGGCTTCTTCCAGGTAATGGGTGGTCAGAAAGATGGTCGTGCCAGTGCCCCGCAGTTTGCGTATCTGTTCCCAGAGATTGGCGCGGTTCTGCGGGTCGAGCCCGGACGTCGGCTCGTCAAGAAAGAGGACGTCCGGCCGGTGCATGATACCCAGCGCCACGTGCAGGCGCCGCCTCTGGCCGCCGGAATAGGTGCTTATCCTCCGGTCGATGAAGTCCGTCAGGTCCAGGGCGGTAACCAGCTCTGCCGCCCGCGTAGCGGCACCGGCGGCGTCCATGCCATAGAGCTTGCCCTGAAGGAGCAGGTCCTCGCGCCCGGTCGCCAGGTGGTCGGCCCCGCCTGCCTGCCCTACATAGCCCAGGCGCTTGCGCACCTCGTGCGGCTGCTTTTGCACGCTGAAGCCGGCTATCGTCGCCTCGCCGCTGTCTATCGGCAGGAGCGTGGCCAGCATGCGCAGCGTCGTTGTCTTGCCCGCCCCGTTCGGCCCCAGGAAGCCGAAGATTTCCCCGGCTTCTATCTCCAGGTCGACGCCGTCCACCGCCCGCACTTTCCTGGCGAACGTTTTACTTAGTTTTCTAGCGGTAATCATACTCATAATGCGTCCTTTGTCATCTTCAAATTCGGAAATCCGGTTCGTCAAAACGGCCGGCTCAAGGCCGGCCGTCCGGCACTCCGGCATGTCTTTCGCCCATCATCCGCCCGTACTTGTTATTCCACGTGGACCTTAATGTTTTCCCCGTGTCTGCCCTCGATATCTATTTCCATGTCTCCCAGGGCATCGATCAGACCCTCGATGTCTTCATTCTTGATAGAGTCAAAATCAAAGCTGAGTCCCCTTTCCCGGAAGGCATTGTTGATCTTATCTTTAGCTTCCGGCGGCACCAACGACTTCATCTTAATGCCCGCGCGAATCAGAGACATCGGGATACGCACATTCACCTTATCCGGGCGGCCATGGTGATGGTTCCAGTCATCGTGGCTGTGATGATGGTCCCGGTCGTCATGAGGGTCGAGTTCCTGGTCGTCATCACCGGGCTGCCAATTCGGGTCCGGGGTAATGGTCACGCGCAGGTACTTGCGCTTGCTTTTATCTTCCGGGCCCCGGGGCGCCGGGTCTTCATGCACGGCATTATCGCGGCCGGTATTGTCGCTCTTGCCTTCATCTTTGTCCATCGCGCTCAAGAGCCGGTAGGCTTCATCGGCGCTGATTTTATTCTGCGCCAGCATTTCCAGTATTTTCTTCTTTTGGTCAGACATGGCCGTAAACCTCCCTTTCCCTTTCTTAAATGACGGTCACTCGCACAACGCCGTCGCGGTTTTGTATGTCGACGCTTAAGCCCTTGAGCGCCCAGAGCGAGTCCACCCCCGCCTTAAAAGCCTGTACCAGCCACCGCCCCCAACCGCTAGGCCACATCAACAACAAACAAATCAAAATCAACGGCGATAATGCCAGCAGGATGATAAACGCTATCAGGATGAACAGGAACAACGGCAGCCACAACCCGAAATTGTGGTCCTTGTTCTTGATTTTCACATGCATCAGCATTGGCGGCATTCTCATTTGTCTAACCTCCTGATGGCCTCGTCGGCAGTGATGTCTCCCCGCTCCAACTCTTCGAGGACGGCCTCTTCCGGCGTTAATTTTTCTATCTGCACGAACTCCAACTGTTTGGCGATTTTACTAATCCGGTTTTTCACGGTGGGGTAGCTGATGCCGAACATCTTTTCCATTTCTTTGATGGAACCGTCGGAGCGCACAAAACCCATCACGAAGACCTGGTCCTCGGCGGAGAGGTTGGCCAGCGGCGGCAGCGAAAAGCTCCCCTCGATGGCGATATCGCTGTCCACCAGTTTTACCCGCTCCACCGTTACCGGTTTGCCCTGGGTCATTTTGGTCAGTTCCTGCCAGTCTCTTGCCATCGCTATGCCTCATTACTTAACTTTTTTAACCTTAAACTTAATTATCTTAATATATTATAATGTTGAATATTGATTTTGTCAATACCTTCTTTAACAATATTAATTTTCTGATTGATATATATTGATTTTCTTAATTAATGGTTAAAAAACTATCCCCCTTACCCCCTTCCTTTACGAAAGGAAGGGGGAGGAGAACGAGAGGGGCGTTGCCCCTCTCTCTAGGCACTCCTCATCTAGATCAAATTTGAAGCTTCAAGAAAACAAAATCCTACTCTGTCCCCCTTTCCTCCGGCCTGGTTCGACCCGCCTACGCGATGGTTCGATGGGCTCACCATGAGCGCTCCGGCGGGCAAGCGGGCCACCATGAGAACTCCGGTGGGCAAGCAGGCTCACCACAGGTGCTCAAGACAGGCTCTTTACGAAAGGAAGGGGGAAACAAAAAAGAGGGGCGCTAGCCCCTCGTGTTGCATGAGCATAATACAATATACCTTTTAACTTTAGAAATCGCGCCGTAAAACAAGCGATCCAGGTTCCACTAATCAATCTTAAGCCGATAGCCTACGCCGGGTTCAGTGATAATGAACTGCGGACGTCCCGGGTCGGGCTCTATCTTGCGGCGCAGATTGCTGATATTCACATGCAGCATGTGGAATTCCTCGCCGTATTCCGTACCCCACACCTCCCGCAAGAGAAAGTGATGGGTCAACACTTTTCCCGCATGCGTAACCAGCACGCGAAGTAATTCGTATTCGGTGGGCGTCAGTTGTACCTCAAGTCCGGAAACGGTTATGACCCTTCTTGCCAGGTCAACTTTCAAACTGCCGCTGGCAAAAACAGGCTCGCCGGTTGTTTGAATAGCGCGGCGCAGGGCCGCACGGAGCCTCGCCAGCAGTTCTCCAACGCCGAAGGGTTTGGTCAAATAGTCATCCGCCCCGGCATCCAGCGCCGCGATTTTATCGCTTTCCGCCCCCCGGACCGATAGGATAATAATCGGTATCTGTGTCCACTGGCGCAGCAGCCTGGTGACCTCGACGCCATCCATGTCCGGCAAACCTAAATCGAGAACGATGATATCCGGTTTATCCGCAGCCGCTTTGGCAAGAGCCTCCTGCCCGGAGGACGCTTCAATGCAGTTGTAAGACTGGGCGGTCAGCGTGACCCGTAAAAATTTCCTGATTGCCGGCTCATCATCGACTATCAGCACTCGCTCGTCAGCCATGAGATTGCTCTCCCCTGGCAAGGTCATTCCCGGATATCGGAAGGGAAAGCCTGATGATAGTACCACCACCCGGACGATTCTCGGCAGCGATATGCCCATCGTGAGCCTCAACAATACCTTTGCTAATCGATAAACCAAGCCCCGTTCCCGTGATGCTATCGGGACGCTGAATGCGGAAAAACTTATCGAAAACGTGTGATAAGTCCTGAGAAGGAATACCGATACCCCGGTCAGCTATCTCAATCTGCATCTCCTGGCGAACCTGTCGCGCCTTAATATCAATCGGAGAATTATCCGGCGAATATTTAAGAGCATTGTCCAGAATGTTTACTAATGTCTGCACGATAAGGCCAAAATCCACTGATACAAAAGGCAACTCCGGCGGTATTTCCATATTAACCGGATGGGAACCGACGCGGCTAACCAGCTGTTCCAAAGCGGCACCGACCAAATCCTGAACATCGGACGGCTGCCGGGATATTTTGATTGCCCCGGCTTCAATCCTCGAGACATCAAGCAAATTGGTTATCAGGTGGTTCAAGCGTTCCGCTTCCTCACGGGCAACCTGGATTAGATTCATTTTGGCGGTATTATCCAGATGCATCCCTTTTTCTTGAAGACTGCTGAGAACCCCGATAACCGATACCAGCGGTGTGCGCAGGTCGTGTGAAACCGCGTTCAGAAGGGCGGTCTGCAGCTTTTCCGTATCGCGTAAGACCCGGGCATTTTGCGCTTCGTTTGCCAGGCGGATGCTTTCGATAGCCACCGCCGCAAGGTCAGCATAGGCTTCCAGAAGGCGTTCCTGCTCGAGGGTCAATTCGCTCGAGGAACCAATGGCAGAAACGGCGATGACACCTACAGTTCCCCTGGCCGTTACCAGCGGTAAATATCGGGCTTTAGCACCGGGGAGAGTATCGGTGCCATGCCCCACTGTTTTTTGATGTTGAAAGGCCCAGGTAGCGGCGGCAAATTCATTTTCATCGATAGTTATATTCGGGACTTCAGAGTACGGCTTGAGAATTTCCTTATTATCAGGGTCGGGTATGAAAATCGTGATATTATCCCCAAATGTCTCTTTGGCCCTCTTGATGATGGCATGGATATAAGACGCCAGGTCGCTGGATAAGGCCAGGTCCCGCCCCAGGGCATAAAGGGCCGCCGTTTCGCTCTCACGCCGTCTGGCCGACCCGGTTTGCTCATGGACGCGCGACGCCAGATAACTGATGACCACGCCGACGGCAAGCAAGGCGATAAACGTAAAAATATATTGCGCGTCAGACACTTTGAAAGTCAGGAACGGCGGAACATGGAAAAAATCGAAGGCCGCCACGCCGACAAAGGAGACCAGTATCGATGGCCCCAGGCTCCAGAAATATGCCGTAATAACGACAGCCAGAAGATAAAGCATGGCTACGGTCGTTGGAGTAACGAGGTTATGTATTAACTCGCCCAGCAGGGTTGCCAGGGCCACCAATACGAGGCTAAATACATAGCCCCGCCAGTTGGTAAATTGCGCACTTTCCGGGGTCTTGTCTTTTTCCTTTGCTGGGGATTCTCCCCGCCCGCCGATGACATAAACATCAAAATGCTCACTCCGGCTCATGAGTTGATTCACGATCGACCGGCCGTAGAATCGGCGCCACCAGGTTTTTGGTGATTTGCCAACGATTATCTTGGTAATATTATTCTTGCCGGCGAATTCCGTTACGGCATTCACCACGCTGCTGCCCGTGATAGTGGCTACTTTAGCCCCCATTCTCTCCGCCATCCGCAGCGTGCTCGTGAGACGTGTTTGCCGGTCGGGCGATAGATGAGTACCGGGTGTCTCAACATAAATAACAAACCATTCGGCACCCAGTTGATAAGCCAGCCGGCGGGCGTTACGCACCACACGGGTACCGGCGGGGCTGGCGCTGACACATACCAGCAGGCGCTCGCCGGACGGCCAGGGGCCCTGTATGGCATGGGTCTTCATATAAGCGAGCGTCTGCTCGTCAACGTGTTTGGCGGCATTACGCATGGCTAACTCGCGCAGCGCCATCAGATTTCCCTTGCGGAAGTATTCTTCGGTGGCGCGGGCGATTTGCTCGGTCAGGTAAACTTTCCCTTCCTTGAGTCGTTTCAGCAGCTCTTCGGGGGGCAGGTCAACAATCTCGATTTCTGTCGCGCTATCGACAAAACTGTCAGGCACGGTCTCGCGTACCCACACGCCGGTAATCTGGGCAACCGCATTCCGCCCGCTTTCTATATGCTGGATGTTAAGCGTAGTATAGACATCGATTCCCGCTTCCAGCAGTTCCTCGATATCCTGATAGCGCTTGGGGTGACGGGAACCCGGCGCATTCTCGTGGGCGAGTTCATCCACCAGTGCCAGCTGCGGGTGACGCCCCAGCACCGCGTCGAGGTCCATCTCCGTGAGCTTAATACCCCGGTATTCCACCGGCCGCCGCGGTATAATTTCAAAACCTTCCAGAAGAGCTTCGGTCTCAACCCGTCCGTGAGTTTCGACCACCCCGATGACGACATCCGTGTCCTTTTTCCGCAGGCGGGCCGCTTCCAGCATAGTATAGGTCTTACCAACGCCGGGAGCGTAGCCGAGAAAGATTTTGAGTTTGCCGCGCTTTTTTTGCGCTTCTTCGGCTTTAACCTGCGCCAGTAATTCATCGGGATCAGGACGCGATAAGTCTTCAGCCATGCGGTTTATATCCCCCGACCAATTCTATACCTTGTTTTTGGTCAAGTCTATGGCAGGGCATCCAGCGCCAGATTAAGCTTTAAAACATTAACGCGCGGCTCGCCCAGGATACCAAACTGCCGGCCTTCGGTAAATTTGCTCACCAGGGTGCTGACCTGCGCCTCGCTTAACCCGCGGTAGCGCGCGACGCGCGAAATCTGGTAATTTGCGGCAGCCACGCTGATATCAGGGTCAAGGCCGCTGGCGGAAAAGGTCACCAGATCCGCGGGTACCGGTTGGTTATTACCCGGATCGACAGCTTGCAGGGCGTTGATTCTGGTTTGAACAGCATCGATTAGTGCCGGATTCGAAGGTCCGTAGTTGGAACCCGAGGAGGCAGCCGCGTTAAAAGGGAACGGCGCCGTGGCCGAAAGCCTGCCCCAGAAATACTTCGGGTCGCTGAACGGCTGCCCGATCAGGTCCGAGCCGACGCTCTTACCGTTTTCTGCAATCAGGCTGCCGTTAGCCTGACGGTGAAATAATGCCTGCGCGACGCCGGTGACGAACAATGGATAGATTATCCCGGTGATAACCGTGAAAATCCCCAGGAATATCAGGGCAGTTTTTAGCTGGCGCAACATAATTCTTCTTTTACCTACCTCTTTATACCAGATGTAACGCTACCAAAATCATATCGATTAATTTGATGCCGATAAACGGCGCTATCAGCCCGCCGACCCCATAAATAAACAGGTTGTCACGCAGCAGTCTGGCCGCCCCAACCGGCCGGTACGGCACACCGCGCAAAGCCAGCGGCACGAGCGCCATGATAATCAGGGCATTAAAAATTACCGCCGAGAGGACGGCGCTTTCCGGCGTGGCCAGGTGCATGATGTTCAATGCCCCGAGGGCAGGGTAAGTGGTGGCAAAAGCCGCCGGGATAATAGCGAAATACTTGGAAACATCGTTGGCGATACTGAAGGTGGTCAAAGCCCCCCGCGTCATGAGCAGCTGCTTGCCGGTCTCCACGATTTCAATGAGCTTGGTGGGATTGCTGTCCAGGTCAATCATATTGGCCGCTTCGCGGGCCGCCTGCGTGCCGGTATTCATCGCCACCGCCACGTCGGCCTGCGCTAAAGCCGGGGCGTCGTTAGTGCCATCGCCCGTCATTGCCACCAGCCGCCCGCCGGCCTGATGCTCGCGTATCAACTTGAGCTTGGCCTCGGGCGTGGCCTGGGCCAGGAAATCATCCACCCCTGCCTCGGCGGCGATGGCCGTCGCCGTCAGCGGGTTATCCCCGGTAATCATGACGGTTTTGATGCCCATCTTCCGCATTTTGATAAAGCGCTCTTTGATGCCGCCCTTCACGACGTCTTTAAGGTGAACCACGCCCAGGGCTTCGCCGTTACGCGCCACCACCAGTGGCGTGCCGCCGCTCCGGGCGATACTATCCGAGATAGTTTTAAGCTCCGCCGGTACACTATTACCCTGTTCCCGGATGTAAGCGGTAATAGCATCATCCGCGCCTTTACGGATGGCCAGCCCGTCCATATCCACCCCGCTCATACGCGTCTGGGCGGAAAAGGGGATAAAACGCATGCCTCCTTGTTTCTCGGCGCCGGCGCTGCCGCGCAGCCCGTACTTTTCCTTCGCCAGTATGACGATACTCCGTCCTTCCGGCGTTTCGTCGGCCAGCGATGCCAGCTGCGCCGCCTCGGCTAATTCATGCTCACTAACCCCTCCCACCGGTATGAACTCCGTGGCCTGGCGGTTACCCAGAGTGATCGTCCCCGTCTTGTCTAAAAGCAATACATCGACGTCTCCGGCTGCCTCCACGGCACGTCCCGAAAGCGCGATGACATTACGCCGGATGAGGCGGTCCATCCCGGCGATACCGATAGCCGGCAGCAACCCGCCGATAGTGGTGGGGATAAGACAGACCAGCAGCGCCGCCAGCACCGTAATCGTGATCGGCGTACCCAGGTGATTCACGTTGACGCTGTAGATGGAAAACGGCAGCAGCGTCATACAAACGACGAGAAAGACAATGGTAAACGCCGCCAGCAGGATATTGAGGGCGATTTCATTGGGAGTCTTCTGGCGTTTGGCGCCTTCCACCAGGCTAATCATGCGGTCGAGGAAACCCTCGCCGGGGTTAGCGGTCACACGGACTATCAGCCAGTCGGACAGAATACGCGTCCCGCCGGTAACGGCGCTGCGGTCGCCGCCGGACTCACGGATGACGGGGGCGCTCTCGCCGGTGACGGCGCTCTCGTTCACCGAAGCGATACCTTCAATCACCTCGCCATCGGTGGGAATAATATCACCGGCCTCGACGATGAAGACATCGTTCTGCCGTAACTCGCTGGAAGAAACCGACTCGTATTCAGCCCCGTGTTTCGGCTGTGTAAGCCGCTTGGCCTGAGTTTCCTGGCGTGTCCGGCGCAGTGCCGCCGCCTGTGCTTTACCGCGACCCTCCGCCAGCGCCTCGGAGAAATTGGCGAAGAGCACGCACAGCCAGAGCCACAATGTCACCCCGCCGACAAAGGCAGCCCGTACCTCGCCGTGCCCGAACAGCGCCTGAAGCCATAAGACTGTGGTCAGGACGCTGCCCACTTCGGTGACGAACATGACCGGATTACGCAGCATCCAGCGCGGGTTAAGTTTGAAAAAAGCGTCGGCAATGGCCCGGCGGTACAGCGGCTGTCCGGGGCGCGACGGTTTCTTCGAAGGCGGTAAAGCCGTTCCTCCGGCTGCCCGGGGCTTTATTTCCGGTTGCATGTCTTCTGTCATTTTCTGCTACTTTAACAACAAGTGCTCCACGATAGGCCCGAGAGAAAGCGCGGGGAGGAAGCTCAACGCTCCCACAATCACAACTACAGCTATGAGCCAAAAGATAAAGAGCGGGGTATGTGTCGGCAGCGTGCCGGCGGTAACCGGCACTTTCTTCTTCTGCACCAGGGAACCGGCTATCGCCAGCGCCGGAATTGCCAGCCAGTAGCGACCGATGAACATGGCAAAGCCGAGGGCGACATTATAAAAGGGCGTATTGGTGCCTAACCCGGCAAAAGCGCTGCCGTTGTTATTACCGGCCGAGGAGAAAGCGTACAGCACTTCACTGAAACCGTGGGCGCCGGGATTAAACACCGCCGCTCTGCCGGCCGAAGTTGCCACGGCAATAGCGGTGCCGAATAAGACCATCAGGACCGGGATAAGCACCATCAGCGAAGCCATTTTCATTTCATAGGCCTCGATTTTCTTGCCCAGGTATTCCGGGGTACGACCTATCATCAGGCCCGCCACGAAAACCGCGATGATGACGAAAGCCAGCATACCATATAAACCGGAGCCGACGCCGCCATAGACTACCTCCCCCAGCTGCATGAGCCACATCGGCACGAGACCGCCCAGCGGTGTGAACGAATCGTGCATCGAGTTTACCGAACCGTTCGAGGCGCCGGTCGTTGCCGCCGCCCACAGGGCCGAGTTGGCGGCGCCGAAGCGCACCTCTTTGCCCTCCATATTACCGCCGGACTGCACGCTGCTGGCCGCCTGGTTAACGTTAATCCCCGTTAGAGCAGGATTGCCGCGCTGCTCCGCCCAAACGGATACTGACAACATGGCAACGAAGATGATAGTCATTACAGCCAGCAGCGCCCAGCCTTTACGCGTATCGCCAACCATCTTGCCGAAGGTGTAACACAGCGCCGCGGGAATGAGCAAAATCGCCAGCATCTCAAGTAAGTTGGAGAGGGGGGTGGGGTTTTCAAAGGGGTGGGCGGAGTTAACGTTGAAAAAGCCGCCGCCGTTCGTCCCCAACTGCTTAATTGCCACCTGGGCAGCCGCCGGGCCGACGGCTATCACCTGTTGATTGACAGTTTGTCCGCCGGCGTCTTGCGTTGATTGCACGAGCGCAACTTGCTGGGAGCCGTGAAACGTCTGTACCACGCCCTGGGTGACTAAAATTACTGCCAGAATAATGGATAACGGTAACAGAACGTAAAGGACGCTCCGGGTCATGTCCACCCAGAAATTACCGATCGTCTTGGCGGAATGCCTCACGAAACCACGCACCAGAGCAACGAGGATGGCTATACCCGTAGCCGCGGATACAAAATTCTGGACGGTCAGAGCTATCATCTGGGTGAGATAGCTCATGGTACTTTCCCCGGCATAGCTCTGCCAGTTGGTATTGGTGGCAAAGCTGACGGCCGTATTGAAGGCCAGGTCCGGCTTAACCGCAACCAGGTGCTGGGGGTTAATGGGGAGGACGGACTGGAGACGCTGCAAAGCATACACTAAAATCAAGCCGGCAAAGTTGAAGAGCAGCATCACAACCGCGTAGGTCTTCCAGTCCATCTCCTCGTCGGAACGTATGCCAGCGATACGATAAATAAAGCGTTCAATGCGCCCGACGGCCGGTGTCAGCAAGACGCGTTCGCCCTGAAAGACCCGCGCCATGTAAGCTCCCAGCGGCTTGGCCAGCAATAAGAGGAGAAGGAGATACAACCCGATTTGAAGCCAATCGAAAATGCTCACTTAAACCACTCCGGCTTCAGAAGCGCTAAAATGAGGTATACCAGCAGGCAGAGGGAAATCACCCCAGAGATAATATACAGAATATGCATCTCACGACCTCATCAAGCGCTGACAGATCAGTACCAGCCCTAAGGTCACCAGGAAAAATAAAACAACAATGGATAACGCCAGAATGTCATTCACTGTTCTGATTTTAGTAAGATGACGGTCAAGAAAGCATCAAGAAAGTTATATGGTATATCAAGAAATTATCAAGAATCCACCACCTGGTAGCGTTTACATCGCTGACGGCTAAGATTACCTTCGGGTTATCAAAGTTGACCGCCAGCCCTATCAACTGTAAATTGTTCGCGGTGAACTTCGCTTCGTTGACGCATTTGCGCAATTCCTCTATAATCGTTCGGGAGTTTCAATCATGTCCGTAATCTGTATCGCCAACCAGAAAGGCGGCGTCGGTAAAACCACCACGGCCGCCGCCCTGGCCGAAGCTTTTACCGAGCATAAAAAGCGCGTCCTCCTCATCGACTGGGACCCGCAGGCCAGCCTGACCATCAGCCTGGGCATCAACCCGGAAAGCCTCCAGCTCACGGGCTATGACGTCATTACCAGCGCCATCCAGGGCAACGGCCGCTATGGGCTGCAGGATGTCGCCGTCAAAACCGGCAACCCGAAAATCGACCTCGTGCCCGCCAACGTCGAGCTTTCCGGGGCACAGCTCGACCTGGTGAACGTGCCCGCCCGCGAGCTGGTGCTGAAAAAAATGCTGCAGTCCGTGCGTAAAGACTACGATTATATCGTGCTGGACTGCCTCCCCAGCCTGGGGCTGCTGACCATCAACGCGCTTTCCGCCGCGGACAGCGTCCTGATTCCCCTCCAGGCGGACTTCCTGGCGATGAAGGGCCTGGCGATGCTTTTAAATACCATCCTCCGCGTGCAGGAAAAGATAAATCCTTCGCTGGAGATACTGGGGATACTCTTTACGATGACCAACCCGCGCACCTTGCACAGCCGCGAGGTCATCGAGGTTACCAAGCGAGCTTTCGGGAAGCGCATCAGGGTCTTTGACATTACCATACCCGTCAGCGTCCGCTTTAAGGAAGCCCCGGCCGCCGGGATGTCCATCCTGAAATACGCCCCGTCTTCCGAGGGGGCTGAAGCCTACAGATTACTCGCTAAAGAGGTGCTGCATGAAAAGAGTTAAAATAACCGAGGAAATCGCTTACCCCAAATCGTCCGCGCTGGACCGATTTACCGGCGGCGACCGCCCCGCGGTTTCCCCGGAAGCCAGGCCGTCTGTTCCCCCGCCGGCGGCTGCCCGCGCGTCGATGATCAAGCTCTCCGTCTTTCTCAACCGCGACGAGGACGCCTACCTGGAATCGCTGGCTTCCACCGCCAAGTTCAGCGGGGGGAAAAAGTTGAGCAAGACCCGGCTCATCGAGGCGATGGTGCGCGCTTTCCGCAAGACCAGCCTGGATGTACGCGGCGTAAAAGACGACCAGGAACTCTTAAACCGGATTTCCGCGCAGCTGAATAAATAGCGGCATTTATCTGTGTTTCCCAAATTTCCTCTCCCCTTGCGCCTGCCCGCCGTAGCTTTAGCATAGGCAGGGGAGAGGATTATGGGGTGGGGTGCATGATTTCACACTCTCCCGTGAATCACCCGGGGTTTTTCCTCCGACCTTTCCTCCTGACCCCCTCTCCGCCGGCGGAGAGGGGGAACCGAAGGGGGTGAGGTCGAAATAATTTCCTCTCCCCTTGCGCCTGCCCGCCGTAGCTTTAGCATAGGCAGGGGAGAGGACTAAAGGTGAGGGGTATTTTATGCCTATTATTTCACCCTCAACCTGCCCTCTCCCATCGAGGGAGAGGGATGTTTATCAGATTTCCGCTGGAATTTATACTTGCACAAAGATACGGGAAGGGTTGACAACAAACTTACCCGTTTTTCAGGCGGCCTGCCCCACCAGTCGACCTACATCACCCTTGGCAGGCGCCGCAGGCTTTATTTTTAATCCTGCGCTTTCCGGGGAGGGTTTCACCAGCGGCTCCGGCCAGAATGTGGTGTCCAGTTGCCGGACGGACGGGGGGTGGGCGAAACGGAACCGCGCCATCAGCTCGTTGTGAGTAAGAGATATAGCCACCGGTTGCGGCATCACCGGTTCAGTCATCACTGTTTTGATTATCACCGGTTCCGGCGGTCTTTCCTCCGGTAATTTTACAGTCTCTTTGATTTCTTCAGCGGCAGTTTTCACGGGCGTGACATAGCAAATCATCCGCGTCATTTCCAGCTCATCCGGGTCGTAGCCCGGCCGGTCTCCGGCGAAGCCTTGCTGCAAGACCTCGATTTCATCCATGTCCGCGACGCGGTAGAGCTTCCACCCCTCCGTTTTCCCCATGTCGCTGAAACCCGCGGTCTGGTAGCAGATAAGCGATTCGTTTTTCGCTTCGCCTTTCATCACGATGCCCAGGCAGTAGGGCTCCACGGTGCGGTAGCCGCCGTGGTAATGAAACCCGATGGTCTTCATCTGCTTGATGGCGCCGCAGAGTACCCAGCGTTTGTATTCGCGGTTCATGCCGACATTTAGTATTTGCTTTAGTTTAGGCACGCTGCAATCTCGCCTTTCCAAATAGAACTCTAGGAAAACAGAAGCCTTTTGTCAAATAACAAAGCTCGCTAATAAAAAGAACAGGTGTTTCTTTTTAGAAAACGATGCAAAATAGGCACGAAAGGTAATATTATGTCAATCGTTTAGCGGACCCTGATCCGGCCCCTGTTTTCCGCCGTCACCTTCCCGATGATGGCGGCCGCGGAGACGCCCTGTTCGTGCAGCTTCTTCAGCAGCCGGGCAGCCCTGGCTTTGGGTACGGCGATGAGCAGGCCGCCGGAGGTCTGCGGGTCGTAGAGAATATCCTTCAAATATTTAGGAACACTTTTATTCATGTCCACCATGTGCTTGCGGAAGTCCCGGTTGCGCCCCAGCCCACCGGCCACCATGCCCGCCTCGTAATATTCCTTCGCCTCGGGGAAAAGGGGGACGGCGGCGGCATCTATTTCCATGCCCACGGCCGTACCCTCGACCATCTCGCAGGCGTGCCCCAGCAGCCCGAAACCGGTAATGTCCTTGCAGGCGTTAACGCCCACCTCCAGCATGATTTGGGAAGCCGTGCGGTTGAGCGCGGTCATGGAGGCAGTCACCCTAGCGATGGCCTCTTTACCGGCGGCGCCTCGCTTGATGGCGGTGCTGATGATGCCGGTGCCCAGCGGTTTCGTTAAAATAAGGCTGTCTCCGGGACGGGCGGTATTATTGTGGACAACCTTGTCCGGCCGGATGGTGCCGGTGACGGCCAGCCCGTACTTTATCTCCGGGTCGTCCACGGTGTGCCCGCCCAGCAGTATCACCCCGGCCTCGTGCATTTTATCCAGGCCGCCTTTAAGGACTTTTCTCAAGATGGCAAAGTCCAGCGTATCTTTGGGGAAGCAGACGATGTTGAGCGCCGTCAGGGGCTTACCGCCCATGGCGTAAACGTCACTTAAAGCGTTGGCCACAGCGATACGGCCGAAGTCGTAAGGGTCATCGACGACGGGCGTGAAAAAATCGACTGTCTGGACGAGGGCGAGGTCGTCTGTAATTTTAAAGACGCCGGCATCCTCCGCCCTTTCCATCCCCGCGATGATATCGGGGTGGGTCTGGAAGGGCAGCCCGGCCAGCGCTTTGGCGAGGTCCGCCGGACCTATCTTACAAGCTCAACCCGCGCCGTGGACGGTCTCGGTCAACCGCAGCTTCTTTTCTTTGGACACGTTACTTACCTCTTGAGGGTATTGTACTATATAAAATCAAAAGTCAAAAATCAAATCTCAAAAACACAAAGTGAAAACGTAAATCTTGGTCAAAATCATTTTTCAATTTTTTATCTGTGTTTTTGATTTTTGTGCCGATTCCTTAAGATCATCCGGCATCCCGCATGCCATCGGGAAGATTTGAGATTTTATTTTTCTAAAGGCAAACCATCTCCGTGCTTAGCATCGTTTGGATGGACTTGGCCATATTGGTCGCCTTGCCTACTTTTATCTTACCCGTCAGCTCGAAAAAGTCCAGGCATGTGGCGCAGGCCAGGATTTCCACGCCCTGCTGCTCCAGCTTTTTCAGGTGCGCCAGCGCCCACGAGCCTTCCGCCACCAGCTTCACGCCGGTGTTCCAGAACACCAGCGCCGCCGGTTTTTCCTTGCTTTCACTCAACGTCCCTAAAAATTTGGACATCAAAAGCGTCCCGAGCTCGTCATTGCCCCTGCCCAGCGTTTCCGATTGTATCAACAACGTTTTCGATGGCATATCGCGTCCCTCCATCAATTTCTGATTTTACCGGATTTGGCCAATAGCGCGGCGCCCAGCGCGCCGACGGTCTGCGGCGATTCCGGAACGATCAGTTTTTGCTCCATTTTTTGTTCCAGTAATTTAACCAGACAACGGTTATAAGCACCGCCGCCGGCGAAGATTATCTCCCCTTTGATGCCGACCCTCCTCACCATGGTCTCGATGCGCGTGGCGATAGCCTCATGCAGGGCCAGCGCAATCGTGCTGATTTCTTCCCCTTTGGCGATAAGTGAAACCACTTCCGATTCCGCGAAGACCGTGCACAGACTGTTGATGTGGATAACGCCGGAAGCGCTTAAAGCCAGGGCGCCTATTTCGGAAATCGGCACCTCCAGCGTCTGGGCCATGATTTCCAGGAATTTGCCCGTCCCGGCGGCGCAGCGGTCGTTCATCTCGAACTTCTGGACTTCACCCTTTTCCGATAGCTGGATGACCTTGCAGTCCTGCCCCCCGATATCGATAACGTCGCGGCACCCGGGATACAGATAGCGGGCACCGACGGCAAAGGCTTTTATCTCCGAGACAACCTCCCCGCCTGCGGCGGGCGCCACCAGGTGACGGCCGTAGCCGGTCAGCACCAGCCCGGCATAGTTTTTACCCGCCAGCAGCTCCTGGCAACGCCGCAGCGGATTTACGCCCGCGGGTATGACCACCGCATCCCGGACGGCGGTATCCAGGGTAACCAGCTTGATGGTGCGGGAGCCTACGTCCAGTCCGGCATAAATCAATGCTTCACCATCTCCAAAAATGCTTCGATGCGGCTCTTTAGCTGCCCGGCGTCTTCGTCGCTGTAGTCCGTCTCGATGCGCAGCAGCGGAATGCCTTCTTTTTCCAGCCGCTTTTCCACCCGCACGGCCTCGGTGGCGTAGGTATGGCAGAACTGGAGGTTGTAGTGTATCACGCCGTCGGCCTTATATTCCCCGGCCAGTCTTACAATGTCATCCAGCCGGTCCTCGTTAGGCGTGAAACAGGCGCAGTGGATGTTCATATAGCGGTCGGCGATGGCTTTAATCTGTGAGTCCAGTGTTGCCGGCGATGGCTTTACGAGCTCGCTGAAGAGCCGGGTGCCGGTGCAGGACTCCTCGCAGACCACCACCGCCCCGAGCGACTCGATGATATGGTGCAGCTTCCAGTTGGGGATAGCCATGGGACTGCCGGAGACCAGGATGCGCGGGGCATCAGCCGGGGCGACGCCCTCCCCGGCGGCCACCCGCTTGTCCAGCTCGTCACAGAGGGTGTTTATCATCTGGGTATTGCGTTTGACATCGTCGTAGAAAGACACCTGGGTCACCAGCAGGGCGTCCTTGCCGCTGATGGGCACGGGGCTGGTTTTGCGTAGATTGTAAAGCCGCTGCAAAGCCTGGCGGCGGGCGTTGACGGTAGCGATAGCCTGCTTCAGATTTTCCGCCGTTATTTTGTTGCCTGTCAGCTTTTCGATAACGGCTTTAAAAGCCTTAACTTCCTCCAGCCACAGCTGCCGGCTCTTTTCCGTCTTTTTATTCGGTACTTCCATCACGTAAACCGGCTGGTACTCGTTTAAAATTTCGAACATTTTTTTCTTGCCGTCGCAGGTAGTCTCCCCCACGATGAGGTGGCTGGCCTGCACGTAAGGGCATACCCGCCCCAGCTTAAAGCCGAACGACGACTTGATCAGCGCACAGGTGTTACGCGGCAGCACGGTTTCTGCCATCGGGATGGAAAACTGCGTCCCGGCGCATAGCCCCACCGGTATGCCGCCCGCCGCCCAGACAAGCTCTTCCGGCACGAAAACGCAGTACGTAGCCACCACTTTGCCGCCGTTTTTGGCGTGCTCCCGTAGCTCTTTTACCCGGATGCCGTGGATATCCCCGACGACGAAGTCGTAAAACCCCATCCCCGCCGGGCGGTTTGGCTGGGAAAGATAGATTTCCTGGAACATAGGCCCCAGAGCAGTCATGAGCGCGCCGTGCGGCTTCAGGTCGATGCCCAGTTCCTGCCACATTTGTTCGTTTTCGTTAGCCATAAGTCCTTTGCTCCTTCTTGATGAATCAGCTTTGATACGTTAAAATAACCTCGGGAGATTATAGCATAAGTATTTTCTTAGCGCAATATAAGAATTACTTATAGAGAAGAGGGGGGAGGGAATAGGGACACTGGATTCCCGCTTCCGCGGGAATAGCATGAATAAAATCTCCCTCTTATCCCTCTTTATGAAAGAGGGACGTCAATACCCCAAAATGGACAGAGGAAAAGTGTAAATGGAGATTGCCGCGACCCGATTGTATCGGGTCTCGCAATGACAACAGATGAACATTGAACAACTGAACACTTTCCGGGAAATAGCCCGGCGTGGCAGCTTTTCGGAAGTCGCTAGGAAGCTGGGCATCAGCCAGCCGGCGGTCTCCTTCCAGGTGCAAAAACTGGAGCAGGAGCTCGGCATCCGCCTGATCGACCGCAGCCAGCGGGTAGTGACGCTCACCCAGGCCGGCCAGCGCCTCTTGCGCTTTGCGGAGAACGTGGCCGCGGAGCGCGAAAACCTCGCCAAAGACCTGGACGTACTGCGCGAGGATGTTTCCGGCGACCTGCACATCGCCGCCAGCACCATCCCCGGGGAGTTCCTGTTGCCGGCGCTGCTGGCAGAGTTCAAAAAGCGCCACCCGGCCGTCGATATCCGGCTGGACGTGTCCGATTCGCTCACGGTCATCGGCAGAATACGCGATAATACCTGCGAAATTGGTTTCTGCGGCGTGGCGCCGGAGGGCAAAGACCTGGCATCTTTCCGGGTTGGCGGCGATGAAATCGTGCTGAGCGTCTTTCCCGGGCATCCCTTCGCCCGTAAAAAGGAAATCCCGCCGGACGAGCTGGAAGGAGAGCCGCTCATCTTCCGCGAGGCCACCTCCGGCACGCAGCGCAGCCTGGAAAACCTGTTGGCCCGCGCCGGAGTTGATACCGGCAAATGGAAGCCAAACATGGTGCTGGGCAGCACGCAGTCGGTAGTCTCCGCCGTCGCCACCGGGGCCGGCATCGCTTTCGTATCTGACCTGGCGATTAAAAACTGCCTGGCGCAGGGTTCGGTCATACAAGTAAATGTAAGGGGACTACACCTAACGCGTGACTTTTATTGCGTTTACCGACAGGAAAGGATCGTTTCCCGCCTGCTCGGAGGATTTGTTGATTTTATCAAGATAGCGACGGCACAACATGAATGATAATAACGCCCCTGATTATTCAGCCATAAAAAGCCTGCCCCTGGAGGTCAACGGCCGCCGCGTGCTTTACCGCCAGGCGGGTAAAGGACCTCCGGTGGTGCTCATTCACGGCGGCGCCAGCGACTCGCGCGACTGGCTGGACACGATGCAGGCGCTGGCCGGCCGATTTACTTTTTACGCGCCGGACCTGCCCGGCTTCGGGCAAAGCGCCAGGGATGAGAAAGGCTATTACCTCTCGGATTTCACCGATTTTCTCGCCGGCTTTTTCGATGAGCTAAAGATACAAAACCCCGTGCTGGTGGGGCACTCTTTCGGGGCCAGGGTCTGCCTGGACATGGCGCGTCTTTACCCGGACAGGATCGGCAGGCTCGTCCTCATCGATGCTTCCGGCCTGGGCAAAATGTCGCTGTTTGGCAGCGTCCTGTTTACCTTTTTCTGGGCGCTGCGCAAGGCATTGGGCCGGCCGCAGCCTTTTCCCCGCTTCCTCTCTAAAGAGGGGGACGACTACAACCGGGTGAGCGACGAGGTATTAAAGAGCATCAAGGTGCCCACGCTGCTGATGTGGAAAGGCTTCGATCCTTATATGCCTTTGAAGTGTGCCCGCCGCGCGCAAAAGCTGATACCCGGCGCCAGGCTGGAAATCGTGCCCGGCTACGGCCACGCGCCGCACCAGCAGAAAAACCACGAAGAGTTCCTGCGGATATTCACGGAATTCCTGGACGGCAATAAGGCGGGGGAAACCTAAAGCGATAAAATGACGACCTGCGTCACCAGCGGCAGGTTGGACTTGCTGACGGTCAGTTTGGGGCGGGGCTCCGCCATGGTTACCCCCATCTCCTTGAGGAAGTTGTCCACCGGGTCCAGTTCGCGGGAGGTTTTAGGCGTTTTATAGTGCATCGGCAGGACAATCTTGGGCTCGAGTTTGCGGACCGTCTCGGCGGCCATGGCGGCATTGATGGTGGAAACGCCGCCCACCGGCACCATCAGGACGTCCACTTTCCCCAGCTCCTCCACCTGCGCCTCGGTTAAAACGTGCCCGATGTCGCCCAAGTGGCAAATCGTCACGCCGTCCACTTCCATCAAATAGACGGTGTTTTTTCCTTTGGTCTGCCCCTTGATGGAATCGTGAAAGGTGGTTATCCCCAACATTAAAACGCCGCTGATTTCATATTCGCCGGGGCCTTTGACCAGCCGGTGTACACCGTTGATGCCCTGGCTGTAGGAGTGCGAGGGGTGCGGGTGGCTGACGGTAACGATGTCCGCCGTGATTTTCCCCAGCGTATAGCCCAAGGTCGGCGGGAAAGGATCCGTAACGATGATGGCCTGACTGCCTCTTATCTTGAAACAGGAGTGACCTAACCAGGTGATGTCCACGTTTACAATTTAGCACATTTAGCTTTGCGGGGTCAAGGAAAAGGGGGAGAGGGAGTAATTGGTAATTAGTAATTAGTAGTTTGTAGTTGGGAGGGGTAATGATTAAGCCTTTTTATCATGACCCGTCCCTTTCCCTCGAGCCAGAAAGAAAGACGGGCAAAATTTCATATTTTTGTAATGCTCTGCCGCGAGTTTTGTAGCTGTCACTACTCTTGACAAACAACCCCTCAAAGTGTTAAATTATATGTGTTAGCAGTCGGCTGCGGAGACTGCTAATCAAAGCTGAACGGAGATGGGAATGATTACTGCCAGAGGCGGCAAGATACTTAACTATATCGTGGCGCAGTACATCGCCAATGCGATGCCGGTGCCCTCACAGGTCGTGGCGGAAAAAGCCAACCTCGGGGTCAGCCCGGCCACCGTTCGTAACGAGATGGCGAGCCTGGAAAAAGAGGGCTATCTCATCCGCCCCCACACCTCCGCCGGGTGTATCCCCTCGGACAAGGGCTACCGCTACTACGTAGAATCGATCGAAAATCTCGTTCTGCCGCGCGAAGAGCAATACCTTATTTCCCACACCTTCCACCAGGTGGAAAAAGAGGTCGAGGCGTGGGTCAGCCTCACGGCGACACTGCTGGCCAAGCTGACGCAGAACGTGGCCGTGGTCAGCCTGCCCAAAGCCACCGACTGCAAGCTGAAGCACCTGGAGTTCATCGCCGTGCAGGACGCCAACGCCCTGGCGGTCGTCGTCCTCGAAGGTACGGTGGTCAAGCAGAAGCTCATCACCTTTGACGAGCCGGTGACCCAGCCGTCGCTATCCGTCATCAGCAATAAACTGAACGGTGTCTTTGCCGGTTTTACCAGCCGCCAGATTGAAGAGAGCCAGACCGAGCTTACGCCGCTGGAGAAAAAAGCCACCGGATTCCTCCTGGAAATCATGCACTCGGAAGACAGCAAGGAATACCAGGAGCCGTACCTGGAAGGCTGGCACTTCATGCTCAACCAGCCGGAGTTCGCCCACAGCGACCAGATGCGCACCCTCATGGAGCTCTTCGAACGCCGCGGCCTGCTTAAGGTCATTTCCCCGTCCACGCTGGTCCAGCCGGGTGTTAATGTTATCATCGGCAAAGAAAACCAATTTGAAGCCATCCGCAACTGCAGCGTGGTTCTTTGCCGCTACGGCCTCCCGGAGGAAGCCTCCGGCACCATCGCGGTAGTAGGGCCGACGCGTATGCCCTATTCCCACACCATTCCCACGGTCTATTACCTGTCTACAGTGTTGAGCCAGCTGGTGGGCGGGCTTTACGGCAAGGAAATCCGCGGCGAGTCCAGCTAAATTTTATTTTATGGGATTTAATTATGATGCCGAAAAAACCGGAAGAAAAACAGAACAACGAAATTACGCCCGGGGAAGCCGCCCCGGAAGCAAATGAAACTCTGGAAAAAGAGTTAGCCGAGGCGAAGAAAAAGGCCGAGGAAAACCTGGCTAACTGCCACGCTGTACTGCAGCATCCTGCCCGTCCTCGATGACCTGGAGCGCGCCCTTAACGCCGTTCCGGAGGAATACGCTAAGGACGACTGGGTGGAGGGGGTCAGGCTGGTGGAGCGTAAATTCAAGACAATTTTGGAGGGTCAGGGAGTAAAACCCATCTGCGCCCTGGGCATGGACTTCGACCCCAGTCTGCACGAGGCTTTGCGCCAGGAAAAAGGCAAAGAGGGCATGGTCATCTCCGAGGTGCAGAAGGGCTATACATTACACGATAAGCTGCTCCGTCCGGCGCGCGTCATCGTGGGGAGCGGCGAAGGCGACTCGCATGATACCGAGGAACCGGATAATATTACAAAATTTTAGATTTTTGTCACATACAATATCATGTTTTTATTCCATCATAATTGATGGATGCTTGAAGGAGGCAGAAAAATGGCAAAAGCAGTAGGCATAGACTTAGGGACAACTTTCAGCGAGGTTGCCGTACTGGAGGGAGGCGAGCCGGTCGTCATTACCAGCTCGGAGGGCAGCCGCCTGTTTCCCTCGGTGGTAGCGATAAACAAAAACGGGGAGCGCCTGGTGGGGCAGATCGCCAAGCGCCAGGCTATCATCAACCCGGAAAATACGATTTACAGCATCAAGCGCTTTATGGGGCGGAAGTGGGGCGAACCGGCCGGCCGCGAGCTGCCGGTCGAGGAAGACGCCAAGCGCAAGACGTATAAAGTGACCCGCGCCGCCAATAACGACGTGCGCGTTTTAATGGGCGGCAAGGAATACAGCCCGCCGGAAATCTCGGCGATGATCTTGCAGAAGCTCAAGACGGACGCCGAGGCTTACCTGGGCGAAAAAGTGACCGACGCCGTCATCACCGTGCCGGCCTATTTCAACGACGCCCAGCGGCAGGCCACCAAGGACGCCGGCGCCATCGCCGGATTGAACGTGCTGCGCATCATCAACGAGCCCACGGCCGCCGCGCTGGCTTACGGGCTGGATAAGAAGACCGACGAAACCGTCGCCGTGTACGACCTGGGCGGCGGCACTTTCGATATTTCCATCCTGGAGCTGGGCGAAGGCACCTTCCAGGTAAAGTCCACCAACGGCGATACCCACCTCGGGGGGGACGATTTCGACCAGCGCATCATGGACTGGCTGGTGACCGAGTTCAAGAAGGACCAGGGCATCGATTTAAGCAAGGACAAGACCGCTCTGCAGCGTCTCAAGGAAGCCGCGGAGAAAGCCAAAATCGAGCTTTCCAGCGTCCAGCAGACGGAGGTTAACCTGCCCTTTATCACCGCGGACGCCAGCGGCCCCAAGCACCTCAATATCACCCTGACCCGCGCCAAGCTGGAGCAGCTGGTGATGGACCTGGTGGACAAATCGATGGGACCCTGCAAACAGGCACTGACCGACGCCGGCAAGACGACCGCCCAGATCGACGAGGTCATCCTCGTCGGCGGGCAGACGCGTATGCCGCTGGTGCAGGACAAAGTCAAGCAGTTCTTCGGCAAGGACCCGAACCGGAGCGTCAACCCGGACGAGGTGGTCGCCATCGGCGCCGCCATCCAGGCCGGCGTGCTCAAGGGAGAAGTCAAAGATGTGTTGCTCCTCGACGTCACGCCTCTAACGCTCGGCATCGAGACGCTCGGAGGCGTAGCTACCCCCCTTATCCCCAGGAACACCACCATCCCCACCGCCAAGAGCCAGATTTTCAGCACGGCGGCGGACAGCCAGCCCGGCGTGGAGATTCACGTTCTCCAGGGCGAGCGCCCCATGGCCGCGGATAACCGCACGCTCGGCAGGTTCATGCTGGACGGCATTTTACCGGCCCCGCGCGGCGTACCGCAGATCGAGGTCACTTTCGACCTCGACGCCAACGGTATCCTCAACGTCAGGGCGCAGGACAAAGGCACCGGCAAAGAGCAGAAGATAACCATCACCGCCTCCAGCGGCCTCTCCAAGGACGAGGTCGGCAAGATGCAGAAGGAAGCGGAAGCCCACGCCGCCGAAGATACGAAGCGCCGCGAGGAAATCGAGGCTAAGAACACGGCGGACACCATGGCTTACCAGGCGGAAAAGACCCTGCGCGATAACAAGGAAAAGATTCCCGCCAACCTCAACAGCGAAGCGGAAGCCAAGATTGCCGCGGTCAAGAGCGCTTTACAGGGTACGGATACCAACGCCATTAAGAGCGCCACGCAGTCTTTGAACGAAACGATGCAGAAGATAGGCCAGGCCGTCTATCAACAGCAGCCGCCCCCGCCCGGCGGTCAACAGCCGCCACCCGGCGGGCAGCAGCCTCCTCCTCCGGGGGGACAGGGCGGTAAAGACGAGGGCACGGTGGAGGGCGAGTTTAGAGAGGTTTAAAAGCCGTAAGCTGTAAGCTATTAGCTTTAAGCCTTAAGCACAGGGGCGGGCGTAAGAACCCGCCCCTTTTTTTGTTTTTATGGTATAATATACCTAGTAAAATGAAAGCCATCGAAAAATTATTTGTTATTGTTATTCTTATTGTTGTAGCGGCTTATAGTGAACATTTATTTGCCGGTGCACCCAGAAGTGCAGGCCTGCCTTTTTTTGTATCTGAAATACTTTCGGGTTCTTGTGTTACCTATGCCTTACTCAAGTCTGTGAAATTGGCAAACACAGAATATAATTGAACTATATAATGACCGACATAATTGTCAAGTGGGGGCGCAAAAGCCCCCTCTTTTTTCTCTCTCCCTCAGACATATTTTAACCGATTGCAAAACTCATTTATTGCCTGATAATCCTCCTATGTTATAACCGATGTTGGACAATGTAACTGTTCCTCCGCCCACAGCTTTGAATTGTAGGTCAAACCAATAGGTTGTCCCTACAGTAAGATTGGGCAAATCGGATAGAATACTAAATATGCGTGCTTGGCTATTTACCTGACCTTGCATAAGTCCAAGAATCTTTGTACCCTGAAAAATACCTTGTGCATCAGCACCACTACTTGGAGCTATCCCAGTACCATAGCAAGCTTGTACCTGCCCACTTACATCCATGTGGGCTGTACCCCATATGGTTAAATGTACGCTTCCAGTGCTGGAAGGAGTAAAGGTAATAGCCAGACCAGTCATAACGAAAGAATCCGAATATGTGCTATAAGAAGTTGATGGTTGTTCAGGTGTAGATAATGGCGTGGGCGTGGGTGTGGATTGTTCTAAATTGACACTGAATATACTTTTCCACCAGTTACTATCCTTCCAAGAGGCATCCATATATACAGAATCTTCTCCTTGTTTGAAGTGAAAAGCGAGTGATGTTTCTTGTTTAACATTTATTTGCGGTTGAGTCCAAGTAATTGTTTGTTGTTCTCTAAACTGCCCCTTTTCATAGAGTTGAACAAGGTAAGTAGTATTAGCCTTTGCATTTTGAGGTTTAAGCCACACCAATAACCCAAACATTGGCACTTTTGCGTCTATGCCTGTTACTTCTGCAATACCCCTTGTGGATATGCTAGTCTTTTGTGAATTTGTGGAGGTATCTGATGTAGATAATCCAGCGCAACTCGTAATCAAACTACCAATTATTACCAAAATCATAGATAACAACACCCAAAGTAATTTGTTGGTCATCTTATCCTCCCCTCGCAATTCTGTTAGGGGGATTATATACCTAATTACTCTCATAAAGCACCTTCCAAAGAGAGTAGCCAACGGAGAGGGGGAACTAAAGGGGGTGAGGTTGAGGGCTATTTCTTCTTCTCGTAAGTTTCCACCGGCTCATAAAAGCCCGCCCAGATAAGATCGACGCACTTGGGGGCTTCTGTTTCGTAGTGTATTTTAGCGTCCTGCATCAGCGGGTCCGCATAAAAAGCGTCAATGTCCTCCGGCTTATCGAACTCGTAAATCGTCAGGTATAAAGGAGCATATTTCCCGTTCGGCCCTGCCCCTTTGTACATCTTGCTGCGGTTCACCCGCTTCAGCCCCCCGAAGGCGAAAAGGTCGGTAATGTGCTTGTGGTACCACTCGTTATATTCCTTTTCCTTGCCCGGCAGCGGCCGTGAGCCGACGACTTCCATGTATTTGTTGATTCTCATCATTTCTCCTTTTTTCTCAACCGTTAACGGTAACCCCTGCCTTTCGGCCAGATTATTTTGCGTTCCCAGTTATCGTACCCTACATCCGTGAACATCATTTTCTCCCGCTCTTTGGGGTCGGGCACCAGCTCCGTAAGCGCTTTTTCCGTATGTTTGGGAGATTGATTCACCTCGATGAAGATGAACGGCCGGGTGACTTTCATCACGGTGGAAGGGCCGTGAGCGAAATGGGGCGGCAGGAAGCCTACTTTGGTCTTGGTGCCTAAACTCATCTCCAGCTCCGGCCCCATGCCGGCCCAGAATTCCGCCCCGAGGTCTGCCGGGTTTGCCGGGTCCGTACCGAGCAGGGCGACGACTTCCGGATGCTTATGCATATGCGGCCCGTGAGTGATATCCGGCCAGTTTTTCCAGCCGGGCACGTTCAGCGGCTGCTCGAACGCCCAGTGCGACCAGTACTCGTTAGCGCCCTCGAAAGTGTCGCCGTCGATATGCGCTATCGATTTGCCACTGCTGTCCCTCTCCCCCGGGCGGAGTCCCGACAGGATGTATTTATCATATTTCCCTGTTCTGGGGTTGCCCTTGTTCTCAACAGGTTTTTTACCTGTTTTTTCCGGCCGCCGCACTACCCTTTCGCTGCTTGCATAACCCTGGTCGATAAAAAACATGTTTTTACGGAGTCCTCCCGGCACGAGTTCCGCTAATGCCTTCTCCGTGTGCGCGGTGGACTGATTGACGTCGAAGACGATAATCGGCTTCTTAACCTCCCGGATGACCCACCAGCCATGGACGAAATTAGCCGGTATGAAAATAAGGCAGGACCTGGTCAGCGTATACTTTTCCTGCTCCGGGCCCAGGCACATTTCTACCGTGGCGCCAAGGTCGAGCGGGTCTTCCCGGTTGGACCCTAACAGGTAAATTACCTGGGGATATTTGTGCGTGTGCGGGCCGTAAATAACCTGGTCCCACTTTGTCCAGCCGGGCGTATTTAAAGGCTTTTCATACAGCCAGTAGCAGTTATATTCGTTGCACCCTTCAAATTTAGCGCCGTTAAGCCTCGCGATGGTTTTACCGGGACCTTCCGGCTCGCCCTTGGCGGCTCCGTAAACGGATAAATAATCGTATTTTCCCATAGTTCGGCACCTCCTTGTTGGTGTGTATTTTACTCCTGACGGGTAGCCGTAGCAATCTTTGCCTCCGGCCATCAACCGCAAGTCCCATTTGCCTCTTTTCCTCTCCAACCCCTATAATTCTAAAGTCTGGAGGCGCATTTTGCTGAGCAACGAAATCCTGCACCAGGTTATCCGCCCCGCCCGCTATACCGGCGGGGAATGGAACAGCATCGTTAAAGACTGGGACGCCTCGCCCGTAAGGTTCGCCCTGGCTTACCCGGACAGCTATGAGCTGGGCATGTCCAACATGGCTATCCCCATCCTGTATGAAATCCTCAACCGCCAGGCGGACGCCCTTGCCGAGCGCGTTTACGCCCCTTGGGTGGACATGGAGGCGGCACTGCGGCAGAACGGCATCCCCCTCTTCAGCCTGGAAAGCCAGCGCCCGCTGAAGGACTTCAATATCATCGGGTTTTCGCTGGGGTACGAGCTGTGCTACACCAACGTGCTGAACATGCTCGAGCTGGCCGGCATCCCTGTTCTCGCGGCTGACCGGGGCGACGCCCATCCCCTGGTCATCGCCGGGGGCAGCGGCGCGCTCAACCCGGAACCGATGGCGGACTTCATCGACGCCTTCGTCATCGGCGACGGCGAGGACGTCATCCTGGAATTTTTAGATGTGTACCGGGGGGAAAAAGGGCGGGGTAAAAAAGAGCTGCTCAAAAAGCTGGCGGCGGTCCCCGGCGTTTATGTGCCGAGTCTATATCATGTGGAATATCACGCTGACGGCCAGATAAAAAGCATTACCCCCACCGTCCCCGAAGCTAAAGCCAAAATCCAGCGCCGCCTGGTCACGAAGCTGCCCCCGCCGGTCGTCAAGCCCATCGTACCCTTTATCGAGATTACCCACGACCGCGGCGCCATCGAGGTGCAGCGCGGGTGCAGCCGCGGCTGCCGCTTTTGCCAGGCCGGGATGATTTACCGCCCCGTGCGCGAACGCCCCGTGGAAGAGGTCGTTAAAGCGGCCGGAGACATTATCGCCAACTGCGGCTACGACGAGCTTTCGCTGGTTTCCCTGAATACCTCCGATTATTCCGGAGTGGGGGAGCTGGTGGCGGGCCTCGTCAAGCGCTATCCCCGCCTGGCGATATCCCTGCCCAGCCTCCGCCTGGATAACTCTTCCGTCCGCCTGGTGGAAAGACTGCCCACGCGCAGCCGCACCGGCCTCACCTTCGCTCCTGAGGCCGGCAGTGAAAGGCTGCGGCGCGTTATCAACAAGACCGTGACGGACGCCAGCCTGCTGGAAACGGCTGCCATGGCTTTCGAGCGCGGCTGGACCAGCCTAAAGCTTTATTTTATGGTCGGCTTACCCACGGAAACTCTTGATGACGTGGCCGGCATCGTGACCCTGGTGGACCGGGTGCGGGCGGAGGGCAAAAAAGCCAGCGGCCGGAAGCCGATGATAAGGGTCAGCGTGGCCACCTTCGTGCCCAAGCCGCATACGCCTTTCCAGTGGAGTAAGCAGGCAGACGAGGAATCTTTGAAAATCAAGCAGGAGCTCCTGCAGAACGGGCTACAGCAGAAGGGCGTCCGGCTCTCCTGGAACGACCCCCGTATCAGCCTCATCGAAGCTGCCATGTCCCGCGGCGACCGGCGTCTGGGCAAGGTCATTCTCCGCGCCCGGGAGCTCGGCTGCCGCTTCGATGCCTGGAGCGAACACTACAGCCATGAAAAATGGCTCCGCGCTTTTGCCGATAACGGTCTCGACCCCGCCTTTTATGCCTCCCGCGAACGCGCGCTGGATGAAATCCTGCCCTGGTCGCACATCGATGCGGGCGTCAGCGACGCGTTTTTAAAGCGGGAGTACCAGCGGGCGGTAGAAGAGCTGGAAACGCCGGACTGCCGTACCGGCGCCTGCTTCGCCTGCGGCCTGGAAAAAACGGAGGTCTGCCTTTCCAGGAAGGTATAGAACCATCACGTTTTTCTTGACACTCTGATTTTCCCACCCCGCCTCCAGATTCTTCGGTCGCTCTCACCTGCCAAAGTCTTATACGGCGAGCAGGTCGCTCCCTCAGAATGACAATCTAAACTTCATGAATTTTTTATGTCATGCTGAGTGCAACGAAGCATCTCGGCGTGGGGAAAAGAGCAATTGCGCAATTACGCAGTTACGCGCATGAGTAAAATCTCCCTTTATCCCTCCTTACGAAGGAGGGACAATCTATTTGTTGAAGAAAATGACATCGTCTCCCTTTTTTAAAGGGAGAGTGAGAGGGTTTTCTAAACAAAGAGGGGGCTTTTCGCCCCCTCTATTCAGACTTCAATTCTGGATTATATTTCTAAAGCCTAGTCTTCTTTCGTCTCTTCAAAGGCGGTAATCGCCACCAGCCGGTCACCCTCGTCCAGCGTCATCACCCGCACGCCCTGGGTGCTGCGTCCCTGGGTGGTGATGCCGTGCTTCGGGTCTTCCTCTTTTACCGGCGTGCGTGTCATCATGCCTTCCGCGGAGATAAGCATCACTTGATGGCTCTCCGCTACTACCCTGGAGGCGGTCACGTCACCCGTTTTGTCGACGATCTTGAACGTCCGCACACCGCTGCCGGACCGGTGCTGCCTGGGATACTGGTCTACCGACGTCACCTTGCCATAGCCTTTCTCCGTCACCACCAGCACATAGCCGTCCGGGATGACCCGGTCCATGCTGATAATGCCGTCGCCCAGGGCCACCTTCATGGCGCGTACGCCGCCGGAGGTCCGCGAGGCCGCCCGCAGGCTGGCCACGTCAAAGCGGATGGACTGCCCCTTGCGCGTTACCAGTAATATATCGTCCTTGTCTTTGGCCAGGCAGACGGAGACCAGCTCGTCGCTAGGCGCCAGGTCCATGGCGATAAGCCCGCTGCTGCGTACTGCGGTGAACTTGTCCACCGCCGTTTTCTTGATTTCGCCCAGCTTCGTGGCCATGATCATCGAGGTGCCGGGCATCAGCCCGGTGGTGGCCACCAGCGCGGTCACCCTCTCCCCCTCGGCGATGGACAGCAGGTTAATGATGGCCAACCCCTTCGAGGTACGGGTGCTGCCGGCCGGTATTTCGTGGCATTTCAGGTAAAATACCTTGCCCTTGTTGGTAAAGAAAAAGAGGTCATCGTGCGTATCGGCCACGGTGAGTATCATCACGGCGTCCTCTTCCCGGGTGACCTGCCCGATGATGCCCTTGCCGCCGCGGTGCTGGAGCACATAATACTTTGAAGGTATCCGCTTGATGAAGCCGCGGCTGCTCAAGGTGACGACGTCTCGCTCGTGGGGGATAAGGTCTTCCTCGGTAAAGTCCAGCTTGCCCTGCTCGAGGATTTCCGTGCGCCGCTTGTCGCCGTACTTCTGCTTGAGCTCGGTCACGTCCTGTTTAATCACGGCCAGGATGCGGCGCGGGCTGGCCAGCAGGTCTTCCAGGTAGGAGATGGTCTTGATGACCTCGGCGTACTCTTCCTCGATTTTCTGTCTTTCCAGGCTGGCCAGGCGCCTTAGCTGCATATCAAGTATGGCCTGCGCCTGAAGCGTAGAAAGACTGAATTGAGTCATGAGGTTCTTGCGCGCCGCTTCAGTGGTCTCGGACTCACGGATGCATTTAATGACAGCGTCGATGTTATCCAGCGCTATTCTTAAGCCTTCCAAAATGTGGGCGCGGGCCTTGGCCTGTTTCAATTCAAACTTGGAGCGGCGGGTAATGACGATTTTGCGGAAATCGATGTAAGCCTGCAGCGCTTCCTTAAGGCTGATGACCTTGGGCTGGCCGTCCACCAGTGCCAGCATGTTCACGAAGAACGATGTCTGCATGGCCGTATGCTTGAAGAGGTTATTGAGCACCTTTTCCGGCTGGGCATCTCTTTTAAGCTCGATGACGATGCGCATCCCCTGCCGGTCGGACTCGTCACGCAGGTCGCCGATGCCCTCGATTCTCTTGTCTTTAACCAGGTCGGCGATGTTCTCGATCAGGGCCGCTTTGTTCGTCTGGTACGGCAGCTCGCTGACGATAATCTGCTGCTTGCCGCCGGCGCTGATGCTGGAGATATGCGCCTTGGCCCGCACCACCACCTTGCCGTGCCCGGTAGCGTAAGCGTTCTGGATGCCCTCCCGCCCCTGGATGATGCCGGCAGTGGGGAAATCCGGCCCTTTGACCACTTTGATCAGCTCATCGATGGTCACCTGCGGAGTATCGATGAGCAAAGCAATAGCATCGCAGATTTCATTGAGGTTGTGCGGAGGAATATTGGTGGCCATGCCTACGGCGATGCCGGCGCTGCCGTTGAGGAGGAGATTAGGGAGACGGGCGGGCAGGACCGTGGGCTCCTTGAGGCTTTCATCATAGTTAGGCATGAAGTCGACGGTCTCTTTTTCAATGTCGACCAGCATTTCTTCAGCGATTTTCGAAAGCTTGGCCTCGGTATAACGCATCGCGGCCGGAGGGTCGGCGTCGACGCTGCCGAAGTTGCCCTGGCCGAAGATGAGCGGGTAGCGCATGGAAAATTCCTGGGCCAGGCGCACCATGGCGTCGTAGATGGCGGTATCGCCGTGCGGGTGGTACTTGCCCATCACCTCGCCGACGATGAGGGCGCTTTTGCGGGTCGGCCCGCTGAAACGCAGGTTCATATCGTTCATGGCATAAAGAATGCGCCGCTGCACCGGCTTGAGCCCGTCTCTCACGTCCGGCAGCGCCCGGGCCACGATGACGCTCATCGCATAATCGAGGTAAGAGCCCCGCATTTCGTCTTCTATATTTACAGGCTTCACTGTTCCTGTTACCATCGGTTGTAATGCCCCCTATTCGTCGTCGTTTCCGGTATCGTCGTTCGTTTCTTCCGCGTCCTCCGGCATCACTTCCACCTCGTCCCCGCCGATAATCGTATAACCGGATTCGTCCTCTTCCTCGCCGGCGGATTCCACTTTCAAGAGCTTATCACTGGCGTAAGGCCGGAACTCGTCCATGCCTTTCGGCGAGAAGGACAGCTTGCCGGCCTGGCTGGGATGCTGGAAGGTCTCCCGCACCATCACCGTCATACCTTCCGCGGTGGATTTAACCACTACCGCCGAGTATTTGTTACCGCCTAACATCAACCTCACCAGACGCTGCCCCCGCCTGGGCTCCACCTTGCCCAAATATTCACCCCGCCCGTTTTCCACCACCATGGAGGAGCCTTCGACCCTGACCAGAGCTTTGTCCCCGGCCACCGTCAGGGCGCGTTTTTCTTTTTGCGCCAGTTCCACCAGCGTCACCACACCCGCCTTGCCGATTTCCTCGATGAATTGCTCCGGCTCGACCTTGTCGGTCTCGACTTCCGTCTTACCCGCGTCCTTCAGGTCGTTCAGGCGCCGCAGGTTGCGGTTGGCGATGGCGTTATAGGGGTCCAGCTTGACCGCCTGGTTGTAATATTCCCGCGAAAGCTTGAACTGGCCCAGCTCCAGGTAAGCCCGGCCGAGGCGGTTGAGCGTATCCACATCCTCCGGAAAAGTGGCCAGGATTTCTTTGTTCACGCCCACGGCTTCCTGCCATTTGGCCTGCATCGCCAGGTCGATGGCTTCTTTGCTGCGCTGCTCTTTATATCTCATCTGTTTTTCGTCAATCATATTTATCCCCGGAAAATGTCATTTTAGATAAACTATTCTACATCAGTGAAATCGGGCTTACAAGAGAAATCGGCCATAAAATGCGCCCTGTTTGACAAATAGGACCGTTACCAGATACAATTTACATTAGAGGCCTTTCATAAATTTTAAAGGAGTTTAGTCTAAAATGCAAGAAAAAGTGAAGGAAGTCCTGGATAAAGTCCGCCCGTACCTGGTGCGCGATGGCGGCAACGTAGAACTGGTGGCGGTTGAAGGTGGAACCGTTAAAGTAAAACTCGTCGGCGCCTGCGCCGGCTGTCCCATGTCCAAGTTGACCCTGAAAAACGGCATCGAGAAGATACTCAAGCAGGAAGTCCCGGAAGTTAAAGAAGTAATTGCCGTTTAACGGTCGTTAAAAAAACCTGATAATAAATAACCCCCTTCGTCGGCCCGGGCGGAAGGGGGTTTTTATTTAGCAGCGGGGTAATGGGGAGGGGATTTGAGATTTAGCATTTGGTATTTAGAATTTATCTATTAGGTCTCTTTATCCAGCTCGAAAGCCTTGTGCAAAGCCCGCACGGCGTCTTTAATCCTGGATTCTTCGATGATGCAGGTTATCCTGATCTCGGACGTCGTAATCAGCTGGATGTTAATGCCCTCTTTGGAGAGCGTATCGAACATGCGGGCGGCGTAGCCCGGCGCGTTCTGCATGCCGGTGCCGATAATGCTTATTTTCCCCAGGTGGGCGTCGCCGACGCACTGGGTAGCGCCGATGGATTCCGCGATGGGCGCAACCACCGCCATCGCCACGTCCAGCTGCCCCCGGGTTACCGTAAAAGTAAGGTCGGTGATATTTTGAATACTGGCGTTCTGCACGATGGTGTCGATGCTGATGCCGGCTTCCGCCAGGGGCACGAAGATGCCGGCGGCGATGCCGGGATGGTCCGGAACGCCAACGATGGTTATCTTGGCGACATCAAGGTCCTGGGCGATGCCTCTTACTTTGTTGCGTATTTCCATAGACACCTCTTTGTGAATTAGCGTACCGGGATTTTCATTAAAGCTGGACGCCACCAGCAGCGTGACGTTATACAGCTCGGCCAGCTCGACGGCGCGGGGCTGGATGGCTTTGAAGCCGTAGGTCACCATCTCCAGCATTTCATCGTAACTGATATCTTTTAACTTGCGGGCTTCCTGGAGGAGCCGCGGGTCGGTCGAATATATACCGTCGACGTCCGTGTAGCGCTCACAGCGCTCGGCTTTGAGCGAGGCCGCCAGGGCCACGGCGCTTAGGTCGGAGGCGCCCCTGCCCAGCGTGGTCACGTCCATGTCCTCGGTCACGCCCTGGAACCCCGCCACGACGACGATATTACCTTTTTCCAGCTCCTCGACCACCCGCTGGGATTCCACCTTGACGATGCGCGCCTGCCGGTAGGCAGTGTCCGTACGGATGCCGGCCTGGGCGCCGCTCAGGCTGATGGCGCGAAAGCCCATACCGTGGATGGCCATCGTCAAAAGGCTGGAGGATACCAGTTCGCCGGTGGAGACCAGGGCGTCCAGCTCCCGCTTGTCCGGGAACTCGTTGATCTGATAGGCCAGCTGGATGAGCTCGTCGGTGGTGTCCCCCATGGCGGAAACGACCACCACCACCTGATTGCCGGCCTCGTAGGTCTTGACGATGCGCCGCGCCACGTTCTTGATTTTGGCCGCGTCCGCCACCGAGGAGCCGCCGTATTTCTGCACAATTAAAGACATTTGCTTAAATCCTCATTTACTCAATTGCGCAACTGCGCAGTAAGTCTTTTAGTTAACAGTTTACGGTTTACGGTTTACAGTACCTCTCCCATATACCCAGGACTGCGCAATTGCGCAGGTACTCTTTTGCGTATTGGCGCTTTACTTCCCCACCAGTTTCCCCATTATTTTATATGCTTCGGGCATAAAAATGCCAGTCGCTCTGGCTGCCGCCTCGGTAAATCTTTTAGCGCCGCCGGCTTTTATACCCTTGCCCCACATCAGGAATGGCACCGGCTCACCGATATGGGTGCGGACGGTCAGCGGCGTGGGATGGTCCGGCATGACCAGCACGCGCAGGTCGCCTTTAAAGTTACGCAGGCGGGAGACTACCTCTTTATCCACTTTTTCAATGGCTTTTATTTTTTCCTCGATAAGCCCGCCGTGTCCCGCTTCGTCGGCCGCCTCGATATGCACTACCACGAGGTCGTTTTTCTTTAAAGCTTCCAAAGCGCCGGCCGCCTGCCCGGCGTCGTCGCTATCCGGCCCGTCCGTCACGCCTTTGATATCCAGTATTGCCATGTCGGCCATCATCGCCAGGCCCCGCAGCAGGTCCACGCCGGAAGTCATCGCGGCGGCCAGGCCGTACTCTTTTCTAAAGGCGGGCATGGGCGGCACCTGCCCGCTGCCCCAGAAAAGCCAGATAGTGGTAACGGGCAGCTCGCCCCGCTCACGGCGCGCCACGTTGATTTTGCTGCTTCTCATCACGGTTTCAGAACGCGCCATGAAGTCTTTCAGCAGGTCGCTGCCCGGCCCCTGCGGCAGAAAGCCCGCGACGGGCTTACCGGGGATATCGTGGGGCGGGGTGCATTTTGCATCGAGAGTCTCCGGGTGCCCCTTGATTTTCAGGATGTGCCGGAAACTGACGCCGGGGTAGAAAATGATGTCCTCCCCGCCGATTTTTTCATTAAGCGCTTTTATAATTTCCGCGGCTTCCGCGGTGGGGATATGCCCGGCGCTATAGTCTTTCATTTTACCATCGGTGACGTTGACCAGGTTGCAGCGGAAAACCGCTTCATCTTTGGCGATGTCTATTCCCATGCTTTTAGCCTCGATGGAAGCACGGCCTTTATAATAAATGACCGGGTTATAACCCATCACGGACATACAGGCGCAGGCGCTGCTCGGCTCCATGCCCGGCGGCACGGTTTGCGCCAGCCCCAGCGTCCCTCCCGCCACCATGGCATCCAGGTTGGGGGTACGCGCCGCCTCCAGGCTGGTCCGGCCGCCTTTTTCCGGCACCGGCAACCCCGCCGCTCCGTCGATAATCAAAACGATGTATTTCATATTATTTACTCATTTGCGCAAATGCGCTGTTACGCATTTACTCTTTTACCGGGTATTGTTCCTTTTTTCCCGCTAAATGGTTTGACATTCAATCCCGTCTAACCTAAAATATCTAGGTTGCCTCCGTTCATTTTTGAGATTTGATTTTTAATCTTTGAGATTTCATCGGGGCGTAGCGCAGCTTGGTTTAGCGCGCAGCGTTCGGGACGCTGAGGTCGGTGGTTCAAATCCACTCGCCCCGACCATTAATCCCTTAAAGATTACGGTAGGTTTTCTCACTACGACGGGCTATTCTTTTAATGTAAACGATCCTGTACTCACTATCAACAGAGTAAATGATTCTAAAATCCCTAACCCTAATCTTATAAAGATTCTCTTTATATGTTCCGCGTAATGAAACTGATCTGTTCGGCCATGGCTCTTCTTCAAGTGAATCAACAACCGCGGAGATAGCTTTAAAATTACTGGAATTTAGGCGTAGAACAGCCTTTTCCGCTTCGCGGCTAAAGACAATTTTGTATTTCATCCCTGTTTATAGTTTTCTTTCCATTTGCCCTTAACTTCTTCCCAGGGAATAGATTGATTTCCTTCTTTTTCAGCTTCCTGGATAGCCCGAATATCCTCATCATCTTCCAGCATTTCAAGGACGGCTTCCCGGATTAGATTGGCCATCGAGGTCCGCCGCTCGTACGCAAGGCGCCGCAACTCCTCATGATGTTCTTCAGTTAAAAAAATGGTTGTTCTTTTCAGATTAGATTTGTTCTTATCTTTAGCCTTAGCCTTAGTTAATGTCATCGCCATCACCCCCTTTTGACACATCATAACATATAAACATATATATGTCTATATGTTTATTATCTAGTTGAGAAGAAATCCACTCGCCCCGACCATTCAAAGTACCGGCCCTTTCTCCTGTCATCTCCTTGACACCATTTTACCCGGGACTTATCATTCTCCAGAGGCACCTCGTATGAAAACCTTCGGGCTTGTCTTATGCGTTCTCGGCTTTTTTATACCTGTCATTTTACCTGAATCCCTCGACGTTAATGAAACGCCGGCGCCTTAGTATCTATATGGCCATCGGTCCGACGCTGATTAATATCGGGCTTTTATTATGGCGCTTCTCTTGAAATCTTCCCCTTATTTTTCCGCCTTTCCTTCCCCCCTTTTCACCTCCTCCCACAGGTCGTCCCACTCCTTAAAAGATAGTTTCTGCAATTCTTTGCTGCGTTTCCGCGCGAGCTCCTCCACGGCGGTAAAGCGCCGGAAAAACTTCTGGTTCGCTTCCCGCAGCGCCGCCTCCGGGTCCACGCCCTCCCATCGGGCGTAATTGACCATGGTAAAAAGCAGGTCGCCGATTTCTTGCGCTTTCTCTGCCTGATTTTTCGCTTCTTTTATTTCTTTAACTTCTTCGAGAAGTTTTTCGAGCACCCCATCCAGGTTTTTCCATTCGAAGCCGACGCGTACCGCCCGCCGCGATATTTCGTAAGCGTAAGCGAGGGCCGGCATCTCTTTCGGTACACCGGCCAGCATCGATTTTCCTTCTTCTCTTTCCTGGCTTTTCAAAGCCTCCCAGTTGTGCATTACTTCCTCGGCGTCTTTAACCTTTTTCGTTCCGAAGATGTGCGGGTGCCGGCGTATCAGCTTGGTGGAAATGCTTTTTACCACGTCGTCTATCTGGAATTCTCCGTCGTCTTTGGCTATCTGCGCGTGCAATACAATCTGCAGCAGCAGATCACCCAGCTCTTCGCAGAGTGCCGCGGCGTTGCCTTCGTCCAGCGCTGCCAGCACTTCATAGGTCTCGGAAAGCAGGTTGCCCCGCAGCGTCTGATGGGTCTGCTCTTTGTCCCAGGGACAGCCGTCTTTGCCGCGCAGGCGCGCGATGATAGCCACCAGCGTATCGAACTTATTTAAATCTTCCGGTAAGGTCAAGGTTTTCTCCTTTTGCCCGATGTTGCCTATCTGCTTTATTGCTCATTTGCGCTATTGCGCACTTACGCATATGCGTTATAAATACTAATTTTAGCCCGGTAATACCGACCCGATAAAGTCCCTTTGCCCCCGCAGGAACTCGGCGGCGGTCATGTCCCGCTTTCCCTCGTATTGTAAACGTTTTACCCCCAGGACGCCCGCTCCCGTGGTTATTCCCAGCCCTGCCTCCCCGTTTAGAGCTATCACGCACCCTGCCTCTTTGCCGCTTTCGCCCCCGATGATATACGCCTCATTTATTTTCAACTGTTTTCCCTTCCACCTTGTAAAGCAGCCGGGCCAGGGGTAAAAAGCGCGCACGCGGCGCCAGATTTCCCGCGCCGCCTTTGTCCAGTCGATTTCCCCCTCCTCCTTATTCACCTGACCGAAGTAGCTCGCCGCGGCTTCATCCTGTGGGCGGGGTATGATTTCACCGCGCCGCCAGCCTTCCAAAGCTTCCTGGAGCAGGCGCGCCCCCACGATGGAAAGCTTCTCCATCAGCGTTCCGGTATTGTCTAAAGCGGCAATCGGTACGGCCGCCCCGGCCAGCAGCGGGCCGGTATCCAGTTTCTTTCTCACGAGCTGTATGGTTACCCCGCCGAACTCATCCCCGGCCAGTATCGCTGCCGCCACCGGCGCAGCCCCCCGGTACTTTGGTAGCAGAGAAAAGTGGACATTAATGCACTGGTAAGGTGGAATGTCCAGTAACGCCTGCGGCAGTATCTGCCCGAAGGCGCAGACGACGATTACGTCCGGCTTAAAGTCCGCCAGCTGCTGTAGCGCCGGCGCTTCCCGGACACTTTCCGGCTGCATCACTTTCAAGCCGTAATTTAATGCCGCTTCCTTTACCGCCGACGCCGCTATCCCGCGCCCCCGGCCGGACGGCCGGTCCGGCTGCGTATAGACCGCTACCAGCTCGTGCCCGCTCGTAAAAAGCTGCTCTAAAGAAGGTATGGCCGCCTGCGGCGAACCCATGAAAACGATGCGCAAATTAACCCTCCGGACGCCAAAATTGTATCACTAAAATATTTTTTTTACCACCATTCGTCACCAAGCGAGGAACACCCGAAAACCCGTAAAAAACAGAGGTTTCAAGAGCTAACAAGAGCGGTTACGGGGGGCAAACGGCTGGTTGCCGTCCCCATAAAATTTGCCATTAGCGGGTTTACGGTTGTATGCTATGTTCTGTTAATAAGTTAACGTTTGTTAGCTTTTTAACGCTTCAGGACCCGCCGGGACGGGCGGTCAATCCAGATATATTTTAACACGGGGAATGCTTGTGCCTAAAAAGGATGGGAGGGCGCTGCGCTGGGTATCTCTTATCCGGATAGGCGTTTAGAATTTTTATGGATTCTTTCAAGGCCAGAACACCCAAGGAAATATGGGATATTGCCCTCGGCGACCTGCAGATTCAGGTCAGCAAACCTAACTACCGTACCTGGTTCAGCAAGACGATCGGCTTAAGCTACCAGGACAACGAGTTCGTCATCGGCGTGCCCAACACTTTTGCCGCCGAATACCTGGAGAAAAACCAGCGTTCTTTAATCGAAAAATCTTTAGTCGGGCTCACCGCGCCGGATATCCGGGTAGTCTTTCAGGTGAACGGCCACCATCACCCTTCCCCGGCCGCGGCCAGCGCCGCTTCTTTGCCCGCCGCCCCGCCCGTTTATACCCGGTTGAACCCGGATTACATCTTCGACTCTTTCATCGAGGGCAGCGGCAACCGCCTTGCCCGCGCCGCGGCGCTCTCCGTGGCGCAGAACCCGGGGCACAGCTACAATCCGCTCTTCATCTACGGCGCCGCCGGCCTGGGCAAGACCCACCTGCTGCACGCCATCGGTCAGGCGGCCGCCGCCAGTCAAATCAACGTTATCTGTGCCAGCGCCGAGCAGTTCACCAATGAGTTCGTCGGCGCCCTGCGCGACAGGACCACCGAGGAGTTCCGCAACAAGTACCGCAGCATCGGCATGCTGCTCATCGACGATATCCAGTTCATCGGCGGCAAAGAGCAGACGGAGGAAAGCTTTTTCCACACCTTCAACGAGCTGCACAACACCAACCGCCAGATTGTCATCACCAGCGACTGCCCGCCAAAGTCCATGCCTCTATTAGAAGAACGCCTGCGCTCCCGCTTCGAGTGGGGCCTGATCGTCGATATCCAGCCGCCGGACTACGAGACGCGTCTGGCCATTCTGCAGTCCAAGGCGCGCCAGAAGAGTATCAACGTCCCTTCGGAGGTCTTCGAGCTTATCGCTAAAGACGCGCAGGACAACATCCGGGTGCTGGAGGGCTCGCTCAACCGGGTTTTCGCTTTCGCCAGGCTGGTGAGGTCGGCGCCTACGCTGGAAATCGCCACCCGCGCCCTGGAGGACGTCGCCAGCAAGGAGTTCACGCCGGACGACATCACCCCTTCCCTGATTATCGAGGCCGTGGCGACGTGTTTCGGGCTTTCCCGTGACGCCCTGCTCGGCCGCGTACGTGATAAAGACACCACCCTGGCCCGCCGCCTCGCCATGTATCTGATGCGCCAGGAAACCAACTTTTCCCTCGCCCAGATCGGCGAGGAGCTGGGCAACCGCGACGCGGCTTCCGTCACCACCGCCTGTAAGAAAATCGCCACCGATATCAACGTCAGCCCCTTTTTAAAACGCAAAGTGCGCGATATCCAGCGCAACCTGCACCACCAGCCTCTCTCCTGAAATCCGGCCGCCGTTTTATTTTAGTGTTATTACTAATATAAGCTTTTTTGCGCCTTATTATAGCTTCGTTACGGAGATTAACCTTGTGAATGTTTTGGCATTTTCTTGCCCCTGTTTTTCCTTTTTATTAAGGATTTTTTGTGGTCAATTTTAGTTTTCCCGCCGCCGGTCTGCGCCTGCGTCCGCGTCTGCGTCCGTCAGACCGACGCGTTTCGCCCCGGCCGCCTTATTACTGGTGATTAATACTGTAAAACCTATCCTAGTACATTTGTTGTATAATCTTATTGTTAATTTTTAGTGTTTAGTTTATATGATCGATAAAGTTGAAATCAGGGTTAAAGCAGGGGACGGCGGGAGGGGGGCGGTCAGCTTCCGGCGGGAGATGTACGTGCCTTTCGGGGGGCCGGACGGCGGTGACGGAGGCAAGGGAGGCGATGTCGTTATCCGTGTGGACAAGTCCACCGATAATCTGCGTTTTTACGTTAAGAACCGGCTGTACCAGGCGGAGAGAGGGTTGGGCGGCGGCGCTAAAAAAAAGCACGGACATGACGGCGCGGACCTTATCCTCAAGGTGCCGGCCGGCACGCTGGTCACTTCGGTAGATGAAAACGGTGCAAAGATATTGCTGGCGGACCTCAACGTTGCCGGCGAACAGATTATCGTCGCCGCGGGGGGTAAAGGCGGCGGGGGCAACGTCCATTACCGGTCCTCGGTCAACCAGGCGCCCCGCATCGCGCAAAAGGGTGAGACCGGCGAGGAAAGGGCCATTAGCCTGGAAATGCGTCTTATCGCCGACGTGGGTATCATCGGTTATCCTAATGCCGGAAAATCCACCCTGCTGGCCGCGGCTTCCGCGGCCCGGCCTAAGGTGGCGGACTACCCCTTCACCACCCTCGAGCCGGTGCTGGGCGTCGTCGCACAGGGGCAGGAAAGCTTTGTCCTGGCGGAAATCCCCGGGCTCATCGAGGGCGCGCACCTGGGCAAGGGACTCGGCATCGACTTTTTGCGCCATGCCATGCGCACCAAAATTTTGCTCCACCTCCTTAGCGGGGATGCTCCTTCGCCTTTGGACGACATGATTAAGGTTAACAACGAGTTGGCGGCCTTTGATGTTTCACTGGCGCAGCGGCCGCAAATCGTCGCCGTGAATAAAATCGACCTCCCTGCGGTGCAGGAAAAGATGGCAGGCATTAAAGCAGATCTAGCCGCCGCCGGCGTTAAGGCGCACTTCATTTCCGCCGCCACCGGGCAGGGCGTTAGAGAACTGATGGCGGCGGTCTTCGAGACTCTAAAAAGGGAAACGGTTGCCTCCCCGCCCGCGGAACCGGGTGAAAAGGTCTTTCGGCCCCAGCCCCGCCAGCCTCGCATTAAGGTCGCCCGGGAAGGCGATGGTTTTGTTATCGATGCCCCCGGGCTGGACCGGATTATCGCTGGCCGGGGCGTCACCACCGGCGAACTGCGCTGGCAGCTGAATTTCCAGCTGGAGAAAATGGGCATCAACAAGGCCCTTCAGAAAGCGGGCGTCAACCGGGGGGACAAGATCCGCTGCGGCGACCTTACCTGGGAATGGTCCTTCCCCGGTGAAGAGGGGCGGAAAATAGGCGTGTTCGGCGGGACCTTCGACCCCGTCCATCTCGGGCACCTGATGATAGCGGAAGAGGCGAAAACCGCGCTGGACATGGCGGAGGTCGTCCTGGTGCCGGCCGGCCAGCCGATGTCCCGCCGCGATGAAAACGTTACCCCCGCCCGCCATCGTCTGGAGATGCTCCGCCTGGCCATCGAAGGCAAACCGGAGCTTAAAATATCGGAAATGGAAATCGAACGCAAGGGCCCCTCTTACACGGTGGATACCATCGCGGGCATGAAAAAGCTCTATGCCCGCGGCGACGAGCTTTATTTTATCCTGGGCTGGGACAGCCTGGAGCAGCTGCCGGACTGGCATGAACCCTCCCGGCTGGTCAATAGCTGTTACTTGGTGGCCGTACCGCGCCCGGGCTGGAAACGCCCCAATATAAAAGCGCTGGAGGGTATACTGCCGGGCATTACGCAGAAGGTGATATGGCTGGATAAACCCCGGGTGGACATCGGCGCCACCGCTATCCGGGAACTGGCAGCCAGAGGAGAGCCCATCGACCACCTTGTCCCCAAAACAGTGGCCGAATATATCAGGAAGAACAAGCTATATATAAACCAATAGTTGCCAGGTCGCAATTGCGTAAATGCGCAAATACTGAAATACGCATTAAACTTCTTGAGGAGAACAAAATGAAAGCAGTTGGTATCGTCGGCAGCCCGCGGCGGGGCGGCAACACGGAAATTCTAACGGCGCATTGCCTTAAAGCTATTGCGGAGGAAGGCATTAAAACGGAGCTGATACGGCTGGCTGGCAAGGATATCCGGGGCTGTCAGGCCTGCGATTACTGCCATACGCATGCCGGGGAGTGTTCCATCAAGGACGGCATGCAGGCGATTCAGAAAAAGATGCAGGCGGCGGATATCATCATCGTCGGCGCGCCGGTGTATTTCGGGTCGGCCACGGCTTTGGTGAAAGGACTGCTGGAGCGGGCGGCGTTTTCCTCGCGCGGCAGCTTACGCGGCAAGGTAGGTGGACCGCTGGTGGTGGCGCGGCGGGCGGGACAGAACTTTACCTTCGCCGAGCTACTGTTCTGGTTCCACATCAACGGCATGGTCAACCCCGGCTCGATATACTGGAACGTGGCTTTCGGCCGCGAAAAAGGGGAGGTGGAAAAGGATGAGGAGGGGCTGCGCATCGTCTGGGAGTTCGGTAAGAACTGCACTAACGTGGCCAAGAAACTGCTGGGATAGCCCCCAACTATCTTTTAGCCCATCAAAGCCACGGGATTTTTATTTTAACGCTTCTGGCGGGGTGATAAAAGGGCGGCCGGGCGGTAAAAACTGGTCAGATCCTAAAGTGTTGGGTTATAATTAAGCGTTTTCACGGAGGTATTCTTCTTGCCGGATTCAGTGATTACGGAAGAACTGAATAAGCTGCTTAACGTAGAGTTCGGGCCGGAAGTCTACGAGATAGAAAAAGGCATGCTGCAAAAGTTCGCCGAGGCCATCGACGACCCCAATCCCAGGTGGCTTAATGAGGCTCCGCCCACTTTCCCCGCCGCCCTGGTGCCTAAAAAGCTGCTGAATAAGCTCTTCAACGCGGATATCCCGTTAAAGCGGCTCCTTAACGGCACCAGCGAGCTGGAATATATCAAGCCCATCATGGCCGGCGACGTTATTTCCGTCACCGCCAAACTTACCCGTCTGCGCCAGGTGGCCGGCGCCGAGGGTCCCACGCTTTTCATGTTCACGGAGATGACCTATACCAACCAGCGCGGCGAGATGGTCGTTCGCGGGAAAAACACCTATATCAAATACTGAATATCCCCTCTCCCTCGAGGGGAGAGGGTCAGGCCTGCCCTGAGCATAGTCGAAGGGGTGAGGTAAAAAAGGAAGTCCAGACCTTACCCCCTTTTGTTCCCCCTCTCCGCTTGCGGAGAGGGGGTTAGGAGGAAAGGTCGAATGAAATATTCAAGTTATTACTTCTCCCTTTCATAAAGGGAGACGGGAGAAGGTTTTTATTATTCCCTCTCCCTTGAGGGGAGAGGGTTAGGGTGAGGGTGAAACTAAAGGGAATAAATCTCCCTTAATCCCTCCTTACGAAGGAGGGAAAGAAAGTAAAAAACACAAAACTCTTGGGTTAGTATGATCGCCCTCTCCCTTTCATAAAGGGAGAGTTAGAGAGGTTTTTTTGAAACAGCTCTGTTACGAAGATATCGAAGCCGGCATGGAAATCCCGGCTTTAGTTAAGTATCCCACGACGATGCAGTTAGTAAAATACGCCGGCGCCTCCGGCGACTACTATCAAATCCACTACGATAAAGACTTTGCCCTGGCTAACGGCCTGCCGGGTATTATCATCCACGGGTGGCTGGCGCTTTCCTTTCTGGGGCAGATGGTCACGGACTGGATCGGGGAAAAGGGGACGCTGGTCAAGCTAAGCGGGAGCTACCGCGGCATGAACAAAGTCCATGAGGACGTTATCTGTAGCGGCAAAGTCGTCAAGAAATACCAGGAAGAAGGTAAAAACTACGCCCGGCTGGAAATCTGGGCGGAAAACCCCCAAGGAGATAAAACGGTTACCGGCAACGCCGTTATCACCCTCCCCTCCCGGAATGCGTAAGAGCGCATATGCGCAAGTGCGCAAAAGCTCATTAATTGAAATACGTTTTCTTCCTAATGATTTAAGGATTTATGCAATCAATACTGCTTGAGCTGTCATTCCAGCGAAGGCTGGAATCCATAAAGGAAATCAATCATATGAGTGATTCTTGCTGGATTCTGGCCTGCGCCAGAATGACAAAAAAGCATGTTGTTTGGCAGAATTGGCTCGCTATGACAGTTGAGAGCATATGCGTAATTGCGCAATTGCTCTAATCCGCACTTGCTGATTTACGCTTTGGAAGTATCTATCGCCGCGGCCAGCAGCTCGGCCAGGTCCATCGCCCTGACCCTTTCCTCTGCCCCTTTGGCCTTTAAACCATCCTCGAACATCGTCAGGCAGTAAGGGCAGGCCGTCGCCACGCAATCCGCCCCCGTGCTAATGACCTCTTCCACCCGCCGCGTGTTAACGCGCTTGTCCGGGTCTTCCTCCATCCACATGTGGCCGCCGCCCCCGCCGCAGCAGAAGCTGCTGGTCTTGTGGCGCGGCAGCTCGATGTTGTGGCTGTTCAAAGCCCGGAGTATTGCCCGCGGTTCTTCGTAGATGTCGTTGTACCGCCCCAAATAGCAGGAGTCGTGGTAGGTCGCTTTCAGGGAGGCGGGGTTTTTAATCTTCAGCCGGCCGTCTTTAAGCAGCCCGGCCAGGTATTGCGTGTGATGCACCACCTCGTAGTTGCCGCCGAACTGTTGGTACTCGTGTTTCAGGCTGTTGAAGCAGTGCGGGCAGGTGGTCAGGATTTTTTGCACGTTGTGTCCCTTGAGTATTTCGATGTTCTGCCGGCAGATGGTCTGGAAGAGGTACTCGTCGCCCATGCGCCGGGCCGGGTCGCCGCAGCAGGCCTCTTCCTCGCCCAGGATGGCGAATTTCACCCCGGCGGCCTGCAAGACTTTAGCCGTGGCCTGCGCCACCTTCATGTTGCGGTCGTCCAGAGCGGCGGAGCAGCCCACCCAGTAAAGGACGTCGATGTCTTTGGCGTCGCCGACGGTCCCGAGGTTGAGCCCCTCGCACCAGGAAGTACGCGTGGCCGTGGTGCCGCGGTAGGGGTGACCGCGCGTGCCCAGGCTTTTCAGGGCTTCCTGGACGGCTTCCGGGAATTTGCTTTTTTCCATCGCCAGGTTCCGCCGCATATCGATGATTTTATCGATGTGCTCGATGTAAACCGGGCAGGCCTGCTGGCAGGCGCGGCAGGTGGTGCAGTCCCAGATGACCTCTTCGGTGATGACTTCCCCGAGCATTTCTCTGCGTTTATCCGTCGGTTTCAGCGTCAGGTAGCAGGGATAAACATCGTAGAGGTGCTTTTTCAGGTCCTGGATGACCTGCTTGGGATTGAGCGCCTTGCCGCTGAAGTAGGCCGGACAGGCGTCCTGGCAGCGCCCGCAGCGCGTGCAGGCGTCGAGGTCTAAAAGCTGCTTCCAGGAAAAGTCCTCGATTTTACTGGCGCCGAACTGCTCCGTTTTCTCGAAGTCGATAGATGCGAGGGCGCCGCGCGGCCCGCTATTGCGGAAAAACACGTTGACCGGGTCCCAGATGATATGGAACAGCTTGGCGTTCCACACCGAAACGTAAATGATGGCGCCGAGAGTCAAAAATACATGGAACCACCAGAGGCTCCGGTGCGCCAGGAGCAGCGAGGCCTGGCTGGCGCCGAGAAAAGCTTTAGCGAAGACCCAGCCCCCCGGCGACCACACCGACCAGCCCGGATGGACTTTTATCTCGTCCGCGGCGATGCGCAGTCCCTCCACGATGAAGCCGGTAAAAACCACCACGAATATCAGTGAAAGCGTCACGAGGTCGTCCCAGCGGTTGTCCAGCCTCTCCGGCTTCCAGATATAGCGCCGCGCCGCCGCCATCAGCACCCCGAGAATCACCAGAATGCCAAAGCCGTCGGTCACGACCGAATAACCTAAATAAAAATTGCCCTGCATGAAGTTGAAGAAATAGTGGCTGATGAAATCCAGAAACGCCCCGAGCAACAGCACGATGCACCCGGCAAAGATAAAAGTATGCGCCAGGCCGGCGTATTTTTCCCGGAAACGCAGGTCTTTTTTATCCGACCCGAAGAATTTAAGTTGGCCGATGCCGTCGGTGACAAAAACCCGACCGAAGGCGCGCCAGCGCTCCCGCAGGCCGCTCTTGAATTTGGCCGCCCCGCCCACCCGCCACCGCCGCGGAATCCTGGTGATCGCCCAGATAAAGATAACCGTGGCGATAGCCGCCAGCGTGTACATCAGCCAGGGAAAGCTTATATTCCAGAAAATCTCACGGGAGGGTTCGGTCATCGAGGCTACCTCGTTGTCTTTTTACCTGTGTAGCGGTATTTTTTCTCGTAACTGTCCTTAAAAGCGATTTCTTCCACGGCCTTGCGCGTTATCTGGCGCGGCTCCTGGTCGGCGTAGCCAACGGGCATGAGGAACAAACAGGCGTATTTCTCCGGGAGGTTCAGGATTTTGGAAGCCTTTCTGATATCCAGCAGGCCTATCCAGCAGGCGCTTAACCCATAGTTAACGACCGTTAGCGCGATGTGTTCCCCGCCGATAATCGTGTCCGCGTTCTCCAGAACAGTGGCGACGGCCCGCTGGTCCGGATACTTTTTCAAATATTCGATGAGTTCCGGCGTGAACCTTATTCTATTCACGGCGAGCCCGTGGTCGTCCTCGGCCGCGCCCGCTAACGTCCAGCTGATGTCCGCACAAAGGGCGATCACCAGCGGCGCGGTAGTTATCCAGGTCTGGTTGCCGGCGGCCTGCGCCAGCTTTTTAATGATAGCTTTATCGGTCACCACCCCGAAAAGCCACCCCTGGCCGTTGCCGCCGGAGGGCGCCACCCGCGCGCTTTCGATGATGGCGTCGACTATTATTTTGGGTATCGGCGTATCTTTGAATTGCCTGATTGAACGTCTCTTGTTGATTACATCCATGTATTCCATTGCCTGCCTCCAGACCCCGTAAAAGTCATTCCGATTATAACATAAACAGTATCATTAAGGCTTTGACTTCTTAACACGGTGAGGATATCATGAAAACTCACGGAGGAAAAAAGGTGCGGCGCAACTGCTCACTTGAGCAAATGCGCAACTGCGCATTCCGCCGTTATTGTAGGCCATTGAAACAAAGTCGAAAGGCGAAGCAATCTCGTTCGCTAGCTAAAATAAAATATGGGGATCTAACCTCCCTCTCCCTGCACGCGGGGAGAGGGATTAGAGGGAGAGGGGTCGTATTTGAAGCGCTTTGAGCTTATCGAACATACTTCTGATATTGGCCTGGCCGCTTACGGCAAAACATTAGCGGAGGCATTCGCCAACGCCGCCTACGGCATGTTCTCCATCATCGCGGATTTAGATAAAGTAAAAGAGGCGGAGTCCCGCCGCGTGGAAGTCAACGAAGACGATGCGGAAAGCCTGCTCTTCGAGTGGCTGAACAGCCTGCTTTACTACTTCGACGTGGAAATGCTGCTCTTTAGCAAGATTGACATAACGGAATTTAACGATAAACACCTTGTCGCGCAATGCTCCGGGGAAAAGTACGACCCTGAACGCCACCGCCTCAAGACGGCGGTAAAGTCCGCCACTTTTCACCAGCTGGAGGTGGATAAAAAGAATAACAGAATACAGGTGATTTTTGATGTCTAGGCAGTTGTCATTGCGAGGAACGAAGTGACGAAACAATCTCGCTCGCCAGCTAAAATATTGGGATCTAATTTCCCTCTCCCTGCACGCGGGGAGAGGGATTAGAGGGTGAGAGGTAACAATGTCCTTACCTCCAGAATAACTAACAGCTGTTAGTTATTATCTAAAACGCCCGCCTTTGTCATCCTGGGCGCAGCGAAGGATCTCGGGGAGGCGGTTCCCAACTATTCTCCCCCTTTAGGAAAGGGGGATTAAGGGGGTTTTTCCAATCCCCTCCTCTAATAAATAACAGCCGTTCACTATTAACTTTTAACGTCAATATTCCATTTCTCCCCGTCTTTTTTCCTCTTGTGGGAGAGAACTAAAGCCTGCTCTGAGCGTAGTCGAAGGGGCGAGGGGGTCACCACTACTAATTTACCCGCGCCACATTTCTCTTCCTTTTATCTCTCTTGTGCTGTAAACTATCTGGTGTAGTTTTAACGGTGCGGTACGGCATTGTACATAAATCAAAATTGTACATAAATCAAACACCGGCCCGAATCAGCCTCGCTTTGAGCGTGGGTAGACATAAAACAAATATTTCGCGGATATTACGTGTGGCCAGGCTCGGAAAAATTGGAAAATAACAGAAAAATATATTTAAAAAACAAATAATCAAATAAAAATAAAAAATTGGATTTGAGGTGCCTTAATGCCGCAGTGGCCAGGTAAGCTGGAAAAAATCGATGATTTCCGCTGGCGTATACCCAAAAGCTATAAGCTGGGCATGCGCGTGGATGGGCTTATCTATGCCGATGAAAACATGCTCCGCCACATCATCGACGACCAGGCGCCGGAACAGGTAGCCAACGTGGCTTTCCTGCCGGGCATCGTGGGGTATTCGCTGGCCATGCCGGATATCCACTGGGGCTACGGCTTCGCCATCGGCGGGGTAGCCGCGATGCGCGTTAGCGATGGCGTGATATCGCCGGGCGGCGTCGGGTTCGATATCAACTGCGGCGTGCGTATCCTTCGTACCAACCTGACCAAAGCGGAAGTCAGCCCCAAAATTAAACCCCTTATCGACGCCCTCTTTAGCGCGGTGCCCTCGGGCGTGGGCTCGCAGGGCGCGATAAAGCTGCGGGCCGGGGAAATCGATGAAGTGCTGGTCAAAGGCTCGCGCTGGGCGGTGGAAAAAGGCTTCGGGCGCAAGGAAGACCTCGAGACCACCGAGGAAAGCGGCGAGATGAAGGCCGTCGATCCTGCCCGCGTGAGCGGCCGGGCTAAAGAGCGCGGCGCCCCGCAGCTCGGCACGCTGGGCTCGGGCAACCATTTCCTCGAGGTCGCCGTCGTAGACGAGATTTACGAGCCCGGTATCGCCAAGGTCATGGGCATCGATAGAATAGGGCAGGTAATGCTTTACGTTCACTGCGGGTCGCGCGGGCTAGGCCACCAGGTCGCGGACGACTACATTAAAACTATGCTTAAAACCATGCCGCAGTACGGCATTACAGTGCCGGATAAGCAACTGGCCTGCGTGCCGGTCAAAGCGCCGGAGGGGCAGGCCTACCTTTCCGCGATGCGCGGCGCCGCCAACTATGCCTGGGCCAACCGCCAGTGCATCACCCACTGGGTGAGGGAGGCTTTCTGCCGCGTCATGGGCATGAGCGAGGCGGCTGCCGGTCTGGAGCTGGTCTATGATGTCACGCATAACATCGCCAAGATAGAAAGCCATACGGTTAACGGAAAGATGGAGAACCTCTGCGTGCACCGCAAGGGCGCCACTCGCGCTTTTCCCGCCGGCCACCCGGACGTGCCGGCAAAATACCGGGCGGTGGGGCAGCCGATTCTCATCCCCGGGGACATGGGGCGGATGTCTTATATCCTGGTCGGCACGGAGCAGGCGATGCAGGAGACCTTCGGGTCGACGTGCCACGGTGCGGGCAGGATGGCCAGCCGCTCGGCGATGAAGAAGAACTTCAGCGGCCGGGACGTCTTAAACGCCCTCGAGGCGCGCGGTATCGCGGTACGGGCGGGCAGCCTTGCTGGGCTGGCGGAGGAAGCCCCGGAAGCCTATAAGGACGTGGAGGAGGTGGTGCAGATAGCCCACGGCGCCGGCATCTCGAAAAAAGTGGCGCGGACCCGGCCGATGGCGGTGGTGAAGGGGTAAAGCGCAAAAACGCATCGGCGCAAATGAGCAATTGCGCAAATGCGTATTGGCTAATCTTTGATGATTTTACTTTCTTCTTTAACGTATTTTGAAGCCAGCGTGCAGTGCACAAAAAGGACCGGTTTGGTCACTTTCTTGAACTCCAGCGGGCAGTGAACCATCCCGGCGGGGATATAAACGGTGGTGGGGGTCGTGATTTGATGTATCTCCCGCTCCGCCCCCAGCCCGATCTCGATTTCCGCCCCCAGCTCCCCCATATTGTCCGGGTCGAAGGACATGAAATACAGGTACATGTCAAAGTCGTGGGAGTGGGCGTACTCCTCCATCAAAGTGGGCGCGGTGATGCGCAGGAACATGATAGTGAAATTGGATTTGTATTCTTTTTCCCCGGTGTAAATGAACTCCGGGCCGTACCCGCCGATGGCTACCGGCTTCTTAATAACGTATCTATCGTATTTCATCGCCATTTCATTGCCTCCGCAAGAAGCCTTAATTCTTTCATCACATCATAAGCGACCTGCAAAAACGCGTCAAGCTATAGCGGTATGATATGATGGACAGGCAATGTATCAGATCATCGATACCCATGCCCACCTCGACGAAATAGAAAACCTCGATGTGGTCCTGGAGCAGGCTAAAAAGGCCGGAATAATTGGGGTTATCGCCGTAGGGCAGGACCTGGCATCCAATGTTAAGACGCTGGAAATCGCGGCGCGCTATCCGGGCTTTGTTTACCCCGCCCTCGGCCTCCACCCCTGGAACATCAGGGAACCGGAAATCGACGCCTGCCTGGAGTTCATTGAAGCCAATGTCTCTAAAGCGGTGGGAATAGGGGAGGTGGGGCTGGACTACCATAAACGCGTCCGCGCGGCGGCGGATAAAGACCTGCAGAAGAGGGTCCTGAAAGAGCTATTGCAAATCGCCGGAGAGAACGATAAACCCGTCCTGATACACTCGCGCTACGCCTGGCGTGACGCTTACGAGATGGTGCGGGAGGCGGGGCTGGCAAAAGCCGTCTTCCACTGGTACACCGGCACGAGCGGCGTGCTGCGGGACATCATCGAGAGCAGCTACTACATTTCTGTGACTCCCGCTGTAGAGTACCACGAGGAGCACCGCCGCGCGGTCAAGGAAACGCCGCTTTCACAGTTGCTTTTGGAAACGGACAGCCCGGTAGTCTATGCGCGGGGCAGGGAGGGCGAGTTTAAAGCCACCCCGGCGGACACGGCGCGGTCTTTAAAAGGGGCGGCGGCGCTGAAGGGCTTAAGCGAAAGAGAGATAGCTGAAGCGACAACAGAGAACGCGAAGAGGCTAATTGGAATAATATGAGTCAGACATCAGACTGGTTCCCCATTTGCCGGTTAAAAAGTGTCCGAGCCAGTGATAATATTTAGTGATTAGCGGAGACCGATTGGTTATATAATCTTTTTCAAATTGATTATATGCGGCCGGTGATTCATTGCCGAGCAAAGGATCGTAAAGTGGTTGACTATATATCGGGTAAAAAATCATCAGTGAAATCACAAAAAATACCACCGCCGCTATCAAAAGGCGTTTAGCAACAAAACCCCACCAGTTACTTCTATAGGTTAAAATAGCTTCCATTTGCAGAGAGTATAGTCCCAGCTTTATGTCTTGTCAATATTAAAGTGGAAAATGAATTACGGAAAATATATACCGCACTATTATTTTGTAAATATAAAGTTATCCATTGGCCGTATCTTATATTCCCTGTAAATAAAGAAGAAAATCAGGGCAAAGCTAAGAATGTCCGAGGCAGGCATCGAAACCCAGACCCCTGTAAGACCGAACAGATGGCGGAAAAGCAGGAGCAGCGGGATAAAAAAGATAAACTGGCGTAAAAGCGAGAGAAAAAGGGCTTTGGGCCCCTGGGAAAGCCCTTGGAACGCCGTAATAAACATCATCGTCGGACCGACGAGCAGCATCGTCGAAAGCATGATGCGCAAGGCCGGTATCGCCTTCGCCGTTAATTCCGGGTCGTTGCTGAAAACATCGACAATCCACGGGGCGAATACCACCATAAAGATGGTGAGGACGATAAGTAAAATCATGAGACCTACCGATGCCAGCTTGACCGCCTGCCACAATCTTTTATAGTTCTTCGCGCCGTAGTTATAGCCTACGATGGGCAGCAGGCCATTGGAGACGCCCATGGCCGGCATAAAGGCAAAGTCCGATATACGTATGATAATGCCGACGACAGCGATAACGAGTGAACCAAAGGACTTGACTACCCTGTTGAAAAGGAGAAATGCAAAGCTCTCCATAACCTGCGTTACCACCATCGGCGCGCCAATACGGTAAATGTCCTTTAGAATAGAAATGTCCGGGCGCAGGTGGGCGAATTTAACATGATAGGTGGTCTTGCCCGCCAGCAGATAGTAGAGCCCGAGCAAAGCGCCGAAAGCCTGGGCGATAACCGTGCTTAGCGCCGCTCCAGGCACGCCCATCCTCGGGAAAGGGCCGATGCCGAATATCAGGAACGGGTCCAGCATGATATTAATCAATGTAGAGGATATCATGATAATCATCGGCTTGACCGCATCGCCGGAGCCGCGGAGAAGACTGGCTATAACCGAGGCAAAAATAACTAACGGCGCCCCGAAAGCGGTGATGACCAGGTACTGCTTGCTGTATTTGACAATATCCGGCGTAGCCCCTAAGATACGCACGATTTGGTCAGGAAATGAAACCGATATCAGAATAAAAAGCAGCCCCCATAACGCGCTAAGGCAGAATATCTGCCCGGCGACGTGATTGGTGGCATCCGGATTATTCTCGCCGAAACGCCGGGAAACCAGCGCGGCGATACCAATACCGGTGCCGCCGCCGATGGCATAATAGAGAATCTGATAAGGAAAATTGACCGTCAAGGCAGCGATTGCCTCGTAACCTATCCTGGAAACCCAGATAGTGTTGATGATGTTATAAAGGCTCGTTGATATCGTCGAAGCCATGCCCGGCAGGCTCAATTTCATGAGTAGCCTGCCCAGCGGGGCATCACCTAATCTTGTGGTATATTCCTGCATACAAACTCCAATTAAGATATGCCAAAAAACGGTAGAATAATTAGTTGTTGAGCGACGGAGCAAAACGCCTAAAGGACGGTGATAGGGGCACAGGCATATTAGAACACGCGCTAACGCCGAGAAAGTTTATAGCCTGGACCCGTTTCGAAGCTGATGGCTATGTCCAATGCCGGTTCACATTAGAGAATAACAAAAAAATACATCGGTATTACTCATTTTTATCTCTATCCCTGTCATCCCACCAGGGAGGTACGCCCCAGAACCAGCGCCGGCGCCGGAACCTGCCCAGGACAAAGGAAAGTCCGACGATTATCAGGATAACCGGCCAGGTGTAGTTCCAGACCGAGCCGGAGATAACATTCGCCTTTTCCAGTATGGCGATAACTCCAACCGCGACCAGAATCAGTCCGAGAACCATTTTCCCCTCCTTTTCCCCCAGGCGGCGGAAACCGGAAATATCAACCTCTAAAGTGACGGAACGGGATATTATAGCGTATAAAAAAGAATAATAGCAACTAATTATTGAAGAAAATTTCAAAAAGGCGGGATTATTTCTAAGCCAGCACTTTTTCCTCGGTGAGCCGGCGGATTTCTTCTCTGGACAGGCCCAGCAGCTCCCCGAAAACGTAGTCGTTATGCTCACCGAGCAGCGGCGGGGTCTGGTAATTACCCTCGGCATAATCGCTGAACCGAATCGGCAGGCCGGCCAGGACGCGGTCTCCCAGCACGGCATGATGGGGCTTCCGGAAAAACCCTCTGGCTTCCATGTGTTCATCATGGGTAAGCTGTTTGGTGCTGAAAGAGGGCGTGGCGGCTATCCCCGCTTTCTGGAGCATCGCCGTTAGCTCGTAAGCACCGTACCGGCGGGTCCATGCCGTCAGTTGATTATCCAGTGCCTCCTGGTGATCCCACCGGCTTAGCTCATCACTGAACTCTTCTTTTTGTGTCCATTCGGGGTTCCCCATCAGCCGGCAGAGAGCTTCCCATTCCGGCTGATTAGCCACCGCCAAGGCGATCCATTCCTCTTCATCGCCCGTCATTTTACAGGGATAGCATCCGTGGGGGGCCATCACAGCGTCGCGGTTGCCGGTGCGCTCGCCCTCGCTGCCGTTGAGGATGTAGCCCATCACCATTTCTCCCAGGAAATTGGAATGCCCCTCAATCATCGCGGCGTCGATGTATTGCCCCTCCCCGGTGTTCATGCGGTGATAAAGCGCCGTTAGCATCGCCACGGACCCGTGCATGGCCTGGGCGCCGTCCGTCCAGGGAGAAACGCCGATGACGTTGGGTTCTCCCCCGGGATAGCCGTTGGCGAAAGTGGCGCCGGTAAAGGCATCTACAATCTCCGCGTAGGCCGGCCGCTCCTTGTGGGGCCCGCTCCGGCCGTAGCCGGACCCGGCGTAATAGATGATATCCGGTTTGAGCTGCTTCATCTCCTCGTAGCTCAATCCCCACCGCTCTAAAACACCCCCGCCGAAGTTTTCCGCGACGACATCGCACTTTTTAATCAATTCCTTAATAAGCTCCTGGGCTCTGGGCTTGGTCATGTTCACGGCGATGCTTTTCTTCCCCCAGTTGAGCGACGCGAAAGCGCTGCCGACGTTCGGGCCGGTGCCCGCCAGGCCGGGCGGGGCGCCTACCGTGCGCATGTAGTCGATTCTCACACTGGTTTCGACTTTAATGACTTCCGCCCCCATGACCGATAGCCATTCCGTAGCGTGCGGTCCCGCCCACATCTGGCAAAAATCCAGGACCCTGATACCGGCGAGTGGCAGATTATTTATTTTCTTTTTCATATCATCTCGCAAGGAGCTATCTCAAATCTCAAAAATCAAATCTTGTTTTTTCCTTTCATGGTCAGAAGACTAGCGGCTAAAATCCTGGACAATTCATTGGTTTCTTATAAAAGGATATTTACCCGGGCTTTATCCACCTCCAAAGCATCTCTCATCAGCCCCAGCCAATATTTAGTTTCATTGGCTGATTTTAGTGCAATCTCATAAAACCTGATAAAATCTTTCTTTGAGCTGGCGGATTTACCTTCAATGATATTTGCCCCGATGCTGGTGGCAGAACGTACAAGCTGGTCTGAAACAGTCCAGTATGCTCTCTTTTCAGGTAGTATTTTGATCAGGTTGATAACGGAAATAGAAAAACGATAGCATCGGGCAGTAAACTCTCTTTTCGGATTCGAGTTTTGTTTTTGAGTTTTGGGATTTGAGATTTGATTTCCCATCATATAATCCCTCCCTGCCTCATCCTCACCAGCTGCTCCCGGCCGTAGTGCAGCATTTCGCAATAGACCATCTCGTTGTGCTCTCCGAGTAAAGGCGCCGGGCGCTCCAGCAACCCCGGAGTGGCGGTAAGCCGGAACGGCGCCCCGGGATATTTTATTTTCCCGGCGGCCGCATGGTCGAGCTCCTGCCAGAAATTCCGGAAAGCCAGCTGTTCGTCCCCGACCAGGTCCTTGACCGAGCGCACCAGTGAGCAGGGTACGCCGTGGGCCAGCGCGAGGTGATTGATCTCCCCGGCCGTGTGTTCCAATGTCCAGGCTGTAATCAACTGGTTAAGCTCGACGATATAGCCGTTGCGGAGGAGGGGGTTGGCGAACATCTCCTCTTTTGACCATTCGGGATCGCCCATCATCTTGACGACGAGCGGGTAATGCGGCCCTATCCAGATGACCACGTAGCCGTCTTTACAGGGGTATAAAAAGCCCCCGAATTTCTTTCTACCGAATTCGCGGGAAGGCGTTTCTTCCATCACGCTGTAATACGCCAGCTGCTGCCGGGTGATCGAAGCCACGGCCTCCTGCCTGGAGAGATCGATGTGCTGGCCCCGCCGCCCGTTCCTCCGCCCGATCAAGGCGCCCAGTGTCAGGGCGGCGGCCGTCAGGCCGGTCATGAAATCCGCCGCGTGATTGGGGACTTTTAGCGAGGGGAAATTGGCGGGGTCCTTGACGCCTTCATCGGGGTTGCCGAAAGCTTCGGTGCCGGCGTGGGCACTGATAAGGTCGTTACCCTTGTAATTTTTAAAGGGTCCGGTCTGCCCGAAAGGCGTAATAGACGTCATGATGATGGACGGGTTAAGCTCCTTGATTTGAGGGTAACTTAAGCCCATGGCCTTCATTTCTTTAACGGCATAGTCTTCAATGAGGACATCCGCCCACTTCACCAGCTCCTTAAAGATTTTCCGGCCGGCGGCCGTTTCCACGTTCAGCGTGATGCCGTACTTGTTCATATTCAGGAAAAGGAAGAGCCCGCTTTTCTCCGGGTGGGGCAGGTTCTGGGGGAAAGGCCCCCAGCTCCGGGCTTTGTCTCCCAGGCCGGGCTTTTCCACTTTGATGACCTGCGCCCCCATGTTGGAGAGCAGCTTGCCGCAGTAGGGCCCGCTCACAAAATCGCTGAACTCTAAAACCTTAACGTCAGCTAGTGCCTGCCGGCCCGTCCGCCGCTCCTGATGCTTTTCCGTGGATTCAGTCTCTTTTTCCATCAACTATAAATATACTTAAAAAGGGGCGGAAATGGCAAATATAAAGCCAGCATATTCATTCTATATGGAACAAATAAAGGGCGTTGTATACGTTCAGTAATAACGGTGCCGAAGGTATTTGAACGTAATATCATATTGACAAACATTGAATTTCCGTTATAATATAGTTCTAGGTGGAACATATCTGAACATTTCCTACATATTTTTTTGAATACGCTGATGACCATCGATAATGTAAGAAAAACGGCCGACAAAACACCGCTGGGCACCCTGCTTTCGATACTACTGTCTTTCGAAGTGCTGTCGCGGTACCTGGAAGTAGAGTTGCGGCCCTATGAGGCCAGCCTCATCCGTTTCAATATCATGAGCGCGCTTTTCAAGAACGGCGGGGAGATGACGCCCTCGGAGATCGCCGAAAGCGTTTTCCGGGAAAAAAACTCGATCACAGCCGTTATCAATACCATGGAAAGACAGGGGGTCGTCCGCCGCGAGCCTTCCACCGACGACCGCCGGTCGGTCAAAGTGATGATTACCGATAAAGGCTGGAAGGAAGCCAACCGTTTGAGCCCCATCGCCCAGGAGCTGAGCCGCGAGGCACTCTCCTGCCTGGACAAGGGCAAGGTAGAAGACCTGGTGGAAACGTTAAGGACTTTCCGGGAAAACCTCCTGCCGCGCATCGCCAGGTCGGTGGGGAACGGGAAACGCCAATCATAAATCAGCGAGGTTTTACAGCGGAACCGGTGCACGAGACGCTGAATAAGAATAATGAGGGGAACACGTAGCTGTGAAAGAAATTAGATTCCACGGACGAGGCGGCCAGGGGGCGGTGATGGCGGCCAAAATGCTGGCCAGCGCCTTACTGGTTGAAGGTAAACATGTCGCCAGCTTTCCCATGTACGGTTTTGAAAGGCGCGGCGCGCCGGTCGTGGCTTTTACCCGTTTCGATGATAAGCCGATACGGGAAAAGACACAAATCTACAATCCCGACTGCATTATCGTTATCGACCCCGGTCTATTAACCCTGCCGACGCTATTTACAGGATTGAAAGAAGATAGTATTTTCATCCTCAACACAGCCAAAAAAGAGTATAAACAGCCTGATAAGGCCTTAAAAACCTGCGGCCTGGTTAACGCTACCGGCATCGCCGTCCAGGAAGTGGGAAGGGATATCCCCAATACCTGCCTGCTGGGAGCCTTCGCGGCAACTACCGGCTGGCTATCGCTGGACTCGGTGCTCAAAAGCCTGCCGGAATACCTCAGCGGCGATATTCTCCAACGGAACCTCAAGAGCGCCGAAAGAGGCTACAAGGAAGTAGAGGTAATCAAATGGTAATCAAATATAAAAACCAGTTTAAAACTGAAGCGCCGTGGTCGGACGCCAATCAGAAAATGCTGGCGCTGGATACCGGCAGCTGGCGCACGGAACGCCCGGTGTTGGATAAATCCCTGTGCAATTACTGCGGCCTTTGCGCCATCTACTGCCCGCCGCAGTGCATGAAAGACATGGGCGATCATTACGAAGCTAATCTGGCTTTCTGCAAGGGCTGCGGCATCTGCGCCCACGAATGCCCCAAAAAGGCCTATACCATGAAGCCGGAAGGAGATTTTACCGATGCAGGCTAAAAAAGGCAAAGTAAGTGTCATGATGGGCAACGTCGTCGCCGCCAACGTGGCGCGGCTGTGCCGTCCTGAAGTAGTTGCATGTTACCCCATTACCCCCCAGAGCGAAGTTGCGGAGACGATATCCGGTTTCGTGGCGGACGGCTCGCTGGATGCGGAAATCGTAGAAGTTGAAGGTGAAAACTCCGCGATGAACGTGGTCCTGGCCGCCAGCGCCGCCGGGGCGAGGACGTTTACCGCCACGTCTTCTTATGGTCTCGTTTATATGTACGATGCCATTTTACAGGCCTCCGGTTTCCGGGTGCCTGTCGTCATGGTTAATGTCAACCGGGAAACTCCGGGTATCCACTCCGTTTCCTCCGGCCAGCAGGACATGATATCCACCCGCGATGCCGGCTGGGTCCAGATTATCGTGGAAAACAACCAGGAAATCGCCGACCAGCTTATCATGTGCTACAAGCTGGCGGAGGATTTTGATATTCAATTGCCTGTAATGATGAACTATGACGGCTACTATCTCTCCTACCTCAATGAAGAGGTCGAGATACCGGAACAATCGGATGTGGACGCCTTCCTGGCGCCGCTGAAAAACCAGCCCCAACGTCCCCGGATTATCCCCGGCGCTTCCACCGGCTGCGGTACCCACGGCATGGAAATGGGCTATGTCGAAGCGCGCTACAAGCACTGGACGGCGATGGACAGGGCCAAGCAAAAAGTCGATGATATCGATAAAGAGTTCGGCGAGTACTTCGGGCGCAGCTACGGCGGCCAGATAGAAGAGTACCGGATGAAAGATGCCGATATCGCTATCCTGGCTTCCGGGAGCGCCGCCGGCACCGCGAAAACCGTGGTGGATACCAAACGTGAAGAGGGGATAAAGGTGGGGCTGGTCAAGCTAAGACTGTTCCGCCCCTTCCCGGAAGAGCGGCTGATAAAAGCCTTGAAAGGCAAAAAGGCCGTGGGAGTAATCGACCGCAGCATATGCTTCGGCTGGAAATACGGCCCGATGTGCATGGAGCTCAAAGCCATCGCTCCGGCTATCGGGTCGATGCCCATTTTGAGCTATATAGACGGACTGGCCAACCTGGATATCACTGTTCCCCATATCGGCAGAGTGGTCGATGAAGTTAGCGCCGCGGCCAAAGGCAAAGCATACCAGGCCGTGACCTGGATTCCGATGGAGTAAAGAGGAAAAAAAGATGGTAGAAGCGACGAAGAAAAGAAATAGAGTTTTTGATTACTTTTGTGAAACAGACCAGTTTTCCGGAGGCGTGGCCTGGTGCGCCGGCTGCCCCCTGGAATTAATCGCCCGGACGGTACCCAAGGTGCTGGGCAAGAATATGGTGTTCGTGGGGACGCCGTCCTGCTCCGCCCCGGTCCTTCACGGGCAGAACATCGGCGCGTGGCATAAAATTTCCTATCTCGCCTGTGTCATGACCGGCGTGGCTTCCAGCGCCACCGGTTTATCCCGCTATTTCCAACGCACCAAACAGGATGCCACCGTGGTGGCCTTCACCGGCGACGGCTGTGCTACGGACATCGGTTTCCAGACACTTAGCGGCGCCGCGGAAAGAAACGAGCGCTTTATCTACCTGGCCTATGACAATGAAGGCTACATGAACACCGGTAACCAGCGCAGCAGCGCCACGCAAAAAGGCGCCGCCACCACGACGACACCGGTGGGGAAAATAGGGAAGGGTAAACCCACTGCTTCCAAAAACATGACGATGATTATGCTGATGCATAAACCCCGGTATATGGCCACCGCTAACCCTGCCTATATGGAAGACTTTGCCAAGAAGCTCCAGAAGGCTAAAGAAGCGGCTAAAGAAGGGTTTGTCTACCTGCATGTGTTCTCGCCGTGCCCGGTGGGCTGGCGTATCGATTCGAACCTGGTCATCGATGTCTGCCGCACCGCCACCAGGACTAACTGGTTCCCGCTGTGGGAGGCGGAGAACGGTAAGCCCCGGTTCACCGTGGAAGTGGCCAGTCCAAAGCCGATAACGGATTTCACCAAGCTGATGCGCAAATTCTCCCACCTGAAAGAAGACGGCCTGGCCGAACTGCAAAAACAGGTCGACGAGCGGTATTCCCTGTTGAAACTGCTGGTAGACAATATCAAATAATCGCTTAGCGGGTATTTTTACAGCAAGGAGGAAAAAAGGAAAAAAGTTTTAGAAAAACAAGCACCGGTGTGAAACACTGTCTCTGCAGGTTCGCTCCGGTCTGTCAATAATACGAACCGTATCAAAGTACAAATCAAGGAGGTGGAAAATATGGTTACTCAAGCTAAAAAGCCGGAACAGTCCAAGCCGGTAAGAGGTCTCTCGGTCAAAGGTAACCCGGAGATCTGGGACGATACCTGGGTAAAGTCCACGTGCGGCGGCTGCTACGGCACCTGCACCATGCGGGCGCACCGGGTTAACGGAGTTATCGTAAAAATAGAGGGAGAGCCGGATAACGACTTCGGTTCCCGCGGCGGTCTCTGCGCCAAGGGCGAAGCTATGATCCAGGCGCTTTACGACCCCAACCGCTTCAACTACCCCATGAAGCGGACCAATCCCAAGAAAGGGCTCTTCGAGGACCCACAGTGGAAGCGGATTTCCTGGGACGAAGCCCTGGATGAGATCGCCGGACGGCTGAAGAAAATACGCGCGGAGAATCCCAACAAACTCCTGCACGGCGGCACCCCTTCGGCGGGCTCTGGACCGGACCTGCCCCTGGGGTTTGGCGTCTTCGGGGCGGTATTCGGCACCAAGAACTGGTACGTCGGCGGCGCCGGCCTGCACTGCGGCAGCGGCTCCCACATGGGCGCCGGTCTCTACCACGCTTCCTGGTCTATCGTGCCGGACTACAAGTACTGCAACTACGTCATCCAGATGGGCTCCAACAAGGGCACCGGCTCCGGACATTCCATGGGCTTCAACATGAGGCTCTCGGCGGATGCCCGCGCCAGGGGCTTGAAGAATGTCGTCTTCGACCCCATCTGCAACTTCGGCGGCGGTAAAGCCACCGAGTGGGTGCCGATACTCCCGGGCACCGATGCCATTGTCGCCCTGGCCATGGTCAACATCCTACTGAACGAGCTTAATGTCTATGATGCTGAATTCCTGAAGAAAAAGACCAACGGGCCTTATCTCATCGGCCCTGACCAGAAGTATTTCCGCGATAAAGAAACCAAGAAACCGCTCATCTGGGACCCGGTGGATAAGAAAGCTAAAACTTTTAACGACCCCACCATCAAGGATTTCGCGCTGCTGGGAGAATATACGGTCAATGGTGTTAAAGTCCACCCGTCCTTCCAGCTGGTGAAAGACCATGTAAAGCAATATACCCCGGAATACGCGGAAAAAGAAAGCACCGTCCGCGCCGCCACGGTACAGCGCATCGCTAAAGAGTGGGCGGATGCCGCCATGATCGGCACCACGATTGAAATCGATGGTGAAAAGCTACCGCTAAGGCCGGTAGCCGCCATCATGTTCCGCGGCGGACAGGGCCATACCAACTCTGCCATGAGCTATTGCGCCATGTGCCTGCTGAATGCCATCGTCGGCGCGATGGATGTACCCGGCGGCACGCTCGGCTGGCCGGCTTACGTCGGCGGCCACCCGGAAACCGGCCGCTACAAGGTTATCCCTTATCCCTGCCGCGACGGCATGCTCACCGCCGGCACTTTCATGGAGCATAAGCCATGGCCGGTCGAGGAATCAAAGGTGCCCGATACCGTCCTGATGAAAGAACTGGTCCCGACGGCTTCATTCTCGCCCCACCCGGTAACTTCCGACTTCCAGAAATACTGGAACAACCTGGGCAGACCTTACGAGATTGAAATGGCGATGATCTTCGGTGCCAACATGGTGCGCAGCACGCAGAACCGGGAAATAGCGGAAGACTTCTTTAAACGGATACCGTTTATCGTCTCCTTCAATATTCTTCCCAACGAGTTCTGCGAAGGCTTTGCGGACATCGTGCTGCCGGACTGCCATCCGTTGGAAACTTACTGCCTCTTCTCCTCCCACGGGCCTTTCTTCAACTATCCCATCGGCATGGAAGGCTGGGACTTCCCCATCCGCCAGCCGGTAGTGAAACCCGCTTACGAGCGGAAGAATAAAGTTGAAGCCCTGTGGGAAATCGCCGACAGGCTGGGCATGAGAGCTGAGATGAACGCTTACTATAACGTCTACTTCTCCAGCTTCGGCGGTGAGGCGCTTATCAGCGGCGATATCGCCTCCGTCAGGGATGTCAAGATGATTGACCCCAAGAAAGTTACCGTCCTGATTAAACCCGAAGAGAAAATAACCTATCACGAGATGATGGACCGTGCCTTCAAGTTCTATTTCGGTGAAAAGCACGGCCTGGAATACATCTCTAAAGAGGGCACCATCCACTGGCCCAAGAAGGTCAAGGAAGCCTACTGGCGCTGGTACGTCGATGTGCGCATTCCCATCTACATGGAACACATCGCCGAGCTAAGAGACGAAATCATGGAAAATGCCAAGAAGCCCGGCATGGAGCTGGAGTGGGAGCAGTTCACCCCGCTTATCAGCTACTTCCCGGCGCAGGTAGCCAGGGAAGAAACAAAAGAATTCGACCTCTACAGTTTCTCCTACCGCGATATCCTGCACAACGGCACCTATACCATGGAAATGCCCTGGCTGGATGAGGTCTCCCAGCTTAATCCGTACACCTACAATATCACTATGAACGCAGATACCGCCAAGAAAAAGGGCTTGAAAGACGGCGACCTTATCTGCCTGGAGTCGTCATACGGACGCAAGACCACCGGCACCCTGAAAACAATGCAGGGGCAGCACCCCAAGACCATATCCATATCTGCGTGCTCCGGTGCATGGGCTAAAGGCGCCCCGATTGCCTACGGCAAAGGCACCAACTTCAACATCCTGCTGGAGTCCGATGCCAAACACGCCTGCCCGGTCTGCTGGAGCCAGGAAACCGCCACCATGGTCAAGGTCTACAAGATCGACCACAGGATCGAATTCGATAAGGCTGGCGGCACTGACATTAATAAAGCAGGAGGTATACGCAAATGAGATGGGGGATGGCCATAGAACTTAAGAGATGCATCGGTTGTAACGCCTGCGTGCTGGCCTGCAAAGCCGAGCATTTCGTCCCGCCCCAGATATTCTGGAACCGGGTACTTATCGGCGAGAAGGGAAAGTACCCTTCGGTAACCAAGCTCATCTATTCCGTGCGCTGCAATCACTGTGCCGAACCGAAATGCGTTAAAGTCTGCCCCACCGGCGCCACCCAGCAGCGCGAAGACGGCATTGTCTGGATCGATGATACCAAGTGCGTGGGCTGCCGCTACTGCATGGTCGCCTGTCCTTACCAGATGCGGTCGATGTATGAAGACGCCGATGCGCAATACTTCCCCGGGCAGGAATTAAGCGAGCATGAAAAGATAGGCAAGCTGTTATACCCGCATACGCCAGGGGTCGTGCAGAAGTGCGTTTTCTGCAAGGAGAGGATAGACTCCGGTCTCGCGCTGGGACTGACGCCCGGCGTTGACCGCGATGCCACTCCCGCCTGCGTCATCGTGTGTCCGACCAAGGCGATTCACTTCGGCGACCTGGACGACCCTAACAGCGAGATCAATCGCGTCATCAAGGAGAAGCACGGCCACGCGTTCCATCCCGAGTTTGACACCGAGCCGTCAATCTCCTATATTGACTAATCGAGAAGAAGGGAGGCATAAAGAAATGAGTAAAGATAAACCGTTTGAGTTCATGGTAAAACCCCAGCAGCAAAAAGACTGGGTAGATGGAAGGGGCAACTTTATTGCGTTCGCTTTCTTCCTCGGCGGCATCGCCGGCGGGCTTTTCCTTATCTCTGCCTACTTTGATAACCTGCTGGGGATTTTCATCTCGTTTTTACTGACGGGTTGTATGGGCGCATTCTATATGATGCACCTCACCCACCCCATGCGGTTCTGGAGGATGATGCGCAAACCCGGCACGTCGTGGATTGCCCGCGGCTTTTCATTCATCATGGCGTTCGGGTTTTTTACGGTAATCACGATGATATTGATGAAGTGGGCCCCTGATGCTACCGGCGCCATCAAGACGTTCAAAGTGCTGGCCGGCATCTTCGCGTTTGCGCAATCGATTTATACCGGTTTTGCCGTAAGCTATGTCAGCGCCATCAAAGTCTGGAACACGGCCATCGTGCCGGTGCTGTTCGTTACCTGCGGCCTGACCGGCGGCCTGGCGATACTCCTGGCGGTCATGATGGGCCAGAACAGCACGGATATCGCCACGCTGGAAAACATCATCCGCATCGTTCTGATCGCCCTGGCGGTGATCATCGGGGTGTACCTCTGGAATACCACCTATAGCAGCGCCGCTGCCAAAGGAGCCGTGATGAGGCTTATCGGCGGCAGCCTGGCCCCGCTTTTCTGGATCGGGGTTTTCGTTTTCGGCATCGCCGTTCCCATCACTATCTCGGTAACCACGTATTTTACCGGCCATGCTGCGGACGGGCTGCTGATTACCGCTGTCGTGAGTGAAATCATCGGCGGGCTGGCGTTGCGGTTCTCTATCCTTAAAGCGGGCATGTATACGCCGCTTCTACCGGTGGAGTAGCTATAAGCTATAAGCTGTAAGCTATAAGTTATAACAGTTCTTACGGGGAGGGGCTAAAAACCCCTCCCTTCATTTTTGCCAAGATTGTACGCCGACCTTTTCCTCTTGGTCTCCCTCTCCGTTTGACAGAGAGGGAGACAAAAGATAGGATAATTTTTTATCCGGCACATTCTAATGCCTCCTCTCTGCCCGCGGAGAGGAGGTCAGGAGAAAAGGTCGCCTTCCCTTTCATCTTTTCCCGTGTTTTCGTATAATGACCAGAGGAGGCGGTATGTCCTCTACCGGCGCTATCTATATCGGCACATCCGGCTGGTCTTACCCCAAGGGCGAGGGCACCTGGAACGGGTTTTTCTATCCCGGCGGCAAGGTCAACGAGCTGGAGTATTACAGCCAGTTCTTCAATACCGTGGAAATTAACAGCACCTTTTACCGCCCGCCGGACCCCGGCTTCGTCTATAACTGGGCGCGCCGCGTGCCGCCTGGATTCCTCTTCGCCGTGAAGCTCTGGCAGAAGTTTACCCACCCCAAAATGTACCGGGAAGCCACCGGCGAAGATGCCGTCATCGCGCAGGCGGACGTCGACCGCTTTAAGAAATGCCTGGAACCGCTGGCTAATGCCAATAAGCTCGGCGCATTGCTGGCGCAGTTCCCGCCCAGCTTTAAAAACGACGACTACAGCCGGCGGGTGCTGTGGGCGGTATCCAACGCTTTCGGGGAATACCGGCTGGCGGTGGAGTTGCGGCACCGCTCCTGGAGCGATGATGCCGGCACGGAGCAGCTTTTAAGAGAAAATAAAATGGCCTGGGTCCAAATCGACGAGCCTAAGTTCAGCACCTCGGTGGCGGCGGAATGCCCGGTGACCTCGGATATGGCTTACTTCCGCTTTCACGGCCGCAACGCCAAAGACTGGTGGACGGGCGACGCGGAAACGCGCTACCGCTACTTCTATACAGAGGCGGAAATCGCCGGGCTAGCGGAAAGGGTGAGGGCGGCCGCAGCTAAGACGCGTCTGCTTTTCGCTTTCTTCAACAACCACTGGCAGGCATATGCGCCCCGCAATGCCAACGACCTCAAGAAAGCGCTGGATGTACCTTACGTGCAGCTGCCGCTAAACTTGGAAACGATACTGAACACCCGCACTGCCGAAAGCAAAGAAAAGGGGCGGCTGGTATGAAACTCGGAATTGCTTTAACGGTCATCGGGCTGGCGGGTACCGTCCTGTTGCTTTCCGGGGCGGTCGATTTCGGCAACGCCGATATCTATGCGCGCCACCCCTGGCTGATCGCCGCCGGCGCGGTCTGCTTCGTGATTTTCCTCGTCGGGATGTACTTTTTACGCAAGGCTTGGAAAAAGGTCGGCGAGGAGCGGCGCCGGCGATGGTAAACATTTCGTTATAAAAAAATCAAGATGAAAGCACTAAATAAAAATGCTGGATGAACTCACGGTACGCGACTTCGGCATCATCGAGGCGATAGACTGGAAGCCCGCCGGCGGTCTGAACGTCATCACCGGCGAGACCGGCGCCGGTAAGTCGCTGGTGGTGGACGCCGTGGAAGCCTTGCTTTCCAGCCAGGCGCATGAAGAAGACATCCGCCACGGCGCCGCCGAAGCGCAGGTCGAAGGAGTTTTCCACCTCGATGAAAAAGATGTAAAATCCCCGCTGCGGAACATACTGGCGGAAAAAGGACTGGCCGCCGAAGACGATACCCTCCTCCTTTCCTGCGATTTCCGTCGGCAGGGGCGCACCACGCCGCGGGTCAACCGGCAGGCGGTATCCCGGGCGATTTTAAAGGACATCGGCGCGGCGCTAGTGGATATCCACGGCCAGAGCGAGCACCTCTCGCTGCTGAACAAGAGCCACCACCTGGACTACCTGGACGCGTATGCGCATACGCTGGAAAAACGGCACGCCTTCGGCGCCAGAGTTTCCGAGCTGCACCAGATGGAGCGGGAAATACAGTCGCTCTCCCGCGATGAGCAGGAGCTGGCGCGGCATATCGAGCTGCTTAATTTCCAGATAGAAGAAATACAGCGGGCGGAGCTGCAGGATGGTGAGGAGGAGGCGTTGCAAAAAGAGCTGACCCTCCTGATGTCCGCGGAAAAGCTGAAGTCCGCTGCCTTCGATATTTACCGCATTATCTACGGCGAGGACAGCGCCATGGCCGCCACCTCGGTGGTGGATAAGGCCGGCGAGGCCCTGCCGCTGATGAAGCAGATCGTGGATAAAGACCCCACCCTCCAGCCCAAGATGAACTACCTCGAGGAATTGATCCACGGGCTGGAGGAGTTGGCGCGGGAGCTCCAATCTTACGGCGATAACTTGAGCTACGACCCGGAGCGCCTGGAAGAAGTCCAGAACCGTCTGGAGATGCTGAAAAGCCTGAAGCGGAAATACGGCGGCTCGATAACAGAAATACTGACGTACCTCGCCAAAGCGGAGAAAGAGCTGGCGGGGCTGGCCAATTCCACCGAGCGCCGCGAGCAACTTGAATTAGAGCGCGTCCAGCTGAAAAAAGAGATGGGCGCTTTAGCCTCGAAGCTTTCCCAGGAAAGGGCTAAAGCGGCGCAAAAGCTGGCCAAAGTGGTGAAAAAAGAGCTGGCCGAGCTAAGCATGGGGCGGGTGGACTTTGTCGTGGCGATGACGCAGGAAGAAACGCCGGACGGCATCCCCTTCCCCGAAGGCAAGACTTATAAATTCGGCGCCAGCGGCGTGGACGATGTAGCGTTCCTGGCGTCCACCAACCCCGGCGAACCGGCCAAGGCGCTGGACAGGATCGCCTCCACCGGTGAAATCTCACGCTTCATGCTGGCTCTCAAGAGCGCCCTGGCGGAAGCGGATACCATTCCCGTACTAATCTTCGACGAGATAGACATCGGCATTGGGGGCCGCAGCGGCGAGGTCATCGGCCGCAAGCTGTGGAAGCTTTCCCGCCACCACCAGGTAATCTGCGTGACGCACCTGCCCCAGATCGCCGCCTTCGCCGATGCGCAGTACCGCGTCAGCAAGCAGACCGCCGGCGAGAGAACGACCAGCCGCATCGAGACGCTGACCGGAGAAATGCGTTTCCAGGAGCTGGCGGCGATGATCGGCGGGCAGAAATACAGTGAAAGCGCATTAAGTGCCGCCAGAGAATTGATTGAAAGTGCGGAAGCGTGGAAGAAGGGGTCGGAAAAAGAGCCGGGCGCATAGCGGGGGGCGACCTTTCTACCTGACCTCCTCTCCGCGGGCAGAGAGGAGGTATTAAATAGTACGGGACACGGAATTTTCTATTTGCTGAATAACCTTGTCGATTTCAAGCAGCACTATAGTATTTGGAAAACGCATGACCCTGATACCGAGGCCTGATAGAAATTCCTGTCTTAAAGCGTCTTTTTCTGGCTGGTATTGGTGGATATCTCCGTCCACCTCTATGGCCAGCTTGACCCTGGCGCAATAGAAATCAACAATAAATTGGCCTATGCAAAACTGCCGCCGAAAGCTTAAGCCCCGGACCTGGTGTTTTCTTAAACGTTGCCAGAGTGTCTTTTCCGCCTGCGTCGGTTCATATCTCATCCGGTGGGCAATAGGCTTGAGTTTTTCCCACAAAGCCGGAGTGGTTCGCCACCTGTTTTCCTGGTTTTTCAATTATTTTCCCCGAAGTATTTTTCACTTATCCTATCTTTTGTCTCCCTCTCTGTCAAACGGAGAGGGAGAACAAGAGGAAAAGGTCGGGGGGCGACCTTTCTGCCTGACCTCCCTCTTGTACTGAAGCTACGAAGGGCAAGCCTCTCCGCTAGCAGAGAGGAGGCAATAGAGCTTGCCGGAAAAAGAGCCGGGCGCATAGCGCAGGAAGATTTACATAACGCTATGCGCCCTGAAGAGAGGAAGCCAGCCTCAGGGCTGGCTTCTTTTTTCCAGGTCCGATGCCCCGGTGGTTTTGATATTACCCAGGGTGGGATTGCCGGAGTAGCCCAGTGTAGATGCCCCGCTCAAATCCGCGTTCAGCGTACCGCTGATGTCCATATTGGCGTCGCTGGCGCCGGATAATTCGATGTCCGCGTTATTGACCGGGTAGTAAGTAAAGAAAGCCTGGCTGGCGCCGGAGCCGTGGAGCTTGATGTCCCCGCCCGCCCCGGTCAGGTTGATTTTGCTGGCGCCGGAAAGCTTCATGTCACTGCCTGTCGCCGTTAAACGGCCGGTTATCGAGCTGGCGCCGCTCAAATCGGCGGTAAAATAGCCCGTGGTCATGTCCAGGTCCATCTCGCTGGCGCCCGATACCTTAAGGTTAAGAGGGTTGCCGGACTTAAATCCCGCCGCACTCCCCTTGCTGTCTCCGGAAAGGTCGAGGTCTTTCAACACCGGCATGGTCACCGAGACTTTGGTGCCGGTACGCCACCACGATTTTAAATTCCAGCTTTCAACGTCAATTTTAAGGATGGAGCCATCCATCGTGACACGGATATGGTCCAGCACATTTTTTCCCGCGGTGATGTTGATGCTGTAGGTATCCGCGGGCGTGACATCAAGTTGGAATGTATTGCCTATACTGATGCTGGTAAAGCCGGCATAGTTATAGCTCTGCGTCGTGATGGGGCCGTTTTTCGCCGACATGTCCACCCGCACGCACCCGGTGAAAACCGCCGCAGTCGCCAGCAGCGTGATAAGTATAATTCCTGAAAACAGTTTTTTCATTTTCTTCCTCCGCAACACGTATTGAACTTTATTCCCTCACCAGCATGGCCTTGGCAAAGCCGCCGTGCAGCTTACCGACAAATTTGGCCAGGTGCATCGTGGCGGGCAATAAGAGGATGCCGGCGATGGTGGCGAAGGGCAGCAGCCAGGTGGGCGTGAAGTACCCGTAATCGCCGATCCAGAATGACGGCACGCCGAAAACGAGCTCGGTAACGGGTTTAAAGATAAGCCAGATGGCAAGAGCTATCAGCGTGACAAATACGGTGAAATAGATTATACCCAGCGGCATCAGCAATATCATATAGAGAGCAGCCGTCCAGGTTTGCCGCTCGGTGAGTAGATTCTTGAATTTCTGCCACCAGCCGATGTCCTTGCGGGAAAAGAGCGGGCGCCGCGGCATCCTGACGCCGAGCAGCGCTTCCACCAGTCTCCCCTCCAGTAGGGCGATGCCCCGGAAGGATATCAGGAACAAACCGAAGATGGGTATGCCGATGACCAGCACCAGCAGGCCGGCGGAAACGGAAATCCCGGTGACCGCCCAGGTAAAGTAGGCGATGCCGATGAACATGGAAAGCATCAGGTAAAAGAAAGACCCCCAGGCCCTGGGTTCGGCAAAGACGCCGAAGAACCTGGCGAAGAAATTGCGCGTCTCGGGCAAGGCCGGCGCGATTGGGGGCCGGGCTGGTGCGGGAGGAACAGGTGCCGTCGGGGCCAGCGGGGGACTGATCTCCTTGGGCGCCTGCCTGCCGAAGGCCGGTGGCGTACGCGATTCCAGCTCTTTATAGGCGGCGGCCACTTCCTTCGGCTGGCCGTAACGCTCTATAATCGACGCCAGCGCCGCCGCTTCGGCAACATGCTGATTATCTCTCATCGCGGCGTCCAGGGCCGTCCTGAGGTATTCCTCGGCGTCTGAAAGGGCATCCTGTATGGTGGCGCGGTCACTGCCGGCGAGTTCGTACTTCAGTTCGGCCAGGTATTGCTCGATGGTGTTAATCATCTTCCCCTCCTTTTAAAACGGCATCGACGAATTCCTTTGTCTGGTGCCAGATTTCAATCCATTTTGCCAGTGTCTGGCGGCCGGAATCGGTGATTTTGTAGTAACGCCGGGGCGGGCCGGCAACGGAGGGCTCCACCTCGCTTTGCAGCAGGCCGGTAGCTTCCAGCGACCTTAACACCGGATAGAGCGCCCCCTGTTTCATGATGTCGATGTCTTTGGTCTGGGCCTCGATTAGCTTGGCGATCTGATAGCCGTACATCGGGGCGGTGGCTTTATCCAGCACCCCCAGCAGCACCAGCGCCGCCGTCCCGCCGTTAAGTTCCTTCTGGAATTTCTTGATTGCTTCATTTATTTCATCCATTGAAGCACCTCCAAAGCAGCAAGAGGCCTTCCCGGCCCCTTACTGCGGACATAGCGCATACCTGATAATAACTATTAATCTGACAGCATTGTGAATTAACCAGTACATATAAGTTAATAATAGTGTTAGATTATCAGTAAATCAATCAAGAATAAACTGATACAGGGGAAGCCAGGCGTATGGAAATTAGTTGAATGATGTGGAAATCACCAGATATTAATGGAATGCGGATTATCTCTTATTTTCTCCTGATATTGATATAGGCAAGCCTGATGACAGTTTTACCCGGAAGATTTAGCGGAAAATATCTGGGAAGTTCTAAACAAGCCTTTATCAACCCCCTATGTCCCCCAATCTTGGGGGACTGGGGGCTGGGGGACACCCCCAGAGCCCCCGCCAGAAGGTTTTCTGGACTTATTTTCAGAGATTCTCTAGCTCTGTAAAGCCCGTTCGCCCATCACTTCCTGGCGGGTGTACCACTTTTCTACCGCGTCCGCGATATCTGCGGGAGAATCGAAAACCCTTAGCAGCTCGAAGTCGGATGCAGAAATCATGCCGTCAGCCAGCACGGTGTCTTTCAGCCAGTCCAGGAAGCCGCGCCAGTATTCACTGGATAACATCAATACCGGGAAGGGCCTCATCTTTTGCGTTTCTATCAGGTTCAGCACCTCGGTCAGCTCGTCCATCGTGCCCAGACCGCCCGGCATGATGATAAAAGCCGTGGCGTATTTTACCAGCATGACCTTCCGCACGAAGAAGTGGTGAAACGTGATAGTACGGTCCGCGAAAACGTTGCAGGCCTGTTCCACCGGCAACTTGATGTTCAGGCCTACGGACCTGACGCCGGCGCGCCGCGCGCCCATGTTGGCGGCCTCCATTACCCCGGGGCCGCCGCCGGTCATGATGTTAAACCCGTTCTTGCCCAGTAAATAAGCTGTTTCCTCGGTCTGGGCGTACCATTTGTTGTCCGGTTTGAGCCGTGCGGAGCCGTATATCGTTACCGCCGGCACGATATCCGCCAGGCTATCGAAGCCCTCCACCAGCTCCCCGATGATGCGGAACATCCGCCACGAGTCTTCCTTGGCCAGTTGATTGATTTCATAATCGTTGTTCATAGGGCCTCCTGTAGGTCCTTTTACTCTAACCGGACAGAGCTGCCGTATTCCGGCACCGAGCATACAAAGCCGGTTTTTTCGTGCAGGAACTGGCAAAACTGCTCGGCAGCCGCTATTTCCCCGTGGGTAACGAAGATATGCCTGGGTGTTACAGCCAGCGCGGAAAGCCATTTCATAAGGTCGTCCCGGTCCGCGTGGGCGGAAAAGCCGTGTATCTGGATGATCCGGGCGCGGACGGGGTACTGCTGGCCGTAGATTCTGACTGTCTTGGCTCCGTCCGTAATCAGCCGGCCCAACGTGCCTTCCGCCTGGTAGCCGACGAACATTATGGTGCATTCCGGCCGCGCGATGTTGTTAGCCAGGTGGTGCTTGATGCGCCCGCCGGTGGCCATGCCGGAGCCGGCGATGATCATGATGGTGCCCTTGATATCGTTAAGCTTTTTGGATTCCTCCACGGTCTCCACCATTTTCAGGCCGGGGAAATCGAACGGCGACTGGTGACGGCGTATCATGTCCCGCATGTCCTCGTCCATCAGCGCGGAGTATTTCTTAAATACCTCGGTAATTTTAATGGCCATGGGGCTATCGAGATAAACGTCGAGCGGCGGAATGCGCTGTGCCCGCAGCAGTTCATTGAGGTAGTAGAGTATTTCCTGGGCGCGTTCCAGGGCGAAGGCCGGAACGATGATGTTGCCGTGCGAGGCAAAAGCCGATTTCACGATATCCGCCAGGTCTTCATCGATTTCCCGGGTGCCTTCGTGGACGCGGTCGCCGTAGGTGGATTCCATCACGATGTAGTCGGTGTATTTGAAGACGGTGGGGTCGTGCAGGATGGGGCGGTCCCACCGCCCGATGTCCCCGGAAAAAACGATGCTGCGCTTTTCCCCGCCCTGGCTTACCCGCAGCTTTATCATCGATGAGCCCAATACGTGGCCGGCATCGTAGAAAGTAGCCTCGATTCCCTCCCCGATGCTTACCGTCTGGTTATATTCTACCGGCGTGAAAAAACGCATCGTTGCTTCGACGTCGGCGATGGTATAAAGGGGAATTTCCGGGTGGGGGCCTTTTCTGCCTTCCTTCTGGTGGCGTTTTTTCTTGAAGGCGGCGTCCTCTTCCATCAGGTGGGCGGAATCCAGCAGCATGATTTTGGTGATATCGGCGGTGGCCGGTGTGCAGTAAACTTTGCCGTGGAACCCCTCGTGCACCAGCTTGGGGAGCAGACCGGAGTGGTCCAGGTGGGCGTGGGTCAGCAGGACTGCGTCCACGTCCTTCGGGTTGCAGTAAAAAGGTTTCCAGTTGCGTTCCAGAAAATCTCTTTCCTGGAAAAGCCCGCAATCGACAAGGAATTCGGTCTCACCGATATCCAGCAGGTAGCGCGAGCCGGTAACATTGCGAGCGGCGCCCATGAAAGTCAGGTTGATATCCATCGCTGTTTTCTCTTTTTCCTCCCATGATAACACCTGCGGGGGCTGGATACCAGTGAGAATGCGACCTTTTCTCCCAACCTCCTCTCCGCTGGCAGAGAGGAGGCGCCAGCAAGTGCGCAGTTGGAGGATTTCTTTTGTCTCCCTCTCTGTAAACGGAGAGGGAGAATAAGAGGAAAAGGTCATTTATTTCACGACGGCGGACGGGTTTTCCACGAAGGGATTCGTGCGCAGGGCGAAGGAAAACAGGAAGGGGTACTTTTCTTTAAGGTGCTGCATGTATTCCGTCCACTGCAGGGTAAGCTGGGAATAGGCCCGGATAACGTCCACCGTGATGTGGGCGGAATCAGCGGCCGGCATGCCCGTGAAAGAAGGCCGCGCCGCAAGCTCATCGCGCAGGTGGACCACCGCCCATAGAAGCTGGGTAAAGGTCTCGTTTTCCATAAGGTCGGCGTTTTCCAGCTGCCGGAGAAGCAGTTCCCCCTTTTCCTGGAGAAAGCGTTTCAGCATATCCAGGTCCAGTTTGCTGCGGTCGATTTTATGCTGGTAGCCATTCAGCCTTTTACGGAGGTTGGCAAACTCCTTGTCCGTCCAATGGGCGTCAACCGTAAAGTCTTTGCGTACGTTGTTGATGTTGGGATCGCAATCCGTGAAGATGCGCAGCAGCTGGTTGCCAGCCTCGGTAAAAAATACGCCGATGAGCATGTTCAGGCGGTGGCGGTGTATCGCGTACTGCTGCCGCTGCGTCAGCCACTGCACCGCGGTGGTAAGCAGGGTCAGGAAGCTGCCGATGCCGAAAATGATAATAATGATGGCGAAGACTTTGGCCCCGGCGGTGGTCGGGAGGATATCGCCGTAGCCGACGGTGGAGATGGTCGTAATAGTGAAGTAAAAAGCATCCAGAAAAGAAAGCTTCTGGATGAGCATGAACCCGATGGTCCCGGCGATGACCACCGCCACCGGCAGGAGCAGCAGATATCTTAGCCGCTTTAAACTGAACATCGGTTAATCCGCCACAGGGTTATATTTTCTCCGGATGGCCGGTCATTTTAAGGTGCATCTTGCGCATGCATTTATCCATTACGACTTTGAGACCCGCCTTTTCCGCTTCGGCGGCGGCCGCCTCGTTCCTGACGCCTTCCTGCATCCAAACAGCTTTGGCGCCGATCCTGATGGCCTCTTTAACGATGGGCGGCACGTCTTCCGACCGCCGGAAAATGTCCACTACGTCCACCTTCACCGGTATCGAGGCGAGGTCCGGATAGCTTTTCAAGCCCAGGATTTCCGTTTCCGTGGGGTTGACCGGGATAACCTGGTAGACGTTTTCCTTGAGGTATTTACCGACGACGTTGCTGGGTCTTTCCGGATTGGAGGAAAGGCCGACGATAGCCACGACGCGACTGTTCTTTAAAATGTCCTCGGTAACATCCATCATTCTTATAATGCTACCACGTTTTTGGTGCTGCCGCTAACTATAAAATCATACGATTGAAAAATTTATTGTTAAGAGATCACCAAAAACGCGGGAGCAATGCAAATCCCGGTAATTATGAGGGAAACGGCAAATAAACTTCTTCTCAAATTCACATATTACTACTTTGACCCCTTCCTGGCGACAAAGATAAGTTCGTCCGGCGGTTTAACTCCGAAAGGTGTTTTATCAAAATCGGCATATACCGCTTCTACGCTAAAACCTGCCCTGGCAAGCAGGTGTTCCACTTCAAAGCGGAAAAAGAAACGCAAGGGCGCGGGATAGACCAGGCGTTCCCGGCGGCCGTCCGCGTAGAGGATATCATACGATAACTCTTCGTGGATGATTTGATTTTGGTAATCGAGGTCATGGAAACGCAAACCCCAGGTTACACTCCGCCCGTCAGGCATCCGGAAAGGGGGACGGCCGGCAACGATAGGGGTATCTTTCCGGATCAGAAGCTCTTCCGGCTTACAAAAAAACACATCGAAGACAAGGCGGCCGCCATCGTTGAGGTGCCGGTTGATACAGGAAAGGCAGCCAAGCTGGTCCTGGACGGTAAGCAAGTTATTAAACGGCCCGTAAGTAATCGTGGCCAGTGAAAAGCGGCGCTGAAGGTCGAAACTGCGCATATCAGCCTGAATCAATTTCGCTTTGGGTCTTACGTTTTCCGGTTCGTTTTCAAGTTTTACCCGGCACAATTTGAGCATCTCGGCTGACAAATCAAGCCCGGTGATATCAACTCCGGCTCTGGCGGTTGGTATCAGGACACGGCCGGTACCGCACCCGAGTTCCAGAACCGGACCGCCGGCTTCTAGAGCATAATCCAGGAAAAACTTGATGTCTCCGCGTTTAGCGTGATAGTCATAGAACTCGGAAGACAGTTTATCGTACAGCTCGGCCATGATAGTCTCACCCGGGTTTTCTTTTTTCATGTTTAAATCTCCTTAATTTTAAAAATTGTTTTTTACCTGTTTCTTTAGTTGTCTTGTTTATTCCGCTTCAGGTACTGCCGATATTGCGATATTTTTTTCCACCTTAATTTTTCTTCCAGGGCGGCGTGTCCCTCCTGACGCGCCGTAAGGTACCGGACTTCGCGCTGTAGTTTCTGGTAATTCCTGAAATGTGTTGCGTCCAGTTCACCCTGTAGTATGGCCGCCCGCACGGCGCAGCCCGGCTCGGCATTATGCTGGCAATCGGAAAAGCGGCAGCCTGCGGCCAGGCGGGAGATATCCTCAAAGGCGTCATCGAGGCTTTTTTCATCGCCCCAGACCTGTATCTCCCGCATACCCGGCGTGTCGATGACTGACCCTCCCCCCGGCAATAAGATAAGCTCACGGCGGGTAGTGGTATGCCGGCCTTCTTTATCGCTCTTCCTGACCTCCGCCGTAGCCAGCCTGTCTTCTCCCAGCAGGGCATTGATGAGAGCGGATTTGCCTACGCCGGACGACCCCAGTAATGCCGCCGTTTTGCTTTTACTCAAGTAGAGTTTTAAAGCGTCCAGGCCGGTTAGTGCGGTAGCGCTGACAGCGTGAATCGGAATATTGGGCGCTATGGTTTCCACTTGCCTGACGCGGCCTTCGATGTCCGTACAGAGGTCCGCTTTATTTAGAACGATGACCGGCGCCGCCCCGCTGATACGGGCAATCGCCAGGTAACGTTCGATTCTTCTTAAATTCAGGCTCCGGCCGCCGTCCAGCCCGCTGACGAGGAAAACCGTATCCACATTGGCGGCCACCACCTGCTCGAGGGTCTTACCGCCGGATGTCCTATCCCGGCCGCCGGTAATCTGCCGTGAAAATTTGGTTTTCCGGGGCAGTATCACCTTGATAACAGCCTTTGGCTCGCCGGGCAGAGGACGGAGAACCAGCCAGTCTCCTACCGCCGGATATTCATCGCCCCCATCCGCCAGGTAACGCATCTTACCCGATAGCTGCGCGGCCAATTCGCCGGACGCGGTAACCACCTGGCACGAGTCCTTCTCTACGGCAACGACCCTCCCCGGAACAGCACCCGGCATTTTTATTAACTGGAATTCACGAGAAAAATAGTCGTCCCAGCCCAGTTCTTCAAGAGTTACCTTATTTTCTGCGGTCAACCTTATCACTCCTTCCGGCGTCCTAACACCCTGATAAGGGCCATATAGCGCCCAGCATCGGCTTCGATAACCTCGGTATCGGTTGTACGGCTTACTTTTCCTGTCAGCAGGGCAGCCCGCTCGAACTGGAGCCAGTGCCGCCAGCCGTCCGGTAGTAAATCCGCCTCAACGTCCTTCATAAAACTCATTTTGTCCCAGTGGCGCTGCCACCATTCGGCGGTGTGAAAACACCACCAATCGTCCGACCAGGAGGATTTGCCGCTGCCCCGGTTTTTAGCTAGGTGCTCAGGCACAGGCCCGGCTATCGCTTGGGTCAGCCCCGGTACCACGATGCCGATTTGCCCGCCCGGCTTTAGAAACTTGTGGAAATACAACAGGTAAAGGTCGTCGGTGCCGTAGTACTGGTACGAATCCAGGGATACTATTGCATCGAAGAACCCCTCGGCGTAAGGCAGGGCGTGGGCCTCCGCGTGTATAGGGCATATCTGGTTTTCCAGTCCCGCCTCCATGATACGCAGCCAGTTCTCCGTGGCGCTTATCCATAAGTCGTTGGCCCACACCTTTACCCCATACTCTTTTGCCAAAAAGACGGAGCTCATTGCCTTCCCGCAGCCCATGTCCAGCACGCGCATACCGGGTTTGAGTTCTATTTTTTCGCACAGCCATTCCGTCAGCCAAAGCGCGTTCGGCCCCATATTGTTGCTAAGCACCCACTCGGGGTCGTATTTAGCCGAACGTGGAAACTTATCGTTTTTTAAAAGTTCCTGCATCCTTTTTTTCGTTAATTTGTTCATTCTGATACTCCTCACAATGTTATTCCTTTCAACATCCAAAGCGTTGGGAAAAAAAGCAAGAAACCGCGGCTGTCATGCCCGCGGCAGGAGGACTGCACTGCTTTAGGGGAGGTGGTATCGGGGAAAATAAAAAGCAAAGGCCGCTCCCGAAGGAACGGCCAGTTTTATCTTGAGTTAAGACCGGTGGGCCGGATTCCTACCGGAACATGACGGCGCTATGGACGGCTACAATCACTTGATACAACATGAATGCCTCCTTTTCAGCGCAGAATTACGGTTATGATATCATGCTGCTAATAGGCTGTCAAGATTGGAACAACAATATCAATTCGCCATTATCATATTGATATAGCGTTTTTCTAACGTTTCCGAATCTTTCACAACTTTTTTTATATCTTTAATAGTCTCGGTAAGTAATTTACCGCGACCGCTGTCTAGGTCGTCATAACTAAAGTCATATAATTTCTGGCAATCTATATAGGAATCCTGAATAAGAAAGCCATAGTCATCTTTTTTTATCAAGACTTGAGATGCGAGTAAAAATGGGCGCTTTTTAACAAAATCGTTTATCCCCTTATTGATGAAAAACCCTTTATAAACTCCATCTATACATACAATAACCACCCATTTATCTTTGGGTGGTTTTGTGTGAATACATTGCTTAATCCAGAAAATACACCAAATATCTAACATTAAACTTAATCGATATTGGCAAGATGGTTGAGTAATGCCTGAGAATCATCCAATTGTTCAACAATATCTTCAATCGGAATAATAACGCTGTTTTTATTCCCCCGTTTATCCCAATTCTTTTTCCAAGCCGCATCATGAGAGTCTAACCATCTTTTTTTATATGGTGGCTTCCCATATATATTTATTATCTCATCCAAACATGCTATATCTGATTTACTGAAGAGATCAGGATTATATTCCCTTGAAACAATTATTTCGTTTCCTTCTATTCTCAATTCGTCAGTAGGTTCATTAGCAATTTCCTTTAGTAGGTCATAGACATTTGATGGAGTTACCCCTTCTTTCATCGCAAAATATTTTCCACCAAATAGGAAACGCCCATAATTTGAAAGACTAACCTTATCTACAAAATATAGTAATTTACAAATACCATAAATATCCGGGTCTCCTACTTTGGGAACCAAATATAGGATTGCCTCAATTGCTTTTTGTCTATCAAACTTATAACTAATTGTGGCCATAAATATACTAAATGAATATTATTGAATAAAAAAACGACCTAACCACATTTGGTCGAGGTCGTATTTTTGTGACATTTAGTGCATAGGATCTCTCCTATACTTTTTATTATAATACTCTTGTCAAGCGCTGAATGTCAAAAATACTACTTTCAATACATCTGGCCTAACCTTAATTGTTAAATTCAAATTGTTACACTATTCGATAGCATTTCCTCTTTACGTCTTACGTGAAAAGAATTATAATATATTGGCTTATTTTATCGTAGGAAAACGCAGCAGGAGCGGAGATTGGGCGTTTTATTTATCGTCTCAGCGGAAACAGCAGTCGGCAAGACTGCCATCGGCGCCGGCATCGCCGTCAATTTGCTGAACGCGGGCCAGAAGGTGGGCTACCTTAAACCGCAGGTCGTGGACAAGACCCTGCCCGACGGCGATATCGCTTTCATGAAAAAGGTGCTGGGCCTGGAAGACCTCGTGAATGCGCCGGACCTTATCAAAGGACGGGATACCGTCATCGCCGAAGCACTGCTCGGCAAAAAACCCAGCGATGCCGCGAGCAAAGATGCCTACGGCGCCGCTAAAACAATGAAAGCTAAGGTCATTGCCGTGGAAGCCTATTCCGGCGGGCCTTCTAAATATACTGACCTGTATCAGGGATTCAGGGAAAGTCTCCTCGGCGTCATCATCAATAAAGTACCGGCAAGCCAGCTTAAACGCGTGAAGGAAGAAGCCGGCAAGCAGTTCGGGGAGGCGGGGATAAAGCTGCTGGGAGTCGTCCCGGAGAACCGCGCCCTGCTTGCCCTGACCGTTGCCGAGCTGGCGGCCGGCATACAGGGGAAAATCCTGAACAACGCCGATAAAGGCGGGGAGCTGGTAGAGAACTACCTGCTGGGCGCCATGGTCCTCGATTCCGGCATCGATTATTTCTCGCGTAAAAACAATAAAGCGGCCGTTATCCGGCAAGACCGGCCGGACATGCAGCTGGCGGCGCTGGAAACCCCGACCAATTGCCTCGTACTCAGCGGCGGCGGCGAGCCGCCCCTTTACAACGTCCTCGGAAAAGCGCAGGCTAAAGGTGTGCCGGTCGTCACCACCGATACGGCGATACCGGACATCGTCGCGGGCATCGAGGGCGCTTTGAGCAACGCCAGGCTGCACCAGGAAAAGAAACTGGCAAAACTGGCCGAGATGGTGAAACAGAACCTGGACATGAAAATATTCAGCTAAAACGAAAGGGGCTTTATCAACATAACGGATTAGAAGCATCCGTAACCAACGGCAATCCCCGAATCCTTAAATAGGGGGAGGCGGGGAAGATTCCTGGGGTGGCTAGATTGCTCTGGGAATTTTTATTTGGTAAACCCTTGATTATAGTGGAAAAACAGTATAAAATTTTTTAATTGTGTAGGGCATATGGCGACCCGGCCGGCACGAAGATACGGGAATAAATTTTTAAAGGGGGGCAGGTGATTGAATGCGCTAGGCAGACATTTACTGGTTGAACTTCACGACTGTGACAGGGAGGCTTTAGACAACCTGGACCTTATCCGCGACGTCATGGTGAAAGCCGCCGTCGACTGCGGCGCGGTGGTGCTGGGCACTTCCTTCCACCACTTTACTCCCCAGGGAGTGAGCGGGGTGGTGGTCATCGCCGAGAGCCACATCTCCATCCATACCTGGCCGGAGTTCGGCTACGCGGCGGTGGACGTTTTTACCTGCGGCACTACCGTTAATCCGGAAAAGGCTGCCGAGGTGCTCATCGAAAAACTTGGGTCGAAGAACTACTCCACCCGAGAGATTCTAAGAGGGGTCCTGGTAGCCGTGTAAAACACGGTATTTTTTTATGGATACAGACCCGGATAAAAACTGGCTACGCGACAAGATTAACGAAAACTTTTTGCAGCTGCACCGCATCGACGAAGTGCTGTATGAGGGGCAGACTAAATATCAGTCTGCCAAAGTTTTCCGCAGTCCGCTTTTAGGCGTGTGCCTGGTGCTGGACAACAAGATACAGTCCACCGAGCGGGACGAGTTTATCTATCACGAGGCGCTGGTGCAACCGGCCATGATCACTCATCCGGGACCGGAAACCGTATTTATCGCCGGCGGCGGCGAAGGCGCCACGCTGCGGGAAGCCCTCCGCCACAAGACCGTGAAAAGAGCGGTCATGGTGGATATCGACGACCAGGTGACCGCGTTAAGCAAACAGTATTTGCCTAAACACGCCGGCGGCGCTTTCGAGGACATCCGCGCCGAAGTGCATCACGTGGACGCCAGGGAATTTTTAAAGAAGTCCAAGGAAAAGTACGATATCATTATCATCGATCTGCCGGACCCCATCGAGGAAGGGCCGGCGGCCATGCTTTATACCCAGGAATTTTTCTGGATCGCCCGGGAAAAACTTAACATCGAAGGCCTGATAGCCGTGCAGGCCGGCTCCGCCAATCCCACCGAACTGCTAAATTTCACGGCGGTCAATAAAACGCTGAAAAGCGTTTTCCCCGTCGTCACCCAGTGCGCCGTATATATGCCGTGCTTCGGGGGGCCGTGGGGATTCTGCATCGCATCCAGAAAGCATAATGCTTCCATGCTGACGTCCTATGAAGTGGACGGGCGCATTAAAGACAGGGGACTGACCGGGCTCAAATTTTACGACGGGGAGACCCACCGCGGCATGTTCTCTCTGCCCAAATATATCCGGGAAGCAATCGCGGCACAGACCAGGATTATCACGGATAAAAAGCCGCTGTATCTATACAAGAGCTAGCTATAAGCTGTAAGCTATAAGTTCCCCCGCCCGTTTGCCCCACCAATTTTTTCACCGAGGTAACAACGTGGCCAAAATCTCCCTTAATCCCTTCAGGGAGAACCTTCAGGATGAACCCTCCTTACCGAGAAGGAAACATACAAACAAACAGGCTGGCGGGATTTTACTCTCACCAGCCTGTATTTGTTTAGATGACTGATTTAACTAGCTGCGGTTGCTCCGCATTTTGCTGAAGCAGTCGCTGCAATAGACTGGTCTGCCTTCGCGGGGCTCAAAGGGAACTTCCGTTTCCTTGCCGCACTCGGCGCAAACGGCCGGGAACATCTGGCGGCTCTTTGCACCACCGGCACCCATGCGCTCACTTTTCCTGGCCTGTCGGCAGGTAGGGCAGCGTTTGGGCTCGTTGGTATAACCCTTGGACTGGAAGAACTCCTGCTCCGCAGCGGAGAAGGTGAACTGCGCACCGCAATCGGAACACTGTAACGTCTTGTCCTGAAATGCCACGGATGACCTCCTTTCTTAAGTTAGTTGGTTAGAGCTAAGGTCATCCGTTCAGGGTCGGGATAAAGTAATGTGCTTGCATTTGTGATAACCTAGACAGAAAACCACCGTTGGATATTATATATCGCAAAAATTCATTTTGCAATAGGCCTGCCACTATTTTTTATAGCTGGACCGGCTCAGCATCTGGCCGTTCCGCCTGCCGGCGCCAGATATTAAGCTTGACGCAGGGGAATTTATTGTATAATAAAATACCATATAATTTCCTGGTACAACCACTATCCCGATAAGGAATTCGGAAAGGAGGAGCTCAATGACCTCTGACCAGTCAACCGAGAAAAAGCTGTATAGTCTGCGTACCTGGAACATCGTTGTCGGGCTTATCCTGGCGGCACAGGCGGTGGCGATGGCCCTGCTCACTAACAATTTCTCTCTCCCGGTAACGGGCACGTTCATGGAAGGACCCCCGGGCAGTCCCGCCGCATTACATCATCTTTTCAATATCCAGACCGGTTGGGGCGTTTTCCTGTTTATAGCGATATCCGCCGCCTCCCTTTTACTGATCGCCTCCCCCTGGGTGTTCCCTTGGTACAAGCGGAACCTGCTGGAAAACCATAACTACGGACGGTGGATGGAATATTTCTTCAGCTCCTCCATAATGATTGTGCTGATCGCCCAGATTTGCGGCATCAGCGATATTGCCGCCCTGATAGCTATTTTCAGCGTCAATGCCTGTATGATTCTCTTTGGCGCCCTTCAGGAAAAGTATGAAAAGCCGGGTCACCGGGGCTGGCTGCCGTTCTGGTTCGGGAGCTTTGCCGGCATTATCCCCTGGATTGCGGTTGTTATCTACGTTATCGCACCGGGAGTAAGCGCTTCTCCGCCCGGCTTCGTCTACGGGATTATCGTTTCCCTGTTCGTTTTCTTCAACTGTTTTGCCGTCAATATGGTGCTTCAGTATAAACAGGTCGGTAAGTGGCGGGACTATCTTTTCGGCGAAAAGGTCTATATCATCTTGAGTCTGACGGCCAAGTCATTATTGGCGTGGCAGGTTTTTGCCAATGTGCTGGTATTGAAATAGAACCTCAAGACATCCCGGATATCGCTGAATATCCAAGCGGCGGATAGTCTAGACCGTCAATCGAAGCCGGCTTTATTTACGGCTGAGAAAGTGGACCGTGAAAACGTGAGTCCCGCTATCCGTGACCGGCACGATAATCATATTGGTCTTGATGGTCTTGCCCGTCTCGATGTTCTTGACTCTAACATCGAGGCAGCCCGCCACCATTTTCTCCGACGCATTGGTATAGGCGTCGATTACGGCGTCCTGGTCTTCTTCGACAACATCGGAAAGCGGGGCTTCCATCTTCGCCCATTCTGCGGGCGACTTATAGCCCAGCAGGTCGGCGAATTTCTTGTTGCAGACTTTGTGAGCGTCGTCCAGGTAGATGTATATCGCCTGACCGGATTTTTCAAGGACGGGTTTGAGCTGGGCGGCCATTGCCTTTACTATTTCCTCATGATGGTGCTCTTGTGTAACCATTAATTTTGCTCCTTTAACATTATTGATATGTGTTAATTCTAGGGAAAAACATGTGAAGAAATAATAAAATAGAAGAGAAATACATGACGTTTTAATGACATTTGAATTCGCTGAGTGATAGTAACAGCGGTCATGCTTTGACATGCCTCCGACCAACTTTTATACTTAAAACATCTAGTTTTGTAATTCAGGGAGAAGAACCATGAATCTGCCAGCGCCATTGAATACGGAAAACACCGTTTTGTTACTCATTGATTTCCAGGAAAGGCTTTTCCCCGTCATGCACGAAAAGGAAAAGCTTTTGCGCAACGTTTTAAAGCTCGTCAAGGGGATACAGGTGCTGGAGGTGCCGATTATCGTCACCGAACAATATCCAAAAGGCCTCGGCCCGACTATCCCGGAGATACGCGAGCTTATCCCCGGCATCAAGCCGGTAGAAAAAGTCTGCTTTTCCTGCTGTGACGAGCCGGCGTTCGGGGAGGCGCTGGTAGCGCTAAAGAGCAAACAGGTGCTCATCGCCGGCATCGAAGCGCATATCTGCGTCTACCAGACGGCCATGGCGCTGGCCCGGGCGGGCTACGAAGTACAGGTCGTCGGCGACGGCGTTGCCTCGCGCGACCCCGAGAATAAACTGGTGGCGCTTTTCAAGATGGGCGCGGCGGGCATAAGCCCCACCACCACCGAGATGGCTTTGTTCGAGCTGCTCAAGGTGGCTAAAGGCGATAAGTTCAAAGCCATCAGCGCCATCGTGAAATAAAATGGCTAAATCAACGACGCCTAAAAAAGAAGTTAAGACCATGGCCTGCCGGCGCTGCGGCGTTTGCTGTACCCTGCACCAGGCTTTCGTCACGCCGGTGGACATCGACAGGATCATCAGCTACCTGGGGATAACCATCTACGACTGGGAAGAGCTTTACGACGATAGCCGCTGGCAGTACTCGGAATACCGTCTGATACGCCACGTAAACGGCGCCTGTGCCTTCCTGACCTTTAACGAGGGTTTGGCTGCCTGCAATATACACGGCGTCAAGCCGGCGTGTTGTGCGAACTGGCAGCCGGGGCCGGAGCGGACGGAGTGTAAAGAGGGGATGGAGAAGGGGGCGAAACCACTTTCTAGTAATAAACTATGAGTGTATATATTGTAGGCAAATTTCCATCTCCGCTTTATCGGGCATTTAATAAAGAAGAATATGCACGTAACTTGACGGAGCATGGTATCTTCCAACTGCGCCCACTTCCTTACTACAATAAAATAGAAGATATAAATCGTAAAGATAAAAGTGAGGGTGAAGGGAGAGCGGTGATTCACATGGATCGTCCAGTATTGACACTTGATAGGAAGTCAGGGAAAAGAATATCTGAGAAAAATGAGTATGGACCAGTGTATTTTGGCACTGCTTCTATAAAAATCTCGTTATATATTGTGCTTCTCGGGGCCGCAAGTTGATTTAAATTTTCTAGCAAACAAATATGGGTCTTATATAGTTCGTTTAAATCAGCCAAACGAATTAGTACGCCAAATTGCTTATTACTTGGAGAAAAATCCTAACTTGCCTGAAACTATGTGGCTTGACTGCGTTCAAGTTAGATATGACAAAGATCAAATTATATCCCAATTACCAGCTCCAGCTAGTGAGGAAAGGGTAAGGATGTCTTATGGACAAAAACACCCAATATTCTCAAGCGATTGTGAATATCGTCTTGTCCTGAAACTGTCAATAATGATTAGCAGTTGTCCAATAGAAATCAAAATCGAAATGCAAAAGAAACTCGATTGTGCTGAATTGTTGCGGTTAAGAGGATAATACCAAACTCTGCCTTGCCCGTATATCCCTTGATGAGCTGCCCACCTGTATCTCGAACTCGCCGGGCTCAACTGCCCAGTCTTTAATCCCGGGGTCGTAAAAAGCCAGGGCTTCCTTATCCAGCGTAAAATCCACCGTTCTGGTTTCGCCGGGCTCAAGGCTGATTTTCCGGAAAGCCTTTAGTTCTTTGGGCGGGCGCGGGACGCGGGAAGCAATATCGGCAACGTAGACCTGGACCACCTCTTTGCCCGTCACTTGGCCCGTATTTTTCACGTCGATGCTGACGCTTACCTTTTCTCCGGCTTTGACCTTGAGCGGGGACACTTTTAGATTTCTGTATCTAAAGCTGGTGTAAGAAAGCCCGTGCCCGAAGGGGAATAAGGGCTCGATTTTCTTCGCGTCATAGTAGCGGTAGCCCACGAAGATACCCTCGCCATAAAGCACCCGGCCGCTTTCGCCGGGGTAATTGATAAAGGTGGGGTTGTCCCCGAGGCGGCGGGGGTAAGTGTCCGGCAGCTTTCCGGAGGGGTTGACGTCGCCGCAGAGGACGGCGGCGATACCGTTGCCGCACTCCTGGCCGGGGTAAAGCGCTTCCACCACGGCGGGGACATCATCGATCCAGCCCGCCATGTCCACCGGCGAGCCGTTGTTCAGGACGACAATGGTGTTCGGGTTGGCCGCGGCGACTTTTTTGATGAGCTTGTCCTGCCCCGGGGGTAGCGCCATGTCTTTTCGATCGAACCCCTCGCTCTCGTACTCTTCCGTCAGCCCGGTAAAAACGATGGCAGCACCGGCCATGGACGCGGCCCTGGCGGCGCGTTCCTGGAGGTCAGGCGGCAGCGGGATATCGCAGCCGAGCCGGAGCGAGCGCATTAACGAACGACTGTTCGTGTTACGGCAGTACCCGATTCTGATGCGGTACTTTTTACCGGCCTGCAGCGCTATTTCGCCCACGGTCTCCGGCACTTTAAAGTCCTCGAATTCAGCGGTGCGGTCGCTCCAGTTGTTGCATACCGGCTTATCGTTAATAAAGATGCGCCCCCAGCCGTTGGTCGTCAGCCCGAATTTATATTTTCCCGTAGCGGGCGCTTTAAAGATACCCTGCCACCGGATGGAAAATTCGGCCTTCTTTATCTGCGGCACAGGTGTGGTGCCTTCCATGCACGTGAGCTTAAAAGACGTGTCCAACCGCGTCGCCATCGGTTTACCGGCCAGGTTGTTATTAGGGAAATATTCACCGGTTAAGCCGGGCCGCCCGTTTTCCCCGGAGAGCAGGTAATCGGTATCTAATATATGGGTGGCCACATTATTGGGGCAGCCAAGCTCATAGGTTATCTTTATTTTCTTCCCCAGGCGGCTGCGGAGCGCCGCCAGAGGGGAAACGGTGTAATACGGCGTTACCGCCGCACTGCCCCCGCCCTCGACCCTCGCCTCCGCGGCGTTCGGCCCGATGACCGCGATAGACTTGATGGTCTTTAGATCAAGTGGCAACAGGTTCCTATCGTTTTTCAGGAGGACGATGGATTCCTCCGCGGCTTCGCGGGCTAAACGGCGGTGCGCGGGAAAGTCTTTTATTTTGGCGGGAGGGGGATTGTTGCTATCCAGAGCGCTAGTGTTTTGCAGCAATCCTAAAAGCCGGCGCACTTTATCGTCGATGATTTTTATATCGACTTTGCCGCTCTTGACGGCTTGAAGCAAATCGTCCCCGAAGTAACGCGCCGGTCCCGGCATTTCCAGGTCCAGCCCGGCTTTAGCCGCCGGCACGACGCTGTGCGCGGCAAACCAGTCGGACATGACCAGCCCTTTAAAGCCCCACTCCTCCTTCAGAACCTCCGTCAGCATCCAGCGGTTGGCCGAGGCGAAAGTGCCGTTCAGGCGGTTGTAGGAGCACATCACCGACCAGGTTCCGGCCTCTTTCACCGCTTTTTCAAAAGAGGGGAAGTAAATTTCCCGCATCGCCCTTGCGCCGGCCTCGGAGCTGATGGTCAGGCGCTGGTATTCCTGGTTGTTCAGCGCAAAATGCTTGACGCAGGCGCTCACCTGGCGGCTTTGAATGCCGGAGATAATCGCCACCGCCATTTTTGCAGATAAAAAGGGGTCCTCGGAATAGCTTTCAAAATTCCGGCCGCCCAGCGGTGAGCGGTGGATATTAACGCAGGGCCCCAGTAAAACGGAGCAGCCCCGCGCCCGCGCCTCGTCGCCGATAGCCGCGCCCACCCGCCGCACGAGCTCCGGGTTCCAGGTGGCCGCCAGGCCGACGCCGGTGGGGAAACAGGTGGCCGGGAGGGTAACGTTAGGGTTATTTTCGTCCGCCGTCCGGGCGCCGTGGGGTCCGTCGGTAACCTTGATGGACGGTATCCCCAGGCGCTCGATGCCGCGGGTATGCCAGAAATCGGTACCGGCCAGCAGCGATATTTTTTCCTTGAGCGTCATCCGCTTGACCAGAGATGCGATGCTTTTTGCCATGGTCATTTCTCCGGCGATATTAGCCGTTGACAGAATTATCAGGCGGGCAGCGCTTTCAGGAAAGAAGAAACGGCTTCTTTGAAAGCCTCCGTCTGCTCGCGGCGGATGTTATGGCCGGCGCCTTTGATTAACACCCACTTGAAAGGCTGCTTAGATTTCCAGATTTTCGCAGCGTTTTGCGCGGCCGCCACCGGCACGATTCCGCCATCGGAGATAATGAGCAGGGTAGGACACTTTATTTTGGGGACGAGTTCGGTATAACCTGCCGGGTTTAAAAGCGGCCGGGAAAACATCGTGGGGTCAGCCTGGAGCTTGGCGGGCGCCCAGGGCTCTAGCTCCGCCTCCGACCAGCGGGGATTCAGTTTATGGCCTTCCGCCTTAATCTCTGCAGCGGTTTTATTCTGGTAGCCGGCCAGCACCTTCATCAAAGACTCCCGGGGCGGCACACGCTGCGGGTCGACTTTATCCATCGCTTCCTGCGGCATCCAGCCGGGGTCCTCGAGGATGATGGCTCTGGGGAGAGAAGGATATTTTACCGCGACATTCGTCGTCGTGCCTGCCCCCATAGAATGCCCCATGATAAGCGGCTTTTTCAGTCCCAGTTCTTTAACCAGCCCTGCTACCTGGTCCGTGGGTGCGTCAAAAGAATAATCCGGGCCGAACCGGGCGGAAAGACCGTGCCCCTGGGCGTCCGGCATGATGACATCATACTGCGCTGACAGCCACTCGGCTATCGGCGTCCAGCAAAGACCATTATCCGTGGCGCCGTGCAGCAGGATGAAAGGCGGCTTGGCACCGCCGGTACGGTAATAGTGGATTTTAACTCCTTCAAGGGTAACATCGTTTTGTGTGTATTTAAGCATCGCGGCTCCTTTCCATACTTGATTACCCCATTTTACCCAATCCGGCTATATATGGCAAAGACGGACGTCTAAAGTGTTGTTATAGGCAATTCCGAAAAAAAATGCTAGTATATAGCCTAGACTCTTTTATGCTAGGGAGGGTATAAAATGGAAACCAGGACGATCAAGCAATCGGTGACGATTAAAGCCAGCCCCCATGATGTCTATGAGGCACTGATGGACGCCAAAAAGCACGCCAAATTCACCGGCGGGAAGGCGACTGTCAGCCGGGAGGTGGGGGGTAAATTTTCCGTCTTCGACGCGTATGCCAAAGGGGTCAACGTCGAGCTGGTGCCGGATAAAAAAATCGTGCAGAGCTGGCGGGCGGAAGACTGGCCGGAGGGTATTTACTCGCAGGTCACTTTCTCTTTTAAAGCGGCCGAAGGCGGCACGAAATTGACCTTCACGCAGACAGGCGTGCCGGAAGAGTTTGCCGACGATATCGCCCAGGGATGGAAAGACTATTACTGGGGGCCGATGAAAGAAATGCTGGAAAAATAATCCAGCCAGGATAATCCGCAGGAGATGAGCCGATGACTGACCCAAGATTCGAAAAGCTGATGGAACCCGGCAAAATAGGGAGTGTCACGACGCGGAACCGCATCGTGAAGAGCGGGGCGGGGGTGATGATGTGGCACGAGGACGAGACCACGATGAACGGCAAAGTGCTGGCGTTTTACGAATCGCTGGCGCGGGGCGGCGTGGGGCTGCTAATCGTGGAATCTCCCACCATCGATTATCCCTCCGGGGCGCGGTGGCGGGGCCGTTACCGTATCGACGACGATAAATATCTGCCGGGCTTGAGCGAGCTGCCCAAACTGATCCACAAGTACGGCTGCCCCACCTTTATGCAGATGAACCACGATGGTCCGTGGCAGATTAATCTTTTCGAGGGGCCTGCTCCTCCGCCCGGGGCGCCTGAAGCCCCGCCCCCCTCCCCCTTTAAAGGGCCGCCCATCGCCGCCTCGCGCATCACCATAAAATCGGAGACGGACTTTCATAATGAAATGCCGCGCGAGCTGACCATCCCGGAAATAGAAATCATCATCGATAAATTCGCCAGCGCCGCGGTGCGCGCCAGCAAAGCCGGCTTTGACGGAGTGGACATAAACGCTGCCAGCAGCCACTTGCTGCACAATTTTCTTTCGCCTTTCTGGAACCGGCGCAAGGACTTTTACGGCGGGAACCAGGAAAACCGCGCCCGCTTTGTGACGTCCATCGTTAAAGAAATCAAGAAACGCCTGGGGAAAGACTTTCCCGTGTCCGTGTGCATCAACGCCATTGAGATCGGCCAGACGGCCGGCATCGCCGATGAAAAATGCCTCACCATCGAAGAAAGCCACCAGACGGCGCGGCTGCTCCAGGAGGCCGGTGCGGACATGCTCCACATCCGCAGTCACTGGCTGGGTTACCATGTAGGCGCCTACCTGCCGGACCTGCTGTTCTACCCGGAGTCCGTCATCCCCGCCAACCGCTTTCCGGCCCAATATAATGCCGCATTGCGGGGGGCGGCGGCCAATGTCAACTTTGCGGCCGGCATCAAACAGGTGGTATCTATCCCGGTGATGGTGGTGGCCAAATTCAACCCGGAGCTCGGAGAGCAGGCCCTGCGCGAAGGCAAGGCGGACTTTATCGCCATGACGCGGCGTTTACAGGCGGACCCGGAGCTGCCCAATAAGGTGGCGGCGGGGCGGCTGGAGGATATCGCGCCCTGTACCGCCTGCGAAAACTGCCTGGGCAGCCAGCGCTGCCGCATCAACGCTTTCATGGGCAAGCCGTATAACACGATTGAAAAAGCCGAAAAAAAGAAAAATGTGGTGGTGGTGGGGGCGGGGCCGGCCGGGCTGGAAGCCGCCCGCGTGGCCGCCCTGCGCGGCCATGACGTTACCATCTATGACAAACAGACCAAGCTGGGCGGTCTGCTGCCTGTAGCCTCGATGGTCAAAGGCACGGAAATCGAGGACCTGCCGGGCATGGTGGACTATTTCCACCGCCAGCTCGTCAAGCTGGGCGTGAGGATAAAGCTCGGCACAGAAATCAGCGCCGCCTACATCGAGGCGCTCAAGCCGGACGCGGTGATTATCGCCACCGGCGGCACGCCGGCGATGCCGGAGATAAAAGGCATCAACAGCCGCAAGGTCGTCAGCAGCGCTAAACTGCACCGGCAACTGAAACTGCTGTTACGCTTTATGAAGCCGGAAACTCTGCGGTCACTGACCAAATTCTATATGCCCATCGGTAAAAACGTGGTCATCATCGGGGGGAGCCTGCACGGTTGTGAGCTCGGTGAGTTCCTCCGCAAGCAGGGGAGAAAGGTCACCATCGTGGAAAAATCGGACATGCTGGGTCAGGGTATGGTCGACGTTATCCAGCAGTATCTCTTCAAGTGGTTCCGCAAGAAGAACGTCACTTTAGTCAGCGGCGTCAAGGCGTACCTGGAGGTCACCGGTAAAGGGCTTTCGATAATTTCCCGGGAGGGCTACCGGCAGTTCATTAAAGCGGACACGGTTATCCCCGCCCTGCCCCTCGTGCCCAATATGGAGCTGTACGAAAGCCTCAAGGGCAAAGTGCCGGAGCTTTACGCCGCCGGCGACTGCAAAGAGCCGCTGCTCATCGTCGATGCTATCGCGGCGGGGGCGGGCATCGCCCGGAATATTTAGGAGGAGACGGCGTAACAACAACGTTTACGAAAAGCTCAAATAATAAGGAGGATTTTTTATGCCGAAAAAAGACGTTAAAAAGTACTTCGTCAGCCAGCCTGCCTACGAAGTGACCCCGGGGTTCGAGGTTAAAGGGCGCCGCCCGGCGATGACGCTATTGAGCAATAATCTGGTCCCCAATACCAACATGTACATCGAGACCGGGTGGGTGTTCGCCATGCCGGACCCCAATCCGCATATCCACGAGCACGTGCACGATTATGACGAGATAGTGATACACCTGGGGACGGACCCGCAAAACCAGGAGGACCTGGGCGGGGAAATCGAGTTCATGGTGGACGGTCAGCCGCTAATCATTAACAAAACGTCCACGGTCTATATACCCAAAGGCGTTAAGCACGGGCCGCTGACCTGGAAGAAATACTCCAGACCGCACCTCGAGCTGACGATAATGGTCGGCGCGGGCTCTTTGGCGCAGGCGGACCCGGGCGGGCATGAAAAAAGAAAGGGGAAAAAATAATGGCTGGCAAAGTTGACAAGAAATACTTCGTGACGGAACTAAAGGAAACCGTGGGCGACGCTCCCTGGACGCCGGTCTTCGCGGATAACGAGGGAGAGCGCGTGCTTTCGCTCGACGGCGAGGTCATCAAGGGCGCCTTTTACATGGAAACGGCGTGGTTTTTGCCCGGGGACTGGCCGCAGAAAACGGGGTCGCTTAAGTCGCGCACCATCGGGGAACACGTGCACGACTTCGATGAAGCGATTTCCTGGATGGGCAGCGACCCTGACGACAGGTATAACCTCAACGGGGAAGTAGAGCTCTGGATCGACGGCAAGCAGAACTTCCTGACTAAAAGCTTTATCGCCTTCATTCCGGCAGGCACCAAGCACGGCCCGATAAACATCAGGAGAATCGACAAGCCGATGTTCCACTTCACGGCCGGAATGGGGAAGAAGTATGTGAAGTAGAGCAGAAAAATCCCCCGGATTCTTTTTTAGGGATTCGGGGGATTTTATTACAGATAACTAATATACTACCACAGCTTATGTTTCTATTTTTTCAATTTTCTTTTTTTGTGTTTCAATAAATGTTTTTACCACGTTTTGGTTATCGTTTTTCCACTGATTTATTATTTTGTTACATCTATTACCCCAATATTTCTTTTCTTCATTAAACCATTGTTTCATTACCTCACGATTAGCTCCAAGAGTGGGTTTATGCATTAGGAAGACATTTTTGTTGTAACCACCGGGTGTTGAATCCCAGAAGGGGCTTTCTGGTGGTAATTCGTTTAAGTAATTTAAAAATACGTTTTCCGGACGAAGAGTACCTGGTAAAAATGAAACATTCTTTTGTCTCTTTAATTTTGCATCAGTAGATTTGTCTCCGTCGAGAACAATTAAACTATTCCTAAATTCTGGGAATTTTTCTTCTAACAAGCTTTTATATGAATCAGCACCATGATTGAATTTTTTAATTTCCAGTTTTGTACTAATATCTCTAGGAATCAAACCCTTAAGAAATATCCTGGCTTCCTCATCTTCTAAATATACATTGATTTTTCTCTTGATTTTCTTTGTACTAACTTCATGTCGTAAATCATCAATGATTCCATTCATTTGGTCTTTATCTTGTATTACCTCGACTGCACCAGTTGGATTATGTAGATAAATAATTTCAGAGGAATAATAATAATCCATTTTGTTAGGATCTAGCATATAGCCAATTATTTCTATTGAGTGGGTTGTGAAAATAATTTGTATATCATAATCTCTGGCTGCTTTTAAAAATACTTGCATTAACTGGCGTTGAGCGGCGGGGTAGAGCGTAGTATCTACTTCATCAATTATCAGTAAACCACCAGGGTAGTTTTGTTGCATTTCTTCCTTAAGCTTCTTAAAAGATAATAATGCTAATATAATTTGTGCGAGATTGTCTTGCCCCGCAGAATTTCCGTATGCATCGTACTTTTCACACTCAGCATAAAAAATTTCTTTATTCCACGATTTAGTATGTTGAGGAACTACTTTGTCGTTAATAACCAGTACTTGATTATGCCATTGTCTATAAAGCTCTTTATCTTCGTTTGTCAATTTGTTATCTTGTATAGTTCTGATTGACTTTTCACTTTCTTGAGCTAAAGGTATCAATCTTTTTAGGCTTAGATAAACTACAGGTAGTTTTACCTTTCCTTTGTTTCTTTGCCTAGTACCAACATCGATTCTAAACCGTTTATTCTTTCTATCATATCTAGACACAGCTTCCTTTTTACTTCCATCTTGAAATGTTAGTGAATAAGTATATTGTGATTGATAATCGTATTTAGGTGAAAACCGAAACACTTCGGAAAATATGGTTTCAAAAGGTTTATTATCAATAGTTTTTACAATTTCTGAACTAATTCTAAATGAAAATATATGTCCTATTAAGCCAAGTAATGAAGATTTTCCAGTACCATTTACACCGGCAATAACTGTGATTTTTTCACCAATTTTCATGTCATTAAGATGGTTCAAATGTCTAAAACTAATGATTGATAATGACTTAATTCGATTCATGATGCCAATTATACACCTGAAATTGAATGTGCACAAGACATAATCTAACTAAAAAAATCCCCCGTATTCTTATTAGGAATATGGTGACGAGGCTTCAAGTAATCCCCCGGACAAACGACTTTTACTTTTTGAGCCTTCGCCCGAATATGGTATAGTATTTCCAGTCAATTTCATCATATACATGGAGGTATTATGTCCAAATTACTGGAAGGTCGGGTAGCGGTAGTCACCGGTTCCGGCAACGGCATCGGGCGGGCTGAGGCTATCGGGCTGGCGGCGCAGGGCGCCAGGGTAGTCGTCAACGATATCGGCACGTCGGTTGACGGCAAAGGGTCTTCGCAAAAACCGGCGGATGCGGTCGTCAGCGAGATAAAGAACTCCGGCGGCAGCGCCGTGGCCAATTACGACAGCGTGGCGACGGAAAAAGGGGCGGATGCCATCATCCAGGCCGCCATCGATAACTTCGGGCGCATCGACGTCTTAATCAACAACGCCGGCGTGGTGTGCGCCTTGCGGGGCGTTGACGAAGTCCACTCCAGCGATTGGGAGAATGTCTTGAGAACTCACCTTTTCGGTACTTTTTACTGCACGCGCCGCGCCGCCGCTTTTATGAAAAAACAGGGCTACGGCCGCATCGTCAATACTTCCTCGCACGTGGGGCTGGGGTGGAAAGGCAATACGGTTTACGGCGCCGCCAAGGAAGGCATCGTCGGTTTCACCCGCAGCGTGGCCCGTGATATGGCCGAATTCGGCGTCACCTGCAACGCCATCCGCCCATTGGCCGCCTGGAGAGGCTCCCCGGTAATCACGCCGGAAATGGCGCCGAACCGCCCGGAAGACATCGCCGCTTTGGTGGTCTACCTGGCCAGCGAGCAAGCCGACCACATCAATGGGTGTATTTTTGAAGTCTGGCACGGGCACGTAGCGCTGTTTATCGAGCCGCCGCCGGTACTGGATACACTAAAAAAGGACGGCTCCTGGACGCCCGAGGAGCTGGCGAAGGCAATCGCGCAGACGCTGACCAAAGGACGGAGCCGGGAAAAGTTCGCGGAGACTTTCCACCTGGGGTAAAGGGGCGGGGCGTACGCACGCCTCTTTAATGCTGAAACAGGGAATCCACCCTAAAATAGTTCAGGAAAGACTTGGCCACTCAAGCATACAGATAACTCTTGATACTTATTCTCACGTTGCTCCAGGCCTTCAAGAAGCTGCAGCTAAACGATTTGATGAAATTCTCAATATCACCGTCAGGATACAGTCTCAATAATCTTATTTGTGATGTTAGACCATGTTGCCTAAAACGATAATACGGAGCCCTCGGGCCTCGTTACACCACTTCCAAGTTGAACGGTCTGAGGATTTGCCGGTAACGATAGGGACCTTACACCTTGGCGGAATCTGGGTCTGTAGACAAGAAAAAAGCCCAACTACCCACCCAGCAAGAGGGTCGTTCAGCAATAATGGGTCGTCTGGGCCCGTCGGAACGGCGTGCAGTTTATCCGAACGACCCCACGGGTCAACTTTACAACAATAGTGGCCGCTGCCTGTGAAGAGGCCTTCATCGAACACGAGAGTATTTCCGTCAAATCTTCTGTTATTGTCAAATCCTTCTCCATAGTATGCAATAACCCTGTAGAAGTTCTCGTCTCCCGGCACCCATAGCATACAGGCATTAGGAAGCACGACATCTGGTATTATGGCTATTATAGGGTAGGTAGATCCGGTCATCTCCTTACCAGCAACGAGCATCACCTCACGCTCGCCGAGCAGTTTGGTTACCTCACTGCCATAGTCCTTAGCTTGGTCTTGTATTCTTCTGATTACCCCCCTTACGTCCTCAATCCATTCGAACGTGGGTTGGTGATGCAAAATGCCCAAGCCGATTACTATCTTTGCTACTCTCTCTTGAAGAGCATCAAGGTTTGAACCCACGTAAAGTGACTGCTGAGGGTCAAGTTGTTTTTGTTCCTGCGGAGCTTCAGGCTTTTTACGCTGAAACAACCATTTCATGCTTTGCCTCCTGAAGTCTTCATATTAGGTAAATTGATATTTTTTTACTCTCCCGAACTTAATTTTGTTTTATTTTACCACCTATGCCAAGCTTTTTGTTAAAATAACACGTTAGCAATCGGTTAGCAAAAAAGAAAGCCCGCCATGTTTCAGGTGGGCTTTTTATTCATTGGTAGCGGGGGTTGGATTTGAACCAACGACCTCCGGGTTGTTGGCTTAATTTCCCGTCGTCTGTTGTGCATCGTCCCATGTCTAATCGCATTCTTGTCTCCTTTATTCGACAATGACCGTCAATTTATTCTGACTGTTCCATTCAAGTCTGACAAACAAATATTCTTCACCTTCGATAATAACTGCCTCGCCCCGGTTGCACGGTACAAGAGCTGTATCCATATATCCTATCAAAACATCAGTGCAATTTAACCTGACCGGCACTATCTGCGTTGCCATACTCACCTCTTTCGTCCTCAGCCTTTACCTCGGCCCGCGCCTTTTTCGCGCGCTTTTTGGATTTTGGGGTCGCTGGGGATTGTCTGGTGGTCGTGTCGGCGAGCCGGTCTGTCTCTAGTTGGGCAAGGTATGCATTAGTAGCCGGGAGCAACAGGTCTGACCATTTGAGGTTTAACTTGAGCCTGCGCTCATTGATTTTGTCCCAGTCTGCCTTAGTAACCTGTGCCTGGAGCCATGTAATTATTTCTGCCATGTTTTACCTCCGGTTTACTTTTGAAGATGATTCTAGGATGTAGGCGGAGATATACACAACTCGAGGCTGGCGTGATTTTAGCGAAGGGTAATGGCCGGGAGTGTAAAGTTAGCGCGAGACTGTTACGTTCGACCAATATCATGGAGTTTGCTTCCACTATCTGGTTTTTTCACAAATGTTACGGAGGTATGATATACAAGTTATGTGAAGATAAAAAATTGATAATGGTTATTCGTGAATAGAAGCTTTAAATTCCAAATAAGTGAGATAATCGGCGATTTCTTCTATTTGGTCTTCTGGAAGGTCAGACATCTGTTGTTTAACCTGGTTAAGGTTATTTGCGAACGTCGCCGCAAAGTCCATCTCCGTCATGCCCAGTATTTGAAGAAGATGGTTTGGTTTTTTGCCAAGATGCGAAGATAATTTTCTGATTACGCTGACAGTAGGTTTTCTATCTCCAGTTTCCAATTTACTTATATAGCATGCTGATACGCCTGACAAACTAGCTAATTTTGCCAGAGAATATTTTATCGTTCCCTCACGACGTAACCGTCTGAGTTCTCGTCCAAAATTATTTACTGGCTCCTTCATTACTAAGACCACCTACCTAAACAAATGGTAAAATAAATTATATACATAAAGTATAATAAATTCAATACTTTTCTTGACATTTTTTTAATTTTATATTATAATTGCTTCGACAAAGCAATATTAATATTATACTTTATGTATATATTGAGTGTAATTGAGAAATGTTGACACCCAATATTTAAGCAGTTGTATAATGAAAACTCTCCTTCGAAAAAGTTAAGGAGGTGTAAAATGGCAATGGAATCAATTATCGGTAGACCGATATCATTAGAGCTAGACCTATCTATTCTTTCAGATAGAGTAATTAATACCATTTCACGTAAAGGTAACTTTACGCGAGAGGACAGAGTAATTTTTCAAAAAGCAGTTGATTTCTTGGAGAATGTACAAAAAGGTGGAGATGCGGTGAATCGCCTTGAGCTAAACGCCGCAACAGGAGAGGAAATCGAATCATTCGGATTAGCAAATCAAACATATGAAGTATTAGGTAAAGGCCGACGACTAAAAGAACAATCCGAAAGGATTAAGGTATTAAGTAAATTAATTTCTGTAGCCAAACAATTGTCACAGGATACATCAATACCTGCTGAAAAAGATGTTAAAGAATTGTATGAATTTTTCCGTTCAGCGAAGGAGATTACAAATCGTCTGACGGCAGGTGAGATTGACCAAGTCAAAATCGGATAACATTAATCCAACGGCCAACCGTTTTATCAAAGAGACCTTACACAAGGCCTATTCCTTCGAAGCGCTCCTCACTAGAATACAAGCAAGAACTCCTCAACATGGTACTAAAAGCCTCCTCGATACTGCCAAAGCAGTTAGTCAAAATATTAGCGCATCTATAAATATTGAACTAAAAGCGAACAAAAACCTATCTGTGGAACAAATAATTAATTTATGCACAAATAGGAGTCTGCTATTAGATTCCATACATGAAGTTGTATTCAAAGTTATTCAAGCGACGGAATATACCCTTTACCCAATGGGATTGATAGCAGCGACGGAAATTTTAATCCAAGATATAATTCCTACTTTTGCGTTAATATTAAATCCTTATGAAGGTGGAACGTATAAAATCACAGCTTACCCAAAGTTATTAGATTCATACAGGAAATCATTAGGACCGTACCAAAAAAAGGAAACTAAAAAAGAAAAAAGGTTACCTGAATGGATTGTTGTGTTGTCTTACCCGGCTGTACAGTCAAACAATATTTTACTTCATACGATAATGGTTGGGCATGAAGTAATGCATCTTGAAGATTGGGTATCCAATATATCTTCGACGCTTATAAAAAGTGGACAAGTAAAAATCATAAAAAAAGAAGTACGAAGAGAAGCAAAGAAAACGAAAGAGAAACAGGGAGGAGAGTTATTTAAAAATACAGGGCCAGTTCTACGAAGTTGGCTTCGTGAGATCATTGCAGATTTGATTGCAATAAGAAGGTTTGGACCTGCGTACTTTTTTTCCTTTTTAAGCTTGTCCTTTGCTTTAGGGGTTATGGACCAATTCAGCGAACGCCACCCATCTTCGCGAACGAGACTTAAGCTTATGTTCGACGAGCTCCGAAATATGGGCTATATGAGACCACGTAAGATAAACCAACGAATCGTCGAAGAACTACAATTTTGGGAAAACTATATTAATTCCAAAAATGTTTACCCATCAGGAAAATATCTTATCGCCTTGAACAGCATTTTACGCGCCAGGGAACGAATAAGGGCTCGTGTTCGCGCGTTAAATAGGAGCAAAGAATATACGATACACAATTTTCTAAATGAAGTCCCAAAATTACTAGAATATCTTAATAATGGGATACCTCCTTCTGAAGTATTTGATATTTCGACTCATTTATCAACACCAGCCACTTTGAGTGGTATCTTAAATGCTGGTATGTGTCAATATTTGGATGGGTTGAAAGAAATACAGGGATTATTAAAGAATGAAGGCAACCTGGAAATGCTTGCCATGACGAAATTTAATGAATTACTTTCGAGGGCGATAGAAGTCAGTATTGTTTTGCAAGAATGGAAAAAAGGAACCAGCTAGTTTGTGAATGAAATGAACAAAGAAAACGGCAGTCAGCAACAAGCGATATTAGGAAGTGAAGAACTAAAAAAGCGTTTATTTCATAAGGATATCAAAGAGAGACTCGTCATCAGTCCACTAATTAGTGATGATTTTGCAGATGGGACAATCGATATCAGGCTTGGTACGAAATATATCATGACGCAGCGAACCCAAATACCATCAATTGACCCAATCGAATCGGAACAGGAAGACATCTATAAATTCTTACAACGTGTTGACCTACCAATAGGGTCTAACATCACGATACACCCCCGGATGCTAATATTAGCTGCTACCCTTGAATATATTTGTTTACCTTTAAACTTATGTGCATCCGTGGTCACTCGCTCGACTTATGGAAGACTAGGTTTATTATCTGCAACCGCCGTTCATGTTCACCCAGGATTTCGAGGCTGCCTTACACTCGAGCTTGTGAATTTCGGTGATACGGCAATATTGTTATATCCCGGAATTCGTATTGCACAACTAATTATTTATAACGCAGGTGATTGTGAAGCCCCTGAAGCACCAAAATATCACATGGTAACTGAACCTGAATTCCCCAAATTATGGAAAGAAAGAGACCGTAAGGTCTTAAGATACTTAAAAAAGAGAGCTGAAAATCTTAAGGTTTCCTCAACAACATTTTTTTAGTCAACTGGGCAATCCAAGAACAAGAAAAAAACGTGATAATGAAATACCTTTAAATTTCAATCCAACAACGTGGGGGTTGTTAGTACAAAGTTGTGATAGGTACCGTCACAGCGGTCTAATAGATTGAAATCCTTAGGTTTTATTCTACAGGGTTTGTCTTTTCGTAGGCCATTTTGAAATACTTTGTAAGTAACGCTTCATACTTATTTATATCGGATTTAATGAGTCTGATTTTGTATCTTCCTGACCTATTATTATAATCAAGTAATTCTATTCCAGACTCGTCTAGCTCATTTTGTATTTCATCGGACTTTTCTAACTTAATTTCAACGTTCAATCTATTTTTCTTTGGTCTGAATATCACAAAATTGTCAGCTTGGTTATTCCTTGCAAGCCCAATGTAAAATTTAGTGTACTTGAGTGCCAATGAACTATCGAGCTTTTTTATTATTTCGAGTAACTCGTCTGCCATTTTTACAGTTGAAGGCGTCCCTTTTATCGTTTCCCAATATGCGCGGTCAACATCCTGTACCGGCCCTTCCTCTTCCTCGAGGCCATACTTCAACTCATCTATAACTTTAGTAAATACTAGCGTTACATTGTCTTCAAATTTCATTGCCCGCATTTGTAGTGCAATCAGTGGAATAGAACCATTGAAAAGATTGATTACGTTTAAAAAACGGCTAGTAATATCTTCGGCAACTATTACTGCATGATGTTCGTATTGAGGATATCTTTTGTGCTCAATATCCCAGTATTCTATAGTCCTAATAATATGAGATTCGTCCGTAGGGCCTAACTGTACTTCCACCTCGTATCTATCAGATTGTTCAGCATCCTGAAAAAGTAAATCTAGTCTCCCAGCATTAGGCTGTGGACGCTCCCTGTCACGTAAAACCAGGTCGCCTAATCCTAATATTGCTGGGTCTTCGGCTATTCTATCTTGTACCCATTTTTCACTAAAATTTGGATTGTTTTTTAAAAAGAGTGTTTCAGGTTTTATGTACTTCATTGTTTCCTCCATCTACGGGAATTCTAGATAATTATTGTTTTACCTGTAACCGTCTTTATTTCCTTGGTAATACGACTTGATAACAAACAACACCAAGGTCTTCTTTTGTAATTGGTCTCGGAACTGATGTAGGTGTTACAGGCGCTAACCCAAACGACTTGATTATTTGCAGCATTTCCTGGGCACACTCGTTAATACCTAGTTTTTCTTGCTCCTGTTTTTTCCTTAATTGAGAGAGTGCACGACGTACTAATGCATCACGCCCTACTCCCAAAGCTAAGTCCGCATTATCAAAATCCTTACCTATCGGCGCATCGGGATGGCGAAGTATCGTTAAAGCCCATCGTTGGCTTGCTGGTAGACGCTCCTCTCTTGCCGCTGGGTTGGTCAAACGATTGTGAAATTCGCAAATATCAGCCGCCACTTTATTGAACAAGGCCTCAAGGTTTACGGTGTCTGGGATTGGAGAACCTGGAGCAGAAACAGGGTCAATCAGGCGGAGCATGGTTAAATCCTCGCGGATAATGTTGCCATCTGTCGAGATATATCTCCAGTATCTTTCACCTTGTTTCGTACGACAGGCAAAGAATACACCGGGTACCTGTACTTTATTCTTCACCTCAGAGGTTTGAATAAAAGCAGCGCCAATACCCCAAGGTAATGATTTTAACCGCTCTAGTTCACCCTCGGCTAGAACGCGTAATAAGAGTGCTCGGAATTCCTCACCACGAAAGGAACCCGATTCAAAGCCATCGTCCGAATCGAGTAAGGTAGCATCCCCAGCTGATAATCTCCCCGCATATTGAGTTAAATCGGCATATATTTTTGACTCTGTAGGAACACTGGCCAACACTGGTGTCTCCATGCCGACCGCGGCATTGGCAGCAGCTATCTTCGCTTTAATGCGAGCTTCAAGCCCTAAAATCAACTCCAGGTCTCCCTGTTTTGGTAGTAAGGTGTAGAGGAAGGCTACATCATGAGGGCTCTTCAAGCGTATAACGCGGCCATTTCGTTGAACGACCCGCTGTGGGTTCCAAGGCATGTCATAGGAGATAACTGCTTGAGCTTCCTGGAGGTTTTGACCTTCAGATAACACGTCAGTACTAATGAGCAGGTCAACCTCTCCATCTCTAGGAACAAACTTCGGGTCTCCCGTAACTGAATGAGGACAGAAGCGCTCTAACATATATTCCCGAGTATCGGTATCTGTTTCGTTGCCTATGACCACTGTCCATTTACGCCCACATGTCACACTGGGTTTTTTCTGAATAGCTTCCTGAATATATGTGGCAGTATCTTGATATGTTGTGAATACGGCCACCTTTTTAGCCTTGGTGGTCTTAAGCAGAATCCACAATTCTTGAAGCTTAGGGTCATCTTGTTTGCCCAGGGCTTCCAGGTTTTTATCTATTTCAGAAAGCGTGTTTAAGTCTTTTATTACATCACGTTCAAATTCGGGTATAAAGCTACTAGGGAGAAGAATTCCTTCTGTATCTTCCAGGGCTTCTGCTGCAAGGTCGCCTAGCGGCAATCCACCTTGAACCTGTGACGCGAGTTCCCTGATTGTTGATAAAGGTGGTATTGCTCCCTGGCTTCGCAGCACTTCTAGAACTACAGAGTTAGCTGCGCACATCATTTTTATAGTCTGATGCGCGCTATACCATGAGGATTCAAAACGTTTTAAGAGGCCAGACCGTATTAGTCCTGCTAAGGCTTCTTCGTCTGCCGCTTCGCCTGCCTTATCCTTCCGATAAGCAGTCAGTCTGTATCGGGCCATGGTTAGAGAGTCAATACACTTCACAATTTCACGTACAATATTGGGATAAGCCTTATCCAGGTCATACCGCTTTTCAATTAGCTGCGGTTTAGGGAATTTGACAGGTGTACCATCCGGGAAATGGTCATTCGGGTAATGTTTCTCTAAGAAGCTGCGATCTCTGCGTACCGTTACCGAGTCTATTAGTGGGAATAGGCGTGCCTCAGAGATTGCTTCGGGGTCATTGGCACCTACTTCTAGAAAATATTTTCTCAGGCTTTTAATACGCAATGGTGGATTGGCAAAGGCTCCGTCATGTCGACCAAAGAGAAGGAAAAGGCTATGCAAGTCCCACAAGGTGTTGTTTACGGGAGTCGCGGTCAGCAGCACGAGGTCTTTGGGAACGCCTCCCATAAGTTTGTCCATCGCCTCATACCAGGTAGTATCCGGATTACGGAAGGCATGGGCTTCGTCCACCACAATGAGCCGGTAAGCATCTTTATCAATGTGAAGTACCCGCTTGGTTCCCTCTCTATCGGTAATGAGTTGGCGGTCTTTTGCTAGTTCCTGATATGACACCACCTGACCTGGGAGATTTGCGAGGTCGAGTCGCCGCTCCCATGTCCGGTCGCGTAGTTGGGCCGGTGAGATAATCAGCGTATGCACCCCTTTTTCTTTGGCATACTCCTGGATAAAAGCAATACCTATTTCTGTTTTGCCAGTGCCTACACCATCGGCATAGAGTACGCCGCGGTACTTTTCCAGAATACGGCGTGCCCGTTCGTAGCCATCACGCTGGAAGGCGGCTAGTGTACTCCCTGGGCGCGGTGTTTCAGGGGTCACTTCTTCAGGAAGCTCATCGCCATATAGTTCAAGGAGGGCACGGAGGAAAACTGTTTGCGGGTCAGTTTCAGGCAGCGGAGGCAACAACAGGTCAAGTAGCTCTGCTTTGAATTCTATGGCTTCGACCCACAGACCGTTGTACCAGTCTAGGGCCATATGCACGACATTAGGCTGGTAGTGAACAAGTCCTAATTCAAGATTGGAAGTCATTCCCGCGGATGTAAGGTTGGCTGAAGAGACCAGTGCCGTTCCCTGCCCCTTAAGTTGACCTTGGTCATTCAATTCTCCAAGTAGATAGGCTTTGCCGTGCAAGAAGCGCTGGGTATATCGCTTTACCTGGGTGGACTCTAACCTCAATAAGGTTGCCACCCGTTCCAGCATCGCCCGGCGTAAAGGTGGAAAACTTTGGAAATCACGTTCCTTGCGAAGTACCTTTAAAGATTCCTCAAACTGGTCGCGTACCTGCGGTTCAGACTCTAGTTCTCGCTCCCCGTACATCAAGCCAGGCGGCGGTGCTGCCCCTAGGAGCAACCGTAGTGGGCGTGGAGACGTCTCAAGTAACCTTGCTAGAGTGTCCAACCCTCCCAACTCCTTGTGAGAGCCGTATTCATTATTATCTACCAGTTCATAAGGGCCACTAGGCATTAGCGTGCCTCCTTGCGGAACTTCTCTAATACCCGTTCCCGGTAGGCGGTCGCCACCGCCCGTTCCGTAAAATCACTAAAAATGGTATATAAGTCTGTTTCATCCAGGCCATAAGCGCGGGCAACGAGTGCATCTATCTCCGCCCGGACTGAATCACGGTTTTCTTTTAATGGCCCGATTTCTACACCTGATGCTTTAGCAAACTCAGTAAAGCGTTCATCAACGCAAGAAAGCCTAGCCGCCAGCTTCCCGATGCGTTCCCATGGTGTATTTTCAACAGTTGGGAAGCAGAGCATATCAAGGATGAAGAAGTTAACATTTGTCTCAACGATGCGCCGTGCTTGCCAATCGAAAGGCAGAGAATTCATTAAACCAAGAACAAACATCTGAGCGACTATGGTACCAGATGAGAATACCAGATATGGAGCCTTGTTTGTGAGTCCAGTCTCCGGTGGTATAAGGCAAGCAATAACTGTCCGTGCATTGGTACGGTTGGTAACATCACGAAAAGCAATGCGAGCATTATGCAGGGGCAGAGTCTTCTTATCTTTGAGCACAATCGAGGAGAAGTACCTACGAAACTGGCTTCTTGTTGACTGGCGCTTCTGCTGTAAATATATTTCCAGTTCACTTAGCCTTGCATACCCTGCTGGTTCCTCCCCGTGGGGGGCATACTGGTCAAAGGAACGTCCTTTCCAGACAGGAAGACCTTGTTTGTGGCTGAATAACTTCTTATTATGTGTTTCATGCAGTTCGGCAATAGGGATAACTTTCCAGATATTTGGATAACCGTAGTCAAATCGTGGTCCTTTTCTGAGCTTGGCGAATACGTTGGCTGCTGCCTTTGAAGGCAGAAGAGGGACTTCCCATGAGGGCTCTTTTATAGGGTCGTCCGCAGGACTTGGCGTCCACTCTCTTAAAGTCGTCAGGGGCACCCCTACTCCAGGGCTTTGAGAAGCTTTTAAAAACTCTTCCAGACTAGTTGAGGGGCCAGTCTGGTGCATTTCAGCATCTGCTGCTTTTACCCGTTCGGAAGAAACTAGCGAAATAGTGTACCTTGGCTCCATATTGAAAGCCCATCTTCCTGAGTTCAATAAAAAGTCGATTCTCTTTACGGTACAGTCCTTGAATAGCCACCTCCTGAAGCCCCTTGCACCATCTACTAGGAAGGCACTTCGTGGTAAAACGACTCCTAGATACCCCTTTTCACGGGTTAGGTGACCATAACGTTCACAAAAAAGTTTATAAAGGTCTGGGTCGCCAGCGCCTTGTAGAATATACCCCCCAATAGGCCCAAAGAATTGCCGCTGGGAAGCCAAATCGCTGCTACGCTGCTCAAATTCCCTTTTAATTTCGGGGTAAAGCCTATCGAGTTCTTGAATGCGAGCTTGACGGTTAGCCTCATGAGTAATTCCTCTCAGCCCTGGGTTATAAAGTGCATAGAACCCCAGCTTTTCGATTGTCAATTCATTCCACGGGGGATTACCAATAACCACGTCAAAGCCGGGATTATCCCTCATAAATACATTGGGGAATACCAATGGCCAATGGAGGAAACGGCGGCGTTCTGCTTCTTGGTTGGCGGCTTTTACCAAACGTGTCGTTCCACCATTAAAGTCACCATCAATTATCTTCTGTATATCGCCAGTCTCAAGTGGATGACGGGCGCCGATAACTCCCAGAGGTTCCGCGCACCATAAGTTAAGACAGCGGGCAATACCTTCGGTGGACTGTTGAAGTTCGCGCTCTTTCTCCCTGGATATCGTCACTTCTTCCGGAGTGCGGTCGCCCACTTCAGACAGCGCCTTGGCAATATCCTTGGCTCGTTGGAAAGCCAAGGTAATTGGGGAGCCCGGATTATTAGCACCAAAGAGTGGATTTGAGGCGTACAATGCATTCATGTCTGCGATACCAATAAGGGCATCTCCAACCTTTAGATTGCTGCCCAGGTAGGAAAGAGATAGTCCGGGCACAAAGCTGGTGAGCCAGAGAGATATATTAGCCACCTCAACTGCCATCGGTGAGAGGTCAACACCATAGATACAACGCTTTAAAATCAGGCGGCGTAAAAGCTGGCTATCTTCATAAATACGACCGGTGCCACCCTCCGAATCTCCTTTGAGAGAATCCAGTAGTTGCCTTATTGCCGGTAACGGGTGTTCAGCCAGAAAGAGTACAATGCGGTCGGCCATTACGTCCAAAGCCGCTGTCAGGAAGTGAGCGCTACCCATGGCTGGGTCAACAACATTGAAATCGAGCATCCTATAAGCAGCCTTGATTGGGTCAGTACTGGCAATTTCAGCTATTTGTTTAAGATGTTCATCCAATGCTGGCTCCAGAGAATACTTGATAAGGTGACGCACAAATTCATGACGAGTGTAATATACGCCCGCTGCTTTACGACCGCCGCTCTCTGTCTGATAAAATAATTGATACTGCTGGACTTCTATTGCCTCACCGGCGTGTGCAGGTAAGTAACGGTCAGTACGTGTGTCATATTTTAAGTTTTCCATTGCGCTTGTCAACTTTAATCCAAGTAATCCTTCATAGATAGCGCCCAAATGACCTATCTCCAGCCCAGCATAGTCCAAACCAGGAGAGTCCGGTTCATCGGTGGCGTATGCAATGACCGCCAGTGCTGGAGCGACAAAATTATCAGTAATTTGGGCACGTTCTAGAAGTTCGCTACCAGGGAAACCACTAGCAGCAAATAGGCTGCCGTTATAAGCAGATACTCCTGTGGCTTTGTTACCTGTTCTAACCATACGAACTAGAGTAGTTAATCTATCCCAAAATTGAGTAGAGCGCCTATCCAAGCGCGCTAAGTCACGGCGAGCCGATGCTGCTAATTCCGTTGCTCCATAAGGCTTGTAAGCAGCTGAATCAACCGGTAGGAACGCAGCGGCTTCTGCGTAGAGGATAAATATAAAACGGAATACAAACGTTAGCGCAGCTGACTCAATATCTCGTAATAACTCTGGTTTGCTTAGGTCGGCACCTTCCTGGGAATGTAGCCATTCACCAAGTCCACGTGCGATATTTGGTAAAGCTTCATCACGAAGACGGCGTTCTATTCCCTCACGTAGTTGCTCCCCATAGTCTAATGATTCTTTTATCCATTTGTGGAGTTGGCCTTCTCTTTTTAAAGAGTCCGGCGCGAGCAGCCCTGCATAACCAATATCTTCAGTACCTAATCTCTTAATGTCTATTTCCAGATAACGACCTGAGGCAGCACCAACGGGTGGATTATTCCTAAAAAGGCGGAACCGCTGGGGAGTCGCTAGAATGCCCCAACTAGTACCGTAATGCTCGCATTCTGCTAGTACCGCACCTTCGGGGAGAGTTCCCTGGTCTGAAGCATGGCTAAACATCGAAGGGTCAGAGTACGCATGGAGTACCGCAACTGGCTCTTCCTTATACCGCAGAAGATAACCTGTGCTTGTCGTCTCCAGCTGATAGCCCAGCGATTTAATGTTTTCCTGCCAGCCACGTTTGGGACTAACACTCGTGGAGGATGAAGTTAAAAAAGCCCAGTTTTCAGGTCTACGTAATCGTTCCTGGACAAAGTGCTTTGTTAATAACCCTCTCAGGCCTACACCTGGGATACCTGACTCGTCAAGACGCAAAAACTCTGATGCTAAAACAGCAGCCGCTTGGCGCCGTGGCAAAGCACGATATTCTTCTATTAGCTCCAACATGGTTTCGAGCGGAATGGTTCGTACTGGAGTTTGGGGGTCTTGTGGCCCTAAGACACGCACCTTGTCCGGTTGCTCGGATGTTGAAATTACAATAACAGGCTGGGCACCGCCTTTTGACCTAGCGTGCCATACTGTCCGAAGGTCACTATCCCTACGACGTTCTGGAATCCATACTAAATCAAAGCTTTGAAGAGGCCATACTGTGGCTGCTGTTCCTTGGTCGGGTTGCCAAGTTGTTCCCGGCCCTAACTTGGATTGTATTTGTGATATAACTAAATGTTGCTCAGTCACCCTATCCCCCGGAACAACTTATGTATTATGTCATTTCTTGCCCATATCATAATACTCATAGGCGCAGTGGTCAAATAATCGGTAATAAATCGTCATAATACCCATAGTGTAGTTACGTTGAAATAGTATCGAATCCGAAGAAGACAGATAGCTTCAGCTTTGCGGGACAATTTTCATTCCAAACGTGAAAATTGTCCGCAGATTTACACTCAAGAAAAGAGGGCGTAAGATTAAAGCATGGTAATAAAAAAGGAAACATATTTGAGTTATCTCAAAGCAGCTGAGCCACGCTTTCTTGAGAAGGTAAATAAACAAGGGCAATTAAAACGCGCTATGACCAGTAGATGTTGGGAGTGGCAAGGTGCAACTGATGGATATTATGGGCAGTTCACTGTAACCGTAAAGGGTAAACAACTCGTGAGGTACGCTCACGTTTTTGCATGGTCAATTAAAGGCGGGCCGCTTCCAACTCGGAGTTTTCAACTTCACCATCTTTGTGCCAACAAATTATGCGTTAATCCAACCCATATGGTTATGGTATCCCAATCCGGTCATTCGAGACTTCATACCTTCATTTTGATTGCTATATGCCGTAATAGACATGTATTTGATGAAGATAATCCTTTGATTGATAGCAAAGGCTATAGACGTTGTCGTGAATGTGCTCGTGAAGCTAAGCTTCATTCCAAAGGAAAATGGAGGAAAAAGTATGTCAAGAAAAGCAAAAGCTAGGTTACTTTATTCGACAATAAGCTCTAGTGAACGGGTGTCCGAATTGGGGGCCGCAGGTGCACTTATTTACACTTGGCTATTGACTCATTGTGACGACCAGGGTCGTTATGCTGGCAGCGCTAAAAAGGTAAAGGCCGAGGTCGTGCCCCTGATTGACGACATAGTTTCTAAGGATATAGAGACGGCACTAGTGGCGATGGAGGAAAACAAGCTCATAATCCGCTATAACGATGATAAGACGCAGCTAATACAAATAGCTGATTGGTGGGAGTTTCAGTCCGGTCTGCGCTTTACGAGTGCCAGCCGTTACCCGACTCCGGAAGGCTGGAAAGATAGGATTAAGTTACAACCGGAGAGAGATACGATGGGCAAGTTCCGCTATGTTGACACTGACACCGGGGAAATAAAAGATTAAAGCAGCATCGGAGGCGGGCAACACCGAGTAATCCGAGTAACGATTTCCAAACTAAGGATGAAAAGGGTGCTGAAGCCGCTGAAAGTTTCAAAGCTAAATATTAAGACGGCTGAAGGCGGCGAACGAGGCGAACAAAAACAAAGCTATGAGCAATTAACACGATTAATAAAAATAAGCATGGACGTCGAACAGCGTCGAACACGTCGAACAATTCCAAAGCTAAAAAAGATGGGCGGCTAAAGGTGGCCAATAAAAACAAAGCTAACGGGCTAAAAGAGGCTACATCGGCTACAAATTCTAAAGCTAACGCCCGGTGAAGGCCCATGCCGCGCCTATCTTCAAATGTTGCGACAGCCTGCCGTTATCGGAGGGAAGAGAAGTAGAAGGGAAGTAGAAGAGAATTAGAAATAGAAGATATTAGGGTGCTCTTATTAATAATCTCTCCTGTCCAGCCAATAGCGACCAGCCCCACAGCTCCATAGCTTTTAGTGCTCGTCCAGCGCCGCCCGCGGGGGCGGAGTTTCGGCATCAGATAAATTAAAGCCCCATAGCCATAGCCTGAACGCCGGGCGCGCACCGTTCCGGTAAATGTTCGCTACGCTATCACTGGACGGCTGTGATAAAGAAATGGTAAACTCTGCTACCTTCTACATGGTTTAAGCAGGGGGATTAAAATGGAAGTAATGGTTATTCACGAAGGGAACGTTAAACCTCACTCAGAGCTTGGAGTTTTTAATGTAGATTATGTTGAAAAGAATCCAGAGGGTTATATTTTCTTTTTAACTCCAACTGAGTTTTTTCAGCTTACTGAAATGTATGTGAAAATGGGAACTATGATAACCCGGAAGCTTGAAGTAAAGGAATTACCTCCAGAATGGGATAATCGTGGGATTTTAACTGGCTTAGCCGCATCCTTCAATATAATAGCTGTTGAAACGGCACGAAAAAACGGTGTTGCTAATCATTATATGATGGGCTCATTAACACCTAATATGCTTGGCAAGGACATGTACGTTGCCTTTTTATCTAGTAAAAAAGATATGCAAAAAAGAGCTAACGAGGTTTTACGTCAGCTTAAAGATTGGTATAGCCACCAAACGAGCAAACCCTCAGACAATTAGTCCATCCTGAAGACCCCCACAATCCAAATCGGGGTCGAAAACCATCTCCATTCATAGTTTTACTCGCGGCCAGCATTCTTAGCTAGGTTATGACCTACAGAGCCACTGTCATCCACCACAATGGAAGACTACGATAACCAAGCGTAGAGGTAGGGTATCCCCGGCCTTCTTACTCCCCCCGCCGCCCCCAGGCAATAAAACCCCTACGCAGAGTCTACATAAGTTTGGTTTTTGTACGCCCCTCCTTTCATAGCTAAGTCGTGTGTAAAGCCCCCGGCTTTTACGCAAGCCTGCAAAATCATGGAGGCGTATGGGTATTTTGGGAGGGGAGTGCTCGTCTTGGGGAAATTCAGCTTTGGGTCAGGTAGCAATTAATCGGATAAATCAGAGGTAATTCAAGGCATTTAACTGGTAATCATCCGCTAATAACAGACTCTCAAATATATTGAGAAAAGAATCACAGGCTCGAAATTTTGGAACGTGGGGGTCGTGGGGAGTGTTCACTAATAGCGGACGAGCCCTGTATATCGCAATGTTTTACCTGTGGCTGGGTCTACATAACTTAGCTTCCAGCGTGTTCCCCTCTCTACTAATGGTAATGTAAGGGATTGTGAACGATTCTCCTCTAAACCGGATAAGCGCTCTCTTTTTTTACCTAACTTTAGATAAGCCTTTTGTACCTCGCCAACCGTGCTTAGATTGCATATGGTTTGCTCATTTGTTTTGTACCAGCCTACTATTATGCCCGGTTCATCTCCACCAACAGCTATCTCTAAATTACGCGAACTTCGCAGGGCTAGGAATGCCACAACCAACGCAGCCATCCCGAGCACTAAAGTAATGATGAATTGCCAGTTTTGAACAATATAATCTATCATTAGCTATTACTCCTTAATAATCAACTTTATTACCCTTTGAATGGGTCTTCAAGAATCATAATATTATATAACATTAGCCACTTTATATTGTGGTATAATACCCCTACGACTTTAAAGGTCAAGTACACGACTAAAGGAGGGGAACATGCCAGAGATTAGAGACTCATTTGAGCAATTGGTTGAGTATAAAGCCAGAAGGATGTTGGGTAAAGTCAAATATCAGACCTACCTTAGAAATTTACTTAACGAGTTGGAAATAAAGTCACCCGAAGAAGCTTTTTTAGCTGGTGCAATAGATGCGATGATATATGACGTGGGCTTAAACTTAGGACAAGCCTATGCCAGACACACGATGCGAAAAACACTTGTTGAAAAGATATTCAGAGCAGTTAAGTAAAAAGCAAGCCCCCGGATATTAACAGTCTAAGGGCTTTAGGAGTATTAGCATGGCGGCAAAAGGATGCCCGGTAAAGTTCCCGATGAAGTGTAGGGATTGCCCCCTCTCTTTACAAGATAGGTTAGCTAGGTGTAGCTGGTATAGAAACCTTAGAGACAGGTATATAGGTATTAATCCGAGAGGTTGGCATTCCAGATTTTTCAATCTTCCGCAATAGCTAACCCAAACAATAAGCCCCGAACTGTATCGTCCGGGGTCTATCGTAAATCCGCTTACCGGGCCGGGTTAACTAACTATCGCAGTGTAAAACATCATGCTATCCTTAAACTTCACCGACCTCGTATAGTGTTCCACCATCGCTATAGACTCCCACCTGCCCAGCCGCTTGGATAGGACTGGCAAACGGGCTGTATCTCCTGTGTGTGTCGTGTATTTCCTCTTTATCTATGTGCGTGTAGATGTCAGCAGTAATGGCGATGGAGGCATGACCCAAGAGCCTGCTTACCACTTCCAATCGTGCCCCATTCCTGAGGCTTTGCGTGGCAAAGTAGTGCCTGAGAGCATGTGGGGTAAATGGCTTGACTCCGCATCGTTTGCATTGTCGCTTGAAGGTCTTTTCAAAGCTGCGTTCGTCCAGGTAGCCTGTAGGGTTATTGGCCGGGAATAACCAATCGCTATGTCCGTCACGCTCAATCCATGCCTTTAGCACTTGTGCCACATAGGGTGATGTGGGGACAGTCCTTGGTTTTCTGCCCTTTCCCATCACCCTGATTTCCAGGCTATCGAAGTTGACGTCAGACTTTTTAATTGAGCAAGCCTCGCCCAGCCGTAAGCCGGTATTTGCCAGCAGCAGGCTCATAGTTCTGAATTGCTGAGTATCGCTGCCATGCCAGCATTTGCTTTTCAGAACTTTGTCAATGTCATCCTTTGTAGGCAACTCCCGCTCGCCGTAAGTAACCCTAAATGACTGTAAGCTGGCGGTCGGGTCAGCGGGTATTAAACCAGCTCCGCAAAGGAACTTGAAAAACGAGCGCAGGGCTTTGCGTTCACTGGATACCCTGGCGGGACTTACCTCGTCAAATCTTTTAGCTATGTAGCCCTCGATGCTCAGCCGGGTAGGATGGGGGTCATGTTTGAGATAGCGCCTGACATCCTGTTCGTAGCCCCTAACTGTTCTATCTGCTTGTCGCTTGGCCTTCAAGTTTGCCACCCACAAGAGTACGCCTTCGTCTAGATTCTGTAAACCTGTTGAAGCTGTAGGTGCTACCTTGTTTCCATCAGCCAAGCCCTGAAAAAGGTTTGCCAGCATTTGCTGGGCCAATTGCTGTGCGAGTGCTTGAACTTGAGGGTCTACACGTGATGGCAAAGAAAAAGCCCGCTTTTGAGAGCTTGGATTAGTATCCGATAGCTTAAGCGGGCTATTTGGTTCTTGGTAGCGGGGGTTGGATTTGAACCAACGACCTCCGGGTTATGAGCCCGACGAGCTACCACTGCTCTACCCCGCGTCGAGACGCATTTTTAAGTATATTCCCTTTAAGACGGGGGTGTCAAGCATGGGGTGAAGTATTTGTCTTAACCCCACCCCGCTATCTTTCGCGGATTTTACCCTGAATGAAGTGTGAGGGCTCCAGAATGACTTCTGTTACTTGGGCTGTTGAGCGGCCAGGGCGGCGGCGCGCTTGCGGTGGTCTTCCAGGTAGCGCCGGGCGAACCTGTCGCGGCCGAGGACAAGGTCGGCGGAAAGCACGGCCGGGAGCACTTTAGCCGCATCGGCGATCAGGGCGGTGCCGCCGGCTTCGATGACCATCGCCATCCAGGCGTTATTCAATATCAGCCGGTCCGGCATCCCGAACGAGATATTGCTGGCGCCCATCGTCATGTTCAGGCCAAGTTCGGTACGTATCTGGCGCAGGGCATTAAGGACGTCTTTGGCCGCCTTGGGCTCGGCGCCGATAGCATACGTCATAACGTCGATAACCAGGTCTTCCCTGGGCACGCCCATTTTCTCACAGGCCTCGACAATCTTATAGGTCACGGCCACGCGGCGTTCGGTACTCTTGGGGATGCCCTCGTCGTCCTGGGCCAGTCCGATGACCGCGGCGCCGTACTCTTTGATCAGCGGCAGGACGCGGTCCAGGCGTTTCTTCTCGCCGCTGATGGAATTGACCAGCGGTTTGCCCTTATAGACCTTCAGGCCGGCTTCCAGGGCGTCCGGATTGGGGCTATCGATACAGATGGGCACGTCCACCGTGTCCATGATGATTTTGATAGCTTCGGGCAGGAGTTTGACGTCATTCACGCCCGCCGCGTTGACGTTGCAGTCCAGGATGGTGGCCCCGGCAGCGACCTGCTCTAGGGCTTCCTTCCTGACGATAGCCAGGTCGCCGGCCTTGAGCGCTTCGGCCATTTTCTTCTTGCCGGTGGGATTGATGCGCTCGCCGATGATGACCGTTGGCCGGTCGTAAGAAATAATGACTTCTTTAGTCGGGGTAGATACCTTCGTTTCCATGTTTTTACTCCTATATTTTTAATAAACGCCGTATTCTTTAACGGCCTCCATCATCACCCGCAGAACAGCGGGGTTGCCTTCATTCATGCTGGCCGCCCCGGTCAGTATGTAGCCGCCGCCCGGCGCACAGGTCTCGATGAGCTTTTTGCAGTATTCTTTCACTTCTTTCGGGGTCTTGGTATGCAGCACCGACGAAGGCACATTACCGGCGATGCAGGCCACACCGCCGAGGACTTTTTTCGCCCGCGCCATGTCGATATCCTCAAAGCTCCACAATATCGCGCTTTTGGGCATTTCCTTGATGACGTCAAGGCGCGCGCCGTATCTGCCCTCGGCGAAGGGGTAAGGCACCAGACCGGCTTCGATCTGGCCCATGAGCACACGCCGGTAGGTAGGCCAGTAGAACGTTTCGAACTGTTTGGGGGACATAAAGCTTTCGTCGCCTTTGTGCAGTGGCATGAAGCAGAACGGGCACCCGGTGATATCAGCCACGGCAATCGAGCCCTTGATGATGTTGGGGACGACGGCCTCCATTGCTTCGTGCAGCCTTTCCGGCTGGCGGTACATATCCATGACCATGCCTTGAGTGCCGCGCAGCATATCGGCGACGTTATCGAAGGGAGCGCCGCCCATGCCGCCGCCGCGCAGGTTAGGGATGCCCGCCGCCAGCGACGCCAGGTTGACTTCCGTCACGACCTGCTGCCACTTGCGGACCTCTTTGCCGGCCTCGATCATCGTTTTAAAAGCGGCCTCGACGTCCGGCGCGGCCATGGCCGCGTAAAACATCAGGGGCGGGCCCATCATGCCGGTCATTTGCGGCAGCTTTTGCAGCGGCTCCAAAGCCCCGACGGACCGCGGCAGGAGGAACCGCCACCAGAAATCCGCCGGGTTGCTGAGGAGCAGGGGATACTCGTCGGCCTTCATATAGTCTTTTTCCACGTATTGATATAAAGGAGCGCTATCCGGCAGGCCGTGTCCCGGCCACTTGTGGAGGCGGTGGTCGGTAATATCCAGCGCCTTACCGGGGAAAACGAGGCTGGGACCGGTGTAGGCGTCCATATCAAATTCCGCGATGAATTTAAGGTATGCCTGCTTCAATTTAGCGTAGTCATACATGACTTCCTTGAGATTGAAGCCGGCATAATAGGCGGGGAAAAAGCCGGAGGGCAGCATGCAGGGTACGCGGTCCGGCTCTTCCAGTTTAACAGCCTTGATAAAGCGGGTCGTCCGCTCTTGATGGAGCTTTTCCGCGGCCTGGCTACTGAACTTGATGCCCGGGTTTTGCCAGCGCTTAAAGCGTTCTTCGCGCTTTTGCTGCCAGGTAAGGTTTTCCCAGTTAGCTATGCCTTCCATAAGTTTACCCTCTTATTATCCATCAAAATACTATTCTACGCCATCCGCTGAAATGCTGAATAACTAAACTCAAAAGTCAAAACTTAAAGCTGAAATATTAGTATTTGTCATTGCGAGGAGCGTAGCGACGTGGCAATCTCTTTTTTCGTCTTACAGCAACCATGGGGATTGCCGCGCCTCCCGACTGTGGTCGGGATGGCTCGCAATGACAGTGAAAACTAGTATTTCCCGTATTCCTCCGCCGCCTCGATCATGGCGTGCAGGTTGGCCGGGTCGCATTTACTGATGCTGGAGGCTCCGGCTAAAATATAGCCCCCGCCCCGCCCACAGGTCTCGATAAGCTTGCGGCAGGCTTCCTTGACGATTTTGGGCGTGCTGGTGGCGATAAGGGAGGACGGCACGTTGCCGGAGATGCAGGCGGTACCGCCGAGGATTTGCTTGGCTTTGGCCATGTCCATCACTTCAAAATACCACACGATGCCGGACCGGGGCATGTCTTTGATGATATCCAGCCGGGGCTCGTAGTTGCCTTCGGCGAAGGGCATGGGTACGAGGCCTTCGTTGATCATGCCGAGCAACACCTGCTTGAAGGTAGGCCAGTAAAACTCCTCGAACTGTTTGGGAGACATGAAGGATTTATCGCCCTTATGCAGGGGCATGGAAACCACCGGGCTTAACGATGCGTCGGTGCCTTTCACGGCCAGTTTCACGATGATGGGCACCAGGCGCTCCATGGCTTCTTTAATTTTTTGCGGCTGGCGGTACATGTCCATGACGATGCCCTGCGTTCCCCGCAGAACATCGGACACATTATCGAAAGGCGCCCCGCCCATCCCCCCGCCGAAAGAAGCCAGCCCCGCCGCCAGCGCCTCGCGGTTTACGGCGCCGACGGCGTCACGCCACTGCACCATCTCTTTGCCGGCGGCTATCAACGTTTCAAAGGCTTTTTGCACGTCCGGCCGGGAGAAAGACATCACCCAGCCGAGCGGGTTGGTGAGAACGGGGTTGAAGGGGGCTAAATACTGGAACGGCTCCAGGGCTCCGGCGGTGCGGGGCAGGAACGTATGCATCCAGTATTCAGTGGGGTTTTCCATGAATTCGCCGTACTCTTCCGGCTTCATGTAAACGCCCTCGACGAACTGGTACATGGGGGCGTTATCCGGCAGGCCGTGGCCCGGCCATTTATGGAGCTTGTGCCCGATTATCTCGATAACGCGGCCGGGGTAAACCAGGCCGGGGCTGGCGAAGCTGTCCGCCGGGAAATCCCGGTTGAATTTCCGCCAGGCCTCGGAAAGCTTTTTATAATCGTACATCACTTCCTTGAGCGAATAGCCGGCGTAAACGGCGGGGTAATAGCCGGTGGGGAGCATGACCGGCACGCGGTCCGGCTCCTCCAGCTTGATAACTTTGATAAAGCGCGTGACCCGTTCCCGGTATTTCTTTTTAGCTTCCGGGCTATTGAACTCGACACCGGGGGCGTCGAGCCATTTTTTAAAGCGCGCCTCCCGCTTTTCCTGCCAGGTAAGGTTTGACCAATTTGCTACGCCTTCCATCGGTCACCTCCGGTGACAAATTCCAATAACCAAGATACAATAACCAAATCAAAAGTCAAAAATCAAATCTCAAAGACACAGATAAAAAAGGAAAAAATATTTGATCTTTGGTTGCGCCAGCAATATATTTTTAATCTCACCTTTTATTTATAAGTTATGTTTTTGATTTTTGTGCCGATTCCTCAACGTCATGCGGCATCCCGAGTGCTATCGGGAAGTTTTGAGATTTGATTTTTAGTTAGTATTTCCCGTATTCTTTGGCGGCATCCATCATGGCGCGGAGGTTTTCCGGTTTAGCCATGTCAAAAGTGGAGCCGCCGCTGAGCATATAGCCGCTGCCCGGGGCACAGGTCTCGATGAGCCGGCGGCAGTATTCTGTCATTTCCTTGGCCGTGCCGGTATAAGCGACGGACACGGGGACATTACCGACGATGCAGGACACCCTGCCGACGGTTTTCTTGGCGTTGGCCATGTTCGTCTGGTCGAACATCCAGACGACGGCGGATTTAGGCATGTCCGAGATGTATTCCAGGCGGCGGTTATAAGCGCCTTCCGCCACCGGGAAAGGCTCGAGGCCTTCTTCCGCCATGCCGAGGAGCAGCCGTTTGAAGGTAGGCCAGTAAAAAATCTCGAACTGCTTATCGGACATGAAAGCGTCGTCGCCCTTGTGCAGGGGCATCATGACCACGGGGCAGTCGGCGGCATCGGACATGGCGATAGCGCCGCGCAAAAGCTGGGGCAGGACGAACTCCATCGCCTCGTGGATTTTATCCGGCTGGCGGAACATGTCCATGACGATGCCCTGCGTGCCGCGCAGGCTGTCCGCGAAGACATCGAAGGGCGCCACGGCCATCCCGCCGCGGAACATGGGGAAACCTTTAGCCGCCGCGGCTTGATTGGTCTCGGCGGTGGCTTTGTTCCAGGCCGGGAGATACTGGCTGGCTTCCCAGATAGCCTTGAATAGCTTCTGGAAACGGGGGTCCTGGCACATGGCCATCAGGCGCTGCGGCAGGCCCTGGTAAGACGAAAACGAAGGAACATCGGCAAAAGGCTCGAAGACGCCTATGGTGCGGGGCAAAAGACGCCTTAGCTGAAAATCGAACGGGTCTTTCATGAAAAGGTCGTATTCATCTGCCTTCATGTAGACGCCCTCGACGTACTGGTAGGAATGAGCGTCATCCGGCAGGCCGTGACCCGGCCATTTCTGCGTTTTGGATTCCAGGATGTCATTGACCCGGGCGTGGAAAAAGAGCGTGCCGTCAAAGGTATCGGAATCGTATTCATCCACGAACTTGAGCCAGACCTGCTTCATCAGCTCCGGGTCGTACATGCACTGTTTTAGCGTGACGCCGGCGTTCCAGGCGGGGAACCAGCCGGTGGGTATCATGCAGGGCACGCGGTCCGGTATTTCCATTTTGGTGGCCCGGGCCAGGCGGGTGGCGCGGTCTTTATATCCCTTTTCCGCCTCTTTGTTGGCGAATTTCACGTCCGGGGCGCTGATCCAGTGGTTAAGGCGCAAGTCGCGCCGCTGCTGCCAGGTAAGGTTAGTCCAATTATCCGGTCTTTTAAACACTATATACAGCCTCCAATTTTACTAAACAATGCATAGTTTAATGCCAATAACCAAGATACAAATTCAAAACAAATTTCAAGTTCCAATATCCAACGACCAAATGTTTGGTTATTTGATTTGATTATTGGTCTTTATTTGGTCATTGTTTCTTGTGATTTGGTTATTTCTTGTATACTCCGTACTCTTTCGCGGCGTCCATCATGGCCTTAAAGTTTTCAAATTTACCGTGATCGCAACTCGCGCCGCCGCCCAGGACATAGCCGCCGCCCGGAGCGCAGTCTTTGATGAGCTGCTTGCAGTAGTCCGTTACCTGCTGGGCGGTGCCGGTAATCATGATCGAGGTGGGGACGTTGCCCACGATGCAACAGATGTTTCCGAGTATCCGCTTGGCTTCCTTCATATCCGTCTGGTCAAACAACCAAACGACACCGGTAGGCGGAGTATCCGTAATCTGCTTCAGCCGGTTCGTGTATTTGCCTTCCGCGAAAGGCATCGGCACCAGGCCTTCATTAATCATGGCCAGGAGCATGCGGCGGTAAGTGGGCCAGTAGAATTCCGCAAATGCCTTATCAGACATGAACATGTCATCGCCTTTATGCAGGGGCATAATGCAAACGGGGCTGTTGGTCATCGGGAAATTTTTAATTGTCGATTCTATAGACAGGTTAAGATACCATTCCATCGCCTCGTGCAGTTTTTTCGGCTGCCGGAACATGTCCTTGACGATGCCGTGTGTACCGCGCAAAGCATCGGCGAAGTGGTCGAACGGGGCGCCGGCCATCATGCCGAAGCCGCCGAGCGGGGGATAGCCTTGCGCCCTGATGTAGCTGTTGATTTCCGTCTGGGCGGCCATATATTTGTTCTGCTCATCAACCATGGATTGAAGCTTCTTAACGATGGCTGTCATTTCCGGGTTGGCTAGTATGGAAATAAAAGTCGTCGCGCCCATCATGCCGCGCATCGGCGGCAGGTTTTTGAAGGGGGCGAAGAAATCCGACGTGCGGGGGAGCATGACGCGGAGATTGTAATCGGTCGGGTCTCGCATATACATATCGTACTCGTCAGCCATCATGTATTCGCCCTCGACGAACTCGTTCATCCTGGCCGTAACCGGGAGACCGAGGCCGGGGAGCTTTTGCTGCTTTGAAGGGAGTGTTTCGGCGATCTTGCCGGAGGGTATGAAAGAGGGGCCGCCGAAGGTATCCATGTCCCCGAAGGCTTTCATGTATTTTTTCCAGATATCAATGCCTTTTTGATAGTCATACATCAGGGTATGGAAGTCCGACCCCGCCCAGTAAGCCGGGTAGTTCCCGGTGGGCAGCATGACCGGCACGCGGTCCGGCTCTTCCAGCTTGATGGCCTTGATGAAACGGGTGACGCGCGCTTTATAGAGCTGTTCCGCTTCTTTGTTGACGAATTTGACATCCGGCGGATTGAGCCACCGCTTGAAGCGCTCCTCCCGCCTTTGCTGCCAGGTCATGTTTTCCCAGTTAGGTATGCCTTCCATTAAAATCCTCCTAAATTACTAAATGATAACAAGTACGCGCTCCGTCATTGCGAGGAGTCCCGATAAAATCGGGACGACGAAGCAATCCCGCTGATTAACCGTGAGATTGCTTCGCCCCGATGGTTCGACAGGCTCACCATGAGCGGGGCTCGCAATAACAATTATACCCTAATACTTCCCGTACTCCTTGGCCGCCGCCATCATCGCCCGCAGGTTCTCCGGGTTGCCGATGTCCATGAAGGCGCTGGCGGTCAGGATATAGCCGCTGCCCGGCGCGCAAATCTCAATCAGCTCGCGGCAGAGCTGCTTCACTTCTTGCGGCTTACCGGTGACCATGACGGTGACCGGCACATTGCCGGCGAAACAGGTGTGCCCGCCGAGGACTTGCTTGGCTTTGACCATGTTCATTTTTTCAAAATACCAGACGACCGATGTCCGCGGCATGTCCCTGATAATTTCCAGGCGCGGCTCGTAATCGCCTTCGGCGAAGGGCAGCGGCACCAGCCCCTCGTTAATGAGGCCCAGCATGACCGCTTTAAATGACGGCCAGTAAAACTCCTCGAACTGCTTATTAGACATAAAGCCGCCCGTGCCTTTATGCAGCGGCATGAAAACCAGCGGGGAGGCATCCGCATCGGCGGCGCTGACCGATTCGTTGATGGCGATAGGCACGAGCCTGGCCATGGCTTCGTGCAGCTTGGCCGGCCGCTGGAACATGTCCATCATGATGCCTTGGGTGCCCCTTAACCAGTCCCCGACCATATCAAAGGGCGCCCCGTTCATCCCGCCCCAGACGTTAGGGAAACCGGCGGCCAGCGCCGCCCGGCCTACCTCGCCGACGGTGGCCGCCCATTTAGCGGCTTCCTGCCCGGCTTCGAGCAATTTAAGGTAGGCGGCGCGGACTTCGGGGTCGCCGAAACTCACCACGTAATTGGCCGGTATCCCGATGAACGGCGTGAGGGGCCCGAGCTTGCTCAAGCCTTTCAGGGCGCCGTTGGAGCGGGGCATGAACCACCGCTGGAGATAATCCGCCGGGTCGCGGATAAGGTCATCGTATTCCTGCGGTTTCATATATTCGCCCTCGATAAACTGGTGTGAGGGCGCATTATCGGCGAGGCCGTGCCCCGGCCATTTCTGGATATTGTAATCTAGGATTTCCAGCACCCTGCCCGGGAAGACCAGGCCGGGCGGGATAAAGGAATCCATATCAAAATCATGCAGGAATTTCAGCCAGACGCGTTTGAGCTCGGCGTAATCATACATCACTTTTTTCAGGTTAACGCCGGCATAGACGGCCGGGTAATACTCCACCGGCATGATGACCGGCACGCGGTCCGGTTTTTCCAGTTTGATGGCCTTGATGAAACGCGTGACGCGTGTTTTATAAAGCTGTTCCGCTTCTTTGTTGACGTACTTCACACCCGGCGGGTTGAGCCATTTCTCAAAGCGCACTTCGCGCTTTTCCTGCCAGGTCATATCCGCCCATTTTTTTTGTTCAGCTATTTCCATATCCCTCCAATAACGACCAATAATTCATTTGGTTATTGTATCTTGGGATTTGGAGTTTTCGCCTGTTGCTGGCGTTTCTGCACCGGGGTCATCTTTGCCGTTTGTTCTGCCATAATCCTGCCCTTAATTGCCGGTAGATTAGCGGCCGCCATGCTATTAAGAATGCCCCTTGCCCTCCGGTGGTAAGACAGGGCTCGTTAAAAACGTCTATTTATAATAGCCGTATTCTTCGGCGGCCTCGAGGATGGCGTGCAGATTCGCCGGGTCGCATTTATCGATGCCGGAGCCGAGCGAAAGGATATAGCCGCCGCCCTTGCCGCAGGTCTCGATAAGCTTGCGGCAGTACTCCTTGATGACCGGCGGGGTCAGCGTGTAAAGCTGCGCCGCGGTAACATTGCCGGAGATGCAGGCGGCATTGCCCAGGATTTTCTTGGCCAGGAACATATCCGTCTTTTCCATCGTCCAGACCACCGAGCTGCGGGGCAGCTCGCTGATAATTTTGAGGCGGGCTTCATTGTAGCTGCCGTCGATGACCATCATCGGCACGCAGCCTTCTTTAATGCACCCCAGCAGGAGCTTGCGGAAGGTGGGCCAGTAGAATTTCTCGAACTGCTTCACGGACATAAAGCTGTCATCGCCCTTGTGCATCGGCACGAAAACTACCGGGCTTTTAGCCATGTTGACCATACCTACTGCCGATTCGATGGTGCGGTCGGCGATGACGTCCAGCGTCTCCAGCAGTTTTTCCGGCTGGCGGTACATATCCATGACGGAGCCGTGCGTCCCGCGGAGCATGTCCGCCACGGTATCGAAGGGCGCCAGCATCACGCCGCCCGCTAACGGGGGATAGCCGTAGGCTAACGAAAGGCGGAGGCATTCGCCCATCACCTTCTGATACTTGGCGCTTTCTTTAGCGGCCGCCTGGATAGCTTTAAACAGCTTCTGGAACTTGGGGTCGAGGCAAAGCATCATGAGGCGCTCGGGAAGGCCCTGGTAAGAGGAAAAAGAGGGCAAATCGGCCAGCGGCTCGAAGGCGCCCCAGGTGCGGGGGGTAAAGTGCCGCAGGCCGAAATCGAAGGGGTCTTTCATGAAAAGGTCGTACTCGTCCGCCTGCATATACTCTTTTTCCACGAAGTTGTGCATGGTGGTCGTGTCCGGCAGGCCGTGGCCGGGCCACTTGTTCACTTTATAATCGAGGATTTCATAGGCCCGGCCGGAGAAAAACCCCGGGCCGTCATTGGAATCCTGTTCGTAATCTTTGAGCCATTTCTCCCAGGCGGGTTTGATAATATCCGGGTTATAGAGCATGTCTTTAAGGGTGTACCCGGCGTTGTAGGCGATCATGGAGTTGCCGGCGATGTGTACCGGCACGCGGTCCGGTATCTCCATCTTGATGGCTTTAATCATCCGGTTGGCGCGGGTGGCATATTTTTTAGCCATCGCCGGGCTGTTGAATTTGATGCCGGTGGTATCCAGCCACTTCTTGAAACGCTCGTCGCGTTTTTCCTGCCAGGTCAAGTCCTGCCAGCTTTTTTCGGTCTCCATACCAGTCGTCCCCCGCTAAATATACAGAATAAAAGGTCTAAAAAGAATGACCAATAATCAAGATACAATAACCAAGTCGGGTTTAATCAAACGTTTGGTTATTGTATCTCGTGATTCGTTTTTTATTTATAGACGCCGTATTCTTTAGCCGCGGCCATCATCGCCCGCAGGTTTTCCGGGTTGCCTTCATCGACGTTGGCGCCGCCGGCCAGGACATAACCGCCGCCTTTGCCGCAGACCTCGATGAGTTTCCGGCAGTGTTCCTTCATCTGCTGGGGTGTGCCCGTCATTATCAGGGAAGTGGGTACGTTGCCGAGGATACAGCATCTATCGCCGATCTTTTCTTTAGCTTTAAAGATATCCGTCTGGTCGAAGTACCAGCCGACGGAGCCTTTGGGGAAATCGCCGATGATATCGAGGCGCTTATTATAGCTGCCTTCGGCGAAGAGTATCGGGAAAATCCCCTCGTTCACCAGCGCCATGACCACTTTTTTAAAGGTGGGCCAGTAGAAAGTCTCGTACTGCTTGATGGACATGAAGCTATCGGCGCCCTTGTGCAGCGGGAAAATAACGATGGGTGCCGTGGCATTTTCCACCGAGGAAATCGCCGCCTGGATGGTGATGGGGGCGATTCTTTCCATGGCAGCCTGGAGCTTGGCCGGCCGCTGGAACATGTCCATCATGATACCCTGGGTGCCCCGCAGCGTATCGCCGAGGGTATCGAAGGGCGCCTTGGCCAGCCCGCTCATGAAGCCGGGGTAGCCCATGGCTAAAGCTTCTACCGCCACCTCGCCGACGTAGGTTATCCACCGCATGGTTTCCTCGCCGGCTTTCATCAGGGCGTTGAAGCCCGCCTGCACTTCCGGCAGGCCGAATGGCAGGAAGGACTGGATGGCGATTTCTTCAAAAGTGGTCCAGGCCGGCAGCTGCGGAAAGGCCTTTAGCGCGCCGAAGACCCGGGGCATGTAGGTGCGCAGCCAGAAATCGGACGGGTCCCGGATTAAAGCGTCGTATTCATCCGGCTTCATCCACTCGCCTTCGACCGCCTGGTAGGAAAGCGTGGTCTTGGAAAGACCGTGACCCGGCCATTTATACAGCTTGTAGTCGACGGCGTCCAGGGCCCGGCCCGGGGGCACAAGGGCGGGGGGAACGTAGGTATCCGCCTCGAAATCGTGAAGCAGTTTCAGCCAGGCGCTTTTCATCTTGGGATAGTCGTACATCACCTCGCCGAGGTTGGTGCCGGCGTAGGACGCGGCGAAAAACCCCGTGGGCAGGATGCACGGTACCCTGTCCGGTTTTTTCAGTATCAGGGCGTTAGAGAACCGCGAAACCCTGGCTTTATAGTCTTTCTCTGCCTGCGGACTGGCAAATTTAACACCAGGCGGAGAAAGCCACCGCTTAAAGCGTCGTTCCCGCTTTTCTTCAGGAGATAACTCCGCCCATGTCTTGTCCATGTTAGCTGACACCATACCACTTCTTGGCGAGGGTGACAGCCGCCATGGCATCTTTACCGAAGGCATCGGCCTTGGCGTACTTGCGGACCTCGTCGTCCATCTGGCCGCCGCCGATCATAATTTTAATGTTCTTGCGCAGGCCGGCTTTATCCAGCGCCTCGACGGTCTCTTTCATGGCATCGAAGGCCGGGGTAAGGAAGCCGCTCAAACCGAGGACCGGCGCCTTGGAATCTTTCATCGCTTTGACGAACTTGTCGACGGGGACATCGACGCCGAGGTTGGTGACCTCGAAGCCGTTAACGTCCAGCATGAAATCGACGATGTTGAGGCCGATATCATGAATATCGCCGGCCACGGTGCCGATGACAACCTTGCCGATTTTCTTTACTTTGGTCCCGCCGCTGGTAAGGTGGGGCCTTAAAATCTCGGTAACCTGCCGGAGAAGCTCGCCGGAAAACACGAGTTCCGGTAGGAAATACTCGCCGGCGGCGAACCGCTTGCCGACGATCCCCATTGCCTTCGTGTTGTCCTCCAGGATTTTGTTCGGGTCTTCTTTATTAGCCAAGCGCTGTTTGAGCAGCTTGAGGACCTCTTCCTCTTTGAGATCCGCCATCAGGTTTACATAGTCTTCGGGCATACCTTCTTCCTCCTTAGTTTTTTTGGTAATTACCTTAGATTGAAACGACAAGCCTGATTCATCTCAAGTGCAAATCGTTCATGGCGAGTATATCAATGCCGCCATAAAAAGTCAAATGTTACCATTTAAAGAGGTTAGTTAAGTCAACTTACAGGTTTTTTATATCCGGTAATGCCCGTGTTCTTTACAACCCGGGGCTTTTGGTTTAAAATTATAGGGCTTCGGGCGGGAGTAACTCAGTGGTAGAGTGTTTGCTTCCCAAGCAAAAGGTCGCGAGTTCGAATCTCGTCTCCCGCTCCAACATCTTCTTCCCAACCAGAAAGTCGTCCCGACGCCAATCGGGGTCTCCCGCTTCAATGCCTGCTTCCCAAGCAAAAGGTCGTCCCGATGCCAATCGGGATCTCTCGCTCCAACTGTTTAGCTTCCCAGGCAGAAAGTCGTCCCGATGCCAATCGGGGTCTCCCGCTCCAATGAACAGCAAAGAGGCGAAACGTTATTTTGAGATGCTCGCCCTTTTTTTCGACGCCAGTGATTACTTTTCCGGTTTCCTCATATCGCGTCTTTAAAAATATGCTATAATGGGCACGTGAAAGGCAACATTAATTCGAGCCCGCGGAACATCAGCCCCGGAAAAAGCGAACCGCTTTCCGGTTCCATCGCCCATGCCGCCAGTGTGCTGGACTGCATCAGCCAGGACACCCACGCTTTGACCGATATCGCCCGGGAATGCAACCTCGGCAAATCCACCGTCCACCGCGTGCTCAAGCTGTTGGAACAGTCGCGGCTGGTGGTCCAGGACGTCCTTAACCGCCGCTACTACCTGGGGCCGCTGATTATGCAGCTGGCCTCCAACCCGCTGACCACCCACGAATACCTCATCATGTACGCCATCCAGGAGATGAAAAACCTGGCCAGGCTGTCCGAAGAGACCGTGGCGCTGGATATCATGGCCGGCATCCAGTATTTTTCCCTCTATGAAGTCCCGAGTCAGTTTGACCTTAAGGTAACACAGGAAAGCCGCATGTCCGGCAACCTCCAGGCCGGGGCGTCGGTCAAAGCGCTGCTTTCGCTATACAATGACAAACAGCTGAAAACAGCTTTGAACAGCATGGATATCGTCCGCACCACCGAATTTACCGTGACCGATAAGGAACTGCTGATGGCACAGATTAAAGAGGTCCGGCGGCAGGGATACGCCATGACCTTCGGGGAAAGGTTTGCCGGGGGGATGTGTATCTCCACGCCCATTAAAAACTACTGCCTGCCGGTGGCTTTAAGCGTCGTAGGCCCGGAAAGCCGCCTGCGTCTGAAAGAAATAGAAGTTATCGCCGAGACAAAAGCGAGCTCCGCCCGGATTTCGGCGAATATCGCCCGGATGTTCGGTAAAAAGCCGGATTAAGGTCGCCTCGTATGGAGATTAACCGGATGGTAACAACAAACTCGCAGACCGGCCCGGGAAAAGCCAAAAAAGCCACGGGCTCCATCGCCCACGCGGCGGAAATCCTGGTCTGCTTGAGTAACGATGTTCATAAGGTCAGCGATATCGCCCGGCAATGCAATTTCGGCAAGTCCACTGTCCATCGCGTCCTGAAGCTGCTGGAACAATCCCAGCTCGTGGTGCAGGATACCATCAACCGCCGCTATTACATCAGCCTGCTGATTTCCAGGCTGGCCTCGAACGCCATCAGCACCCATAAGCGCCTGATTACCTATGCCGATTGCGAGATGCAGCGCCTGGCTTCTATCTCTGAAGAAACGGTCGCCCTGGATATCATGAGCGGCATGCAGTGCGTCTCTATCCACGAGGTACCGAGCTATCACAACCTCCGCGTGACCCAGGAAAGTCGCCGGCTAGGTACGCCATATCCCACCCTCTATGCCGGCGCTTCGGTGAAAGTGCTGCTGGCACAGATCGATAAAAACCGGCTGGACTTGCTGTTGGATATATTAAAAATTAACCCGGTGAACGAGCCCAAAGTAGCGGATAAAGACCGGGTAAAAGCAGATCTCCAGGATATCCTGAAGAAGGGCTATGCGGTCAGCCATGGGGAGCGCAACCCGGGGGTTATCTGCGTCGCGGCGCCGGTATTCAAATACATCCTGCCGGTCGGCTTAAGCGTGGTCGGGCCGGAAATCCGCCTTAAATCCAGGGTAAAAGAGGTTATCGGGGAGCTGAAAATCAGCGCCGAGCGCATTTCTCATAATATCGAAGGGAGATTTGGGAGCTTATATTAGCCGCCGCCTCGGCGAGACCATGATATATGTCAGGAGGTAAACAACATGGACCTGGGATTAAAAAATAAAGTAGCGCTGGTCACCGGGGCCGGCAGCCAGACCGGCTTCGGCAAGGGCATCGCTTTGGCGCTGGCCAGAGAGGGTTGCAGCGTCATTATCATCGATAAAGACCTGGAAGGCGCCCAGAAAACCGCCGCGGAAATCGAAGCTCTCGGCCGGGAGGCCCTGGCATTGATCGCGGACGTTACCAGCAGCGCCGAGGTCAATCCCGCGGTGGCCAAAGCCCTGGCCAGGTTCGGTAAAATAGATATCCTGGTAAATAACGCCGGCGCCTCCACCCCGCCCAAGGCCTTCGTGGATAAAACGGAGGAAGAATGGGCGCCGGATATCAACATTAACCTTAAATCGGTGTTCATCCTCACTAAAGCGGTCCTGCCGCAGATGATCGAACACAAATACGGGAAAATCGTCAACATATCCTCGGGCGTAGGCACAATGGGCCTGGCCAACTCCAGCATCTACAGCGCCGCCAAGGCCGGCGTGATGGCTTTCACTAAAGCCCTGGCCAAAGAGGTGATATCCAGGGGCATCAACGTCAACAGCGTCAGTCCCGGCCTGGGGGACACGGGGTTTTTACGCTCCAGCAAGGTCTTGAAGACGGCGGAGACGCCGCCGGAGTTTACCAAGCACGTCAATATGGATATACCCGTCGGCCGGATGACCACGCCGCAGGACATCGGCGCCATGGTGGCTTTCCTGGTTTCCGATGTCGCCGGTGATATCGTCGGCGAGATCATCGATGTAGACGGCGGCAAAATAATCAAGTTTTAAGTGGTACCGGGCAGCGTGACGTCTGGAATAATATTGATATATAATCTAATAACTGTTATTCCGGCGCAGTCTCCGGGCTGCTTGCCGACCGGGAGCCGGAGTCCCTACCCCTTTTACCCCGTCCCCGAACTCCGGCTTAAACCGGAATGACATCGATAGAGAAATCATGGCTACAGACTTTTTTACCACACTGAACACCGTGAAAAAGGTCCTCGCGCTGGACTTTGCTTGTAAAGAAAGCGACTTCGATAACGAGGGGGTTTCCCTTTACCCGGCCAGAGAGCTGCCGGGCCGACGCCGCTTTCCCTTCCGCCAGCAATCCCTGGGGGTGGCCACGATGGGGCGGGGCGTGGTGGTCAGCTGCAGCGCGGCCAGAATGCGCTGGGCGAAAATCAACTTGAGCGGGCTTTCCCGCAATGACCTGTACGATCCGTATATCATCGGCCGCATGGCGGGCTACGTAAAACGCGACGGCCAGCAGATGGCCGGCCCGGACCTCAAGTTCGTCTGCGCGCCGGATATTTTTAACCCGTTTTTCCGGCACGATAAAACCGAGATAACGCTGGTTGGAGAAGCCGAGCTTTTTAAAATGGTCGGCGATAGCCGATTTCCAAATTCCCTGGGATTCGGCTATAATTCAGAACGCCCGTGGACGGTCGGCGCGCTGGCCCGGTGCGATAACGAACTGGTCGGCATGGCGGTGGCGACCGCCGATTGCGATGAGATGTGGCAGATCGGCGTGGATACGTTGCCGGAGTACCGTAAACGCGGCATCGGCAAAGCCACGGTCAGCGCCGTATCGAAGTATATCCTGAAGCAGGGAATCGTCCCTTATTATTCGACAACCATGGATAACGAGGCATCGAAGAGCATCGCCCTGGCCCTCGGCTACAAACCGGCCTGGGTAGAGCTTTACAGTCGCGAACCGAAAACGGAAGGAGGACAATGAAATGTCAACCTGGCATGAGTACGTGCAGCAGACCGGCAGGGTGCCGGAATGGCCTTACCCGGTCAACTACGGCAAGGTGAACGAAATCGTCAGTGATGTGCTGGTGATAGGGGGAGGGGTGGCGGGACTGCAAGCCGCCATCAATGCCGCTAAAGCGGGCGTTAAGGTCGTCGTGCTCGAGCGCGGCCACGCCAAACGGAGCGGCTCGGGCGGGGCGGGCGTCGACCACTGGCACGGCGCTGTAACGAATCCCTGCTCCAAAGTCACGCCGGAGATGTACACCAACGCCTGCTATGAAAGCTCACGCGGCTGGACCGGGGCGCACGTGCGCTACATTATCACTAAAGAAAGCTGGGACACCCTGCTGGAATGCGAGCAGATGGGCATCCAGATCAGGGACGTTAACGATGAATTTAAAGGCGCGGACTTCCGGGACGAAAAGACCAAGCTGATGTTCGCCTATGATTACAAGAACCGGCACGTGATACGCGTCTGGGGCTGGAACATCAAGCCCATGCTCTATGCCGAAGCCAAGCGGCTCGAAATCAATCTCCAGAACCGCATGATGCCTACGGCGTTACTGACCGCGGGCGGAAAACAGGGGGCCAGGGTGGTGGGTGCGACGGCCGTCAATACGCGAACGGGTGAGTTTTACGTTTTCCGCGCCAAAGCTACCGTTATCGCCACCGGCGGTTCGGCGTCCAGGCTGGCCTATTTTGCGCCGGAACTCACTGCTTCCGGCGCGATGTCCGATATCAACGGCGCCGGGGTTGGCCAGTCCCTCGGCTGGAATGCCGGTGCGGAGCTGGTGGGCGCGGAAGCGTCCGGCCACAACCGTTTGAGCGGCCTGGGCTATGCCCCCTACAGCATGGGCGGCGCGCATAATACCTATCACGGCACGCCCATCGTCGACGCCGACGGCAGGGAAGTGCCGTGGAAAGACCCCTTCGGGAATGAGCTGAAAACATATGAGGACCGCTTCCTGCCCCAGCCGGGACATGACTTTATCCTCGGTGAAGGCATAGGCATCGGCCTGTATTTACCGCAGTTCCGTTCTAATGAGTTGGCTCCCGATCTGCCCGAGCGGCTGCGCAAAGGCGATTTCAAGCTGCCGCTTTACGCTGATTTAAGCCGGCTGTCTGAAGCGGAAAGAAGATGCATCTTCGGGATGATGGTGGGGAACGAAGGCAAGACCCGCGTCGCCGTTTACGATATGATGACCAGAGCCGGCTTCGACCCGGATAAAGACCTTTTCCAGGCGCCCGTCATGCCGGTGGAAGGTTACAGTCACTCCAACTTCTGGGGTGCCGGGGTCAACGCCCCCGCCAACATGCGCGCCATGGGGGGCGGCGCTTTCCTGACCGACTGGGATTTGCGCTCGAACCTGGAAGGACTGTATATCGGGGCGGGTGGTAGTCTTTACGGCGGCGGCTGCCACGGCGAATCGCATACCACCGGCCGCTACGCCGGTAAAAAGGCCGCCCTGTATGCCCGCACGGCATCGGAGCCGGTTGCCGATAAACACCAGATCGATAAGGAAAGAGAGACCGCCTACAGCGCCACCCGCCAGTCGAAAGAAGGCAATGGCTGGAAGGAAATCAACGGCGCCATTGCCCGTATCATGCGTGATTATTGCGGCCGCTATAAGAACGAAGTCACGTTGAATCTCGGGTTGAGATTGCTTAACGAACTAAAGACCACCGAGCTGGCCTCCGCTTACGCCTCCAACCCGCATGAACTGGGGCGCTTGCTGGAGTGCCATTCGTTAATTTCCGTCGGCGAGCTGGTGTTTAAAGCCTCGCTGGCGCGCGAAGCCTCCAACTCGGGGATGGACTTTATCCGTCTTGACTATCCGCAGATGGACCCGCCGGAGTGGAACAAGCTTTTGCCCATCCGCCAGGAAAACAATAAAGCCTTGACCAGGGACGTGCCGCTGGATTTCCATCTTAAAGCCCCTTACGCCGCCACTTTGGAGGAAAATTACAAAAAGCATGCGGTAAAGTAGCGCCGTGAAAATAATTCAGGAGATACGAAGATGACTGACAAAGCTTATATGGTCCCCAACCCGCCCACCCCCAATAAAGCCGTGGAGTTCAACCCGGAATTCTGCATCGGCTGCAACCGCTGCGTCGATGTCTGCCCCACGGACGTGATGATGCCCAACCCGGAAAAGAAAAAGCAGCCCATCGTCGTCTACCCGGAGGAGTGCTGGTACTGCGGCGGCTGCGTCGAGGAATGCCCCCGGCCGGGCGCTATCAAGATGCTCCACCCCACCCAACAGCGCATCTCCGTCAACTGGAAGCGCAAGGACACCGGCGAGCTTTTCCGCCTGGGCATGAAGAATCCCCCGCCGCCCAACACCCGCCCGCCTTCCGGGAGTGAAAAATAGTGACATAAGTCCTTTATGCCCCGTGTTAAAATAAAGTTAGGTTTAAAATGAAGGAGGGCTGCAATCATGGCTGTAACTCATGTCGCCGGCAAGAATAAAGGAAAGATTATGCTGTATGCCTTGAGCACCTGCGGCTGGTGCAAAAAGACCAAGGCGCTGTTCGGTGAACTGGGGGTCGAGTACGATTATACCGATGTCGACCTGCTCAGGGGGGCAGAACAAGCGGCTGCCGTTAAAGAAATAGGAAAATACAATCCCAGTACCAATTTCCCCACCATCATACTCAATTCAAAAAAGGCCATTATCGGCTTCAGGGAGGATGAAATCCGGGAGGCTTTAAAGTGACGGACGAGATATCCGAAGAGGAAATAGACCGGTATTACGAAAAACTCAAGCGCGAGGCGGAATCGGGCGGCTATTTTCTCAATCCCGATAAAGCCATGGTCCGCGAGCTTTTGACCGGCCTGCTGACCAACCAGAAGCGTTACGGCTACCCCGCCTGCCCCTGCCGCCTGGCTTCCGGTAAAAAAGACGAAGACCTGGATATTATCTGCCCCTGTGATTACCGCGACCCTGATTTGACGGATTTCAACGCGTGCTATTGCAGCCTGTATGTTTCCAAAGAGGCGGCCGAAGGCAAAGTGAAGGTCAGTTCCATCCCCGAACGCCGCCCGCCCGCGGACAAGCGGCTTAAGGCGAAGCCGGCAAAGAAAGCGGCGTCCCTTTCCGCGCTGCCGCTGCCGGTCTGGCGGTGCAAGGTCTGCGGCTATTTGTGCGCCCGGGACAGCCCGCCCGGCGTTTGCCCCATCTGTAAAGCCGGCAAAGAGCGCTTCGAGCGCTTTATCTGACGTCGGCATCAACCTCATTTTAAAACGCCGTTAAAAATTCAATCGTTTAAACGGCGTTATACGAACGTGTTTTCTATTTGACACTAGCCTCGCTACAGCATAAGATATTTGTAGAAGTTTTACACTGGTCTTTTTAGTTTTCACCGGATATCCGCTGGCTCTTGTCCAATATTCGTTTGCCGTGAAAACGGCGTGTCATGTTGAAAGAAAGGAAAACGGTAAAATGGCAGGTATCACATCGGCAGGGGTTTACATTCCCATATACAGGCTCAACCGCGAGGAAATCGGCAAAGTCTGGGGCGGCCGCGGCGGCGCCGGGACTAAAGCGGTGGCCGGCTATGACGAAGACACGATTACCATGGCCGTGGCCGCCGTACTCGACTGTCTGAAGCGGGGAGGCGGTGGGGTCAACAGTCTCTCTCTGGCGACGACCACCGCGCCGTACCGCGAAAAGCTTTCCGCGGCGGTCGTGGCGGCGGTGGCTGACCTTAATGAGGAATGCCACGCGGCGGATTATACCGATTCATTACGGGCGGGGGCGGCCGCGCTGAAAACGGCTATCGATGCCGTGGCGGCTGGCTCGGCCAAGAAAGCGCTGGTGGTGGCCGCGGATACGCGCCAGGCGGCGGCCAAAGGCGCGCTGGAGCAAAACCTGGGCGACAGCGCGGCGGCGCTGATGATCGGCGCGGAAAAGGTCATCGCCGAGGTCGAAGGCAGCTACTCAATATGCAATGATTTTACCGATATCTGGCGCCTCGAAGATGATAAGTTCCCCCGCTCTGCCGAGGGGCGCTTTATCGATGAGGTCGGCTACCTCCCCACCATGCAGGCGGTAGTGGCCGGTCTTTTGAAAAAAACCAAACTCGCCGTGAGTGATTTCGCCACGGCGGTTTTTTATGCCTCGGACGCCCGCCAGCACGCAGCCCTCGTGCGGCGGCTGAAGCTGGAAAAAACGCAGGTGCAGGACCCGCTCTACAGCGTTATCGGCAACGCCGGCGCGGCGGCGCCGTTCCTGATGCTGGTGGCGGCGCTGGAAAAAGCCAAACCCGGGGACAGGATTCTGTTTGTATCCTACGGGGACGGGGCCGATGCCTTTATTTTCCGCGCCACTGAAGAAATTAAGAAATTCCAGAAAAACCCCGTGATATCCAAGCAGCTGGCCGGAAAAACGGCCATCAGCTACGGGCAGTACCTTACTTGGCGCGGCCTGGTGCCGGTGGAGGCCTCGACGCTGCCGGACCGGCCGCTTATTTCCCTGCAGAGCCGCTGGCGCGAAAGGAAGACCGTCATGGCCCTGTATGGGGTCAAGTGCAAGAAATGCGGCACGCCGCAGATGGTGCAGATCGGCCAGACGCCGCGGGTCTGCGTTAACTGCCAGACCAAGGACGAGTTCGAGCCCTATAAATTCTCGGATAAAAAAGGCATCCTCTTTACCTACGCCATCGATTCGCTGATGCCCACCCTTAACCCTCCGGGCGTTAACGGCGTGGTGGACTTAGAGGGCGGCGGACGTATTATCTGCGAGCTGACGGATATTGACCCCAATAAAGTTGCCGTGGGCATGCCGGTCGAGATGACCTTCCGGAAGATGTTCGTCAACAAGGGTATTATCGACTATTTCTGGAAGGCGAAACCGGTTGACTAGGGTTGTCATTCTGAGGAAGCGCAGCGACCGAAGAATCTGGTGGCGGGGAGGTAAATAACGCCCCGATATCCTACGCTTCGCTCAGGATGACAGACAAAATATACTTGGTAAAGTTGAGAATAGTTCACCATCAGGAGGCTCTTGAATGGAAAGTATTAAAGATAAAGTCGCCATCGTGGGCATGGGCTGCACCAAGTTCGGGGAGAGGTGGGATAAAGGGGTGGAAGACCTCATCGTCGAGGCTGCTTATGAAGCCTTCGAGGACGCGGGCATCGGGCCTAAAGATATCCAGGCGGCGTGGGTGGGGACGGTCTTTTCCGGCCTTTCCGCCATCACTCTTTCACCTTTGCAGCTCCAGTATATCCCCATGACGCGGGTGGAAAACATGTGCGCCACCGGCTCGGAAGCGCTGCGCGCCGCAAGCTATGCCGTGGCCGCCGGCGTTTGCGATGTAGCCCTGGCGGTAGGGGTGGAAAAGCTCAAGGATTCCGGCGCCACCGGCGTCAAGGGCCCCAGCGTCGTCGGCGATAACCAGGACGGCAGCTCGGCCATCGGCCCGGGCTACAGCGCCCCGGCTTCCTTTGCCTACCTCGCCACGCGCTATTTTAATGACTATCATATCAAGCCGGAAGACGGCAAAAGGCTGCTGGCGCAGATCGCAGTGAAAAACCACCATAACGGCTGTCTCAACCCCAAGGCGCATTTCCAGAACGAGCTTACCGTGGAGCAGGTAATGAACGCGCCGATAATCGCCTGGCCGCTGGGCCTGTACGATTGCTGCGGCGTCAGCGACGGCGCCGCTGTGGCGGTGGTCACCCGCGCCGATATGGCCAAGAAGTTCCGCCCGGACCCCGTTTATATCAAGGCTTTACAGGTCACGGTGGGCGCGCGGCAGGGCGCCATGATGCAGGACTATGACTTCGTCCACATGGAAGAGAACGTCCGCGGCTCCCAAAAAGCCTATGCAGATGCCGGCATTAAAAATCCCCGCCAGGAAATCTCCTGCGCCGAGGTACACGATTGCTTCAGCATCCACGAGATGATTGTCTATGAAGACCTCGGCTTCAGCCCCCGCGGCCACGCCCCGGATGATATCAACGCCGGCACCTTTACGCTCAAGGGAGCGCTGCCGGTCAATACCGATGGCGGGCTGAAATGCTTCGGGCACCCCCTGGGCGCCAGCGGCCTGCGCATGATGTACGAGATGTACAAGCAGCTTCAGGGCAAGGCGGGCCCCCGGCAGGTGAAAAACCCCACCCGCGCCCTCACCCACAACCTGGGCGGCAACGCGGGCACCGGCGTCTGCTCCTGCTTTATCGTGGGGAATGAAAAAGGATAGAAAAATCTCGCTTAATCCCTCCTTAACAAGGAGGGATTAAGCTGGCCAAACCTGATAGTCTTGGGTTTGTTTGATCATCCTCTCCCTTTCGTAAAGGGAGAGTGAGAGAGGGATTTTAAAACAATTAGTCGGTGAGATTGCTTCGCCTTTCGACTTCGTCTCAATGGTCTCGCAATGACGTTAAGGAGGCAAAAAGATGAAAATGGCTCTTGAAGGCATTCGTGTTCTGGATGTTTCCGAGGCTGGTCTGGCTCCCGTGTGCTGCCGGATACTGGCCGACATGGGCGCCGAGGTAATTAAAGTCGAGCGTACGGAAGGCGGCGACCAGACCCGCGGCATTTTGAAAATCAGCGGCAACGTGCCAATTTACGATATCAACTACGTCCTGGAATTCTACAACCTGAATAAAAAAGGTATCACCCTCGATCTGAAGAAGCCGGAAGGCAGGGAAATCCTCTACCAACTGGTGAAAAAATCGGACGTGTTCGTCTGCAACTTCCGCCCTCATGCTTTAACGGACTTAAAACTGGAATATAAAGACATTTCCAAGTTGAACCCCAGGATCATCTACACTCACTTGAGCGGTTACGGCCTCCATGGCCCGGAGAAGGATACCGGCGCTTACGACTTCGTCGGTTACTGGGCGCGCAGCGGCGTCATGTCCTCCCTCGGCGAGCCGGGCACGTCTCTCCCGTTCCAGGTGCCGGGCTTCGGGGACAACACCACCGGCATGTACGCGGCCTGCGCCATTATGATGGCGCTTTTCCATCGCGAGCGCACCGGCGAGGGGCAGGAGGTCTGCGTTTCGTTGCTGGGTGGGGGGATATGGTCGATGGGCATCGTCCTTTCCTCCGTGCTCGCTACGGGGCTGGAATACGGGCGCATCTCCCGCTTCAACCAGAGCAACCCCATTTTTAACAGCTATGAGTGCAAAGACGGGCGCTGGATTCAGCTCGCCTGCATCCAGGGGGACCGGTACTGGACGGGCGTCTGCAAGGCTTTAGAGCTCGGCAGTCTGGAATTCGACCCGCTTTACAAGACCCACGAGCTCCGCATGAAAAACAACCAGCCTCTCATCGCCATTCTGGATAAGGTCTTTATCACCAGGACGCAAAAAGAATGGGCGGAGCGCCTCGCTAAAGAGAATATTATCTGGACGACCGTCCGCACCCCCAAAGAAGTTTCGGAAGACCCCTCCGCCTGGGCTGATACTTATTTCAGGGAAATCGACCACCCCACCGGCAAAAAGCTCAAGGTCATCATGCCGCCGTGGCAGTTCAGCAAGACGCCTACCACTATCCGCCGCACCGCCCCGGAATACGGCCAGCACACCGAAGAAATCCTGACGGAACTGCTGGGCTATAGCTGGGATGACATCGGAGCTTTGAAAGATAAAAAAGTCATCGGCTGATGTCATTCTGGAGCGAAGCGAAGAATCCGGGGGGCGAGGCAACTGAATGGACATCTTGGGAATGAAAGAGTATTTTGTATATATTCTTTCCAATAAAAGAGGGCTGTTATATACCGGAGTAACCAATGACCTGGAACGCCGCATGTTTGAACATACCCCTCCGGATTCTTCGCCCCGATTGCATCGGAACTCCAGAATGACAGGTACTAATAAGGTTTTAAATAATCAGGAGGCCAGATATGGGTGACTTACTTAAGGGAAAAGTGGCGGTAGTAACCGGTGCCGGCAACGGCCTGGGCCGCGCCGAGGCCATCATGATGGCGGCACAAGGCGCCAAAGTTGTTATCAATGACCTCGGTACTACTTCCGACGGCAAAGGCACGGACAGAGGCCCGGCGGAAAAGGTCGTTAGCGAGATAAAGCAGGCGGGCGGCACCGCCGTCACCAGCTTTGCCAGCGTGGCCACCGCGGAAGGCGCGGAAAGCATTATCAAGACCGCCGTGGACAGCTTCGGGCGGCTGGATATTCTGGTGAATAACGCCGGTTTTAATCGCGACCGCATGATATACAACATTCCGGACGAGGACTGGAACGCTGTCATTGCTGTCAACTTGAGCGGCACTTTTTACTGCACGCGGGCGGCCTGCCGCATCATGAAACAGCAGAACTACGGGCGCATCATCAGCACTTCCTCTCACGCGGGGCTGGGCAATATGGGGCAGTCCATCTACAGCGCCGCCAAGGAGGGCATCGTGGGGCTGACGCGTACTGTAGCGCGGGACATGCAGCGCTACGGCGTCACCTGCAACGTTATCCGGCCGGTTTCCGGCACCCGCGGCTTTAAAGAGATGCTGCAGGAAAAGGGACTGCGGGAAGCCTGGATAAAAATGTGGGGGCAGGAACTCGCCGAGCGGCGTTTGAAGCAGATGTTGGAGCTTAACCAGCCGGAGGACGTGGCGTCTCTGGTGGTCTATTTAGCCTCGGAGAAAGCGGATAACATTAACGGCTGCGTCTTCGAGGTATGGCACGGGCACGTCGGCATTTATGCGGACCCGCCGCCGCTCGAACAGGTACTCTGGAAAGAGGGGCGCTGGACGCCGGAAGAGCTAACCGAGACGATGCCTTCCACGCTGACCAAGGACAAGAAGCACGATTTACCGGCTATCTTCCCGTTCTAACGGATTCTCGTTACGAGCCATACCGGCATAGTAGGGAGGCGTGGCAATATCGCTGTGTTACGTGAGCGTCATTCCCGCGAAGGCGGGAATCCACTTTGAACCCGCAATGACATGAAATTCTTGATGGATTCTGGCCTCCGCCAGAATGACAACGAACAAATTAGGAGGAGAATAATGCTTAAAAAAATCGACCATATCGCCGTTGTCGTGAAAGACCTGGACAAAGCCGCCAAATCATACGCGGATATGTTCGGCTTCAAAGTCGTGGAAAAAATGGCCGGGCCCGGCGCCGAGTTCACATCGATGATGATGGCACTGGGTGATATCCGGGTTGAGCTGTTCCAGCCGCTGAAGCCGGGCAGCTTTTCCCGTTTCCTGGAGGAAAAGGGAGGCGGCCTGCACCACATCTCCTTCCTCACCGATGATATCGTTAAAGAAGTGAAGAATTTAAAAGCACAGGGGAAAAAACTCCAGAACGAGGAGCCAATGCAGCTCCCCAACGCCAGGATTGTCTTTATCCATCCCTCCGCCGCCGAGAACGTCCTTATCGAACTGGTGGAGAGAAAATAGTTAGCTGACAACTATTCCGGTGAAAACCGGAATCCAGTTCACTCCGGATTTATCTGGATACCGACTTGCGTCGGTATCGCAATGGTTTCATACCGGTGCCCGGTAGAACTGGCGAATGAGACTATTCTCAATCACCTGAAAGGACAAATATGCCCCTGGAAGAAATGGGTGCCTTTTTCAATGCCCGTATCGCAGGATACGAAGCGCACATGCTAAGGGAAGGCAATGAGGCTTACGTTTGTGCGGCCAGGCTGATTCCGCCCACCGGGGACTTGAAACTGCTTGACCTGGGCTGCGGCACGGGACTGGAGCTGGATGAGATATTCAAAGTGAACTCCACAGTGCGAGTTACCGGCATCGATTTAGCCGGGAAAATGCTGGAAAAACTCCAGCAGAAACATGCCAACAGGCAAAACCAGCTTAACCTCGTTCAGGCAGATTATTTTAAATACGATTTTGGTAAAAATACCTACGATGTCGCCCTGTCCTTCGATACCCTCCATCATTTCTCCAGAGAGCAAAAGATAGGGCTGTATAAAAGAATTTATGCTGCCCTGAAGACCGCCGGTTTCTACATCGAGGCGGATTACATGGCGGAGACGCAGGAGTTCGAGGATTTCAAGGCCGCGGAAAACCGGCGGCTCCGCGCCGCGCAGGGGATAACCGAAGGCTATTATCACTACGATACGCCGTTTGCCGTGGAAAATCAGACGGCCATGCTGCAGGCAGCCGGCTTTAAAAGTATTGAAAACCACGGGCGTTATGGCATCGATGTCATTTTGGTCACCAGAAAATAACTCTCAAACTGTCATTGCGAGCCATTGAGACGAAGTCGAAAGGCGCGGCAATCTCAATCATTGGCTGTCATCACTCTAAGGGATTGCCACGGGCTGCGCCCTCGCAATGACTAATGGTTATCCCGTTATCAGCAGCGGAATCAGCTTCCTGACGCTGTCCAGCTTTTCCAGGTTCAGCAAGGCGTCGAGCAGGAAAGCGGCTTTCTTATCGTTGATCTTCTGCGTGAACCTCACGTTGGTCCAGAACTTGGCGATGATATCGTCGTGGGTCATCGGGTTAGTCTGCGGGTCGCCCTTGACATTGACCACGGGCTCGGTCAGGTTCCGTTCGTCCTTCAGGTGTAAAGTCATCCGGGCTTTTTCAAAAGCGACGTCCTTAGCCGGGATGAGCTTGATTTTGCGGATGAAATTGGTTACCTGCGGGTTGCGTATCGCGCGTTCGGTAAAATGCTCCGGCTTGACGCTGCCGAACAAGAACGCCGTCGCCACCACATATTCGTAGCTGAAAGCGGCGTTGCCGTGCGGGAAAGCCCCGATTTTAAAGGGATGCCCGACGATGTGGTCGATGCCTCCCTGGGCGATTTCAAGATTCACCGACTCGATGTCATCGGAAATGAGGTTGTATTTACGCCGTAGCGCCAGCGCCGCATCGATGGCGGCATGAGGGATGCGGCAGCAGGGGTAGGGCTTTATCGTGCCGTCGTAAAAATAGCTCTGGCCCAGATCCATCGTCAACGCCTGCGGCTTTAGGCAGCCCTCGGTGAACATCTTGTAATACCCGAACTTGCTCATCAGGGCGTCCTCCGGGCCCGTCCAGCCTGTTTTGGCCAGCTGCGCCGAGCTGATGCCGCCCCGCGCCGCCAGCCCCTGCGGCAGCTTGAAAGCGGTGGCGCCGTCCCAGAACGACTGGAAGGTGGTGCCAATCTGGTTCAAAGCGATGCCGAAGGCGTGGCGCAGCTGCATTTTATCCAGCCCGAAGAGCCGCCCGGCGGTGGCGGTGACACCGAAAGTATTGACCGTGCCTACGCCGTCCCATCCCAGGGAAAACCCGAAACCGGAGCCTGCCAGTATGCGCGAGGCAGTATCGTCGCCGACGAGTAGCGCTGTAATAAACTCTTTGCCGCTGGCGTTCACCGCTTCGGCCAGGGTAAAGGCGGCGGGAATGGTCGTTTCGCTGATGTGCCCCGGGCAGCTGACGCCGTCTACCAGCGGGCTGACCGGTCCGAAGTCGAACGAGCGCGCCATGATGCAGTTCATCAGCGCGGCATTGGCCAGGGGAACACGGCCACCGTGTATCAGAATCGTGGCTTCTCTTTTACCGGAGGTATCGCGCAGCAGCCCGAGCAGCTCGGGGTTGCCGCTATCGGTCGCACCGCCGATCAGGCAGCCGATGGTATCAATAATGCGGTATTTCGTGGTCTCCAGCAAAGACGCGTCGAAGTTTTCAAAGCGCGTGTCCAGCACGTTGGCGGCGATTCTTTCGATAGCGGTAGGTTCTGCGGGCGTATTCATGTGCGTACCTCCTGTGAAAAACCCTCACCATCTCCCTTTATGCAATGGAGAAGAAAATCTCTTTTAATGGTCTCCCTCTTTCATAAAGCCTGTCCAGAGCTTGCCGAAGGAAGGGACTAAGGGAGTTTTACCCTCATTATTTACCGATGACGACCGGGCTTCGGCCGGGCGTGGCCAGCTTCTTGACCATCGCCTCGTTTAGCTCTACGCCCAGTCCGGGGCCGTCCGGCGGGTAAAGGAACCCGTTTTCGTACCTGACGGGCTTCACCGCGATATCGTTGGGCAGCGGTGCGCTCACCGTATCGTAAACGTTATAAAGGTTCAGCGGGCCGATGGCTTCCTGCTCGATTTTACTCGTCCAGGCCATAGCCGCCAGGAAGTGCGCTTCCACGGCCGAGCCGAGACCGGTGTTGATCATGCAGCCGCACATCACCGGCAGGTTAGCGGCCTGGGCGATGGCTACCCATTTTCTGGCTTTTAAGATGCCGCCGGCCTTGGGCACCTTGAGAAAAAGCCCGTCCGCGGCTTCTTTTTCGATGATTTTGATTAAGTCATTAAGCTCGGCGGCGGACTCGTCGGGGAAGATGGGCACGTCCACCTTACGGCGCAGCCTCGCCAGCCCGTCGATGTCCCAGTAGGGGACGGGCTGCTCGGCCACGTAGACGTCGTACTTCGCCACTCTCTGTAAAACGTAAAGCGCCTGGTGGTACATCCAGCCGCCGTTGGCGTCGATCATAACCTTGATTTTATTGCCCACCGCCTCCCTCAAAGCCCCCACCAGCTCGATGTCTTCGTCCGGTGTGCGGGCGCCCACTTTCAGCTTCAGACCCTTGAAACCGGCTTTCACCAGCGCCCTGCCTTCGGTAGTGACCGCCTCCGGTGTGCCGGAAGACATCACGAAGGCCAGCGCTATCTTTTCGTTAGAAAGCCCGCCGAGGAGCTTATAGACGGGCACGCCCAGCGCCTTGCCCATGAGATCGTGCAGGGCGTAGTCCACGGTGGCTTTGGAATGGTTATTGGCACGGGCGGATTTATCCATCTTCGCCACGATCGTCTCGATGTTGAAGGGGTCTTCGCCGAGCAGAATTTGCGGCCCGAAGATTTTGCTGATGTTGAACATGATGGAATCCTGGCTTTCGCCCATGTACCAGAGCGAGGTATCGCCGCTTTCCGCTACCCCCGTTATCCCCTCGTCCGTATGGATTTTCAGCACAACGGCATCGGAGCCTTTAACGGGTCCGCCGGACATAATCATGGGCTTGACGAAGGGTATGGAGACCGGGATGCACTCGATTTTGGTGATTTTCATTTATCTTCCTCCAAATAGCAGTTATCGTAATTAAAAATATCGTCTTTATTTAACACTTTACGCTGCCGTAAGTCAAACATTGCCCCAGTAAAACATGTTTTCTTCACGCCTGGGCGCGTTTTCAGAGATGTTGGAATGGGCGAGAGTTGCGAGAGGGGGCGTGACCTGCCCCCATTTTTAGTACCAGGAGTTAAGTGACTAATGCTTCTAGTTTAAGATTCTGCTGATATCTACGCACATATTCTGAAGGACTTAACCCTCCCAATGAGCTGTGCGGCCGG
>JBEKAC010000003.1:0-86263 GCA_050018395.1 Dehalococcoidales bacterium
AAGCTCATCCAGTACCCGGATTATCTGCTCTTCGGTGAAGCGCTTCCTTTTCAAGTCTTCCCGCCTTGGCCTATTTTAGCGTTTCACCTAACTATTGGCACTATTTTCGGGGAGCAGGTCACCCCCTCTCTTTTTTACTCCCCCGTTCCAGCCAGCAATAATAAAATTAACTGAAAATCTGCGAGGCTGGAAAGGGGGTCATCCTGAAGGTTCACCCTGAAGGGAATGAGGAGATAGGTATGCAGAAGCGTCATCTGTAAATAATACGTCAAAATCTACGTTGGACATGAGCTGGGTGAAAGTCTATAATGGCACTATCTATGAATATTCAAGCTAAACCACAGGTATTAGTCCCGCAGGCGGAAATAGAAACAACGGTGAGACGGCTGGCGGGGGAAATCACCAAAGAATACCGCGATAAAAACCCCATCCTGCTGGGGATTTTAAAAGGGGCTTTCGTTTTCCTGGCGGACCTGGCGCGGCAGCTGGATTTTCCGCTGGAAATAGAGTTTATCCGGCTGGCCAGCTACGGCAGCGGGCAGCAGAGCTCCGGGAGGGTAAAAGTGGCGGTGGGGCAATCGCTTAACGTTGCCGGCAGGCATGTGCTGGTGGTCGAAGACATCATCGATACAGGCACCACGCTGAATTTCCTGCTGGAAAATTTGAAAAAGCAAAAGCCGGCCTCGCTCAAGCTCTGCGCTCTGCTCGATAAATCGTCGCGGCGGAAGGTCGAAGTACCGTTAGATTACCTGGGCAAGACCGTGCCGGACAAGTTCCTGGTGGGGTACGGGCTGGACTACGCGGAAAAGTACCGCAACCTGCCGGACATCTGCTATCTGGAGGAATGATTTATGGCGGACGATATCAGCGATATAAGCAGCTATTACGACAACCACGTGGAAATGGAAAGCAACCGCCTGCAGCGGCACCAGCAAGAACGCGATATCACCTGGCGTTACTTTGATAAATACCTGCCGCCGCGCGGCAACATTCTGGAAATCGGGTCGGCCACCGGCGCTTACACGATTCCTCTGGCTAAGAAAGGGTATAACATCACCGCGGTAGACCTTTCTCCTAAAAACGTCGAGGCGTGTCAAAAAAGAGTCGCCGAAGCAGGACTGGAAAATAAGGTTAAATGCGTCTGTGCCGACGGGCGCGACCTTTCTCCGGTAAAACAGAGGAATTTCGACGTTGTGTTGCTCATGGGGCCGCTGTATCACCTCGTGGAGCAAAAAGACCGCGAAAAGGCGGTGCTTGAGGCTTACCGGCGGCTAAAACTGGGCGGGCTGATCTTTTCCGCTTTTGTCAGCCGCTACGGCATCTGGGGTAACCTCATGACCACACTTCCTCTCCTTATTGAGCGGCAGGAGGACCTGCGTTCTGTCATGAAGGAGGGGAAAGACGCGGTTGTGCCGGCCGGCGGCTTCCGCGGCTACTTCGCCACTACCAGGGAGATAGCCCCGCTCCATGAAAAAGCCGGGTTCAAAACACTGGTGCTGGCGGGGGTAGAGCCGGCCAACACCGTTGCCGACGGGGCTTACGCCGGTCTCGAGGGGGAAAGAAAGCAACAGTGGCTCGACCTGCTGTTTGCCATCAGCACCGAGCCTTCGCTCATCGGCGCCTGCGACCACCTGCTGTACATCGGGGCAAAAGAGGGCAAGTAATTCATGAAGAAACTGCTCCTCTTCGATATCGACAGCACGCTGCTCCGGGCGGAAGATGCCACCCACCAGGCGATGGACCGGGCTTTCCACGACATTTTCGGCATCGAGGCGGCCACCCGGAATATCAACTTTTTCGGGCGGACGGACCCGGAGCTTTTCCAGGAAGCCGCCACGAAGTTGCTGGGACGCAAGCTTAAAGATAAAGAATATACGGCCGCGGTCAATCGGTACCTCGAGATGCTCCCGCAAGAGCTGAAAAGCTGTATCTTCTACCTGATGCCCGGCGTTGCTTCATTGCTTGAGGAACTGGCGGCCAGGCAGGACATTTTGCTCGGCCTGGAGACGGGCAACATCGAGCCGGCCGCGCATTTAAAGCTGCAAAGAGGCAATATCGACCACTATTTCAGGTTCGGGGGGTTCGGGTCGGACAGCGAAAGCCGACCCGGGCTGGTCAAAATAGCCATCGCGCGGGGACGCAAAATCGCCGGCGACGGTATAAAGGAAAAAAATATCTACGTTATCGGCGATTCGCCGCACGATATCAGCGCTGGAAAGGACTGCGGCGTTAACACCATCGCCGTCAGCACCGGCCGCGCCGACCGGGAGAAACTCATGGCGGAAGCGCCTTCCTGCTATTTCAAAGACTTGAGCGATACGGCGGCTTTCCTGCGCTGTATCGATGATGAGAAAAAATGAAAAAAACCGACCAAATGAAACAATTTATCCTGGTGGCCAAGGGCGAGCTCCCCGCCGACCTTATCCTGGCGAACGCCCGGGTGGTCAACACGTTCAACGGAGAGGTGGAAACGGGCAACTTGGCTTTATACGGGGGGAAAGTGGCCGGGGTGGGGGACTATTCCAAAGCCAAGGAAATAGTTGATTTAAAGGGAAAATACGTCGCGCCCGGGCTCATCGACGGGCATGTCCACCTGGAAAGCTCGATGCTCGACGCAGGTCAGTACGCGAGGGCGGTGGTGCCGCACGGGACGACGGCCATCGTCACCGACCTGCACGAGATCGCCAATGTCTGCGGGGTAAAGGGTATCGAATATGTGCTGGACGCTGCCCGGCGCCTGCCGCTGGATTTGTTCCTGATGGCGCCTTCCTGCGTCCCCGCGACACACCTGGAAACATCCGGGGCGGACATCGAGCCGGAGGAAATAAAACGCATTTTGAAATTCAAGGAATGCATCGGGCTGGGGGAGGTCATGAACTACCCCGGCGTGCTGGCCGGCGATGATGGTATTTTAAGTAAAATAGCTTTGGCGAGGGGCAAAATCGTTGACGGGCACGCGCCCGGTGTCGGCGGCAAAGATTTGAACGCTTATATTGGAGCGGGCATCGGCTCCGACCACGAGTCGGTGTTACTGGCGGAGGCGGATGAAAAGCTGCGGCGGGGCATGTGTGTGATGATACGGGAGGGCTCCACGGAAAAGAACCTGGAGGAGCTGCTACCGCTGGTGACTAATCGGACTTATCCGCGCTGCTGCCTGGCGGTGGACGACCGCAACGGCAAGGATATTTTTCACGACGGCGATATCGACGCCGTGATACGCAAAGCCATCCGGCTGGGGCTGGACCCGGTGCGGGCGGTGCAGATGGCTACTATCAATACGGCCACCTATTTCCGGCTGGCGGGGTTGGGGGTGGTAGCCCCCGGCTACGCCGCTAACCTCATCGTGCTGGACAACCTGGAGGATTTCCGGGTGGGCACGGTCTATTACCGGGGGAAGGTCGTGGCTAAAGATGGCAAACCCCTGTTCGAAGTAAAGAAAAGCGCCGATGATAATGTAAAGCATTCGATTAATGTGAAACCGTTTACCATCGATGCTCTAAAGCTTGAAGCTAAAGAGCCACAGGCATTGGCCATCGAGATGGTGCCGGGGCAAATCATCACACGTAAAAAGCTAGTGAAGGTCAACATCAAAGACGGGATGATGGTGCCGGATACCGAACACGACATTTTAAAGGCGGCGGTGGTGGAGCGGCATAAAGCCACGGGGAATATCGGCCTGGGGCTGGTGACAGGATTCGGGCTCAAAAGGGGCGCCCTGGCTTCGTCCGTGGCCCACGATTCACACAATATCGTGGCCGTCGGTGCCAGCGACGCGGATATTTATACGGCGATAAAAGAGGTGGAACGTTTACAAGGCGGTGTCGTGGCGGCTTTAGGGGGCAAAGTGCTGGGCAGCCTGGCGCTGCCAATAGCCGGGCTAATGGCCGAAGAGCCGCTGGAAACGGTAGTCAACGGGCTGGAAAAACTGGAGACAATCGCTAAAGATTTGGGTTGCACTTTGCCATCACCCTTCGCCACACTCTCCTTTTTAGCCCTGCCGGTTATTCCCGAGCTAAGGCTGACCGACCTGGGGCTGGTGGACGTCAACGCGTTCAAGCTGATAAAATAGGGTGGCTGTCATTCCGAGCGGAGTAGATACATATTCTTATTCAAATTCCCTCTCCCATCGAGAGAGAGGATTAAGCCTGCACTGAGCAAAGCGAATGTGGTGAGGGGTATTTTAAGCCCTTTATTTCACCCTCACCCTTCCCTCTCCCATCGAGGGAGAGGAATGATACGTGAACTATTTAAAATGTCGTACCTGAAAATGGAGGGGCTTCATTGATTCGTCATTCTTCCATCGCGCCTCTTTTTGATAATCGCTATGACGCCGGGCGCAAGCTGGCGGAAAAACTCAAGGAATACGCCAATCAGGAAGCGATCGTGCTGGGGATACCCAACGGCGGCATCGCCGTGGCGCTGGGCATCGCCGTGGCCATCGGCGCCGAGTTCGACCTGATTATTTCACGGAAAATACCGTTGCCGCTAAGCCCGGAAGGCGGCTTCGGGTCCGTCACCGATGACGGCACCATTATCCTCGATGAAGGCATCGTCAGACAGGCCGGCTTGAGCCAGCAGCAGATCAACTACCAGGTGAGCCAGGTACGCAACAGTATCCGCCAGCGCAGCCTGCTTTACCATAAAGACCGGCGGCCGCTATCCGTCACCGGGAGGACGGTCATCGTCGTGGATGACGGGCTGGCTTCCGGCTATACCATGCGCGCCGCGATCGAGTCGCTGCGTCACCGTAAACCGGGCAAAGTCATCGCGGCCGTCCCGGTTGGGCCGGTAAAGGTGGTCAGCGACATCCAGAAGGTGGCGGACAGGGTAATAACCTGCGCCATTGGCAGCGAGGCGGAATTTTACGTCTCGGACTATTACCGCCACTGGCAGGACATCACCGATAATGAAGTGCTCAATTGTCTGCGGGAGTTCAGCTTGAGGCGCAGCGGCGGTAGGATTCAGCTGCCGGAAAAAAAACGGGACAGCTATTAACTATAGGATAATCTCCCGGGTCTAACCTAGAGCCATGCCCCCGTCTACCCCCAGTACCTGGCCGGTGATATATCTGGCCTCTTCCGAAGCTAGAAAAGCCACCGCCTCCGCCACGTCGCGGGGTGTGCCGGTCGTCCCTAAAGGAATGCGTTCCAGCATGGCCTGGCGGCGTTTTTCATCGAGCTGTTCCGTCATTTTCGTCTCGATAAAGCCGGGGGCGACAGCATTGGCGGTGATGCCGCGGGAGCCCATCTCTTTAGCGATAGACCTGGTAAAACCGATAATGCCGGCCTTAGCCGCGGCGTAGTTGGCCTGGCTGGCATTGCCCATGATGCCGACGACGCTGGCAATACTGACAACCCTCCCCCAGCGCTGTTTCATCATGTAGCGCAGGACGGCGCGGGTGCAGAGAAAAGCGCTCTTGAGGTCGATGTTGAGGACGGTGTCCCAGTCTTCATCGGTCATGCGCATGACCAGCTGGTCGCGGGTGACGCCGGCATTGTTCACCAAAATATCGATATGCCCCATCGTGCCCGCGGCGGTCTCGATCATGCGGGCGACGTCCGTCGCCGAGCTGACATCAGCGGTTACGGCCAGGGCGTTGCGATTAAGCGCGCGGATTTCACCGGCAGTGCCTTCCAGCGCCTCGGCGGCGGCCGGGATGTCATTGACAACGATGTCCGCGCCGACCTCCGCCAGCTTTAAAGCGATGGCTTTGCCGATGCCCCGGGCGCTGCCGGTAACGATGGCCACTTTATTCGAGAGGTCCATATTTTTCTCCCCCTCAAGAATATTATTTCATACCTTTTACGAAAGAGGGAAACTCATCCTCTCCCTTTCATAAAGGGAGACAGGAGAGGGATTTTGTTTTCACCCTCATACATTCGCTTCGCTCAGTGCAAACTCTAGCCTCTCCCCTCGAGGGAGAGGAATAATTACGTATTGATCAGCCCCTTTACCGCCGCCAGGTCCCCGATATTTTGCGTGGTCACTTCTTTGTTGATGCGCCGGATAAGCCCGGTGAGCACTTTAGCCGGCCCGATCTCGATGTATGTTGTCACCCCTTGCTTTATCATGAATTCAATCGTGCGCTGCCACTGCACGGGGCTGGTAAGCTGATTTTTGAGCTCGTTTTTCACATCGTCGACCGTGGTTAGCGGCATGGCGATGACGTTGCCGATAACCGGTATCATCGGTGTCTTAAAGGTAGTAGCTTCGATGTACTTAACAAGGCCTTCCACGGCGGGGCGCATCAGCGGGGAATGAAAAGCGCCGCTCACCTGGAGGGGTATGGCGCGGGCGGCACCGGCGGCGGTGGCGGCAGCCATGGCTCTGGTGACATTTTCCGCGGCACCGCTGATAACGATCTGTCCCGGTGAGTTGATGTTGGCCATGACGGTATCGGTGGCTTTACAGACTTCCGCCAGCTTGCTTTCTTCCAGCCCGATGATGGCGGCCATCGCGCCGGGATGCTGCTGCCCCGCTTCGTGCATGAGGCGGCCCCTTTCCCGGGCGAGGCGGACGGCGGTGGGGAAATCAAAGACACCGGCGGCAGCCAGCGCGGTATATTCGCCGAGGCTGTGCCCGGCGAGGTAAGCGGGGGCGGGGAACTTGTTGCCGGTGACTTCTTTGGCCGCCGCCAGGCAGGCGTAGCCGGCGGTGACCAGGGCGGGCTGGGCGTTGACGGTCTGGCGGAGTTCTTCCTCCGGGCCCTGAAAGCACAATCCGGAGAGGGAGAAGCCCATGGCTTTATCGGCCTGCTCGAAGACCTCCCTGGCCGATTTTACGCCGTCATACAGGTCGCGGCACATGCCGACGGACTGCGAACCCTGGCCGGGAAAAACCCAGGCAACCTTAGTCATCTCGGCTAAAATCCCTCCTCTGGAAAAATCGGCGAGCTATGAAGCATCCCTGTGGTACCAGGAAACAGAGGATGTAAAAAGGGACGCTACATGCCTAGGGGCGGGGCGGCGGGTTTCTTTTTTTCCTTGATTTTAAACACTTCCCGACCGTTGTAGGTCCCGCAGGTTGGGCAGACATGATGGGGCAGTTTCATCGTATGGCACTGGGGACATTCGACCAGCGCCGACGGTGTAAGCGCGGTATGGCTCAAACGCTGATCGTGGCGCGACTTGCTCTTTTTTCGCTTCGGTAAAGCTCCCATGTTGTACTCCGTTCTTCAGCTTATAATCCTATATTTTAGCAGAGGTTACTTCAGTTCCGCCAGCTTGTTCCAGCGGGGGTCGGTGCCCGTTTCGGGGCAGGCGCATTCGCCCTGATTAAGGTTTTTGCCGCAGGTAGGGCACAAACCGGCACATTCTTTTTTACAGAGCGTCTTTATCGGTAGCGCTAACAAAGCGTACTGCCGCGCCGCCTCGGTAAGGTCGAGGATATGATGTTCATCGATGGTGAAGGCGGCGGAGTCCTCCGGCGGTGGCAAAGGCATGCCGCTCAGCACATCCAGCGTGGGTAAAAACTCCTCCTCGAACCTGATTTTTAAGGGCTGCCGGAACCTGCCCAGGCAGCGGCTGCAGGTAAGCTCGACTTCCGTATTCAGCTTGCACCTGACCAGGATACTGCTCTGGCTGCGCATTAAACGGCAATCGCCGGTGACCCTGTTTTGTTGTCCATCGCCGATAACATCGGCAACTTCATCGACATGGAACTCACGCGTCGACCCGACGGGGTCACGTAGCAGCTGGGATACATTCATGTCCATCCCGCCTCACCTCCGCTACAGTTGACTGACATAAATATTATAGGGGAAATGAGCCTGTTTAGGCAAACCGGGTAGGATTGGACTAACTCATTCGACTCTGGTAACGTTATATTCAATGGTGAGAAATAAGGCCTTGATATTGCTGGTACTGGCATTATTGCTGCCGGTTTTCGCCGCCTGTCATCAAACCGCGACGCCTGCCCCAACCAGCCTGCCGCGCACGATGAAAGGCTACGAGCTGTATTCCTGGCAGGATGGCGGCCAGTGGCATTTCACTTTAATCACCGGGACGAACCGCAACAAGATACTGGGTGAAATCATCTCCGGAAGCGATAATGTAACTCCAGACGGCTGGGTGGATATTCACGTGACCGGGGTCAAGGCAATTGAAGCGCTGCTGGCCCGCGTGCCCCAGGGCGAGTGGGTATCTTGGAACGCCCAGGGGTTTGTGATACCTCCGGAAGAGGCGAAAGCGAAGCTGGCATTACCGCCGGAGAATATCGTCAACGAAATCAAGGATTACGTTAAGCAGTTCGGGTATACGTTTTACGTGGCGGAGTTACAATAAATTACTCAAAACCTCACCCTCTTTAGTTCCCCCTCTCCGTCGACGGAGAGGGGGTTAGGAGGAGAGGTCAAATTATCCCTTAAGTTTTTTGGTCATCAGGGGCACCACATGGAACAAATCACCGACGATGCCGTAATGCGCCACCTGGAAAATGGGGGCGTCCGGGTTATCGTTAATCGCCACGATGCAATCGGACGTCTGCATCCCGGCGAGGTGCTGGATAGCGCCGGAGATGCCGCAGGCGATGTAAAGCTTGGGGCAGACGGTCTTGCCGGTCTGGCCCACCTGGTGGCTGTAGGGTATCCACCCCTCGTCCACCGCCGCCCGGGAAGAGCCTAAAGCGGCGCCCAGGCAGTCCGCCAGTTCCTGTAAAATCTTGAAATTTTCCGCTTTGCCCAGCCCGCGCCCGCCGGAAACGATGATATCGGCGTCCTCCAGCTTGATCTTTTCCGTGATGTCTTCCACGAAGCTCAAGAGTTTCGTCCGGGCGGTGACGCCCTCTTTTTTAAAGTCCACTTTGATAATTTGCCCTTTGCGGTTGGGGTTGGGCGTGGCTTTTTTAAAGACTCGGGGGCGGACCGTGGACATTTGAGGGCGTTTATTCGGGCAGAGAATCGTGGCCATGATATTGCCGCCGAAGGTGGGGCGGGTCTGCAATAAAAGGCGTTTTTCCGTATCGATGTCCAGGCCGGTGCAGTCCGCCGTGAGGCCGGTGTTCAAGATAGCGGCGACGCGGGGGAAAAAGGAGCGGCCCAGCGCCGTAGCCCCGGCCAGGACGACCTCCGGCTTGTGCTCTTTGATTAAGTCCAGCAGGCTGTGCGTGAGATAATCTTCCTGGTTATCAACTAAATCAGGGCTGTCCACCAGGTAAACTTTATCCGCGCCCTGGGCGATAAGACTGTTGACGTCGGCGATATTATGGCCGAGGCAAACGGCGCAGAGCTCTGTCTTTAAGGTATCGGCCAGCTCGCGACCGCGGGCCAGCAGCTCGTAGCCGACGTTTTTTAACGTTCCGCGACGCTGCTCGGCGAAGACCCAAACACCGCGTGAAGCAGCGTCCGCCTTAGCCTCTTCGCGCTCGATTTTAATCGCCCCGAAAGCGCAGGCGTCCACACAGGCGCCGCAAAGCGTGCAGCCGTCTTTGATGTGCACTTTGCCGTCGATGATCTCGATCAAGCCGAAGGGGCAGACCGGGACACAGCTGCCGCAGCCGGTACATTCATCCGGGTAAAGCTTCATGCCCATTATCTGGAGCCTTTCTTTTTGGCCAGTTTTTCCAGAGCTATTGCTTTCCAGTTACACACATCGACACATTTGCCGCAGGAAATACAGCCTTCTTTAACGCGGCACTTCATATCGATTACCTCCAGCACCTCGACGGGGCAGACGAAGGTGCAGGCCCCGCAGCCGGTGCATTTTAAGGTGTCAATCTTAACGCCCATTTTTGTTACTCAATAGCCCTCTCCCTCGAGGGAAGCGTGCTTTAATGTACATATGAGGCTAAAAACGAAGGTTTGGAGCCTTATAAACATTATAGTACGAGGGAGGGTTAAAGTGAAGGTACTCGAAGTTTATAAAAAGGTAGTGGATGGGAAACGAATTTCTGATATGAGAAAAAGAAGCTATAAAAATGCTTTTGATTCGTTAGCGAGATATACGGAAGAGTTTCCGGTCGATGCAACGGTGGTAAACGGTTGGATTAATTCGATGCCGGAGACGTATTCTGATGAGACGGTTCTGACGTATTGGAAGGCGCTAGGGGCGGCTTGTAAGTTTCTGCAAAAGGCACTTGGCCGGGACAGCCAGGGGAATTTTCGGTTCTTCAATCCGGTGACGGATAGCGAGCGGCCAAGGGTAAAGAAAAAGCAACGGCGTTATTTGAAGGCTGGGGCGGTTCTTGATTTTATGAAGCAAGGCCGGGGTAAAGATGATTTAATGATAAGTTCTGTGATTGTTTCGTCTGCTTGTCGTATAGGTGATTTGGAGGGATTGAAAGGTCAGGACGTGGGCGATGATTCGTTCGTAAGCCCAAGGGGTAAAACGGGGGAACTGGTTTATAGATGTGATTCCCGTTTGTGTACAGAAATGAAAAGGATGGCTGGAAGTCCGGACGGTTATGTATTCAAGGCATTTCAAGATAATTCGAGGCCAATGACAAGAGGCGTAATGGCGAAAAAAGTAAGACGTATGATGCATCGGAGTGGTCTTACTGGAAAGAAGCTGGGGCCACATACGATTCGTCATAGTGTAGCCTCTATGGTGGCTATAAAGACGGGTAGTGGCTTAGCGGTTCAACAGATGTTGAATCAGGAGAGTCTGAAAACGGCACAAATATATATTCACGATGCGGAGAAGATAGCGTCCAAGGGGATTGATACCTTGGCGATGGTGAACGTTAGTCCGGTCGAACAGACGGCGTTGGTGCCTGTGGTAGTTGATGACAATATTGTTGAAACTACAGATTTAATGGAGGAAATGTTCGAGGCGGTGCCAAGAGGTGTCAAGGTTCGTCCTTTGCTTGGTGAGCGAGAGCTGGGGATTATCCGTTCGGTTATGATAGACTTTGCGAGAGGTTATCGAGGTGACAATCGGGTGTATGATTGCCAGGAATTGTTGAAGCGTATGCTCCGGAAGGTAAAGCATGAATGAATGTGACAGATACTGCATCGAGTGCGGTAAGCCTGTAGGTGCGGGCTGGATGGCTCGTTGCGAGGCTTGTTACCGTAGATTATTTGTGTTTAGAAAGTATACGTTCCGGCAACGTGAAAAGGTTTTGTATAAGCTGTTTGGCCGGGAGTATGTATTGTCTCGTCAAGGGTGGAATGTTAATAACTGAATTCAACCCTACCAAGCCCAAGCGAAGCGCGGGAGTCCCTCTCTCCAGATGTTGATTCACTGTTGGCGCCGTGAGGCGCTTTGTCTATCAATGAATCGGCAAAATTTAAAATAGGGAGATAATGCCGTAGGCTTGTGTTTGTTGATTTGCGAATATTATTTGCTAATTGACGGTTAAGAGATACTGTATAAGCGGACGTATGGTCGTTTAAGTTGGTAAAGTAGCGGGATGATGTATCGTGATTGAAATAGTTGGCGATAGCCTTAGTATTGATTGGTAAAAAGGGTTGCTAGGGAGATTTTGTCTCCCTGCTACTATGAAAAATTGTGAAGGCTCGTTTAACGTTGGAAGAGAAGGATGCTCGTTTGGTGAAGCTAAATAAAGCAGGATTTCCCCTGTTTGATTAATCAGGGGGAAAAGAAGAGGGTAAAAACAGTTAAAATTGTGATTGACATAAATAATGTTTTGGTGATAAGATAGATTAGTTCTTTAAAATAAGTGGTTACCGGTATACCAAGCAATTGTGTTGCTGAACACCGGATAGCGTACGATGAAAGCATGCTAAGCCCTTTCAGGCTGGCAGGAAATTAGGCCTGCTAAGTCATCTGCTTGAAAAAATAGCATTAGTTAAGAGGGGATGTCGTAGAAATACGATGTCCCCTTTTTATTTGTCTAAAAATAATAGGAGGTGGTTATGAATAATTCTGATTGCCCTTCGTTTGAAGGGTGCAAAGCGCCTTTATGCCCTATGGATGATTCTTTTAAGAATGGCGCAATATGGTATGCGAACGAAGATATTTGTGGAGCACTAAAATATCGTAAGGATAAATGGAGGGTGAATCAGCGTAAAATTGCCAAGTTGAATTCAAAATATCCGGTAACGGGTTATTTTGATATTGATATGCTGAAAATAGTAAAACGTGTTGGGAAAGGAATTCGTGGTTTGAAATACCTGAAGCTCAGAAAAGAGCATCAAGGCTGTAGTGCTGAATAGCGCTGAGAATAACTAAAAGCGTTTGTAACAAGGGGAAACAGGGGTATATGTTGGTTAATAGGTGTATGGAATTGGTCTTAAGCTATGGTAATGTTGTTTATCCTTGTAAGGATAGTATATTTAAAGAAGTAATGGGTCGGCGGTCGGCGCTGCCGCCCGCCTTTTTATTGTTGGTTTGGAGGGGTATTCACTCACTTGACTTATTACCATGTGAAATTTCACTAATGGGTTCTGTAGGGAAATTCCCTATCAGTAGTGTAATTACATTAATAGAACTAAGTGGAGGTTGTGAAAATGTTTGAGAAAAAAGAACGGATGAAATACGCCAAAAGTATGAGGACTTTGGAAATAGGCGTTTGGGGTCATAGGCCGGGATGCTTTTTTGCAATTCACTTGACTACCAGGCAGGGTGATGATATGAGCGATAAACGTTTTAAAACCGATTTAAGGAAGTTGGTGATGTGGATTCGTAAAATTTCGGGTGTAAAGGTTGAGTATGCTGGAGCATTGGGATATTCGCCTGGAAATCATTTATTGCATTTTCATGGTCTATTGAGATTTAAAGGATTTATGAAAATGCAGATTACAAGGCGGATGTTGGGCGATAAATGGAATGAGATTCACGGTGCATTTGTGGTTAAAATGGATGGCGTGAGAACTATGAAGGATTTAGAAAAGTATATCCTACAGCACATAATGAAAGATTATGTAGCTGGTGGAATGGGTGAAAAGTTTGTGGTGGAATCGAAAGGTTGGAGACGTAAGATTCCTGAAGATATGATAAAAGCATTCAAAGAATGGTATATAAAAATTGACGATTCTCCTTGGTTGGACAAGGATGGGTATAGATGCTTGAATGAAGTTGTGAAGCTGTACTGTATGCGGAAAGAGGCGGTAGTAGAGTATAAAAGCGAGTATTTTAAGGTATCTCGAAGAGGTAAATATTGGAATGGAATAATAACGAGCGAAGGAGAATATGTGTAATATTAGAAAGAAAAACGAGTTGGATAGCGGGGAGTTGTCCTAATGGCTTCCCCCCGTTTTCTGTTATAATAGATTGTTTGAGATTTGAAGCTAAAAAGGATGTACATTTAATTATAAAGATTTTATAAAATATTTACTCTGATGTACAAAAAGGCTTGCTTCCTCGAGGGGAGAGGGCAGGGTTGATAAAACCCTCTCTTATCTCCCTTTACCAAAGGGAGAATATTAAGTGTCCCTCTTTCGTAAAGAGCGACAAAGGGAGTTTTTATAATAGCTTTGCTTCCCGCAGTTTTTCTAATAGCTTGTCCACTTTCTGCGCGTTATCGCCGGTGAGGACCTCCGCCTTAGAAACCCGCTGGGGGAAGAAAATCTTGATGACCTGCGTGGAAGAGCCGGCCAGCCCGACGGTATTGGCGTCCACGCCCAGCTCTTTAATGCCCCAGACGGTGATTTTAGTACTTTTCGACTTCATAATGCCTCTTAAAGAGGGGAGGCGGGGCACGTTAATTTCTTTGGCGACGGTGATGATGGCGGGGAGGGTCGTCTCCAGGACTTCATGGCCTTCTTCTATAGCGCGGGTGACACGCAGGTAATTGTCTCTAATTTCTTCAATCTTGCTGACGTAGGCGACAAAGGGGAAACCGAGCATCTCCGCCATTTCTGGTCCCACCTGCCCCGTATCCCCGTCGATGGTCTGGCGGCCGCAAATGATAATATCGGTTTTTTCCAGCTTTAGAATAGCTTTGGAGAGCGTATTGGCGGTGGCCCAGGTGTCCGCGGTAGCAAAAGCGCGGTCGGAAAGCAGGATGGCTTCATCGGCGCCGAGGGAAATAGCCTCGCGGAGGGCGGCTTCCGCCTGCGGGGGACCCATGCTCAGGACGGTCACTTTACCGCCGGACTTCTCTTTCATACGCACAGCTTCTTCCAAAGCATAGGTATCGAAGGGGTTGATGATGTTCTGGATGCCCTGCCGGATTAGGGAATTAGTCTGGGGGTCGATTTTTACCTCGGTCGTGCCGGGGACCTGTTTGAGGCAGACGACGATGTTCATACGGTGCGCGCCTTCCGCTTGCGCAGGTTGACGGCGATGGCGTTCCGCAAAATCTGGTTGGTGCCCTCGTAAATCTGGAGGATTTTGGCGTCACGCATCATTTTTTCCACGGGGTAGTCCCGCATGTAGCCGGCGCCGCCGCAAATCTGTACCGCGTCCACGGTCACCTTCATCGCCGCGTCCGAGGCAAAGACCTTGGCGGCCGCGGAGGACTCGGTAACGCTCTTGGCGCCGCTATCCACGTAGCGGGCGGCGGCATAGACTAAAGCGCGGGCGGCCTCCGTCTGGATAGCCATATCCGCCAGCATCTGCTGGACGACGGGCAGGGTAATCAGGGGCTGGTCGAACTGGACGCGCTCCTGGGCGTAGTCCGTGGCGGCCTCGAGAGCGCCTTGGCAAAGCCCGACGGCCTGCGCCCCGATGCCCGGGCGCGACTTATCGAAGAGGCGCATGGCCTGGATAAAGCCCAACCCCGCCTTGCCGAGCAGGTTTTCCTCCGGCACGAGACAGTTGCGGAAGACCAGCTCCCGCGTTGCGGAGGTGCGGATGCCCATCTTCTTTTCCTTCTTACCGAAGGTAAAGCCCGGGGTATCTTTTTCCACGATAAGGGCGCTGGCGCCGCGTGCGCCCTTGGTCTTGTCTGTCAGGGCGATGACGGTATAAATCTCGGCCTCGCCGCCGTTGGTGATGAACTGCTTGGTGCCGTTGAGCAGATAGCCCCCCGCCACCTTTTCCGCCGTCGTCTTGATATTGCCGGAATCCGAGCCGGCGGTGGGCTCGGTGATGGCGAAAGCGCCCAGGCGATTACCGCTGGCGATGTCCGGCAGGAACTTCTTTTTCTGTGCCTCGGTGCCGTACTCCATCAAAGTCATGCAGCCTAAAGCACTGGCGGCATAGGTTACGGCGATGCCGGAGCAGACGCGGCTAAGCTCCTCGGTGACGAGGCAGAGGTCGAGGCAGCCGCCGCCCAGGCCATCGTATTCCTCCGGCACGAAAACGCGGAACATGTCCGCCGCGGCCAGCTCTTTAACGATGTCCCAGGGGAACTCCTCTTTCTCATCGAGCTCGGCACGGACGGGTAAAATCCTTTCCTCGGCGATGCGCCGCGCGAGCGCTTTGATGGTCTTTTGCTGCTCGGTTAAAAAGTAGTCCAATTCAGTAGTCCTCCTCCGCCTGGGTATTAAGAAAAATAGGAATACCTTGCATAGTTTTTTTAAGTAAAGGAGAAATAAACGAATCTAAACTTGAAACTAAGATAAATTATAAGGAGTGGGGGGAGGGGAGTCAAGGAAAGCTCAAATCTCAAAGCTAAAAAGTCAAAGATAAATCCGCCTCTATCCTTCCTTCGACTCCTCTCAGGACAGGCTTTTACGAAAAGGAGGACGAACCATTGTGCAAGAACATGGCATCGTCTCCCTTTTGTAAAGGGAGATGAGAGAGGGATTTTGTTGTCTCCGTTTCTCTTTAACTCGTTCCCATTGATGATATATACTCGGAGAGGTAGTTTGAAATAAAAATATTAGGAGAAGAAACAATGAATAGAGTTAAAGACAAAGCAGCGGTAGTAACCGGAAGCGCCAGCGGCATCGGCGAAGCGACCGCAAAATTGTTGGCCGCGGAGGGCGCTAAAGTGGCGGTTTTAGATATCAAGGATAAAGAAGGGAAAACAGTCGCCGCGGGTATTAAAAAAGCCGGCGGCACCGCCGATTTCTGGCACGCGGACGTCTCCAAAGAAGACGAAGTCAAGCAGGCGATGGCTGAAATATACAAGAAATACGGCAAACTGGACATCCTGGTCAATAACGCAGGCATTCCGGGCGGCCGGGCGCCGGCTTTCGATTTGCCGGTGGAAGAGTGGGACAGGGTGATGAACACCAATCTCAAGGGGGCGTTCCTGTGTGTCAAATACGCTTCCCCGTATATGATCAAGTCCGGGGGCGGCAGCATCGTCAACGTGGCGTCGTGCTACGGCATCATCGGGTGCGATACCCCGGTCTACGACACTTCCAAGGGCGGCATGCGCGCCATGAGCAAATCGGACGCGATACAGCTTGCCCGGTTCGGCATCAGGGTCAACTCCGTGCACCCGGGCAACATCGAGACGCCGTTGTTCCGGAAACTGACGGCCAAAATTGGCGGGGGGTTGAAATTCACACGGGAAATCCTGGGACTGATGTGCCCGCTGGACCGCATGGGCAAACCGGAAGAAATCGCTTACGGCATCCTTTTCCTGGCATCAGATGAAGCGAGCTACGTCACGGCCAGCGAGCTGGTGATGGATGGGGGGATGATCGGCGCGCCGCCGCCCGTTTATCCGGATGTCACCTATCCCGGCAAGAAGCGTAAATGGGTGAATTAGGTGTAGGGAATAGGGAATAGGGAGGAGCTAAAGAGCAGCAGCTAGCGCGGCGCTTGAAACGTTTTACCGTGCCCCGGAATGCTATAGTCGGCTATCGATAAAAGCTTTTGACGGCTCTTTTTCAGCAAGGCCTCGTCTTTGGCGAGCGGGTCAACGTGTGCCAGCAGCGAGGCGGTATCTGTCTCCTGTGTTTCGCTGTCTTCCCACCAGAAAACGTCCCCGGCGATAGCGTATTTGCCCTCCGCCGTAGTAGCCAGGAATGAAATGTGTTTGGGGACGTGGCCAGGGGTATAAATCACCTGAATTTGCGTGCCCGGAATGACGAGATTTTCCGGTATTTGTTTGTACAGGGAAAAGAAATCAATGACCTTATTTTTTGCGAACAGCTTGCAGTTGCGGGCATGGTCCGTGTGAGAATGGGTAAACGTAACGATATCGATATCCTCGATGCGGAGATTTTCGCGCTGCAACGCCGCTTTAAGGTCCCGGGGGTAGAGGCCGGGGTCGATTAATACGTTTTTCCCCTCCGATTCAACGAGAACAGCCATCGACGTTGCTTTATAGCGCCCGAAAGCGCCTTTACGGGCGTAGCCCGGGATAAGGATTTTTAATTTATCCATAATACCTCTGCAGTATACGGCAGATGTTCAGGCTCAGCCACAGTCGTTCTTCCTGCTGGGCGGGTTTGGTGGTTTTATCCTGTTCCAGTTTCCAGAGGCCGTCTCTTTGCTGGTTTTCAACGAACCAGTCCAGCCCCTTTTCAATATCCGGGTCGTCTCTGGTAAAGCCTAAAAGAGATAAAGAATCCAGCGCCGAAAGTAGATTGGGCCACCAGAATAAAAAGCGCGTCCAGTATTTGGGGGATTGGTAGGAAGTATAGGCGTCCGGCTGAAAGAAGCTGGATTTCAATAGCGACCCGGCCGCTTTAGCCTCTTGAGACTGGCGGTAAAGGGGATGGGCGGCGAAAGCCCGCAGCACCATGTCCGTCCAGTTGTGGGAAAAGGGCTTGGTCCTGTCCGCTTGCACGGTCGCCAGATTGGTGGAGGTAAGCTTGAGCCATGTTTCCTTATCATAATCGATGGTTAAGATGGGTATCGTCCAGCCGCCGTCGTCCTGGCGCATGGCGAGCAGCCATTGCATACCTTTTTCTATGCGGGCATCGTTTTCATAGTTGGCTCTAATAAGAAGCGCCAGCACGTGGCCGGTATAGTAGGTGGCGTACTGGTTGCCGATAAAGCCGCGGATGTCCCCCTCCGGCGTCTGGCAGGAGAAAAGAAATTCGGCAGCGCGGGCAGCGGCGGGGTGGTCTTTAGTCAACTGGAATCTCTCCACCAACAGCCGGAACTGCCGGAACGTGGCCGCCAGGTAGTAATGGTGAGGAGGAAAAACGGCGGGGTTCGAGCCCGGTTTTTGCCACGCGCCGTCCGCCTGCTGCTTACGGAGAATCTTTCGGGGCGCGGGTAAGTCCCAGACGTCACTGACCGGCCCCACCTTTTCCACGAGGAGGTCGCGCCGGGTGAACCAGGGAATGGCGCCATCGGGGGAGTTAAGAAGTAATGGCGTGGGATCGAACCGCAATTGCTTTTGCCAGTGATTCATGGCTGCCCGGCCGTCAGTTTGGCCAGCTGGTGCAAGACCTCGTCCACGGTTCCCTCCGCGGTGGAAGCCCCGGATGTGACGCCGATGTGTTTTTTCCCCTTGAGCCAGGCGGGCTGGATATCGGCGGCGGTCTCGATAAGGTGCGTTTCGGTGACGTTGGCGCATAGCTCGGCGATGCGGTTGGTATTGGCGCTGGAACGCCCGCCCACGACCAATATCAGGTCGGCCCGGTGCGCCAGCTCGAGCGCCGCCGCCTGCCGCTCTCTTAAATCGTTACAGATGGTATCGATGACGTGGATCTCGGAGTTTTTCGTTAAAGCCAGGTCGACTATCTTTTTCACGAACTCCGCGAAGTGGGCGGGTACCTGGGTGGTCTGGGAAAGGATGCCCAGCTTGCGGGGGAGGGGGTCTAAAGCGGCCACGGCCTTTTCATCGGTGGTGGCCAGGCCATTGCCTTTGACCCAGCCCAGAATCCCCTTGACCTCCGGGTGGCCGGCGTCCCCGTAAACGATAACGAAAAAGTCGGACTCGGCGAGCTTTTGCGCGGCGGCCTGGGCGCGCTTCACGTTGCCGCAGGTGGTACTGATAATTTCGCTGTGGCGGGCGCGGATTTTTTCCTCCAGGTCCGGGCTGACGCCGTGCGAGCTGGTGACCACCGCGTCGCCGCGGATATCCTCGATGCTATTGACCACTTTCACGCCGATGTCCGCCAACTTTTGCAATACCTGCTGGTTGTGGACGACCGCCCCTAAAGTCTCGACACCGCCACGCTCACGGGCGACTTTCTCCAGGGTGTTGATGGCCCGCTTCACCCCGAAGCAGAAGCCGGTCTTGCCGGCCTTTTCAATGATTACTTGTTTATTCTGCGGCATAGACTCCCTGATACTCCGGCGGTAATAGCTCGGCGATTTTCCCCATAATGTAGTCTATCATTTCCCGGCGCTGTTCGCGGGTGGGTTTGCTTTCATCGGCGAGGGGGAGATCAAAAGGCTTACCGATGGTGATAGTGGCGGTGGGGTGGTGCCAGAAACTCCACCATAGATTTTTCAGCTTTTCCGAGCCGGTGATACCTACCGGTAGAATCGGCACGTTCATGCGGGCGGCAATGAGGGCGGCGCCGGGCAAAGCCGTCTTAAGCTGCGCATTTTTACTGCGCCCGCCTTCCGGGAACATGATAACGCCGAATCCCTGCTTTAGCTTTTCTTCCGCCCGGCGGATGGCGTCCCTATCAAAGCTGTCACGTCTAACCGGGAAAGCCCCGAAGTTTTCCACCCAGTAACGCGACCAGGCGTTATGCCAGAGGTCTTCCTTGGCCATAAAGAAGCACCGGCGCGGGATGCTGGAGGCAAGCATGGGAGGGTCAGCGATAAAGATATGATTGCTGACGATGAGAAAGGGTCCTTCTTTAGGCACGTTTTCCCTGCCTTTGGTTTTCCAGAAGGCGAAGAAAAACACCAGGAAGCGTATCAGGAACCGCCCGAAGTAATAGACCCAGTGCACACGCTGCTTGGTTGGCATAATTACGTATAATTAAATGATATCCGGCGGGGAAAAGTCAAAGGGGGAGGGTTTTAAGTTAACCGTGAACAGTTGAAAGATTGGGGAAAATTGTCATTCGGCTGCGTCCGTGACAGAATATTAGTGTGGGGTTCCAGGTAATATTGGCGGTCGTGGCAGTTCTGGCGGGTTCCGTGGCATCGCTGGCCGGTTTCGGCATCGGCAGCCTGCTGACGCCCCTCCTGGCGGTAAAAACGGGGCTGGGCATTGCCGTGGCTGCGGTCTCCATCGCGCATTTTTGCGGCACGGCGCTACGCTTCTTTTTGCTCCGGCGGTCCATCAACCGGCAAGTATTGCTTAGCTTCGGCCTGACCAGTGCGGCCGGCGGGCTTGCCGGTGCACTGCTGCACAACGTCTTTCAAAACGCGGCGCTGACGATTATTTTTGGCTGCCTGCTGATCATCGCCGGCACACTAGGGCTGACCGGCCTTTCGGAAAAGTTCAAGTTTAAAGGCGCGGCTGTCTGGGGCGCCGGGGCGCTATCGGGGTTTTTCGGCGGTCTGGTGGGAAACCAGGGGGGCATCCGCTCGGCGGCATTGCTGGGGTTCCATCTGGACAAAGACCAGTTCGTCGCTACCGCTACGGGCATCGCGCTTATGGTTGACGTAGCCAGGATGCCGGTTTATCTCTCTACCAGATCGACGGACCTGGTAGCCATCTGGAATTATATCCTTATCGCTACTATCGGCGTCATCGCCGGCACCTTAGGGGGTAAAAAGCTGCTGGAACGTCTGCCGGAAGCTATTTTTAAGAAAACCGTCGCGGCGATCATCGCTCTTATCGGTATCCTGGTGCTTGTCCTGCGGTAAAAATATCCCATCGCGGGAACTTACTCAAGCTCTCCCAGCTTGCGCTTTATCTCCGGTAAAGCTTCCCGGGCGGCGCGCTGCCCGTGGGCAATCATTTCTCCCACTTTGCTGAAATCCCCTGTGCCGATGTGCGGCATATCCGGCTCGATAACGATATCGGCTTCTCCCAGGCTGCGACGCGCCAGTGAGTAAGTGGTGATATAGAACGACTGCATCAGTACCTGCAATAAAGTTGGCTGTTTATGCAACTGGACGCGTTTCTGGCTGGCTTTTCCCATGCGGTGGGAGACGTCCGCATTAACGTTGACAGCGATGATAAAATCTGCCCCCATCCTCTTGACAACATTCACCGGCACCGGCGTGGTCAGCCCGCCATCGACAAGATAGCGCTCTTCCCGCTTACAAACCGTAAAAATGCCGGGGATGGAGATGGTGGCACGGAGGGCGTCCAGAACGGACCCGGTGTTCATGACCACTTCCTCGCCGGTATTGATGTCCGTGGCGACGCAGGCAAACGGTATTTTGAGGTCCGAGAAGCTGATATCGCCGCCAAGATAGCCGGAAAGCAGCTCTTGAATTTTCTTACCCTTGAGAAAGCCGGTTGTGGGAAGGGAGGGGTCGATAAAAAGAGTCAATTTTTTACTGCTGGCTTCGATTGCCAGCTCGACCATTTTGGCTGCCTCCTGGCCGGAGGCATAGATGGCGCCCATCACAGCGCCGGCGCTGGTGCCGGCAATCATATCAATTGGAATGCCTTCCCGGCAGAGGACATCCAGCACGCCTACGTGCGCGAAGCCGCGAGCCGCTCCGCCGCTTAAGGCCAGACCTACCTTCTTTTTCTTCCTGTTAAAAAGACTCACGACAATCTCCAGAATTTATGTCCTTACGTAATATTATAGCAAGGCGGTCAAGTGGGGAAAGAAATAAGTACCAATGACAAATAGATACAAATACTACAAATGGTAAAAAGGAAGAAAAGTAAAAATAATTATTATTTTGTCCTTGAGTTGATAACGATACTGCTGACGATCAAGGCTATTTCCTGTCCTTCTTTCAAAATCGCTCCCATTTTTGGTTTTAGCAGGGGGTTGGTATCGGCAATCAACCTAAGCCAGAAAATAGTCTCTTTTGTTTCTTTTCTGACGATGGTGTAACTGTATATGAAGTCCTTTTTACTTGAGGCACCATCGGCTTCCTGGTCATTAGCTCCGACGGACGTAGCGCATCTCAATAATTGCTGGGTAATTACTTTATTAGGTTCATTCTTCGGCAATGAGTTAACAAGCTTTATCACCCTTAAAATAAAACCGTATATAAGGTCATGGATATCATAACCGGATTTTTGTGTTTTTACTTGATATGTCATATTTGATATTGGTACTTATTGGTATTTATTTATATTTATTGGTTATATTATCGCCTCATGTCCACAAATCCTCAATATCTTTATCTGTCTTTGGGGAGGGGCCGGAAGGCCCGGGGGAGGTAAAGTCCTTATATGACTTGGCAGAACCGTATTCGCGGGGCTGGAAAGCCACCGGCATCGGTACGGCGTGGCCGAAGATAAGCGCCTGCTGCTTGGGCGCCAGGCGGGCCAGCACCGCTTTCAGCTCGTTCTTGCCGGAGACGCCGGCCAAAACACTATCGATGTCGCGCTCGTTGTCCAGCAGGCAGGTAATCTTGGTCCCCATCTGGGACATGACCTCGGTATCAATGCCGCTGGGGCGCTGGTCGATGACAAGCAGGCTGACGTTGTACTTGCGCATCTCGCGGGCGATGGTGCCGAAGATGGTCTGGGAAGAAACCAGCGGGTTGAGGAACTTATGCGCTTCCTCGATGGTAATGACCAGGGGGTTGGGCGGGGTAACGCCTTCCGCCATGGACTTTTCCGTACGAGACTGGTACTGGCTATAGATGCGGCGGGCGAGCATGTTGGCCACCAGCACGTAGGCGGTGATATCGCGGTAGCGGCCGAACTCCAGAACGACATTGATACCGCGGTCGATATGGTCGAGGATATTTTTCACGGCGTCGGCGGGGACGTGGGGCTCGATAAAGGGGAGGCGGCGGATAGTGCCCAGGTCGCGCATCAGACTCTGCAAGGTACTTTCATGTATCTTGGTTTCCTCGAGTAGTTCTTTGACCGCCTCGGAATCCTTTAGCTCTAGAGTTTCCTGTATCCAGGTCTTCCCAAAGCGCCGCCGCAGCTGATAGGCGGCTTCAACGGCCAAATCGGTAAGATTAAGCGTCTCCCGCAGCAGCACGATGTCCTCCGGCTCGATTTCATCAAAGCCGATTTTCACCACGGCGTCCACGCTGACGCCCCTCCGCCGCGAGTTTTCCTCGTCCAGGGTAAAGACGGCCACCTTGGAGGGGAAAAGCTGCTTCAGCGCTTTGACCTTACGCGTCGCTCCCTCGGAGCTGCCTTCCCAGCCGTACTCGTTGTGCATGTCGAAAATCAGGTTGACCGCCTTGCTCTTTTGCAGGATGCCGATGAGCAAAATGCGGGTGAGGAAAGTCTTGCCGGTGCCGCTCTTGCCGAAGATGCCGTTCGAACGCTTGACGAACTCCTCCAGGTTGAGGCAGAGCTTGGTCTCCATGTCCAGCGGGTTGCCGATGAAAAAGCGCTGCGGGTCTTCCTTGCCGAAGACATTTTCTATATCCTGTTCCGAAGCCAGATTGACGATGGAAAAATGGGCGGGGATGGTCTTGACGGGCTGGGGGCCTTCCAATATCGATTTCTCGTCACTGCCGATGGTAAGCATCGGGGTCACGTGTATCGTCCCGAAGGTGGCGGTGCCGTTTAAGACTTCGGCGATAAAGGGGTCGGAGAAATCGGGCGGGGAAACGGCGAGGCGTTCGTCGGTGACGCCCAGGCTGACGTCCGTAATCATGCCGAAGAAGCGGCGTTTTTGACCTTCAATGGTAACATAGCGCCCCACCACCATGTCCTCCACCGAGACGGGCGCGTCCAGTCTTATGTCCACCCCCTTTTCCAGCGAGGCGGTGGTCACGATACCGAGCTTATCTTTGTTTTCAGGGTTCATTTAAACTCCAATTATTTTCCGACCTCACCCCCTTTTTGTTCCCCCTCTCCGCACACGGAGAGGGGGTTAGGAGGAGAGGTTGTTTCCATTTCTTCAGCCTCACGTTAATCCTCTCCCACAAGGGGAGAAGAAATATGATAAAAATATATTATTGGAGCCTCCCCAGGATGTTTTTAAGTCGGACAAAGTCAGAGCTTAATAAATTAGCCAGCTCTTTACCCGCCGCCACCAGGAAAGTACGCGGGTTGTCCTGGACGGCGCTCATCTGCCTTAGCGCCGCGGCGACGAGCTCTTCCGCCGGGATGGGCAGGGCGGCGTTGGTTAAAATATTAAGAAAGCCGAAGGCGCGGCTGAACGCCTGGACTTCATCCGGTTGACATAAATAAACAAAGCCGTGTATGCGGGCTGGCTTGGGGGGCAGGTATTGAAAAATATTCTCGCCGTCTTTATAGCCCACCACCGCCGCCGTAAAATCGCTGCGCAAGAGCTTTAATAGCTGGGGGGAGGACTGGTAAACGGCTTCCTCCGAGGCGGCGTCCCGGCCCCGCGCGATGGGCCGGCGCCCCGGCTCGATGCCGGCGGTCTCGGCATAGGTTACAATGCCGAAAATATCTCCGGTATGGACCAGCGCGCCGAGGGGCGGCAGCTCATAAAGGTCATAAGACTGCGCGGTGAATTGGGCCGTCTCCGCCTCGATAATTTCCGCGATTTTGGCCGGTTTTTCAGACATAAACACCTGTTCCTGTTGTTATTCAGGTTTTTTTATTTCCTCTCTCCAACGCGGGAGAGGATTAAGAGCCTGCCCCGTACTTGATAAGGGGTGAGGGGGATTACTGGATTGTGTCAATGGCTCACCCTCACCCTTACCCTCTTCCCTCAAGGGAGAGGGATGAAAGAGGAAATTTCTGCTACTTCTTCTTGGTATCCGGGGCTGCTTTGCCTTTAGCCTGCTTGGGTTTCTTGACGTTCTTTCTGCCTTTACTGCCCATTTGGGACCTCCTCTAAATATTTTACCGATTTAAAGTCTGGTTTTTCTTTTGATTATGTTGCTCTAATGTTTCGTGTTCTTCATGAACTATTTCTTTAGTTGTAGCGTCTTTAACAATATGGTGGATTTCTTTTTTCTCCTTATCAATAATCCTTGTCATTACAACACCATTTTTATACTTGGGGTCACCACTTGGGAAATTACCCTGAAGAGTTTCTTTTTTAAATTTACTAAACCCTAGTCCCTTTTGCCTAGCTTTTGAGTTTGCATAAGTCTTTACTCCAATAGAAACAAGTGAAATTACTTTACGGTCTTTGACATTTCCCCCACATTTCGGGCATGGGCCTGTATGGGTTGGTGGCAATTCTAAGCCACAATGTTGGCACCAACATTTAAGTTCGTTATCCATTTTATTTCCGCTTTATTTCCCCCCCCCCTCTGGATTCCAGCCTTCGCTGGAATGACGGGGGTAAAAACCCTCTCTATCCCCCTTTACGAAAGGGGGACGATAATGGTATTTTTTACCTTTTCACTGGTTTTTCACCCTACAATTTTTCATTTTTGATTTGTGTTTTTGATTTTTGAGTTTTGAGATTTGATTTCTCCCTAAATCCACCGCGTCCTTTTACTTAAGCTCTTGCCGGAGGAAACACCGGGCAGGTGTTCCACTATTAACGTTGATTCTACCAGTTCCCAGAAATTTTCTCTATCCGCGCCGGTGACCACCGCCTGCTCGTGGGCTTCCGAAAGCACCACCGGATAGCCCTGCCCACGCTGTGCCTGGTCGTAGACGAGGCTGTGGGTAAGCTCTAGCAGGGCTTTATCCGCAGCCACCCACTGCGGGACCTCGATGCGGGCGTTTTCCTCTCCGACCCGCAGGTAAAAGAAATAGACCTGATGGTCGCCATAATATTCTTTGACGATTTTAGACGGGCTGATAAACAGCGCCGACCTTTCGCCGTCCGCCAATAAATCCATAAAGAGGTCGCGGTCGCGCACGCCTGCTAGTCCATCACAGTCACGGCCTTTATCCGGCGGGCACTGCTTATCGCAGTCGGGGACGTCATTGGGGCAGACGGCTACCCGTAAAACGTTGACGACGTCCGTGCTGCGGGGGAAACTGATGTAGCTGGCCAGCGCCAGCCGCCGGTCTCTATTGAGCTTTTTCAGCGCGTCCAGGTGCTTGAGCATGCCGTTGACCAGCAGGGCATCGGTCACAAAATCGGGGTAGGCTTCGAGCCCCCAGAGAATCAGCGTACCATCGAGCAGGGCCAGGGCCACGCTTTGCGGCGGCTGTGCCGCGCCGAGTTCCGCCAGGGCCCGGCACTCTTCAATGGAACGTTTCGCGCCCAGGATATTGCCTTCGACGGTCTGCTCGCGCCCGCCGCCCGGCGGCGCAATGGAAAGGTCAGCATCATCCGAGTAAAGGCGGGGGGCGCTGTAAAGCGCGGCGTCAGGGTTGGAGCCGTAGCGGATGACCACCGCACCGATGTTGATAAGGTAGCAGCGGGTGGAGTGATGGCGGTCAACATCGATGTGCGAGCCGTCCGTGGCGATAACGGTAAAATCAGGCGGGGAGGGGGGCAAAGGATAGCGCTGGTTCAGCCCTTCGACGATGTCCGCGACCAGCCAGGTGGTCCGGCCGGCCTTGATCTTCTTTTTTAGAGAATCCAGGTCGATGGCGGGGCTGCCGAGGGTATCCAGGGCAAAGCGCAAACGCCTGTCCTGCTCCGCGCGGGAACCTTTAAGACCGGAAATCATTTTGATGACCTGCCCCGCCACGGCCGATAAGTCTAAAGACATGCGGCGCTCCTTTTGGCTTAAGTATAGAGCAACCTTAAAGCCAACTCAAGGTGGGGGAAAACTCTCTCTTGCCTCCATCAAAAGGGAGATGATGTGCTTTTCAAATCCTCCTCTGCTCCCCCTTTTACAAGGGGGACGATGTATACTTCTTGATTCACGACTGTTAATTACCCGATTGTATTGTCCTCCCTGTCAAGGGAGGAGACAAGGAGGATTTCTTTTCACCTTTTCTAGTTCGTAGCATGACAAAGGCGCATATGTAAAGATATAATGGAAAAGTAAATTTAGATTCAGGAGAATCTTTTGCTGGTAGCTTTAGGCGCCGTGGTCGTGGCCTCACTTTCCGGCGTGATGATGCCGGGTCCGATGTTCACCGTTACCATCGCCAAAAGCCTCAAATCTCCGTGGGCGGGGGAAATGGTATCACTGGGGCACGCCGTCGTCGAGGTACCGCTGATACTGGTGGTCTATTTCGGGCTAAGAGAATTTTTCCAGGACTCCGTCTTTCAACTGGTCTTGAGCGTCCTCGGGGGCGGCATGATCGTCTGGATGGCGTTCGACCTGTTCCGCTCGCGTAAAAAAATCGTCCACGAAGGCAAGGATACTTCTTACAATGCTTTTACCGCCGGCATCCTGATGAGCGGGCTTAACCCGTTTTTCTTGTTCTGGTGGGCCACCGTGGGCCTGACAATCCTGCAAAAGTTCAGCAACAGCGTGGGGACTTGGGCGCTGCCGTTTTTTATCATCGTGCACTGGCTGTGCGACCTCGTCTGGCTGTCCGTAGTCTCCTACACCATATACAAGACGCATTCTTTCTGGGGGGAAAAGGTGCAGGAGGGGGTCTTTATCGTGTTGAGCCTGGCGCTGCTCTACTTCGGCGGGCAGTTCATCGTCAAGGGAGTGATCGCTTACTTTTAATGAAAAGCCGGCAGGAACAACGCCTGCCGGCTAGCTATTTTGAGCCCTTTTCCTAAAAAGCGCTGCTATTTACTTGGACTTGGCTTCAGCGGGCTTGGGCTTTATCCCGATAAATCTGCCCCACTCATGGTTGTTCCAGACAACCAGGAGCTGGCTGGCGTTACATACCGAGCTGTAAGTGCCGGTAGTAACACCAATCAGCAAGACCAGGACAAAGTAATGGATAGTAGCTCCGCCGATAAGGAAAAGGGCTAAAAGGACGAAAATAACAGTTAGTGAAGTGTTGAGTGAACGAGCCAGCGTTTGCGTGATGCTGTAGTTGACAACTTTTTCAAAGTCGGCGCTGACGCCTTTAATTGTATTTTCCCGGATTCGGTCGAAGACAACAATAGTATCATGCACACTGTAACCGGCCACGGTAAGCATACCGGTAATAAAAAGGTTATCTATTTCGATTCCCGCCAGCTTGCCCAGTATCGAAAAGATGCCTAGAACCACCAGGATATCATGGACCATGGCAATGACCGCGCATGTCCCCCAGCGGAAAGGATTGGGCACCCGGCGAAAAGCAAAAGTAATATATAGCAGGATGCCGACAGCTGCCACGATTACAGCGATAATAGCATAGCGTGCGGTCTGGCTGGCCACCGCGGCGGGAACGACAGCGAAATCCCGCAAAGTAACGTTGCTGCTTAATCCCGTCGTTAAACCATCGGTCAGCGTTTGTCTCTCCGTGGAGGATATTTCCCGGAGCCGGATGATAAAATCGCCGCCGGTGGTGGATTGAATAACGGCATCGCTATATCCGAGGGTGGTCAGCTCTTGCCGTAATCGACTTTGTTCTATATTCGGATTAAAATTCAGAGTTATATCGGTACCGCCTTTGAAATCACTACCCAGTTTTAGCCCGAAGATTATCAGCGAGATAATTCCCGGGACAATGATTATTGCCGAGAGTAGAAAGAACCAGTATCTTTTTCCAACAAAGTCAATCATTTTACACTTCCGAGCAGAAATTTTTTCGCGAATTGGTTATGTATCAAGGCGATGAGGAAAGTCCGTGTGACCATAATGGCGCTGAACATGCTGACAGCCACACCGAGGAACAGGGTAAGCGCGAACCCTTTCACCATGAAGGCACCAAAATGACTCCCGAACCAATAAAGGATGATACAGGTAATAAACGTGGAGATGTTGCTATCCCGGATGGATGGCCAGGCGCGGCGAAAGCCTTCGGCCACCCCCGCCTCCAGGGTACGACCGAGTCTCATCTCCTCCTTCGTGCGTTCAAAAATCAGAATATTAGCGTCTACGGCCATGCCGACGGAAATAACGAATCCGGCTATGCCCGGTAAGGTCAAAGTTACCGGGATTAGCTTAAAAACGGTCAACGATATAGCACCATAAACGAGCAGCGCTGCGGTAGCTACCACACCCAGGGCGCGGTAATAGGCAATCATGAATAACATTACGAGGATGATGCCGATGATTCCGGCGCGCAGGCTTCGGTTGAGCGAATCCGTACCCAGCGTGGCGGAGACCATATTTTCGACGGGATTGGTTTTATTAAGCTGAACCGGCAGCGCTCCTGATTTTAACAGGTTAGCCAGCTCCTGCGCCTGGGAGAGCGTGAAGCTGCCCGTAATCATGCCGGACCCCTGATAAGACTGCTGTAAAATCTGCGGATCGGAAAGCATGTTGTTATCCAGGAAAATGCCGAGGGCGCGCTGCGGCGTTTGGTAAGCCCCGGCGTTGTAAAGCTGGGTGGCAATCTGGTCGAAGATGACGCCGCCTTGAGTGTTCCACTTGATGTTCACCGCCGGTTGGGAGACGGCGGTAGAGGTATCCATGATGGCCTGGGCGTCCGCCAGATAGGCGCCGGTGAGCGGTGTGCCATCGGTACCCCGGGCGGCAACCCATGACAGGCTGGCGCCATACTGGCCCAGCGTGGTATTATCCGCCGGATTTCCGGCCGCGTCCGTCAGCTTGAGGGTACCGTTTTCGCTGGTCAAAATAGCCACCGTTTGATTTTTCGGCTTCCCCGTATTGTCATTCACGGTGGCGACAAACAGGCGGTTGCCCGTTTCGGAGGTCTTGAAAAACTGGTATGAGGGTTGGGCCAGATAGTCTTTCAGGGAAACGACCTGGTTGGAGGAATTAAGTTCGACTTCCCGGAACTCCAGGAAGCCGGTCTGCTCGACGAGTGCCTTGGCGGCATCGATATCGGTAAAACCGGGCAACTGTATCTCGATGCGGTCATTGCCCAATTTCTGGATAATCGGCTCGGTAACACCAAAGGTGTCGATACGCTTGCGGATAGTGAGCACTGCTCTATCAATGGCGGCTGATATGTCGGTACTGGTGGAGTTTTCCGAAAATTGGACCTGATATTTCAGGTCTACCCCGCCGGCAAGGTCAATGCCTTGACGCAACCCTCGATGTGTCAACAAGCCCTTGCCGATCGGGAAAACGATACAGACCGAAAGGACGAAGATGACCATAATTATCAGCAGTATTATCCTGTTATTTCTTGTCATGTTTCTCTCCGGATTAACTCATTTCAGATATTTTTTGCCTGCGCACGGTAGAGGCGTCGCAGGTATTTCAGGGCCTGGGCGCGGGTTGTAATTTCGCCGGCGGCCCGGGCCTCCTTTAAGGCTTCCAGATATTTACCGACGGCGGGGCCGGGATCTAAACCCAGGTTTCGCATCACATCATGGCCGTCAATTATCTTGGAAGGTGCGGTAATGTTTTCCGCCGTAAAACGGGCGGCTAAGACAAAGGCGGTCATCCCGGTGTGCTCCTGCCACCCGGCCATGTCCAGCGAGGTGCCCCGCGTCGCCAGATGGTCCGCCAGACACAGGAAAAGCACGTCAATGCCGGCATCGCCGAGGTCACGGAAAAAGCGGTAGATAGCCCGTTTCGTAGGCAGACCTGATTCACTCATCTGGGTAGGGCGGAGGTGATATTTTATCAAAAGCTCGACCAGCTGTATTTCGCGGTTGCTGAAGCGCAGCCGGGTCATAATTTCCATAGCGGCTGCGGCGCCCTGCTCCGGGTGACCCAGAAAGCGGGCGCGGCCGTCATCCAGTGTTTTGGTCTGCGGCTTGGCGATATCGTGTAAAAGCGCCGCCAGCTTAAGCAGGGAGCGCCCGGTACTGCCGCGGCTTACTTCGCGGCTGAAGTAACGGTCAAGCTCATCCGACCATGGAACATAAGCCAGAACGTCCTCCACGGCGAAGTCCCAGGAGGCCTCTTGAAGGACGAATTCAACCGCAGCGACGGTCTGAAGAGAATGGTCGAAGACATCCCAGACATGCAGCGGCGGCTGGGTAATACCTTTGGCTGGAAGAAGCTCGGGGAAGATGGGGGTTAAAAGTCCCAGTTGCTCGAGGTAAAAAAGGCGGGGGCCGGCACCGGGCAGAGCCAGCAGGCGCAGCAGCTCTTCACGCAGGCGCTCGCCGGCAATATTGGTGACCAGATGGCTATCGCGCGAAATCAGCTTTTCCGTGGCGTCATCGATGCGGAAATCAAGCTCGGCGGCCAGGCGGACGGCGCGTAAAAGGCGGGCCGGGTCCGCCTCGAAGACGGTATTGTTAACAGCTTTAATCAGGCGGCGCTTGAGGGCCGTTAGCCCGTCAAACGGGTCGATAACATCATGGATACTAAGGCTTTCCGGGCTTTTATCCAGCGGCAGCGCCATAGCGTCGATAGTGAAATCGCGCCGGGAAAGGTCGTTATCAATATCGCTATTGAGGGTGGTAAAGTCTATCTGGTGTTTTTTATCGGGCAGGACTAAACGGCCCACCCGGTTAATATCGTCGAGCTCAACGTAGCTGGCACCGAAGTCGGCGGCAAGGTCGCGGGCGATTAACAGAGCATCGTCGGCCACAGCGATATCGATATCATCCGTGGCGCGGCCTAACAGCGCATCGCGGACGAATCCCCCGACGATAAACGCGGGGACGTGTCTTTTATCGAGAAAACGGCTGATTTGAGATAAAAGCCGGGAAGCATCAGGCGTTTTGACCAACCTCGAATTATCCATGGTAAGTACAGGCATCTTTTTTACTATACTATCAAGTTTCAAAATTATCAAGTGCGGGAGAGTGTTAGCGAGTGTAAAATGAGAAAAAACGGGGAAATCAGAGGGATTAGCGCAGCCGGGCTACCGCCCCGGAAATACCGATGGCGAGTCCGGCGATATCCAGAACCAGGCCGAGGCCCATTGACGGCGGCTTGCCGAAGGTGAAGATGCCCACCAGGTAGCAGATGACCACGGCGATACTGCCGATGACCGCCAGCCAGGTGCCCCGCTTGCGGTTAACGGCGAGGCTGGTAACCTCGCCGATGGCGTAGCCGATGCCGCCGGCGATGATAAGGTTGAGATATATGAAAGAAAAGAGACTGATGACGTATCCCCACGCCAGCCCGATGACCACGGCCATCCCTAGAGCCGCGCCGGCGGCACGGAGGTAATAGGCGGGGGCCATGCGGTAGGTGGGGATTTTGCTGACTTTGGCACAGTCACGGCACCTGGCGCCCACCGGCGTCTGCACCAGGCATCTGGGACAAATGGGTTTACCGCACTTGCCGCACAGCAGATTCGTCTCAACGTCAGGGTGGGTGGCGCACCTTAAAGTTTCCGGGGAGGTCATGCCCGGTTTTCCTTTTTAGGGGATTGTTTCCGCTGCACCCAGGCGGCGCGGTCCCGGATATCGCGGTCGAAGAGGAGGCGGTTCAAAAGGACGCGCCCCATGCCGGTCGTGATTTTTTCCGCGGACGGCTGGGCGATAAGGCGTTTGACGATGATGATTACTACCAGAGCGGCATAGCCGAGGGTAAGGGAAAGGGGTTGAGCCTTGATTAAAGCACTGATTATCGGCATTAAAATAAGACCGATGAGAATAGGCACGGGCGTACGGCGGGCGATGACGACGCCGGCCACCGCCACGGCCAGGAAGGCGACCAGCGGCCAGTTGGATACTTGGTAAGTATTATCGTTACCAATATTGATAATGGGCAGGATGATGATAATGCCGAGGCTCGTGGCGATGCCGCGCCCCCCGTGAAAGCGGAGAAAGACCGGCCAGTCATGCCCGATGATGGCAGCCAGTCCCACCAAAAGCTGGAGACCGGGGCTTAGCCCCACGATCCGGGCTGCCGCCACCATGATGATTCCCTTGCAAAAATCAAAGATGCCGACAAATAACCCGAGCTTGCGGGACGTCGTCCGCCAGAGGTTGCCGCCGCCCACCTGCTGCGTGCCCTGTCGGCGCAGGTCCACCCCGCGCGACCGCGCCGCCAGGTAAGACAGCGGTACCGAGCCGAGCAGATAAGCTGCGACCGCCAGTATAACGAACTTGACCCAGGTATCCATCAGGCTCCTCGGGAGGGAATGACTAATTTGATTATAATATATTTTAAGATTTCAGGTGGTGTTTATGTGCCATCGACATCAGCTTATGCGCGGCTTCCAGAGGCACTTCCACGTCTCCCATCATCACTTCCTCATCATCGCCGATGCCGTGATAATCCGTGCCGCCGGTGGCGATAAGCCCGTAACGCTGCGCCAGCTTGAGGGTTTCCACGGTATTTTCCGGGGTATTGTCCTTGTAATAAGCCTCGATGCCCACCAGCCCGGCCGGCTTAAGCTGCTGCACCATCGCCTCCGGGTCTTTGACGGTAAAGGGGTGCGCCAGCACCGGCAGGCCTCTGGCACGCACGACCAGAGCCACGGCTTCCTCCGGCGTCATTTTTTCGCGCTCGACGTAAGCGGGGCCGCCGTGGCCGATGTACTTTTCAAATGCTTCCTCGAAGGTAGCGATATAGCCCTTCTCCAGCATCGCCCGGGCGATGTGGGGCCGGCCGATAGCACCATCCCCGGCGATGGCCTGCACGCGTTCCCACTCGATGTTAATGCCCAGCGATGCCAGCCTGGCCACCATGCCCCGCCCCCGGTTCAGCCGCGAATCGCGGAACTGAACCAGTGCTTTTTCCAGCTCCGGGTCGTGGTAGTCGATAAAATAGCCTAGGATATGGGCTTCGCCGTCCGAGAGATCGGTGCTGATTTCCACGCCTGGAATAAACGTCAGGCCGTGATGTTTTTTCGCCGCCTCTAGAGCCCGGACAACACCGCCAATGGAGTCGTGATCAGTGAGGGAGATAATGTTTATTTCAAGCTCCACCGCTTTAGCGATAATCTCTTCTGGCGTCAGTTTGCCATCGGAGGCGGTGGAGTGAATGTGCAGGTCGACTTCGCTCATACCTCGTCCATCTCCCGGCGGATACGCTCGATGCTGACGGCTTTGCCGCTTTTTTCGTCTATCTCGACGATGATAGCGTTAAGCTCCGGCCTGCCCTTGCCCACGGAGAGGTGATGGGGCATCTGGGTCAGAAAGCGCTGAATAACGGCATCGGCATCATCGCCGATGATCGAGTCCGTAGGGCCGGTCATGCCGATATCGGTGACGTAAGCGGTGCCGCCCGGCAGTATCCGCGCGTCGATGGTGCCGACGTGGGTATGAGTGCCGAGCACGGCGCTGACGCGCCCGTCCAGATAGCGCCCCATGGCGACCTTCTCCGAGGTGGCTTCCGCATGAAAATCGACGATGATAACGGGCGGTTTTTCCTTGAGCTCTTCCAGCAGTTTGTCCATCGCCCGGAAAGGGCAATCGTAGCTATTCATGAAAGTGCGGCCGATCAGGTTGACCACCAGCGCTTTGCCGGCGACACGGTAGCCGCGCCCCGGCACGCCCGCGGGATAGTTCAGCGGCCGCAGAACGGGCATGTCCGTATCCAGGAAAGGGAGGATTTCTTTCTGGGCAAAGATATGGTTGCCGGAGGTAAGCATATTAACGCCGTCGTCCAGCAGCTCCTGGGCGGTGCTCGACGTCAGTCCGAAGCCGCCGGCAACGTTCTCCGCGTTGGCGATAATAAGGTCGAGCTTATACTGCTTACGGAGGGTACGCAGGTATTGGTGGACGATCTGGCGGCCCGGCCGGCCGATAATATCACCGATGGCTAGTATTTTCATCTATATTCTTAACCGACCTCTCCTCCTGGACCCCTCTCCGTTGGCGGAGAGGGGGAACTGAAAGGGGGTGAGGTCAATATTGCCACGTTTCGCTCGCAATGACAAGTACCCTTATTTGGCGTAGTCTATCGCGCGGGTCTCCCGCAGCACGGTCACTTTTATCTGTCCCGGATAATCCAGCGTCTCCTCGATTTTTTTTACGATGTCCCGCGCCAGTCTCATGGCACCCAGATCATCTATGGTTTCCGGTTTGACCAGGATGCGCACTTCGCGGCCGGCCTGGATGGCGTAGGATTTTTCGACGCCTTTAAAGCTATCGGCAATGTCTTCTAACGCCTTGAGCCGCTTCAGGTAATTTTCCAGGGACTCACGGCGGGCGCCGGGGCGGGCGCTGCTGATAGCGTCCGCAGCCGAGGCGATATAACCCCAGATGCTGGTATCACTGGTCTCCATGTGATGCTCGGCGACTCCCTTAAGCACCTCGGGCGATTTTTCCCACTGTTTCACCAGGTCGGCGCCGATGGCGGCATGGGTGCCTTCGACCTCGCGGTCGACGGCTTTGCCGATATCATGCAGCAGGCCGGCTTTTTTAGCGATATTGACGTTGGCGCCAACCTCCGCGGCAATCATGCCGGCCAGGTAGGCGACCTCGGTGCTGTGCTCGAGGGCGTTCTGGCCGTAGCTGGTGCGGTACTTGAGGCGCCCCAGCAGCTTGATAAGCTCCGGGTGCAGCTGCACGCCCAACTGCTGGGCGGCCTGCTCGCCGGATTTCTGGATTTCCTCTTCAACCTCGGTCTTGGCCCGGGCCGCCATCTCTTCGATGCGGGCGGGGTGGATGCGGCCATCGAGGATAAGGCGGTTCAGGGCAACGCGGGCGATTTCACGGCGCACCGGGTCGAAGCTGGAAATGGTGACCGCTTCCGGCGTATCATCGATAATCAGGTCCACGCCGGTGGCCTGCTCCAGCGCGCGAATGTTGCGCCCTTCACGGCCGATTAATCGGCCTTTCATCTCATCGTTGGGAATGGGGACGACCGAGACCGTAGTCTCCGCGACGATTTCCGAGGCGCTGCGCTGTATGGCGACCGCCAGGATATCCTGGGCCTTTAAAGCCGATTCTTCCTTAAGCTTGTTTTCCCACTGATGCAGCCGCCGTGAGGCCTCCTGCTGCATCTCTACCTCCATGGCACTCAATAAAGTTTGCCTGGCTTCAGCGTTGGACATGCCGGAAACAATTTCCAGCTGTTTTAGCTGCTTGTCTTTAAGTTCCACCACCTGGGCGCGGACGGTTTCGATCTCCTTTTCCCTGTTAGTCAGGTTGCGTTCACGCTGCTCCACGCCCTCCAGTTTGCGGTCGAGTGTCTCCGATTTCTGGTTCAACCGGTTTTCCTGGCGCTGCACCTCGGCCCGCCGGTCGCGGTAATCATTATCAGCGGAAGTTTTCGTCCGCTTGGCCTCTTCCTGTGCCTGCTGTACTAGATCCTTGGCTTCATTTCTGGCTTCCGTCAGCAACTTAACGGCTTTTCTTTCGGCAACCCGTAGCTGGCGGTTAATGAATATACGGCGTAACAGGAAAAATGCCCCTACGCCTAATATCACGCCGATGATGAAAGCAAAGCCGATAGCTAGATATACTAAGCCCGGGCTGGTTGTACTCACTGCATACCTCCTTCTTTAAAGAATATTCTTTAATATTTTAATTTTGCCGCAACGGGCATAAAGCTAATATCAATGTAATTTCTAAGGGCCTTGCTTCTCCTGCCATATTTTCCTGGTAATTTCATCGATGATGCCATAGCTGAAGCCGCGCCGCACCAGGAAGCCCCCCAGGCGCTGGCGGAAGTCCTGATAATTGGCCGCGGCCAGACGGCGCGACCGGTTTAGAGCCGCCCGGTAAGCGCTTTCACGGTCGTCAAGCCCGCCGATGGTCTGCTCGATGGCTTCCGCTGAAAGTCCTTTCCGTTTCAGTTCCAGGCCGGTAAGACTCCGGCTGCGCGGGCTGAACTCCTGGCGGTTATCCATCCAGAAGCGGGCGAAAGCGACATCATCAATCAGCCCCTGCTCTTTAAGGCGGGCGATGGTTTTTGCTATGCAGTCGTTTTCGAACCCGCGGCGCGCCAGGCGCTGCCTGATTTCAACCTCGCTCCGCGGGCGGTAGCCGAGGAAGCGGACGGCAGTATTATAGCAGTGCTGGGAACGGTCCAGGCCGGTAAGCGCCTCGATACGGCTTGCGGTAAGCTCCTGGCCTACCTTTAAGCCTTCTTTAAAGGCTACTTCCGCCAGAATGCCGACAGCCAGTTTCCCGTCCAGGTAAACGTTAATGCGCTTTTCGCGGGTCTTGGCCCGGTTGAGTCCGGTTATCTTGCTCATCGGTTAATTTCTCTTTTAAAAACACAAAAGGCTGAAGCTTGTGCCTCAGCCTTCTAATTGTCTGCGTTCCGGTCGGCTTATCCAGCCGAATGGTTTTATTCTTCTTCTGCAGATGCGACGTGGGCGGTGCCGGCTGAAGCTCTAATCTTCTCTTCAATTTCTTTGGCAAGCTCGGGGTTCTGCCGCAAATACTGCTTGGCAGTTTCCCTGCCCTGCCCGAGGCGGGTGTCACCGTAAGAGAAAAAGGCGCCGGCTTTAGTGATTAGACCGAACTCGATGCCCATATCAAGGATGTTGCCCTCCTGGCTGATGCCGTGGTCGAACATGATGTCGAACTCGGCGCTGCGGAAAGGAGGCGCAACTTTATTCTTCACTACCTTGGCTTTAACGTGACTGCCTATAGCTTCGTTGCCCTGCTTGATGGTCTCGGCGCGCCTTAGCTCAATCCGGATAGAACTGTAGAACTTCAGCGCTCTGCCTCCGGTCGTCACCTCCGGATTACCGAAGACAATACCGACTTTCTCCCGGAGCTGGTTGATGAAGATGACCGCCGTACCGGACTTGCCGATGGCGGCCGCGAGCTTGCGCAGGGCCTGCGACATGAGACGGGCCTGTAAGCCCATCTGCGGGTCGCCCATGTCCCCTTCGATTTCCGCCCGCGGCACCAGAGCGGCGACGCTATCGATAACGATGACATCGACGGCACTGCTTCTAACCAGAGCTTCCGTGATTTCCAGGGCCTGTTCGCCGGTATCTGGCTGCGAGATAAGAAGTTCATCCACTTTGACGCCGCAGTTGGCGGCATAGGAAGGGTCCAGGGCATGTTCGGCATCTATATAGGCAACCGTTCCACCTGCTTTTTGTGCTTCCGCGATGATGTGCTGGGCCAGGGTAGTTTTACCTGAAGATTCAGGTCCGAATATTTCCGTGATACGTCCTCTCGGTATCCCTCCAATACCGAGGGCAAGGTCCAAAGCCAACGCACCGGTGGGAATGGCTTCAATCGGCGGCAACCCGGAGGACTCTCCCAATTTCATGATGGATCCCTTGCCGAAGCGCTTTTCTATCTGGCCGATGGCCAATTCCAGGGCTTTTTCTTTCTCCGTTGTCATCTTTTGCCTCACCCCGATAATAGCACAACTGTTTTACCAAAACAAGGGGTTTTTTTACATAATGTGCACTGGAACACCGGCATTGATGAAGAATTTTTATTTAGGAGCCCATAAGTCCTGATGTTACACGATGCCCGGAATTTGGACCGGGAAATAGCGGTCTTTTTGCCTTCCCCTAAAGATTGTCTGAAAACGTTATAAAACTGCAACATAGTTCTCTTGTATTTTATAACTATTAAATTGCGTGACTAATAAGATAAGAGCATTAACAAGGGAGAACCGGGGATTATCCAGCAAAGGGGGGAGAATGCCTTATCAAGACATCACTGAATTACCCAGGGGCGTACGTGATAACCTGCCTCCGCATGCTCAGGAAATATATATGAAAGCCTATGACAATGCCTGGGAGGAATATAAAAATCCCGGAGACCGGAGAGGCAAAGCCTCAAGGGAAGAGACTGCCGGCCGGGTAGCCTGGGCGGCGGTGAAAAAGGAGTACTTTAAAAACGAACAGACCAGGGCCTGGGAAAAGAAATGAAAGAAAATACGTCAGCGTCGAGGGGATTTTAGATGAAAATCAGCGGCAGAGCCATGGGAGTCCTTTTCATCGTGTTTGGCATTCTAGTGCTGATTTTTCCCAACATTCTGGAATGGCTAGTGGGGATTTTCTTTATTGTTGCCGGGATACTCTCTCTTATGAGACAATAGCGTGGTCTTGAAATAAAATTCGAGAGGAGGGCCAAATGCACTTTATAGCTTTCAGCGGTCTGGTAGGGGGTATTCTGGCGGTGCTGGCCGGAATCGTCATCATAATCTGGCCGCGCATAATTGCTTACATTATCGGAATTTATTTGATAGTCGTCGGTATTTTAGCAGTGATAGCTTCATTAAAATAAAGTTCATTCATATGAATTGTCATAAAAAATATTAAGGATTTCAAAGGAGGGTAAAATGCCAGCAGGAAAAAAACAAGAGACGAAGAAAGAAGCCGAAACCCTGGGTGAAATGCTCAAAACTTTCGGTAACACCCTGGGGGAAATCCTGGATGACCCCAAGGTAAAAGAGACCGCCAAAAAATTTGCCGCCAGTGTGGTGGACGCCGCCGCCAAAGTTACCGAAAGCAAGATTAAAGCCGAGGATGTGAGAAACAAGTTCAGAAATGTCGGGAAAGCGGCGCAGACCTTTGGCACCAGCCTGGACAAACATTTTAAGAGCGCTGATGAGGCTTGACCTTAGCGTCTATTATCCGCGGCACGGGACGCCCGCTTGTCTAAAATCAGCAATAAGTCCTTATGAATACGCGGGGTTTTAAAAATGAACAACGTTAGTTCGGTAACGCGGCGGAAAGATACCCGGCATCTGAACAGGTATCGTGAGATAACCATGGTTCTGGTCAAGTACCGGCTTGGCGAGCTGATACGGATACTGGGCATGGACAGGTATTTACCTTTCCACTGGGTACCCCCCGGCATGCCGTGGCATAAGGATAACTATACCCGGTCGGAACGGACGCGCATGGCGATGGAAGAGCTGGGGACTACCTTTATCAAGGTAGGGCAAATCCTTTCGACACGTTCTGACGTAGTGCCGTCTGAATACAGCCAGGAACTATCCAAGCTCCAGAACTGTCTGCTGCCGCTTCCCGTGGATGTAATCGAAAAGACGATCAGTGAAGAACTGGGCCGGCCGGTCAGAGAAATATTCCAGTCTTTTGACCCCGAACCTGTGGGCGTGGCGTCTATCGGCCAGGTCCACTCCGCCAAACTCCAGGATGGCACTGAAGTGGTGGTAAAGATACGTAAACCGGGGGTGGTGGAACGGGTGACGGAAGACATGGATATCTTACGCCAGCTGGCGCAAAACTCGGCGGAAAACGGGACCTATTATTATCAATACAATCTCGTCGCGCTTGTCGAAGAAATTTCAGACACCATGAAAGCTGAACTGGACTATGTCAGGGAAGGCCACAACGCCGAACACTTCGCCAAGTTTTTCCAGGATGACCCCTCGATACATATCCCCAGGATATTCTGGCAGTACACAACGACACGGGTGATAGTACTGGAACGCATACAGGGCATCGGTATTTTGGATTTACCCGCCCTGGACAAGGCAGGTTTCGACCGCAAACAATTGGCGAAGCGTGCGGTAAATATCTGGCTCAAGATGGTCTTTGAAGATAATATCTTTCATGCCGACCCGCACCCCGGAAATCTGTTTGTGGAAGCTGACGGGAGACTTGGATTGATCGATTTCGGCATGGTGGGGCAGGTGGATGCCGGTGTCAGAGACTACCTGGCCAGTGCCGTTAAAGCCATTCTCGACCGGGATGTCGATCTTCTGGTGGACTCAATCACAGACCTGGGCGCCGTGGCCCCGGACAGTTCCAAGGATAGTCTCCGGGCGGATCTGAAACACGTCATGAGCCATTATTCACCGGGGGAAGAGTATCACCTGGTTTCTAACCTGGGAGAATTAGTAAACGCGGTACGCCGCAACCGCGTCCAGCTTCCCGCTAATACTTTCTTACTGCTAAAAACCTTATCGATGGCGCAGGCTATCGGTCGGGGATTGAATCCGGATTTTGATTTCTTCGAAGAAATTCTGCCTCATGTGGAAGCGACGATGAAGAAGAGGTATGCGCCTTCCTCGCTGCTTAGTCGTCTGCCTGCAACTGCCGCCGATCTGGCGCTTTTCGGAATTGACCTGCCCAAGAGGTTGATGAGATTGTTTAGATCATTGGAACGTGGCGAAGTTCGATTCCGGTCTGATGTATCAGATTTGGACCTCCACATGGAACACCTGGAGCGTCTGGTAAACCGGGCGATTATCGGCATCGTTGCTTCCGCTGTTCTCCTGGCGATTGCAATTATTATCTTGGCTTACCGGTGGGGTGGTTAAAGATGGCGTTTCAAAAGCAAGATGAACCTCAAAAACCTTTGCCCAAGACCCCGGTAGCACTTAGCGGACATAATGACGCCAACGAAAGGAAATTACCCAAAGGTAGTATCTCTTTACACGAGCGCCTCACAGAACTGGAGGCTCTGCCGCGTCGCAATGCCTTCTTGCATTGGGGCGCTTTTACTCTTGCCTTACTATCGCTCATCCTGCTGACCACCTGGGTTTTCAACCCCCGGAAGCCTGTGTCGCTTGCCTGGTTGCTGCTTGATATCGGACTCAGCGTCATTTTCGCGATTGAGTTTTTTACGCGCAGCGGTTTCCGATGGGGCCATGGCAAATACCTGAGGAGTCGCTTTTTCGATTTCATTGCTATCGTGCCGGCGCTCGTGCTCGTCAACCATGGGTTCGTCATCGAGGGAGTCTGGGTTTGGCTTATCCTGGTTGCCCGCTTTATCCGGGTGGTAGACAGGTTTCTCGGGGACGGGTTCGTCACACGCAATGTGCTGGCCTTGCTGGAAGGAATCGAGGAAGAAATAACAGACCGGGTACTGGAGCGTATTGTGGCGCGCGTGCAAGAAGATATGGACCAGGTGGGTTTGAGTCATGGGATCGCCGATGCCCTGGTACGTAATAAAGCCGCCGTGCTTAACCGTGTGCGGGCCGCCACTCCTCAAGAAGGGCTCGGGCCAAGTCTGGCGCGCCTGGTTGGTCTGGATACTGCTCTGGAGCGGGCGGAAGAACGAACGTACGATGCTTTGGCGGGAATCATAGACAGTGAAGAAGTTGACGATGCTGTCCGGGACATTGTTAGTTCTTCGCTCCTCCGTATCCAAACCGAATTAGGGAAAAAGACCTGGCGGGAACACCTTGGCATCCGGCATCGCGCGGAAAAGTAAAAATATAAGCCCGGAGGCATCCGATCCTGAACCCCTGGCTCAAGCCTGGAATCACGTGGCTTCCTGCAATATCCGATATGTAAATGCCTTCTCATGTATCCCGTTGCCTCATTAAACGCGGTAACACGTAACTTTTTTTGATATCCACGCCGCCCCGCAGTTATAATGCTTATATATCCGCACGAGGAGGTAGTTAAAAATGGGCAGTCTCAACGGTAAGGTGGCTCTAGTGACGGGCGCCGCCAGTAAAAGGGGCATGGGGCACGCTGTAGCGCTAAGATTGGCGAAAGAAGGGGCGGATGTAGCCGTCCTCGACAAATACGCCGCGCCGCAGAGCATCTGGCCGGGGGACGAAGGGTGGGGAGGCCTTAACGCGGTGGTGGAGGAAGTTAAAGCGCTGGGCAAAAAAGGGCTGGCGCTGGTGGCCGACGTCAGCAGCGGCAAGGAAGTGGACGACGCGGTGGCTAAAACGCTGGCTAAATTCAAAAAGATAGATGTACTGGTGCACTGCGGCGGCATCCGCGGCGCGATGACAAAACCCATCGTTGATTTATCCGAAGAGGAATGGAGGGCGATTATCGATATCAATCTTACTGGCTCTTTCCTCATCGCTAAAGCGGTGGCGAAAACGATGCTGCCCAACGGCGAAGGCAAGAAAATCGTCCTCTTTGGCTCGAAGGCGGCCACGCAGGGCTATATCGGCAGCAGTGGCTACTGCGCCTCCAAGCACGGTGTGCTCGGCCTGGGCAGGACGCTGGCCCTGGAGCTGGCGAAGTATAAGATAAACGTCAATATTATCAATCCGGGCGGCTTCGATACCAACTTGAGAGACCAGGCGATCATCCAGAGGGCTAAAGAACAGGGCATCAGCCTGGCGGAGGCCGTGGCCCAGGAAGCCAAGAAAGCCGGCCCCGGCCCCAGCATACCGCTGGGCAGGCTTGGTAAGCCGGAAGAAATCGCCGACCTGGTATTTTTCCTGGTTTCCGACCAGTCCGCCTACATCACTGGGAAAACGATAGACATCGACGGGGGAGCATAGAAAAAGATATTTGATAATGTCATTCCAGCGAAGGCTGGAATCCATATTCGAATTCGAAAACTGATAAAATTCTTTGTGGATTCTGGCCTACGCCAGAATGACAAAATGTAATAGAGTATATTTTCTAAGAGGTTTTGTTTTGAATGACAAACCACCCGTAAATCAGGATACCTGGCAGAATCTCTTCGCGCCGGCAACCGTGGCGGTTATCGGGGCTTCCAATACGGCGGGGTCCTGGGGTAATAACGCCATACGGGGCTTGTTGAAATCCCCAGAAAGGCGTATTTTCCCGGTCAACCCCAACGCGCCGGAGGTTGTCGGCATTAAAGCCTACCGCAGCGTGACGGAAATTCCGGAACCGGTGGACCTGGCGGTAATCGTCGTGGCGGAAAAGCTGGTACCCGCGGTGATGCGCGAGTGCGTCACCAAAGGCGTGAAAGCGGCGGTCATCATTACCTCCGGTTTCGGGGAAATGGGGGAGGAAGGGCGGAAACTGGAAGCGGAGGTGGCGGACATCGCGCGGCGGGGGGGAGTCCGCTTCATCGGGCCGAACAGTATGGGCCACGCGGACACGCGGTCGCAGCTTTCCACTTTCGGGCAGTTCGGGGAAATGCCGCGGGGTCAGGTGGCCGTCCTGGCGCAGAGCGGCAGCACCTGTCTTAAGATCGCGCGCAACCTTAATGAATCCGGCATCCCTTTAAGTAAATACATCAGCACGGGCAATGAAGCCGACTTGACGATGGAAGATTACCTGGAATACCTGGCCGATGACGAGGTCACGAAAATAATCGCCCTGTACATCGAGGGGCTGCGGGACGGGCGGCGGTTCTTTAACCTAGCACAGAAGATTACCCGAAAAAAACCTATCGTGGCGGTGAAGGTGGGGGGCACCGAGGAATCGGCCAAAGCGGTAATGTCCCATACAGGGGCGCTGGCGGGCACGGACGCGGTCTATACCGCCGCTTTTAAACAGTCCGGAGTAATCAGGGTGGAAGACGACGACGAATTGTGCGACGTAGTCTTTGCGCTGCTCAACAGCCCTTTGCCGCGCGGCAACCGGGTTGGGATTTTAAGCATCGGGGGAGGGCCGGGGGCACTGGCCGCCGAATCCTGCGAGAAGGAAGGACTGGCTATCGGCAAGCTGGACCCGGCGACGGTAACCAAACTGGACGGGCTGCTTTCTTCGCGTTGGCCCCGCCGCAACCCCGTCGACATGGCCGGTCCGAGCGCCGCGGAAATTTCGGTGGTCGCCTCGCTGCTCTGGCCGCTGATGGACGATAAAAATCTCGACTTCATCTTCCTGCTGGCGCCGATCATCATGGACAAGACCTATCTCACAGGACGGCTGGGATTAAGTCCCGAAGCAGTGAAAGCCTACCGGGAAAAGGAAGAAAAGAATGTCCTGCTGATCCGGGAAAAGGTGCAGCAGCTGGAAAAACCGGTGGTGATGATGTGGCAATGGCGCGGCTCCAGCGACCCGGAGGTGAACGCGCTTTTCCAAAAGGGGAGATTTATCGTGTGTTCCAACGCACGGCGCGCCGCCAGGGTATTGCGTTACCTGGTCGTGTACCGGCAGTACCTCGATGCCGTGGGGAAATGATATCATTATCTGGTAAGGGGATTTATGGATATTAAGAGCAGCATTATCGAAAGAGTTAGAAAGCAGGGCCGGGATATCCTGACAGAGATTGAAGCCAAGCAGGTCTTTCAGGAGGCCGGCGTGAAGACCGTGGAGACCAGGCTGGCGTCCACGCAGAAAGAGGCGCTGGCTATGTGTAGCCAGATAGGCTATCCTGTGGTGCTGAAGATTGCCTCGCCGGACATCACCCATAAAAGCGACGCCGGTGGCGTTAAGGTGGGGCTGAAAAACGAGGCGGAGGTAAAACAGGCTTACCGTGATATCATGGCGTCCGTTAAAGAAAAATACCCGGCGGCCAAAATCGAGGGGGTGTCAGTGCAGAACATGGCGCGGCCGGGCATCGAGATCATCGTCGGCATGTACAAGGACAAGCAATTCGGGCCGGTCATCATGTTCGGGCTGGGGGGCATCTTCGTCGAAGTACTTAAGGATGTCTCGTTCCGGCTGATACCCATTTTGCCGTGGGACGCCGTGCAGATGATTAAAGAAATCAAGGGCTACGCCCTGCTTAACGGCTACCGCGGCCAGGAGCCGGCGGACATACCATCGCTGGAGGGCGTTTTATTAAAGGTCTCCGCTCTGGTGGAAAAGACCCCGGAGATTAAAGAAATCGACCTTAACCCGGTGTTCGCTTATAAAGACTCCGCCGTGGCGGTGGACGCCCGTATCGTGGTGGAGAAATGATAAAAGCGGGGTAAAAGCGTGTTGCAGCGGTTGTTTTGCTTTTGCGGACTTCTTGCCCTGGTTGTTCTCCTGCTGTCTGCTGATATATCATGTTCGCCTTCAAACGTTAAGGCTTCACTGGGCAAGGAATTTAATTTAGCGGTAGGCCGGACGGCTGTTATCATCGGTGAAAATATAACGCTGGAGTTTGTTGGAGTTATTTCCGATAACAGGTGCGCGGAATGTACCAAAGAAATAGCAAATTATCAGGATTTACAGGGAATGCCGCCTGATTTGAACCGTGCTGGAATAGCATATTTCCGGGTAAAAATAACTCGCCTTGGAAAAACGGAGGAAGATATTTTTTCGCAGCCGAGTGAATTTGTTTTTTCACAACCGGATATGTTTACGCAGTCTGGCGGCAGTGACTTTGAAATCGATTACCGGCTTGAGCCTTCGCCCCAAATAGGGAAGCAAATATCTCGTTCGGATTACAGATTACGGCTGGTGGTTAAGATTGAGATACCGCCGGGGCCGCCCCCATGGTATTAAAGAAATAGCCTGAACCCAATACATGTAACCAATTACCGCAATATTCGTTTCATTATATGACGGGATACAGGCAGAGGAGAACAACGGTGATGAAGAAGGTATTTTATATTGCAGAAATTCTGGCTGTGATGATATTGTTGCTGACCGCAACTTTATCGTGTTCGGCCAGTAATCTTACCGCTTCGCTGGGAAAGGAATTTACTTTGCCCGTGGGCCAAACAGCCGTTATCAGTGGCGAAAATTTAACCCTCAAATTCGTTGAGATGACTGGAGACAGTCGCTGTGCTAAAGGGGTTGAATGCATACGGGCCGGGGACGCCAAATGCCAGATGCTAATCACGTTCAACGGGTCAACCTCGGATGTCCTTTTTACGCAACAGGGGGGCGGTGAGACGGTACAGGACTTCTTGAATTATTACAAAGCCAGTTTTGTACTCGAGCCTTATCCTGAATATGGTAAGACTATAGACAAGTCCGACTATAAACTGGTGATGACGGTCACCAAACAATAGTTATTTATTTTTTACGGTCTTGATAATACCCTGCTTTTCAAGTTCCGTAATATCTTTGGGTTTATATCCTAATTTCAGCAGGATTTCTTCGGTATGCTGCCCCAGCAGCGGGGAGGGGCCCTGCGGTTTTCCCGGGGTTTTCTTAAGCTTTACTGGTAGTCCCAGCATCTTAATATCGCCGCGGGTGGGGTGCTTCGCGGTAAAAATCATGTCGTTAGCGGCCAGCTGCGGGTGGGCGCAAATTTCTTCATAGGTCAGGCATGGGTCGCAGCGCATCCTGGCGTCGCGGAAAATTTGGGACCATTCGGCGCGGGTCTTCTGGCTGAACGCCACGTCGAGGATTTTGCCTATCTCTTCCCGGTTTTCCTGGCGGGCTTCATCGGTACTGAAACGCGGGTCATTGGCGAGGTGTTCCATGCCGATTATCTTGCAGAAAGCGGGCCACATGGGGCCGGTGCCGAAAATCGTTAAAACGTCCCCGTCTTTGGCGCGGAAAGGCCCGAAAGGCGGTGTACCGTAGCTCCGGCCGGACTTATACGCCATCCGCCCGCCGGACAGATACTCGGCGAAACCGGAGAACTGCAGATACAGCGCGGCGTCCAGGTTGTTCACGGTCAAAAATTGCCCCACCCCCGTCCGCTCCCGGACGAACAGGGCAGTCATGACGGCATAAGCCACCAGCATCCCGCCCACATGGTCGCAAGCAGGGAAGGGCATCATCTGGGGGGCGCCGCCGGGATAGCCCATGACGCTGACGATGCCGGACATGGCCTGGCTCCACATATCGCCGCCGGCGCGGTGGGCGACGGGGCCGGTCTCGCCGTAGCCGGTGAAAGAGCAGTAAATGACTTTAGGGTTGATTCCGGACATCGCTTCATAGCCGATGCCCAGCCTTTCCGCCACGCCGGGGCGGAAGCTCTGGAGGACGACGTCGGCGTCTTTAGCCAGTTTGAGGGCGATTTCCAGTCCTTTCTCCGACCGGATATCGATGGCGAGGTCTTTCTTGCCGCGGTTAAAAGCCATCCAGTCCGCTTTATCCGGTATTGTCCCCGCGTCGCTGGTATCCAGGACATCATCCATCCCGGCGGGCAGGCCGAGACGCTGGGCCTCTCCCTGCACCCGCTCAACCTTAATGACTTCCGCGCCCATGTCCGCGAGCATTGTCCCGCCGAACGGCGCCGCCACGGCGATACTGAAATCCAGGACTTTGATGCCTTCCAGAGGATAAACCATATTATGCCTCCCTGGGATTATTTCTAACCTCACCCCCTTTTAGTTCCCCTTCAGGGTGAACCTTCAGGGTGTACCCCTCTCCGTCGACGGAGAGGGGGTCAGGAGGAGAGGTCTGGATTCCCATTTTCGCGGGATGACTTTCTGTTAGCTTAACAGCTCTACCAGTTCTCTGATATCCTGGAGCTTTTCCAGCTGTTTGACCAGAGACACTATTTTGTCGATTTGTTCTGGTGTTCGCGGCTTGACGGCGCAGGCGGCGCAGTCGCGGAACTTCCTTTCGTATACGTCGAAAGGCAAGGGTTTTTCCGGGCCTGCCGCAGGCACATCTGACTGAGCATTAATCGTCTTGCCCTGTTTTAGCGCGACGGCGATTTTGGCGGGTATCTGCCCCTTTTTCTCGCCGATATTGCTATTTACGGCCACACGCACTTTACGGGAAATTTCAAGAATATCCTGACTTTTTATCGCCTCCTCCGTAAAGTCTCCGATACCGGCGCGGCCGCGGGCAAAGACCGCCGCCACCGCCCAGGGGATACTGAACTGCGAGTCCACCGGGTTTTCCGGCCGGCGCCGCTTTTCCAGCGGATAGAGGAGAAAATACTTTTCGTCCTGGTTAAAGACGGTAATTTCTTTGATATCCTCAGGTTTGATTTGATGCTTTTTGACCATCGCCAGGGCAAGATTGACGTAGGCGTGAGTGCCCTTGCAGCAGGGATACGGCTTCATGGCAGCGTTCAGCCCGGTAAAGCGCTTGCCCAGGTCGGCGGTAAGTGGTTGGGGGTCGTATTCGCCTTTATGATAGAGATTAAAGAGCCCCACCTCTCCTTCCAATGATTCTTTAGCGCCGGTAATACCTTTCTGTGCCATCAGGGCGGCCACGATACCGCCACGCGCCGCGAAGCCCGGCCCCATCCTTTTCGTTAAAACGCCCTCGGTGACGCACTGGCCGTTGCCACTGCACTGGTGGTAAGCGATGCCGATGGCGTTGAGCATCTGGTCTTCTTTGAGACCCATCAATCTGCCGGCGACGCCAGCGGCAGCCAGATAGCCGTACAAACAGGTCAGGTGCCAGCCCGCCCCCGGATGGCCGCCCACTGTTGCAGTCTTTAAGCCTAACCGGAAAGCCTGGCCGAGGCGGCCCATCATGTCCGTCCCCAGGGCCACCGCGGCGATGAATTCCCGGCCGCTAACCTTGCCCTGTCTTTCTGCTACCGCCAGGGCTGTGGGTACGATAACAACCGATTGATGAGTCGGGCCATCCCCCGTGTCATCGTAATCTAAAGCGTGCCCCATGGCGGCGTTGACCTGGGCGGCGTTAGGCGCGGGCAATTTTTTGCCGAAGCAGAACAGCGTGCTCTCTTCCTTGCCGCCCCAATCTATGATAATTTCCGCCAGCTCTTTAATGCCGGCTTTGGAGGAGCCGCCCAACGCTACCCCGAGGATGTCGAGCACTTGTTTTTTGGTATGCTCGACAACATCCAGCGGGATATCATCATACTTAAGGTTTACCAGGTTTTTTGCCAGTAAATATGCCGCGTCCATATTTCCCCTTATTTATTCAGCTGTTCGTAGTGCTTATTGCGGGCGTGGATGGCTTCCCGTACGCCCATGTCCCGCCGCGCTTTGAAGAAATTAAACTCATCATCCTCGAAGTGGATATTCGTGCCAAGTGTGTGCATGATAAAGCTGTTGGTCAAACCGGCGGTTATCCCCAGCGTATCGTAGACCACCTGCTTGGACGCCTTGCCCATGGTTATGCCGTCGAAGGGGAACTTGGCAAACCCTTCGGCGTAGCGGTTGACTTCTTCTTCCAGCTTGTCCGCGGGCACCGCGCGATTAATGAGGCCGATGCGGGCGGCTTCGATGCCGTCTATCATGCGGCCTGTCATACAGAGGTCCAGAGCATTGGTAAGCCCGACGCGGTGTACCATTATCGGTGTGATGGTGAGGTTGGGGATGCCCAGCCGGACCTCGATTTCCCCGAACTTGCAATCCTCGGCGCCAACAATAAAGTCGCACAGGAGGAACTGGTCTAATGAATTGCCCAGTAAAAAGCCGTGCGCCTGGACGATGGTAAGTTTAGGGAAATTGAGCAGTTTTTGGGCTGCCTCGTAGAAAACCTTCCGGTCGAACTTCAGGCGGGTCCTGATGGCGGTCTTGGGCGCTTTCTCTCCATGCTTGGGCTCCTTCCAGCCATAGACGAAGCCGACTTCGTTGAGGGGGGCGCCGGCGGCCAAAGCGCGGCCCGCCCCTTTAATGATGAGCACCTTGATGTCATCGGCTTCTTCAACGACAGCCAGCGCCTTGCCGAAATCCTTGACGTTGGTGTTCATCGTCTCCGGGTCGTTCAGAGTAATGCGGGCGACGTAGCCGCTCCGCTCATAAATGACATCTTTGTACTCTCCGGCTTTTTCAAACTTTAACATCGTTTACCTCCTAAATTCTCCTCTCCCTCGAGGGGAGAGGCAAGGGTGAGGGTGAACCCTATGTATTACCCCTCACCTTAATCCTCTCCCACAAGGGGAGAGGAAAGTGTTACTCAAAAACCCCTTCCTGCATTAAACTGACAAATTCTTCATCGGAAATACCGAGCATTTCCGTACAGATTTGCTCTGTGTGTTCACCGAGCAGGGGGGCCGGCGAGTAAGGTTGGGCCGGAGTTTTAGATAATTGAAAGCTCTGCCCCAGGTGGGTGAAATCGCCCATCTCTGCGTGGTGCATCGGCCAGTAAATATTACGTTTTCTTAATTGGGGGTCGTTAAAAGCATCGGCGGTGTTTTCCACCACGCCCGCAGCAACACCCGCTGACTGAAGCCGTTGCATAACGTCCTCGGGAGTAAGATTTACCGTCCAGTCACTGACTATTTTGTTTAACGCGTCCTCGTTTACCTTCCTGTTTTCCAGAGTATCGAACCAGGGGTCGCTCACCAGTCCGGGTTGCCCGATTTCACTGCAAAAATTTGCCCATTCTTCACTGGTGGTAACGGCGATGGCGCACCAGCGGTCGTTACCCTTACAGGGATAGACGCCATGCGGGGCGGCGGTCGGAGAAGCGTTGCCGATCCTCGCCGGCTCTTTGCCGGAAGCAATGTAATCCAACACGCCGGGCAGGATAAAAGAAATGGCGGCCTCGAACTGCGATAGGTCCAGCAGCTGGCCCTTGCCGGTCCGCTTGCGGTAATCCAGCGCGGCAATCAAAGCGGCCGAAGCAAAGCGGGGGCTGATACAGTCCGTGTACGCGGAAACACCAACCGGCAGTGGCTCTTTGCCCGGCCAGCCGATGAAGTTGGGCAGGCCCGCGATGGGTACCAGCACCATCCCGAAGGCTGGCAGATTCTTATAAGGCCCCCAGGAACCATAGCCGCTCTGCCGCAGCATGATGATGTCCGGTTTGATCTTTTTCAGGCTCTCGTAGTCCAGTCCCCATTTTTCCATGACGCCGGGCGTGTAGTTCTCCATGAATACATCGCACCACCGCACCAGCTTTCTGGAAATTTCACCGGCTTTGGAGTGGTTCATGTTGAGGGCAAAGCTTAAAATGTTGGCATTGTAATACGTGAAATAGCCGCCGCGGTTGAGGCCTGGCTTGTTATCTTTATAAGGGGCGGACGAGCGCATGGTGCACGGGCGCAGGCTGGTCTCGATGCGGATGACCGTGGCGCCATGGTCGGCGAAGAATTTCATCGTCAGCGGGCCGACGACCGCCCAGGAGTAGGACAGTATTTTGAGCCCGCTGAAAACGCCTTCCCGGTTAAGCCTATCCAAAATCCCACTCCTTGTACTTAAATCCCTCTCTCACTCTCCCTTTACGAAAGGGAGAGGATGAGTTTCCCTCCTTCGTAAGAGCCTGTCCTGAGCGAAGTCGAAGGAAGAGATTAAGGGAGATTTTCTCCTTCACCTTGCCCTCTCCCCTTGTGGGAGAGGGTTTTACTTAAATAATCCCTTGTTGTTTCAAAGATTCCAACTCTTTTTCAGTAAGTCCAATTCCCTGATAGACTTCTTCATTATGCTCTCCGATGAGGGGCGCGCGAAAGCGTATGGATAAATCCGCCTCCGAGGACCGGATAAACTCTTTAGGGTAAGTAATGCTTGCGCCCAGTTCGGCATGCTCGATTTGCGTCCAGTACTTGCGCTCTTTAAGGCACTCGTCTTCCAGCAAATCGTGCATCGTGGAAAGCGGCCCGATGGAGACGCCCCGCGGCACTGCCCCCCGCAATAGCTCCTGCCGCGTGTGCTTTAAAAAGAACCGGCTGATGGGATTGGAGATATTGTCCATGACCTCCTGGGTGACGGTGAACATGTCGAAGTTATCCCAATCGAGGTGGAGGAGGAAATCGGTAGCCATTTGCTCTTCATCCATCCAGGCCACCAGGGCGCTTAAAGTCTTTGCCCCCGTCCGCCCCCCGATGACGTTAAAGAACACGTAGCCGTCCTTACACGGCCAGACCTGCCGCTGCCCGACATTCGAGCTGGTGCCGGCACGGAAAGCCCCGGCGCGTTTCAGTATTCCCCCGTTGAGTTCGAATACCGGCATGGCATTAGCCTGGAACCAGGCGGCGCTCTGCTGCAGGGAAACGTCGACGTGCTGGCCCAGGCCGGACGCTTCGCGGTGATAATAGGCCACCATACAGCCCAGGGCGGCGTCCGCCCCGGCGTGCAGGCAGGCCTGCGGCAGACTGATGTGGACGGGCGGGCCGTCGGACTCGCCGGTCTGGTAGAGCGTACCGCTCATCGCCATGACCACGATGTCCGCATCTTTATAATTCCGATAGGGCTCTTCCGGCCCGAAGGGCGTGATGGACGCCCAGACGATTTTGGGATAGATTTTATTAAAGTCACCGTAACCGATGCCGAGTTTGTCCAGGTAGCCCGGCGCAAAAGACTCGATGACGAAATCGACGGTGCCGGCCAGTTTTTTAAATATCGCCCGGCCTTCAGGCTTCTCGATATCCAGCGTGATGCCTTTTTTATTGGAATTATAGGCAAACCAGTAAAGGCTTTTCTCGGGGTCGGGCCGGCCGCCCCAGAATCCCCCGATGCGGCGGGAAGGGTCGCCGCCCGGTCTTTCGACTTTGATAACGTTGACGCCAAGGTCGGCGAGGACTTTCCCGCAGAGGAAACCCCGCTCATCGGTAAGGTCTAAAGCGCGGAGGTGGCCCAGCATCTTTTCCATATTGTTCACTTAATCCCAGGCCTCACTCCCTTAAATTCCCCCCTCCGTCGACGGAGAGGGGGCCAGGAGGAGAGGTTGGGAATCCATCGCTTTTGTCAGGATGGTAATATTGGACAGTCTCTCAATACTATATTGGCTGGAGGTACTTTTTAGCAAGTTGCAGCGCTTTTTGGGGGTCGGCCTGGCTCAACAGTCCCACGGCGTAAAGGATATATTCCGCATCGATGAAGAGGCGCGGGTTTTTAGGCTTAAGAATCAGCGGGTTTTCCGGCTGGAAGAGGGCGCCTTCGAGGATGGCGCGGGGGGAGGGGGCAAAGATAACCGGCCCGCCGGTGCCGATGACGGTCTTAAGCTGGGTCAGGTCTTTGCCGTGCTGTAAAAGCGTTTCACCGGTGGGGCCGTAAATTTTCTCAATACGGCCGACGTGCTGGTTCACGGCCACCTCGATTGCCAGGCGGGACAAAAGCGTGTGGCAGGCAATTTCCGCGGGGCTCTGCGGCAGCTTCCCTTCGTGGAAAGAACGGCAGATGGCATCAAAATCCGGCGGGAGCTTTTTATTGCGGGCGAACTCGCTAAGGCTATCGATGTTATATTTCAAACCCAGGTTGCCTTCGACGGTCCTTTTAACGTAAGGCTCCGGCAGGGTATTGACCATTGCTACGCCGGGCGATGCGGGGCTGCCCACCGCGATGGAGTGGACATCGGTAGTGGCGCCGCCGGGGTCGACGACCATCAGCTCGCCGAAACCGGCTTCGTCTTCAAAGCCGGCAGCGAGCAGTTTAGCGGCCTCCAGCACCGCCGAGGGCGTGGGCATAATCACCTCGCCGACAATTTCCTGGGCGCGGGCGATGCCTTTCGCTTTAATGATGTTCTTAATAAAAATGTCCCGGATTTCTTTATTGCACGGGGCGGTATCCAGCACGCCGATTTCCGGCATGACGTTTTTGGTGTAAATCACATGTTTGCCGCTGTTCGCAAAGGCATTTTTGATGGCATCGTAAGCGGACTTATTGCCGGCGACGATGATGTTGCGGATACCGTTCGCCCGTGCCAGCATCCCGGCGTTATGGATAATAGTGGCTTCATCGCCGCCGTCCGTGCCGCCGGAAAGCAGTAAAATATCCGGCGCAATGGCCTCAATTTCTTTGATTTCCTGCTGTTGAAGCTTATAAGAATAGCAGGCAATGACCTTGGCCCCCGCCCCCAACGCGGCGTGGTTGGCCGCTTTACTGGTAAGCTCCGGCACAAAGCCGACGCAGACCATGCGCAGGCCGCCGGCGGCGCTGGAGCAGGCCAGGGCGTTTTTTTTCTCCAGGCTGGTGATATTTGTTTTCCGGGAAATTTCCTGGAGCGCCTGCTCCAGACCCAAAGTGATATCGGTTTCCACGGTAGATGGCACGCGGGAGGCCGCCACTATTTCTACATGAAGCAGGTCAATGGCAACGACCTTGGTGAAGGTGCTGCCGAAGTCGATTAGAAGTTTGATGTTGTCCATGTATCAAAAATCACCAAGATACAAGATACAAATTACAAACAAATTTCAAATTATAAATTTCCAATGACCAAACGTTTGCTAATTTGAATTTGAGATTTGGCAATTGTTTGGTTATTGTGCCTTGGTCATTGGTAATTATCCTTACATCTTGCCCCTGGCTTTTAAATCGGCCTTGAGGTCAGCGATGCCTACTTCCGTGTCCGTCTCCGGCGGGTAAACGCGGTCGAACCCGAGTTTCTTAAAACGCGGCTCGACCTCCCTGGGATCGTACCGGCCGATAACCAGGTTCCCGCCGATATAAAGCAGGACGTCCCCCAGCCCCGCCTCCAACCTTTTTTGATTAAAGTCCTTCAAGTCGAGCTCCGCCATGCCGTAGAGCGAAGTCATCAGGATAGCGTCCGCCCTGGTTTCCTGTGCCACGTGGATAAATTCCTCCGGCGAGACCTGCATGCCCAGTTCCACGACTTTAAAGCCGGCGTCCCTTAACGCGCGGGACAATACCTTGGTGCCGATAACGTGCGCATCCATCCCCACGGTCCCGGTGATGACTGTCGGTACTTTTTCCATACTGTCTCCTTCCGGTCTTACCACCAATGTCATTCTGAGGGAGTCCCGATGCAATCGGGACGACTGAAGAATCTCGGAGAGGGGTCGTGTAAGACGCCATACCGCCCCGAGATTCTTCGCTATCCTTCGACAAGCTCAGGATGAGCGCTCAGAATGACATTATTCACTTTATTTATCATATGGCGGCAGCCCTACGATTTTACCTTTGCTCATGCTCCAGAGGTCCCGCACGGCGGTATGGTAGTCCACCTTTTTCCCCTCCAACTTTTCCCTTTCCGCTATTTTCTGGCGGTGGAACTCCTTGACGTATTTGGGAAGGGGCAGGTTGCCGAACTCGAGGTAGCGGCAGGCGCCGCGGGCATCCCTGACGCCGAGTACTTTATCTTTGACGTTAACGTTAGGGCTCCAAGGCGAATCCAGCACGCCGGCCTCGACGGCTTTAATGGCGCCTTCGACGATGTCCCCATCGCCGAGGTCAAGCACCCTGACCAGCATTGCCCGGACCTCCATTTCCGTTACTTTCTCTTCGATGTCCATCGCTTTGATATCGATTTCTATTTTTTGTTCCCGTATGACGTCGAAAATCCACTTGGCGGAACGGTAGCTCACGGCGTTGGTATCCTTGTTGGGTACGCCCGCCCCCTCGTCAATGCTCCTCAAATCGACGGCGTTGGCTTTAGCGAGCGCCCCCACCATGGCCACGTAGTTAAGGTAAGCAAAAGCGCCGCCCATGTCCATGGCGACGGGGAAAAGGGGTGTCTGGGCGGGGCAGACCCCGGTAATCCTGCAGTCTTTGTAGCCGAACTTGTCCAGGTATTCGCGGATGAGACGGGGGACGAGCCTGATCCAGGCCATGTCCTGCGTCATGTTGCCCATGCAGTGCACGATGGGATACAGCGCTTTCTGCCCCTGCTCCGCAGCCGTAACGGCCTCGATAATCAGACAAACGATATTCACGCTTAGCGGGAAAGGCGCGCCGGGCAGCCAGCCGTGGAGGTCGGCGCAGAGGATCACGCCCCGGTCGGCATACCAGCCGAGTATCCTTTTACTGTTCAGGTACCTTTCCGCCAGCTCGCGTACGGTCAGGTTCTTGGAATAGCTCCCGAAGCCTAAAAACCCCATGCTTTCCTCGAAGGTGGTCAGGCCGGAAGCGATGGAGATTTCACTGCTGATGCCCCGCGGGCTGAAAGCGGCGTCCACACTCTCCACGAGCTTGCGGGTCTGCTTGACGCCCTGGTTGATGATGGGATAACCGTTTAAAAGCGCCTTGCCGGTGCGGTTGCACTCCTGGAGAATCCCTTCCACTTTTTCATACTGGCCCAGGCGGGTATAGCTATCCGTGGTCACGGGAATGAGGAGGACGCCCTGTTCCCGCAGGCCCTGGCAGAGCTCGATCATTTTTTCCAGGACGGGGGTGCCGGCGCGGGGAAAAACACTCATCCGGCCTTCCTCGCGGAGCTTGACCATCACCTTCCACCAGATTTTGCTGTCCGGCAGGCTTTTCTGGTAGGCCGCCGCCTCCTCGAAGTCCACCTCTTTGCCGGTGGGCCACTTATCCAGCTCTTCCCGCCTTTTGCGCATCAACAATTCGTCGTCAACCCGCTTGTGACTGACTCTCAACTTATTCATGACTGCCTCCAGTATTCAGGTTGTACCCGCGCGCATTATTCCTGCGGCGCGGAAAGGAAGGTGGCGGCGTGCGCGTTCAGAGGCTGGCCGCCGGCGACGTAGATCGTCTGCCCCGTCACGTAATCCGACATCCCGGATGCCAGGAATAAAGCCGGCCCGGCGATGTCCTCCGGTTTGCCCATCCGCCCCAGCGGCACCTCTTTTTTACATAGCGCCGCGAAAAATGCGTCCCGGGCGGGTCCCGGCGGCTGTAAAGCATCCCAGAACGGCGTCTCGATAGGGCCGGGGACGATGGCATTGACGTAGATGTTTTGCGGCGCCAGCTCGAAGGCCAGATTAATCGTCAGCCCCAGCACGCCGGCTTTGGCCGCATGATAATGCAGGACGGAAACGGCCGGGTGGACGGCGCCCATCGATGAGAGGTTGATGATTTTACCGTACTGACGCTTTTTCATGTGGGGGATGACCGCCATGCAGCACAAAAAAGCGCCCTTGAGGTTCACCGCCATCACCTTGTCCCAGTCCGCCTCGGTGGCGTCGGTCGTGTCGCCGCCCTTTACGCCGACCCCGCCGGCGTTATTCACCAGAATATCTATTTTCTTGAACTTTTTTATCGCCTGCGCCACCATCTCGTTCACCTCGGCGCTTTTAGAGATATCGGCTTTTAGTCCCAGGGCGTTACGCCCCAGTTTTTCAATTTCCGCGGCCGCTGCCCGGGCTTCTTCCAGGTGCCGGCTCGTGACGACGACGTCGCAGCCTTCTTCGGCGAATTTCCGGGCGATGGCATGGCCCATCCCCTTGGTCCCGCCGGTGATGATAGCCACTCTATTTTCCAGCAACACCTTTGACCTCCTTAAAACAGGGTTTGGGACGAAATTGCTGCCCCTGCGTGCTATTATATACTAAATCGTGTAGAATTGCGTTATGCTGGATTGGTGGCATATTATCAATGTATCCATTGTCAATTAGTTCTCCGGCAGGAAGGCAAAAGCGGAAAAGGAGACAGAAATGGCTAAAAAATTCGATGGCAGGGTGGCGCTGGTGACGGGGGCGGCTTCCGGGATAGGCAGGGTGGGCGCCCAAGTATTCGCGCGGGAAGGGGCTAAAGTAATCGTGGCGACCGACGCCAACATCAAGGGCGGGGAGGAAACGGTAAAACTGATTAAAGACGCCGGAGGGGAAGCGGCCTTTGTGAAATGCGATGTTTCTAAAGCCGCCGACGTCGAGGCGATGGTGAAAAAATGCGTCAGCCTGTACGGGCGGCTGGACTACGCTTTTAATAACGCCGGCATCGGGCCGGACGTCAAACGCGTGCCGCTGTATAATATCGTGGACTGCCCGGAGGAAATCTGGGACCGCACCATCGATGTCAATCTGAAGGGCGCCTTTCTCTGCATGAAATACGAGATGAAACAGATGATCAAGCAGAAATACGGGGCTATCGTCAATACATCTTCGGCGGGCGCGGTAAAACCGGGGCTGGGGTTTTGCGCCTACAGCTCCAGCAAGGCCGGCCTGAACATACTGACCAAGACGGCAGCGCTCGAGGCCGCGGCTTATAACGTGAGGGTGAACGTCATCATGCCCGGCCCCACGGATAATACGCTGCTTTATGAATACCTTACGGGCATGCAGCCCGGCGTTAAAGAACATATGGCGAACGACATTCCGTTGCTAAGGATCGGCCATCCGGAAGATATGGCGGAAGCGGCAGTGTGGCTTTGCTCGGATGCGGCGGGCTTTATCACCGGGGTTGCATTGCCCGTCGACGGCGGGATGACAGCGCGATAAAAGGAGGCGGACATGGCAGATAAAAGCAATAAAAATAAAAGTATCGTGACCGAGTTTTATAACGATGTTTTCATCGGGCATGATTTAAGCAAGCTCGATAAGTATATGCGGGACGACTACATCCAGCACAACCCGGACTGCCCGCAGGGCAAAGCCGGTTTTGTAGAGTTCTTCAACGTCATTTTCGCGGCGATACCGAATTTTAAATATACGCTAAGGAAAATGGTGGCCGAAGGCGACATCGTGATGGCCTACAGTACCACCACGGGCACCCACACGGGCGGCGAGTGGCTGGGGAAAAAAGCAACGGGCAATAAACTGGACTATGACTGCGTGGACATTTTCCGTGTTCAGGACGGTAAAATCGCCGAACACTGGGACGTGGCCGATACCTTTAAATTATTCCGTCAGCTGGGCATCATCGAGCGCTTAATGAAACAAACGTAAAAACCTGCTAAAGTGCCGTAAAAAAACAAGGTACTGTTTGCATTTAGTTGTTCTCATCATTTCAGCCTCATTGAAGCTAAGGTAGTAGGGCTAGCTTTAGCCTGACGTTTAGACGGTCTAATCCGCTTGTGTTTCCTGCCTATGTGTGTAGGCTCTATGGCTATATCTCTCGGCTGGTGCTCAATCGTGACAGGCTTTGAAGGCTCATGTTTGCGTATGATGTCAGCCCAGTTTTTGTAAGGGTAATCTATCCCCGCCATTTCTGCGGGTGTCTTATCCTGAAGGCTTTCATGCGGTCTAAGGTAATTGTAGTGGGCTAACCAGCCTTCGGTGAAGTCCAGCGCCGTCTCAAAGTTTTTCAGCCCACGCATGACCTTTGTACGGGCTTTTAGCGTGCCGTGAAAACGCTCTATCTTCTGGGTGTTATCTTCTCCCGCCCGTGCTATCCCGCCCTGAACGTGCTCTGCGCCTTTGCCATAGGAAACGTCCAGATATGAGTTTAGCTTGTCGGTCACTACCGCCTTTGGAGACTTGCCAGCTGTCTTAATTGCACGGTCTATCAATATCTGGGCGTCTCTGGTGGTACGACTGCGGGATAGCCTTGTGGCCAGCAGGTAACGTGTCTTATCGTCTATGATATCCCACAGCCACAAGTCGCTCCCGCCTATCTTGAGTACCGTCTCATCGGCTATCCAGATATCACCTACATTCGGGTGATAATCCTTAATACTATCAGTGGCATACTGGGTGTATTTCTGTATCCACTCGTAAATCGTAGCCGTTGAAGGGGCGTGATTATGTTCCTGCAATAAGTGCCTGCGGATAGCCTTGACGCTCATTCCCTCAAAGTACATATTGAGCGCCGATGATATCTCATTGGCGTCTGTTTTCATGTGGAATGTGGTATCATCATCTTTGAATTTACTACCGCACTTTTTACAGTAGTAAAGTTGGGTATCTCCGTACTTGCCGTACTTGATGACGTTTTGGGATTGGCAGTATTTACAACAGTCTATCATCGTAGAAATTCTCCTATCAAATCTGCTAATCTTTCTATCTCTATTGAGATATGACGAAATGCGTAAGTTCTCCCGTCTTGTTTCCCAACTTGTCCGAGAGGGTCAAATTGACCGTATACAAACCAATCAAATTGACGAGGTCTTACTAACAATAACCTTGCTGCGCCTAACTCATTAGGGTTATCAAGAAAATAACTTTTAATTGATTCCGACCATTCACTCGCCAAAGCCACGGCGTCCCCGATATAATTATTACTCTTAAACTTCGCTTTTATTTCCTCGCCAGATAAGCAAAATTCGGCTAACTTATCTGCAATAGCTTTTCGTCTTAGCCTCAATTTTACATCTTCATTTCTACCACGAATAAGATAAATAAAAAGCCAAATAATAATGACTCCAGCCAAAGTGAAGAATACCATTGGTAGCCAACTGGGGATTGCAAAATTAGGGCTAGTAGACATCGCAGCAAACCCCAGTGCAATCAAGGCTAAGGCTAAAGTAAGGATTGTTGGTACTAATATCCACTTTTTGGTTGTAGTGTCCATATTGATTCACTCCTGCCAGTATTCTTTTAACTGGCAGTATAGCACTCTTGGGAGAGGCTAACAACGAAAAGCAAACAGAACCAAAAACAACGGGTGTAGTATGTAAAACCGTTTTATGGTACAATCTGTCATTAACAGTTAACTAATGCCCGTGGAAAGTCGGGGGGAAATATGCCTAAGAAAATGAACAATGTTTTAACCAAGCCAGCGACCAATGAAATCCAGGAAGTGGCGGCGGAGGTGCGCTCGGTCAACTTCTGGCAGTGCGTGAAATTTGCCGATACGATCAAACGATACTGCGAAATCACGATGAAAAAGGACGATATCAGCCCTCTCCATGCCATGGCTATGTTTCACCTGGTCTGCTCCGGCGGCAGCTCCACACCCACCCAGATGGCGGAGATGATGTTCCGCTCCAAGCACAGCGTGACCAAGATCGTGGACAACCTGGAAAAAGAGGGCTTTATCGTGCGGGACTTTTCCAGCAAGGACCGCCGCGTGACGCATATCAAGATTACCTCGGCCGGTCTGCAGTACCTGAAAAAGAACCAGAGCCAGGGTGATAAAAGGGCCAGTCAGGTCATGGAGTGCCTGGACATCATGGACCAGAAGAAACTGGTGGTCCAGACTAATAGGCTCTGCGTCCAGATGACGGATATACTGGAAAAGATTTAGCGGCTAACCGTGTTTACCCTGTGACGCCTGGCCTGCCGCTTTGGGCGGGTAAAAATCCTCCGCCACATCGTTTAGCCCCAGTTCTAGCAGTTTTTGCCGGCTCGGCTTGGCCGTCACGCGGTCCCAGTCCATGGCGCCGAGGTTCCAGTATACCTGCGCTTCCAAATCCGCCGTGACGCCGGCCAGCGGGCCTTCTTTCTGCGGCGGCCGGCCGATGATGCGGCCGTGGACTTTACGCTGCAGGGGGTTATCGCCTTCGCGCAGGGTGAAGACGTGCCGCATCGCGCCGATGCGTTCGCCGCACTTCAGGATTTCCTTTAAAGGGCGTTCCCAGCCGGTGACAGCCGCCAGGAAGTCCGTGGCGTATTGCGCGCCGTTGACCACGGTATTGACGTGCAGGCAGAGGCCAGCGGAGTTGATCACCAGCCAGGCCCAGTGAGTAGGTCCGAAGCCCCCCGTATGGCGCCCGGGCGCGGCATCCATCATGTACTTGGCGGAAGTTGGCGTGCCGGCAAACCCGGGGAAATCGAACTTGGGGTCGTGCAGGCCCAGCTCCTGCCCGCCGATGTGCACCGCGAACGCCTCGGCACCCTTGCCGATTCTGGCCGCGGCTTTTTTCACGCCGTCTGCCAGCACATCGCCGAAGCCCTCCCGCCGCGCCAGTTTTTCCGTCATGGCAATCATGGCCCGGTGGTCGCCCCATTTAAGCTCGATGCCGTCGGTGTCTTTTTTATTGATGATACCGTGCTCGTAGCACTCCATGGCAAAAGCGATGGTCGTGCCGGTGGAGATGGTATCGATGCCGTAGGCGTTGCAGATATAATTGGCCATGTTGATAGAAGCAGCGTTAGTATTGAGACACATCGCGCCGAAAGCGCAGGCCGTCTCGTATTCCGACCGCTTGGTGCCGGCCGGGTATTTATATTCCCCCGAACCTTCCTTGAGCCGCCCGTGGCACTGGATGGGACAGCGCCAGCAGCCTCCTTTACCGGACAGGTCGGCGTTGAATTTATCGACGTGCAGCCCCGAAACATCCGGCAGTTCTACCACGCCCACACCGCCCCAGTTTTTCACCGGCGAGTCCCCGCTGTGAGCGGAGCCGTCCGCGTGCCCCACCGTCCCGTTTTTAGATAGCCCATGCCCCTGGAATTTGGGCAGGTATTCTTTCCGCAGCTTATCCACGGCCTCAGGATTGGCGATGGGCACTTTGCCCGTTCCCATAATCGCGATCGCCTTGAGCTTCTTCGAGCCCATCACCGCCCCCAGCCCGGAGCGCCCCGCCGCCGAACCCTTATTGGTAATGATACTGGCGATAAGAGAGAGCTTTTCCCCTGCCGGCCCGATGCACATGACCTTCAGGGCAGCGCCGTATGCTTCTTTCAAGGTGTCCTCGGTCTCCAGGGTGCTCTTGCCCCAAAGTCGGGCAGCGTCCCGCAACTCGGCCTTGCCGTTATCGATAACCAGATAGGTAGGTTTGGGCGCGATACCGGTGAAAAAGATGCCGTCAAAGCCGGCGAACTTGAGAAAGGGGCCAAAATCGGAGCCGCAGTTGGCATCGCCCCATCCTCCCGTCAGCGGAGACTTGCCGACGACGGCATAGCGGCAGCCCATGGGGGTAGGCGTGCCGGTGAGTGGGCCGGTGACCACGCCGAGGGTGTTTTCCGGCCCCAGAGCATCGACGCCGCCCTTTTGGCGACTGTATAGTATCCTGGCGCCAACGCCGTAACCCCCGATAAAGTCGCGGTATAAAGCCTCTTCCGGGGTTTCTTCTTTGATTATTCCGGTGGAAAGGTTCACAAACAAAAGCTTCCCGATGTATCCTCCGGCCATAGCGTCTCCTTTAAGCGGTAAGGTCTTAAGCTATATTATACGATATCAGCGTGAAAAGGGGGAGGGCTAACAACGGCTTGACGATAACATGAAACCAGTTTAAGATGAATTTGAGAGAAAATGCCAGAAAACATCGTATTATTTACCAAACAGGGACATATCGCCACCATCACGCTGAACCGCCCGGCTGGCGGCAACGCCGTCAACATCGAGATGGCCCGCGCGCTGGAAGAAATCTGCGGCCGCATCAAAGACGATGCCGACATCTATGTGGTAGTTTTGACCGGAGCGGGCAACGTTTTTTGTAGCGGAGGGGAGGAGGGGCTGAACGAGACCTGCCTTCCCGCGGCGGCTGTAGCCGCGATAGATAGGCCGGTCATCGCGGCCATCAACGGCGACGCGCTGGGGCTGGGAATGGAAATTGCTTTAAGCGCCGATATACGCATCGCTGCGGAAAATGCGCGGTTCAGTCTGCCGCAAGTATCCGAAGGGCGTATCCCTCTGGACGGGGGCACACAGCGCCTGTCCCGCATCATCGGGCGGGGGAAAGCCCTGGAAATACTGTTGACGGCCGAATCAATTTCTGCCAAAGAAGCGCTGGAAATCGGGCTGGTGAGTAAAGTAGTGCCTTCCGGGGAGTTGGGTGGGGAGGCACTAAAGCTGGCGGAGACCATCGCCGCCAAGGGGCCCCTCGCTTTGAGGTATCTCAAGGAAGCGATTATCAAGGGCATGGATATGACGCTGGAGCAGGGACTGCGCCTGGAGGCCGACCTTTATTTTCTGTTACACACCACCGCCGACCGCACCGAAGGGATAAAATCTTACCTGAAAAAGCGTAAGCCGGAATACAAAGGGAAATAGAACAGAGTCGGCAGTCATAATAATATCGCTCACTATGAGCTTGTCGAAGGGTGAGCAATCTATATCATCATGGTTCCCTTCGATAAACTCAGGGTAAACTCGGCTCACCAAGAGCGGAAATTAAACAATCCCCTGGAATAAATCCTTTTCTTTACGGTGTCCCTTCACCGGCGGGTAGGCCCGCATGTAAGAGTCTCTCGGCCCGGTAAGTCTGCTAACCAGCCAGAACAGGCCGCGTCCGCGCGGGCCACCGCCGCCCCCTCCCTGGCTGGCGTGGCAGGCCGCAGCTTTGTTGCGGGCTAAATTCGACGCTTTTTTCAGGCGGATGATGGCGTGTATCGGGAATTCGTCCTCGATCATGGCGGCGAGGTCGATATCCTTGTTCTTGCCAAAATGGTGCACGTCCCGCCCGAGGAATTTTTGCATTTTGACCATGTACTTGAGCCAGCTATGCGGAAAAACATGGTAATATAACTTTTGCGGCTGGTAGGGGGCTCCCGCGTCGGGGTACTGGGCGGCATCACTCGCGGCAGAGAACGCCTTTATCGTGGCATTGTGGATGGCGATGTGGTCCGGGTGATGGTAGCCGCCGACGGGGTCGGATGTTATGACCACCTGCGGCTTAAGCCGGCGCAATATCTTCACGACGCGCCCGGCCGCCTCATCGACAGGGGCGGCGGCAAAGGCCTGCGGGTGCTTGTTCTCCGGCGAGCCGGCCATGCCGGAATCGCGGTAGCCCAGGTAAATAACCTCGGCCAGGCCCAGCTCTTTAGCGGCACAGGCCAGTTCGTGGGTGCGCAGTTCGCCGATAGAATTGTAGCCCTTGAGCATTTCCGGCGGCACTTCGCCCACTTCCCCGCGCGTCGCGCAGATGTAATAGACCTTGACGCCGGCCGCGGCATATTGCGCCAGCGTGCCGCCGATCCCGAAAGACTCATCATCCGGGTGCGCGCCGGTTAACACTAAAACTTTCTGTTCAGCCATAGAAAAACACCGCCAATCGTTTACTTTTGCAGCAGTAAGGAATAACTTAAAAATATCTTCGGCTCGCTCACCGGCAGGAAACCGGCGCTTTTGGCTATTTTCGCGGTTGTGTCAAAGCTTGCGCGGGGAACGTGAATCATCGGTTCGACGAGTAAAAATAAACCACCCGGCTTAAGGTCGGCGAATATCTCGGCGAGGAAATGCGTGCGGTCCGGTACCTCGTGAACCATCCAGAAAGCCAGGCAAAAATCCACCGGCTCGCTGACGCCGATGCGGTCTTCTTGAGCCCGGTGCAGCGTGATGCGGGCGTCCAGCCCGGCTTTAACGGCCCGGTGGTGAATGGTGGCCAACATTGCCTCCTGGAGGTCGGCGGCGATGACCTTGCCTTTATCGCCCACCAGCCTAGCAAGGGGCAGCGTAAAATAGCCCACGCCCGGCCCCACATCGAGCACCGTCCAGCCGCTTTTGATATAGGGTTTGAGAATCCGCTGCGGGTTCTGGGCGAGCCGCCGCAGGAAATTATCAAAGGTGAAGCACATCCACCGCGGGCAGAGCATCTGCGGGTTATCGGCCGGTTGGTCGTTATTTGGTGTTTCGCTCACTACATTATCCCCGATATTTTTATCTTACACCAATCGAGGAGAAAATAAAAAACAGGCTCGTCCGGACTTGACAACCCGGCGGCACAGGCTGTTAGTATGGTATAGAAAAATGGACGCTTTTGAAACGGTCATCTACGAAAAGCAGGACGGCATCGCCTACATTACCCTTAATCGCCCCCAAGCGCTGAATGCTTACAGCGTAAAGATGCGGGACGAGATTTACGAAATCCTGGGGGCGATCAAGGAAGACGAAGAGGTGCAGGTGGTTATCCTGAAGGGGGCCGGGGAAAAGGCCTTTTGCGCTGGCGCCGACCTTACTGAGTTTTTGACCGCCCCGCCGCCTGTTTTCGCGCGGCAGGCGCGCTTCGAGCGGGACGTGTGGGGGCGCTTTTTAAGCGTGGCGCAGCCCATCATCGCCGCCGTACACGGTTACGTACTGGGGTCGGGGATAGAGATGTCCCTCTGCTGCGATATCCGCCTGGCTTCCGATGACGCCCGCTTCGGGCTGCCGGAGCCGGGGCTGGGCATCATACCGGCGGCGGGGGGCAGCCAGACTCTGCCGCGGACGATAGGGCAGGCGGCGGCGCTGGAAATCCTGATGAGCGGGCGCTGGATAGACGCTAAAGAAGCGCTCAAGCTCAAGCTGGTCAACCGCATCATGCCGCGCGCCGAACTATATAAAGAAGCGGAAAAAATGGCGCGGAAAATAATGTCTTACGAGCAAAAAGCCGTCCGCACCGCCAAGCAGGCGGTCTGGCGCGGCCTGGACTTAACGTTAGAGGAGGGGCTGGAGGTGGAGAGAAGACTGGGCAAACAAATTCTTGGTTAATCTTCTTCTTTTTCTTCACCAATAGCTTGTTCGATAATAGCAGCGGGTATTTCTTTATGTACTTTGGCTCCAAGCTGCCTAATATCCTCTATTTTCCCAACCAGGTTACCTTTCCCAGATTGTAAGCGTTTAAGTGCCTCATCAAAAGAATCAGCTACTCCGTTTAGTTTTTTCTTTGCTTCTGTCATTGATTCAACAATTAGTCTTACTTGTTCATATATTCGCCCAGCTTTTTCAGCTATGGTTTCCGCATTGCGATTCTCATTTTCCCGCCGCCAAATTTGTGCTATTAGTTTCAAAGTAATCATCAAGGTAGTTGGCCCAGTAATGACAACCCGTGTACTTGCGATGTCATATAAAAGATTTTGGTCGTTCAATAGAGCGGTTTGATAAGCTGGTTCTAAAGGAATGCACATTACTACGAAATCAAGAGTGCGATTTCCCAACAATTGGGTATAATCCTTTGTGCAAAGCTCGTTATGATGATTACGAACAGATTGTAGATGATCAGCGAGAGCTTCGGTTTTTACTTTTTCCCCATCAATTTGACAAAAACGATCATACGCTGTAAGAGAAACTTTTGAGTCTACGATCACAGACTTGTTGCCAGGGAGATATACAATAAAGTCCGGTTTTTGTAGCTTACCATCTTCACTGCGTTTGCTAACTTGAACATCGTACTCTCTCCCACGCTCAAGCCCTGATGCTTCAAATATTCTTTCAATAATGAGTTCTCCCCAATCACCTTGTTTTTTTGCATCACCTTTTATTGCGATAGCCAAATTATTCGCGTCCGCACTTACTTGGGTACTCAATGTTTGAAGCTGTTTAATCTGCTGGATAAGTTCAGTAGATTGTTTTGTGTCCTCTGTATGAACATCATCTACTCTTTTACGGAATGAATCGAGTTGATTTTTAAGAGGCTCAAGTATACTAGTTAACTTCTCGCGATTTTCACTAGAAATGGCTCTACCTTTTTCTTCAATAATTTTGTTCGCAAGATTTTCGAATTCCATTTTCAATCTGACTTCTGAATCTTGTAGTATTTTTAGTTTTTCTTCATAAGATTTATGTTCATTTATCAGATCAGACTCAAGTTTGGCCTTTTCAATTTTAAGTTGTGTGATTTCAGATGTTTTTTTCTCATCGTTTTTATACTTAATTGCGACAATAAAAAGTACTAACAGAGTTAGGAGTAAAACTAAAAAAATAGCAATAAGCATTTTTTATTCACTCCTGTCATATCTTCGTCAAGATTGTTTACCATAATGTGTAGCTTCTATAATAACATATTAACATTGAATAAAAAAGGTAGGCTTCTTTAGAATTTAATATATAATAACCCCTAATTTCTGCTATACTCTTACTGCTATGTCCCTCGGCGCTAAAGTATTAAAGGGAGACGTTACCATGGCCATCGCCATTGGGATAACGACTTTCATAATTCAAATTTTAGCCAAATACGGTAGCTATTGCCCTGGCTCATCAGGAGGGCCGTAAATAGACCCATCGTTATTGTAGCCGTCGCTTTCCCAATATCCGCGAAAACTGGTGTTATCAGATAACTCTATCCTCGTAACCCACTTGGCCCATTTGTAGCCGTATTTATTCATGGCGACAACCTGGAAAGGGAACCCCCTGTCCGGCGTAAGGGTGATGTCATTGTCCTTTAAAGCAATAATAATATTATTATCGTCTATATAGCTCAAGTCCAGGGACGTATAGCCCTGGGGAGCATCGGTTGAGTAAAAGATGGCAATTTTAGCCTCCGGTTTGACCTTAGCATCATTGAAAATAGCGCCGAGTGCGGGGCCGGTCCATTTGGCCGTGAAATCCCAGATTTCGACGCAGGGTAAATCCATGATTTGTGATATCTGGGGATATGCCAGCAAATCAGCATAGCTTAAGCTCAAAGGATGGTCTACTAAACCATCAACGGTTAGCCTGTAGGTAGTCCCGTCAATGTATTGCGTACCTTTGAGGGCATTATTCTTCTGCTGGCTTATCGGCGTTAATTTATGTCCCAAATACTCTGTGGCTTCGACCTCGCCGGAAGTGGTTGTGATGGATGGGTTGGAAGATGTGGAAGCAGCGCCGGCGCAGGAAGAAAGGATTAGAATCAATATAATAAATGAAACAATCGTTAAAATAATGAGTCTGTTCATCTATCCTCCACGATTGCCACCGTTGCTACTGTTCAGGACAATAATGTCTTAATAACTCAATTATATTATACGTTCCAGATAATAGGATAATGCTTGCTCCTTTCGTTAAGAAGTACGAAGGTGTTTTGCTTCTCCAAATGCATCACGCCTTCTTTTTTGTTATACTCTTACTACCATGTCCCTCGCCGCTAAATTATTAAAGGGAGACGTTGCCGCCGCCGCCCGCCTGATTACCCTCATCGAGGATGAAAGCCCGGACGCTTTAAAGGAGATGGCAAGCCTCTACCCGCATACCGGCCGGGCTTACGTCATCGGCGTAACCGGGGCGCCGGGGGTGGGCAAAAGTACCCTCACGGACGGGCTTATCGGCGTTTTTCGCCGGCAGGAGATGAGCGTCGGCGTTATCGCTATCGACCCTACCTCCGCTATGACCGGCGGCGCTTTGCTGGGGGACAGGATACGCATGCAGCGCCATGCCGCCGACCCGGACGTTTTTATCCGCTCACTGGCCACGCGAGGCTGGGTGGGGGGGCTGGCTAAAGCGGCCATCGGGGCGGGGCACGTCATGGACGCGATGGGGAAGGGCGTCATTCTTCTAGAGACGGTCGGCTCCGGGCAGGTGGAGCTGGATATCGTTAAAGCGGCGGACACCACTCTGCTGGTTTTAGCCCCCGGCGCCGGCGACGAAATCCAGACCATGAAAGCCGGTATTTTAGAAGCGGCGGACGTTATTGCCATCAATAAAGCCGATAGGGAAGGCGCCGAGCAGCTGAAAGCCGACCTGGAAGCGATGCTGGCGATGAAACCCCGGCCCAAAAGCGACTGGCTCCCGCCCGTTATTTTGACCGAGGCTATTAACGATAAAGGAACGGCGGAGCTATCCGATGCGCTTTTAAAACACTATGAATACCTGAAAGCTAGCGGTAACCTGGCCAGACGCCGCCGGGAACGTGTGAAGCTGGAGCTGCTAGAAACAATCGAGGCAGACCTTAAAGAAATGATCCATGGCCTTGACTGCGGCGCATACCTGGAAAAACTGGTTGAAGATATACAAAAGGGGAAAATGAGCCCCCAACAGGCTTCAGGTGAGATTATCGCCCGCATATTGGATAAAAAAGTGAAGTGAAGTTTAAAACATGGATTTTGAGCTGACGGAAGAACAAAAACTGTTGCAATCTACGGTGCGGGCGTTCGCCGCTAAAGAGATAGCGCCCGCCGCCGCGAAAATTGACCGCGATGGGGAGTACCCGGCGGCGGAAATACGGAAAATGGCGGACCTCCGGCTCTTCGGTTTGACCATACCGGAAAAGTACGGCGGCAGCGGTAAAGGGGAGGTCGAGCTCTGCCTGGCCGTGGAAGAACTGGCGCATGCCTCCGCCGCGGTGGACGGCTACCTGCGCGTCAGCCTCTCGCTGGCGATTGTGCCGGTGATTTTATTCGGGACGGAAGCCCAGAAAGAAAAATTCCTGCCCCGCCACGCTTCCGGCGAGATGGCCTGTTTCGCCCTGACCGAATCCGGCGCCGGCAGCGATCCCGCCGGCATACAGACTACCGCCGTGAGAAAGAGCGGCGGCTACGTCATCAACGGGAGCAAGCTTTTCATCAGCATCGGCGGGCAGGCGGGCATCGTCGTGGTATTTGCGTCCACGGATAAAGCGCTGATGGGCAGAGGGATATCCGCTTTCGTGATTGATAAAGAGACCCCGGGGATTGTCGTGGGCAAAAGCGAAGACAAGATGGGGCTGCATGGTTTTATCTCCACCGAGCTTTTCTTCGAGGACTGCTTCGTGCCGGAGTCCGCCCGCCTGGGTGCGGAAGGGCAGGGGCTAAAGATCGCCCTCCAGGCGCTGGACGTCAGCCGCGTTACCGTGGGCGCGGAAGCGGTGGGCATTGCCCGCGCCGCTTACGAGGCGGCTTTAAAATATGCGAAAGAACGGCGGCAGTTCGGGCAGGCAATCGCGGAGTTCCAGGGGATACAATGGATGCTCGCGGACATGTCCACGCAGATTGACGCCGCCCGGCTTTTAACTTACCGCGCCGCCTCCCTTCACGACGAGGGAAAGCCCTATGTCAAAGAGGCGGCCATGGCCAAACTCTTCGCCTCGGAAATGTCCGCTTTTGTTACGGGCAAGGCACTGCAGATACACGGCGGTTACGGCTACTCCAGAGACTATCCGCTGGAGCGCTACTGCCGCGATGCCCGCATTACGGAAATCTACGAGGGAACATCGGAAATCATGCGGCTGACCATCGCCCGCCAGATTTTAAAGGAGACTTGATGCTCACCGTACGCAAAGCCGAAATAAAAGACCTGCGCGCCATCGTGGAAATTTACAACCAGGCCGTTTTGCATACCACCGCTACCTTCGATACCGCCACCAAGACCGTCGAGGAGCAGCGGGTCTGGTTCGACCGGCACGGCCCCAAATTCCCCATCCTGGTCGCCGAGGAGGACAAGAATATCCTCGGGTGGGCGTCCATGACAGAGTGGTCCGACCGTTGCGCTTATTCCGCCACTGCGGAAGCCTCCATATATATTAGTGAAGGACGCCAGAGCCAAGGCCTGGGCCGCCAGCTTTCCGAGGCCATCCTTAAAGCGGGCAAGGAAGCCGGACTGCATACCGCCATCGTGAGAATCGCCGAAGGCAACGCCGCCTCCCTGAAACTGGCAGAATCGATGGGTTTTAAGGAAATCGGGGTGATGCGGGAAGTAGGTAAAAAGTTCGGCCGGCTGCTGGACGTTACCCTGATGCAGATAATGTTTGACTAGCTAGATCAGCAGACCTTTTTTAAGTTGCGCCGGCAATGACGCCGGCATGCCCATTGCTTTAAGGTACCCCGCCACCCCGCCGTATTCCTTTTTTAGCATCGCCAGCAGCAGCTTCATGGATTCTGCCGGGGCTTTCCAGAAATAATCGGGAATATCCAACGGGGGGTCGTTTTTTGGGGGATTATTTTTAAGTCTTGCCAGCAATTCGTCCATGTAAGGTTCGGACAGGGTGTAGTCCTCGATGATATCGGCATTGCCCACGCCCAGCAGGCTTAAAAGCATCGCCGCCAGCATGCCGGTACGGTCCTTGCCCACGGCGCAGTGGAAGACCAGCGGGTAGTTTTCCGGTTCGGCAATTACCTCCAGCGCCTCGACGATTTTCCGCCCGTACTCTTTTTGCTGTACGAGTTCGATGTAGAATTCGCCCATGTTGGTGCAGTGTTCGTAGCGCTTGGCGTTGGCCTCCGGGTCGCCGCCATTGGCCATGAAGATGATATTGTGGTACTTGAGGCCGGCTTCTGCCAGCAGTCCGTTGCCGTGTTTTTTAACCTCGAAATCGCTCCGCAAATCGATGACACAACCGACGCGGAGCTCTTTAGTGAGCCGGTGCAGGTCTTCTCGCGTAAGATTGCGGAACTCACCGCTGCGGTAGACGCGCCGCCACGCCACCGTGCGCCCCCGCCGGGCGGGGTAGCCGCCGATATCGCGGAAATTCATCACGGAGCCGAATCTTAAATGCCGTTCGAAAGTTTCAGTCATTTTGTTTTTTCGTGGGCAAGCCGAATTGTGCGGCCAGCTTTGGATTGTAAGCAGCGCGCCGCCCCGCGCACTTTGGCTGGAGGCATAAAGCGCAGCTTTCAAAGCTGGGGCCGTTATAAAACATGATGCTGGAGGCGGATTTCAACGGCTGCAGGGTTTTGGTGGATGTTAGTTTTACGCCGATGATTTTCTCGGTATCGTGAAAAAGGGACATCAACGGCACCTGCTGCTCGATGCCGAGGTCGGCAAACTCGCCCGGGTGCAAGTGGGTGATATCCGGCAGGTTGAACTTTTCTTTGATATGGTCGATCAGATATCGCCCTGCCTGGAAAAGCACATTCGTTTTGATGGCTTCCAGGCAAAAGTAACGCAGGTAATCCTTCGGCGAGACGGGCAGCTCGTCCAGTTCTTTTCCGCAGGTTATCAGGGACAGGAAAACGGTATTGACCGATGCGAGGCTTTTACTCAGGACCTTGCTGGAGAATTTTACCCCCTCGATTTCCACGTCATGCTCACTCCTGGCGGTGACGCAGGCTACCCGGTAGAGAGCTTTGGCACGGACGGTGTTTTGTACCATAGCGATGAGTTCGTCCAGGTGTTTTTCCATCGCCGCGCGGGTGCGCTCGTTATTGCCAAAACTACGCAGTATCTCCGCCCGGTCGATGGTGACCGGGATATCAAGGACAAATTGGGTGTCTTTTTCCGGATTGGCGTTAGATATTGTCAACCTAAAACCCTCTCTTATCTCCCTTTTCGAAAGGTAATTATCCCTTGACAACACGGACTTTGTGTGTTATAATATAGGTGTAAGTTGAGATTAGGAGAATTAAAATGAATACCGCAAAGTTCACCATCAAAGAGTTTAACAAGCAATTCAAAGATGATAATGCCTGCCTTGATACGCTGTTGAAACTCCGCTATCCGCAAGGCGTATTCTGCGTAAAGTGCCAGAAAGTAACCACGCATTACAGAATAGCCAATCGTAAGGTTTATTCCTGCGAGTTCTGCGGTACGCATGTATCCCCCACCGCCAATAGCATATTCCACAAGTCCGATACTTCTTTGCGCTCTTGGTTCTATGCCATGTACCTCATGTCCTCTACTCGCTGTGGTATCTCTGCTAAACAGCTTCAAAGGGAATTGGGAGTCACCTACAAAACAGCGTGGCGCATGTTCAAGCAGATTCGTACGCTCTTGGGCGAGACTAACTATCTTAAGGGTGAGGTAGAACTGGACGAAACATACATGGGTGGCAAGGCAATCAATATGCACGCTGCCAAGCGTGCTACGCTTACTGGTCGTGGTACTGCGGATAAAGTTCCCGTGTTCGGTGCTGTGGAACGCAAGGGCAAGGTTATAGCGATGAAAGTCCCCAACACCGATAGAATTACCCTCATGCCCCATATCAAGAATAATGTCGCTCAATCTACCACGATTTACACGGACGAAATGAGCGCATACGATACGCTTAAGCAGAACGGGTACGCTCACGAAATCATCAACCACTCGGAACATGTCTACGTTAGGGCTAACGTGCATACCAACACAATTGAGGGATTCTGGTCGCTGGTGAAGCGTGGCATTGATGGTGTCTATCATTCCGTTAGTCCTCAATATCTCCAATCCTACGTTAACGAATACTCATTCCGTTACAATCATCGTAAAGATGAAAAGCCTATGTTTCAGACTTTCCTGAATCAGATTCCGTCTCACGTTCAACGGGCGGAACAGCTTTAGCCAACACGTCCATAAATTCCTTTTTCGTGATGCCTGGCTGGGGAACATCACGCTTGATTATCGGAATACCTTTTACCCGCAGTCTTTTGTTCGCCTTGCCTACCTTTTTACTCATTGTCTTAATCTCCATTGAAAGAAGTTATATTTTGTTTGACATCTATAATGTCTCTATATATAATACAAACAATAACTTGTCAAGAGAGTATATATGGGTTGGGCTTCTTTTGGTTTAACTTTGATTGGTGTTATCATTGCCCTTATCTCATGGTTTGGATTTCATAATATTTCTGGCCTTGTTATAGGTGCGGCTCTCGCTGTCGTTGGACTATTATTTAGACCTAATGTCACATAATCAATAAGCAATCCCACACGCTTTCAATGCAATTCCGAATATTGTTATAATAAATAGCGCACCAACTGACAGGACAAGATTTCGCATAAACACATCCCTGTCAATAATCGTAAAACTTGCCATTTCAAAAGGTTCACTAGGTATCCCTGATGCTGTTGTAAACTTCATAACAATAGTGTAGTGGTCTAGTTCGTTTATCCGGTCTACATCTATTGCGTTTAATTTGCAATTATAAACGAAAGATTCAAATTTGGCTGATTCCATATCAACCTCTTTGAAAATTTTGTCCTTCTTTTTTGGCGTTATAAATTTGAACGTACCCTTCCCCGTTGGTCTAATAAAGAAAAATGAGCCATCTTGGGGGGTCTGAACTGGTTTATTATGTTTACAAAGCCACCATTCATAAGTAATTGGTTCGTCCTCTCTTACGTTGATTTCATAAAATCGGTTTATCCTTAAATCAAAATTAACGGAAGTAGAATTAAAAAACAGAATAATAGGTTCAAGTCCCCATGAACTCAAATTTTTCCTAAAAACACTAGAGGGACGCAACTTTATCTTGTAACCGTACCATTCCCTCTCTACAAAATTAGCCATCCACGCCCTCTTTATTTTGTGCTTAAGAGGATTATATACTTTTTTTGTAAACCAACCAAATAAACACTTGATAGGGTATATTGAAAGCAAGAAATGCCATGCAATGGAATAGAGAGTATTATATAATTGTGGTGGTCTCCAACGATTGGAGGTCATTTAAGACCTCCCTTTACGTGCGGTGAGGGGATACTCACCTTTTCGAAAGGGAGAGGATGTAAAGCTTTTGTCCCTCTTTCGTAAAGAGGGAGCAAGGGAGTTTTTATTCTCTTTCCGCCCTCACCCTTCGGCTTTGCTCAGGTTATACCCGGCCTCTCCCATTGAGGGAGAGGAGAACGTTGATAAAATCCTCCTCGACTCCCCCTTTAGCAAGGGGGACGCTGCAAATTGCCAGTCGTAAGCTAACTTATCAGTGTAAAAAGCGGCCGGGCGCTTTCGCCCGCGGAGAATTTACCGCCGGGGAAAATCTTGTGCCCCATTTTCACCTTTTTCCCGATGAGTTCCATCGTGGCCGTCTTGGGGTCGATGCCTTCCAGGTTGCCCATGAGCCACGGCCCCCCGTCCAGTTCCACCATTACGAGGATATAGGGCACCTCGCTTTCCCGCCCCTCCGCCGCGACGAAAACAGTGGTGAAGGTCTTGATTTTGCCCTTGCCTTCCACCTCGACCACGTCCATGTCAAACCCGGCGCACTGGCGGCAGGCCATCTTGGGGGGTATGTTCAGCGCCCCGCAGGCGCGGCACTTGAGTCCCAGTAGTTTGTCCTGTTTCAGGGCTTCGTTGTAGTCTTTGAAATAGAGTTTCTGTTCCATCGCGCTACCAGCCCCTTTCAAATATCAGGTTGACCAGCGTGCCGCCGTCCCCGCCGAGGGTGTCCGTCATGGCGATTTTCGCGTCCGGCACGTGGCGCCCGGGTTCGACTTCACCGCGCAATTGCCGGGCGACCTCGTAAACCTGGCCGGCCCCGGTAGCCCCGATGGGATGCCCCTTGGCTTTGAGGCCGCCGGAGGGGTTGATGGCTACCTTGCCGCCGATATCCGCCTCGCCTTTTTCCCAGGCCTCGCCGGCCTTGCCGTACTCGAAGAAGCCCAGACCCTCGGAGGCGATCAAACTGGCGATGCTGAAGCAGTCGTGCAGCTCGCAGAGGTCAATGTCCTGCGGCTTTCGTCCCGCCATCTGGTAGGCCTGCTGCGCTGATAGCTCCCGCGCCCGTATCCTGGGGAGGTAATCTTTCTGGTTGCCGAGCGGGCCGCAGGAAGCCTGGCCGACGCCGGTGATATAGACGGGCTTATCCGTAAGCTTTTTGGCCACTTTTTCCGAGGACAGCACCACCGCGGAGGCGCCGTCGGAGAAGGGACAGCAGTCGTGGAGGGTGAGGGGTGAGCAGACCACAAAGCTGCCGAGGACTTTTTCCATCGTCATATCCGCGTTCTTGCCGAAGAACTGCGCCTTGGGATTGATCGCCCCGTGCTTATAGGACTGTATCGTTACCTTGGCCATATATTCTCGGAGTTTCTGGAGCGGTATTTTATACGTATCCGCATAAAGGTGGGTGAGCATGGCGAAAACGGCCGGGAAAGTGACACCTGACGGGTACTCGTAGCGGGCATCGCTGAACATGGCGAAAGTACGCGTCGCCAGGCCGGTGCCCATAGTGGCGGCGCGCTCGATGCCCCCCGCCAGGACGATATCATACTGTCCGGAGGCCACCCACATGAAAGCGTCCCTGACGGCCACGCTGGCAGAAGCGCAGGCACCTTCGTAGCGGATGGCGGGCGCGTAGAGGCAGCCGATGTTTTCCGCGGCGTAGCTGGCAATCATGCCCTGCCCCTCGTCAAAATCCCCCAGGGCGTTGCCGATGAACAAGGCTTTAATATCCTGCGGCTTCAGGTTGGATTCCGTGATGGCTTCCGTGGCGGCTTCGGCGAAAAGCTCAACCTGGGTCTTGCTCTGCGGCCCGGTGAACTTCGTCTCGCCCACACCCACCACAGCAACTTTCTTCATGAGGTGCCTCCTCGAATTTGAACTATTTTCAGATTACCGTTTTTATGGTAAAAGTGTCAAACAGAATACTCTCTTGTCATTGGGAGGCATCAAGACCGCCGTCGAGAGGCGCGGCAATCTCTATCATTTTAGTAAGTGCGATCGTGGAGATTGCCACGTCGTCCCGATTTCATCGGGACTCCTCGCAATAACAGCGGTAATTAGAACTCGGGGATGGGTGGGGTGGCGCACTTGTGAACGCCGGCGGTTTTCATCTCTTCGATGCGTTTTTTCAGCACTTCCGGCGCCTTGCCCGTCAGGATATAGTTATCCAGCGCTTCATAAGTAAAGCCCATTTCCCCCTCGTCCGTCTGGCCGGCCCACAGACCGGCGGAAGGCGCTTTATCAATGATGGCTTGAGGAATTTTCAGATAGCGCGCCAGCTCCCGGATCTCTTTTTTCACCAGGTTGCCCAGCGGCAGGATGTCCACACCGCTATCGCCGTACTTGGTGAAATAAGCCACGGTCAGCTCGCTGCGGTTGCCGGAGCCCACTACCAGGTACTTCAGCTGATTGGCGGTATAGTAAAGCGTTACCATCCGCAACCGGGCCTTAAGATTGGCCTGCGCCAGACGGGTAAGAGCGGGGTCGGGTTTAAAGTCCGGGAGGATGCGCACATAAGCGCCAAAAATATCATCGAGGGCGATTATTTTTGTGGGGACGCCGAATTTTTTAGCGACTGATTCGGCGTGGATTTTGTCTTCCGCGATGTTGTGGCAGGGCATGATAAGACCCAGAGAATTTTCCGGGAAAGCATTAACGCACAGCGCCGCCACCACCGAGGAATCGATGCCGCCGCTCAACCCGAAGACCGCCCCCTTACACCCTGCCCCCAGCACTTTTTCCCTGATCCAGTCCGTCAGCCTGGCGGCCAGCACCGCTGTTTCCATATCGGCTCCTTTTTTGTCGCGGGAGATTATTAGGTAGTATACTGGTTAACAGCGGAATACGTCAAAAAAAGCCAGCCTAATATGCCCACCGACTTAATTCTGAAAAACGCCAACGTTATCACGATGGATGCTGCCCGCCCGAGGGCGGAGATTATCGCCTGACCGGCCGTAGTACGAAGGTGATAGATTGCGGCAGTAAAACAGTCATCCCCGGCTTTAACGACGCCCACCTCCACCTCTTTTCCTTGATGAGAAAACTGCTCAGCATCGACCTTTCCCCGCCGGCGGTGCATTCCATCGCAGATATCAAGGAAGCCATCCGGCGCAAGGCGCGTTCGACCCCGCCGGGCACCTGGATCAGCGGCACGGACTATAACGAGTTTTACCTGGAAGGCAAACACTGCCCCACGCGTTGGGATTTGGATGAAGCCGCCCCGGACCATCCGGTGGTCATCAGTCATCGCTCGCTGCACGCCTGCGTGCTTAATTCGAAAGCCCTGGAGCTGGCGGGCATCAACCGGGAAACCCCGGAGCCGGAAGACGGCCGCATCGAGCGGGATTTGGCCACCGGCGAACCTAACGGTATCCTTATCGACATGCTGGGCTATATCCGCTCTAAAATAGTCCCGCCGATGACCCCGGAGGAGCTGGAAGGGGCGGCGGTGGAAGCCAATAAAACCTTCCTGGCTTACGGTATAACGTCATTCACGGACGCCACCGTCAGCAACGACATCGGAAGATGGGAGACGGTCTGCGGCTTTGTATTGAACCGGCAGCTGCGCAGCCGGGTAACCATGATGGCTGGCGCGCCGCACTGGCACTTATTCCAGGCAAAGGGCATGAAGACCGGCTGCGGCGACAACCTGATGCAGCTGGGGGCGGTGAAAATTATGCTGGAGGTAGTGCCGGAGCAGGCGGCGATGAATCAGCTCGCTTTAGAGTGTCACCGGGCGGGGTGGCAGATGGCCTTTCATGCCGTGGCGGAAAACACGGTGGAGGCCGCCGTAAACGCATTGGAATATGTTGCCAAACATTCTACAGTAGCCGGGAGGCGGCACCGCATTGAGCACTGCGGGGAGTGCCCGCCGCCTTTACTGGAAAGAGCGAAAAAGTTGGGGGCGGTCATCGTGACGCAGCCGCCGTTCATCTACTACAGCGGCGAGCGCTATCTGGCGAGGGTGCCGGAGAGCCAGCTCCCCTGGCTTTACCGGATAAAAGCGCCGCTGGAAAAAGGCATCATCGTGGCCGGCAGCTCGGACGCGCCGGTGGTGCCGCATAACCCATTCACCGGTATCTACGCGGCGGTCACGCGTAAAGCGGAGTCCGGCCAGACGCTTTTGCCGGAAGAGAAAATCACGCCGGAACAGGCTTTAAGGCTTTACACGGCCAACGCGGCTTATGCCTCTTTCGACGAGAAGATAAAAGGCTCGCTGGCGCCGGGCAGACTGGCGGACATGGTAGTCTTAAGCGACGACCCCACCCGCGTCCCCCCGGAAAAGATTAACGACATCAAGGTAGAGATGACGATTATCGGCGGGGAAGTCGTTTACGAGGTTTGAGTGCTGCCGATGGCCGTGGCGATAGCATTATCCCGCGAGTGGGAAAGACTCACGTCGATTTCTTTGATACCGAGCTTCGCCGCCACCTTTTGCGCCCGGCCGTTGAGCCGGATGTACGGTTTGCCGGTGGGGTGGTAAAGCGTCTCGATTTCCCGCCAGGCTACGCCTCTATTTCCCGTCCCTAATACTTTCATGACGGCTTCTTTGCTGGCAAAACTGGCCGCCAGTGCGTGGGCATGGTGCCCGTAAAACTGTAGCTCGTCTTTAGTAAAAACGCGGTTCAGGAAACGCTCCCCGTAGAGGGCGATGGCCTGACGGATGCGCTCTATTTCTATAATGTCCGTACCGATGTAATGTTGCATAGCTAAAAAGTAAAAGTTTATATCTTAACCAACTCGGATTACATCTCCAATACACTTTACCTCGTTATCAATTACAATAATAGCCCCGGTATCCCGGGCAGCATACACAACTCTTTGCTTTTCCCGTGAATATTTCTTGAGGTCATCAATTGTAAAAGACCTGTTTCCGAAATGAGGTACAAAAGCAAAATCGACAAGCCCCAGCCCTGAAAAATCGGTCTCTCCCTGAATCTGTTCATCTCCGCAAATTGAAGAGGTGGATATATCCGGCGTCATCAAGATGGAGCCTGCGCTGACTCCTATCAATATCCCACCCCGGGTGACGTATTGGACCAAAAGGTCCATTATATTACGCAGGCGGAGCCAGTGTAAAAAATAATAGGTATTGCCTCCGCTAAGGTGAATTGCATCACATTCCAGTAGCCGTCCCAGTTGGCCTGGTTTCCAATCTACATCAAGCTCAAAATATACACCCAAGTCCATGCCAATTTGATCGTAAAAGGCTTTGCGGTCATGATAATACTTACGTTCCGGATCGGAACTGCTGGGAATATAGCCAATTCTCGGATTTGAATTACTAAATAGATTTTTTAGTTCATTATCGGCAGAATTCCTTAACTCGGGAATCTGGTCGCTGTATAATATAAGTTTCTTCATAGTCGGTCTTGTCATCGTCCTTCTTAACCCTGCTATATTAGGTGTAATTTTGCACCCTTTTCAAATCGGTGAGAAGGTCGGCACAGAGCTTTTTCAACAGGCGCTGCGGCGGTTTATCGAGCAAGCTGGTATAAAGGGCGGTAATCGAGATATATCCCTGCGTGACAGCCTCGATATCCGTGCCGTCGCCGCCGGCTTCGGCCAGCCTTTCACGTACTAATTGATATTGTTTTTGTTCACCCTGGAGGTTTTCCTCAACGGAGTTGATGTGGCTGGCGAGCGCCAGGCGGGTTATCTTTACCCCCCGCACCTCCTTTAAAGGCAGGTCCGGCGTATTCAAGTTAAGGAAAATGCGTGTGAGGCCGGCGGCACCCATTTTCTCCACCAGGGAAGCGGCCGTCCGGGCGGCGGCGTCAAGGCCGGCGGCGCTGCCGGGCGGTGCGGAAACGGCCAGGGCGGGCAGGCCGCGGAAGTAGCCCTGCATGGCGGCGCCCACCGTCCCGGAGATATAGACGTCTTCTCCCAGGTTCACGTTGGGGTTGATGCCGGATACCACGATATCCACGCCGTCGATGAGCTTGCCGAGGGCGAGAATAACGCAGTCGGACGGGGAGCCGTCCACGACGTAAACGGGCACGCCTTTTACCGGCGAAGTAAAATCCTGTACGTGCAGCGTCCGGAACAGCGTGACCGCCGTGCCGATGCCGCTTCTTTCGCCGTCCGGGGCGACGACGAAGACCTGCCCTATGTTTTTCAGCTCATTGACCAGCGCCCAGAGGCTTTCGGCTTTAATGCCATCATCGTTAGTGACGAGTATTTTCATCGTCTGTAGTTTATCACGGTGGGGATTTTACGGCAAAAAGAAAGGAGTCCCGGTAAATTCGGAACTCCTTCAAACGGCACGGAATAGGATAAATTTACCTAATACCGCCCGTATTCCCTGATGGAATTCATCAGTTTCTGGTGTTCTTCCTTAGTGCCCTTGTTCGGCGGCCTGATATGGAGCATCAGTCCGCCGCCTTTACCGCACTTGTCGATGAGGTCTTTAGTAAATGCCTCCAGTTCCTGGAAAGACCAGACTCTTGCCGCGAGCGGGGTCCTCACGTAAAGGCACGTGTGTCCTTTAAGGATTTGTTTCGCCCTTACCGCGTCTACAGATTCAATGGAGGCTATTACCTTGCCTTTCGGCAGTTCTAGCAGGCGCTCCAGGCGATCGCCATACTCTGCCTCGAAGTAGGGGAACGCCACGTACCCGAGGTCGATGGTGGCCTGCATGGCTTTTTTCAGCCCGGGCCAATAAAACTTTTCGAACTGCGCTTGCGACATGAAAGACTTATCCCCCCTCCAAAGCGGCATCCCGGTTCTCTTGGGGTTGCCCCGCTTTTTCGGGTCGGCCGGGAGTGCGTTGGCGATGCGCCTTTCCAGTATCATATCGCAGGCCGCCAGCAGCTTCTCCGGTCTCCGGAACATATCTATCATCGAACCCTGCATACCGCGTAAGGCGCTGGAGACCGTATCGAAAGGAGCGCCTCCGATGCCGCCGGCGCCCAGGTGGGACAAGGCCGGGAAGCCGAGTTGAGCCAGCTCTTCAGCGTTATCGCCGATGGTCTTGCGGAATTTCGCCGTCGCCCGCCCGGCTTTAGCGATAAGTTTGGCCATTTTGACAAATTCCGGTGAGGCAAGCATGGGTGTGATACCCTCGAACCCCTGGAACAAATTGCCGATAGGCGGCAGCTTGGTCAGCGGTGCCATCGCACCGTACAGCCGCGGCCAGTAGTAGCGCACCACGAAATCGGCCGGGTCGTTAAGGAAAATGTCGTACTCGTCGCCTTTCATCCACTCCCCCTCGACGGCCTGGAAATCATAGTCCGGCGGCAGCGGGCCGCCCGGCCACAATCGGTTCTTCACATCGAGTGCCGTCATCGCCTCGCCGGACATCGGTATTCCGGCGTTAGCCATATCCGGCTCTAAATCCAGGGCTATCGTGCGCATGGACCTTTTAAAAGCGATGGGGTCATAATATCCCGCCGAGTTCGGGATGCCGGTGAAGACTTGCGTATCCGGGTTGACGGCCAGGGGGATTCTGTCCGGCACTTTCAGCTCGATGACGTCCCTGACGCGTTTTTCCCTTTCCTCGTAAAGCTGTTCCGTGGTCTTGCCGGTACGGTCCTCGATTTCTTTTTTCAGCTGCCGATTTTCCTTTTCATATTGCTGCGGCAAAGCCGATTTCGCCATAAACGGTTCTCCTTATCAAGTGGCGCGAATATTACTAATACCTTCCATATTCCCTGATGGAATTCATTAGCTTCTGGTATCCTTCCTTAGTGCCCCGGTCCGGCAGCCGGACATCAAGCATAATTCCGCCGCCTTTGCCGCACTTGTCAATCAGGTCTTTGGTAAATGCCTCCACCTCGTTGAAAGACCACACTTTCGAGGAGAGAGGGATCCTCACGTAAAGGCAGGTGTGGCCTTTAAGGATTTCCTTCGCCCGTACCGCATCTACATATTCGATCGAGGCTATCACCTTACCTTTCGGCAGTTCCAGCAGACGCTCCAGGCGGTCGCCGAATTCTGCCTCGAAGAACGGGAAAGCCACGTAGCCGAGGTCGATGGTGGCCTGCATGGCTTTTTTCAGCCCGGGCCAGTAAAACTTCTCGAACTGCTTTTGCGACATAAAGGACTTATCCCCACGCCAGAGTGGCATGCCGCTCCGCTTAGGGTTGCCCCGCTTTTTAGGGTCGGCCGGGACAGCGTTGGCGATACGTCTTTCCAGTATCATGTCGCAGGCCGCCAGCAGCTTTTCCGGCCTCCGGAACATATCTATCATCGAACCCTGCATGCCTCTTAAAAAGCTGGAGACGACATCGAAAGGAGCGCCGCCGATGCCGCCGGCGCCCAGGTGGGACAAAGCCGGAAACCCGAGATCAGCCAGTTCTTCAGCGCTATCGCCGATAGCTTTTCTGAATTTCTCCGTCGCCCGCCCGGCTTTAGCGATAAGTTTGGCCATCTTGATGAACTCCGGTGAAACAAGCATGGGCGTGATGCCCTCGAACCCCTGGAACAAGTTACCGATGGGCGGCAGCTTGGCCAGCGGCGCCATCGCGCCGAACATCCGCGGCCAGTAGTAGCGCACCACGAAATCAGCCGGGTCGTTAAGGAAAATGTCGTACTCGTCCCCTTTCATCCACTCCCCCTCGACGAACTGGTAATCATAATCCGGCGGCAGCGGCCCGCCCGGCCACAATCGGTTCTTCACATCCAACGCCGAAAGCGCTTCACCGGACATCGGCAGTCCGGCGTTAGCCATATCCGGCTCTAAATCCAGGGTAATCTGCCGCATGGCCTTTTTAAAGGCGATAGGGTCATAATATCCCGCCGAGTTTGGAACGCCGGTGTAGGCCTGTGTGTCCGGGTGGGTGGCCAGGGGAATTCTATCCGGCGGCTCATTACACTCGATAGCGTCCCTGACCCGCTTTTCCCTTTCCTCGTAAAGCTGTTCCGTGGTCTTGCCGGTGCAGTCCTCGATTTCTTTTTTTAGTTGCCGGTGTTCTTTTTCATATTGCTGCTGCAAAGCCGATTTTGCCATAAACGGTTCTCCTTAAGAAAGATAATATGGTGTACCTGATGAACAATCAGTCACGCCGATTATACACCTCTTAAACCGGGACTAACAAGGAATTTCCGCCCGTAGCACAAAACACCGGGAAATACTATTTGCCCTGCTTCAAATAATATGATATTATCTCTTTAACTATAAGGAATAACACAACTTTTTTTCATGTTAATCGTCACCTGCGTTAAACAAGTACCTGACACCACCCAGGTTAAAGTTGACCCCGTGACCGGCACCCTCATCCGGGAGGGCGTGCCCTTCATCATGAACCCCTATGATACCCACGCCCTGGAAGAAAGCCTGCGCCTCAAGGACAAATACGGCTTCCGCGTGGCCGTAATTTCCATGGGGCCGCCCAATACCGAGGTAACTTTAAAGAAAACGCTGGCCAACGGCGCCGATGAAGCTATCCTCTTAAGCGACCGCGCCTTCGGCGGGGCGGACACGCTGGCCACGAGCATGGTCCTGACCGGCGCCATCAAAAAGCTGGCCGAGAAGGAAGAGCTGGCCATCGTCATGTGCGGGCGGCAGACCATCGACGGCGACACGGCGCAGGTAGGCCCCGGCATCGCCACCCGCCTCGGCTGTTCGCAGCTGACCCTGGTCGACCGCGTCGAAGAAGTCGACCTGAAAGCGAAAACAGTTAAAGTACGGCGCAAGCTGGAAGGCCGGCACGAAATGGTCACCGCGCCGCTGCCGGTGATGATCGCCGTGCTGCGGGAAATCAATACCCCCCGCTATCCCAAAGTGCCGATGCGCCTGATGGCGGAAGATGCCCCCATTACTCTCTGGGACAACAAGATAATGCACATGGACGAAACCACCATCGGCCTCAAAGGGTCGGCCACGCAGGTACGCAAGATATTCTCGCCGGAGAGAGTCAAGGGCGAAATCATCGCCAAGGCAGATGATAAACCGGAGGACGCCGCCAGGTTGTTGATCACCAGGATGATAGGGAAGGACTTACTGTCACTGTAAAGGGCAGATTTTAAGATGTCATTCTGAAGGAGCGAAGCGACTGAAGAATCTGGAGGAGTGGTGGTAACAATTCCCCACACCTCCCCGATATTCTTCCCCCTCGACTCCGCTCGGGGTCAGAATGACAAATAGAAAAAATATGCCAGAAGAACCGAAAAAAATCAGACGCCCGCGCGGTAAAGCGCGGCTTATCCCCGGCAAGTGCATCGCCTGCGGCGCCCGCTGCCAGGCGGAGTGCCCTTTTGATGCCATTGTCATGAATGAAAAGGGCGAGCCGATTATCGACCTGGAGAAATGCACCGGGTGCCAGCGCTGCGTGAAAATTTGCCCCGTCCAGGCCCTGGAGATTTTCTATACGCCGGAAGAGCAAAAAATCCTGGACGAATTAGCCAGGCAAAAAGCCGCCGCCCCGCCCGCCCCTGAGCCGGCCGTTGTCCCCGCCGACCCCCGCCTGGCGAAACTGAAGGAATATAAAGGCGTCTGGGTCTTTACCGAGCATACCGAAGGCAAGCCGGCGGAAGTTTCCTGGGAGCTGTTGGGAGTGGGCGCGGAGCTGGCCAAGGCCCGTAACGTCGAGCTTTGTTCCCTGGTTGTCGGGGACAAAGTGGAGCACCTCTGCGCGGAGGCTTTTGCCTACGGTGCGTCCAAAGCCTATTTAGTGGACGACCCCGTTTTCCATTACTACCGCACCGAGTCATATTACAAGGCGCTGTGCTATCTGATTCTGAAATACAAACCGGAAATCGTGCTGGTGGGTGCGACGGGGCTGGGCAGAGACCTGGCCGGGGCTGTCGCCACCAAACTGGGAACCGGCCTTACCGCGGACTGCACCGGCCTGGCCATCGATGATAAAGGGTTTCTGTTACAGACGCGTCCCGCTTTCGGCGGGAACATCATGGCCACCATTTTAACGGAGTTCACCCGACCGCAGATGTCCACTGTCCGGCCTCACGTGATGCCCATGCCGAAGAAAGACGCGTCCCGCACCGGCGAGATTATCCGGGAAAAAGCTCCGGTCAAAGAAGCGGAAATCGCGGCCAAAGTGCTGGAAATCATCGGCGATGAAAAGCTGGACAGCGTGGACGTGGCCGCCGCGGAAATTCTGGTCTCCGGCGGGCGCGGCATGTGCAACACTGAAAATTATAAAATCCTCCAGGAACTGGCCGACGAGCTGCACGGGGCGGTGGCCTGTTCCCGCGCCGCCGTGGAAGCCGGCTGGATGCCGCTGGAGCGGCAGGTAGGGCAGACGGGCAAGACCGTCCGGCCCAAGATTTACTTCGCCGTGGGCATCAGCGGCGCCATCCAGCACCTAGTGGGCATGCAGGACTCGGACACGATTATCGCCATCAACCGTGATAAAAACGCGCCCATTTTTGAGGTAGCTACTTTCGGCATCGTCGGCGACCTTTTCCAGGTAGTACCGGCCATCACCGCTTACGTCCGGGAAGCACGGCAGCGCAAAGCCGCCGGAAAGGCAGCTTAAGGGGACAAGTTATGTCTGGAACCGTAATCGCGTTTATTATTGTGCTGGTCATTGCGCTGGTGTTCTTCGCCTTCAGTATTTACCGGCGCTTCGGCTTGATTTTAAAGGGCAAGGCGGAGAACCGGTTCAATGCTCCGTGGCGGCGTTTCTGGAATATGATATATTACGGTTTTTTCCAGCGGCGTGTCGTAAAAAAGGTCTTCGGCATCAATCACTTCGTGCTTTTCTGGGCTTTTATGGTCCTCCTGATTTCCAATACGGAATTTTTACTCAATGGCCTGGCGCCCGGCACCATCAGCTTTTCCCGCCTGCCCAACGGCGCCTACTTCACGCTGACCTATATCTTCGATATTATGTCCCTCCTGGCACTGCTGGCGGTAGTGATTGCCATTATCCGCCGTTTGATTTCCCCGCCCCCCTATACCGAGGGCAGAAGCCGCGACGCTTTCACCATCCTGGGCATGGTGGCCGTGCTGATGCTGGCGTTCTTCGGCCTGAAGGCCAGCCACATCGTCGCGGGCACGGAGAGGGCGGCCGGTTACATGCCCATCTCCAACTTCGTCGCCAACCACATTCTCTCGGGCATCAGTTCGCCGGACACCTGGGCGCGGGTATTCTGGTGGGTCCATGCCGTCGTGCTGCTCTCCGTCCTCGACTACCTGCCTTACAGCAAG
>JBEKAC010000004.1:0-70402 GCA_050018395.1 Dehalococcoidales bacterium
ATAATGTCTGGCGGCAAGTCGGCGGCAAGGTGCTGGTCTTCGTGCCGCGTTACCCGGAATATAAATATGGAGACGTCTTGCAACTGACGGGAGAGCTGCAAACCCCGCCCCTGCTCGATGATTTTGATTATCGCGGCTACCTGGCGCACCAGGGTATTTACACGACCATGTCTTTCCCACAAATCGATAAGCTTGACGATGGAAAAGGCTTTAAGCCGCTGGCATGGATTTACAGCTTGAGGGGCAAACTGTCCCGCACCCTGGCCGATGTCCTGCCGGAGCCGCAGGCTTCCCTGGCGCAGGGGATCTTGCTGGGGATGCGGGGCAATATTCCCGCTGACTTGAACCAGGATTTCGTCCGCAGCGGTACGTCACATATCCTGGCGATATCCGGTGCCAACATCAGCATCATGGCGGGTATTCTGCTCGGGGTAGGAATATGGCTCTTCGGGAGGAAGCGTTATCTCTACATCTGGCTGGCGTTGGCGGCCATCTGGTTTTATACGGTCATCACCGGCCTGAACCCGCCGGTGGTGCGCGGCGCCATCATGGCGAGCATTTTTCTGGTAGCCGAAGCGCTGGGGCGGCAACGCAGCGCAGCAGCGGCTTTAACGCTGGCGGCGGCGGTCATGATGGGCGTCCAGCCTTACGTCCTGGGCGATGCGTCTTTCCAGCTGAGCTTCATGGCCATGGCCGGGCTGATATTTATTTATCCGGTCTTCCGTGATTACGGCAGGAAAATTATTTCTTCCAGAATCGGGGATGAGGGGGTACTTGCCTCGCTGGCTAATCTCACTGTCGATACTTCGAGCGCCACTCTGGCGGCTATCGTGGCGGTCTGGCCGCTCATCGCTTATTACTTTGGACTGTTTTCCCTGGTGGGCCCTTTAGCCACCTTTCTCGCCATGCCGGTATTGCCCCTGATTATCGCCACGGGGACGCTGGCCGCGATGGTAGGGTTAGTATCATTGACTGTAGCCCAGGTTTTAGGCTGGGTAAGCTGGCCTTTCCTTTCTTATATGATACTGGTCGTGCGTGGGCTGGGGACACCGTCCATATCATCAGTCAAGGTCGGCTGGATAAACCCCGCTTTTATCATCGGCTATTACGTCGGACTGGCCGTGCTCATTCTGGTTTATGGTAAAAAAGGAAAGCTGCGCAGCCTGGTGTCCGGTACGGCCGGCTTCATGAAAGAGAGCGTGAGTTCTCCTTCCGGATTTGCCCAAAGCGTTAAGTGGACCATCGGGCCGCTGCTGGTGCTCGCGGTGCTGGTGGCTTACACGGCGGTCACTATGCCTGGCGATAACCTGCGCGTCAGCTTTCTCAATGTAGGGCAGGGGGACGCGATTCTCATCCAGAAAGGCAACCGCCAAATCCTCATCGATGGCGGCCCATCCCCCCAGGCGGTGACCACGGAACTAAGCCGGCAGATGCCTTTCTGGGATAGGGACATCGATCTGGTGGTGTTGACCCATCCCCACATCGACCACCTGGCCGGGCTGGTGGAGGTGCTGCAAAGGTACCGCGTCAAGCAGGTGCTTTATCCGCCGCTGGACGATGCCTCGTCAGCTTACGCGGAATGGGTCGGGCTTATCAAGGATAAGGGCATCAAAAGCACTATTGCCGGCGCCGGGGAACAGATTGATCTGGGCGCCGGGATTATCCTGGAAGTCCTGAATCCCCAGCCGGAACTGGTTACCGGCAGCATATCCGATATGGATAACAACAGCATGGTTCTTATGCTGAAAGACGGCCGAGTGAGTTTTCTGCTGACCGCGGATATCATGAGCGAGACGGAAATGGAGCTGCTGCGTGACCGCGCCGACCTTTCCGGCACGGTTTTAAAAGTGGCCCACCACGGCTCGGATACTTCTTCCACCGCCCAGTTTCTGGCCGTAGTCGACCCGCGGGCGGCGGTGATATCCGTCGGCGCGGAAAATAAATACGGCCTCCCGGACGAATCGGTGGTGGCGAGGCTGGGGGAAAAGGTGGGGCCGGCCAATCTTTACCGTACGGACACAGACGGCACCATTAACTTTACGACGGACGGGGAAAGGTTATGGGTGGTGGAGGGGAAATGAGAAGTGATATGATAAACTGTCTGATAATTTACTGGAGTATTACATCATGGAAACTACCGGGTGGGAAAAGGTTTATCAGAATAAGGGGGATTTACAGGGGTATTTCTCGGTTCTGCCCAAGATAAAAAAGGCTGCCGGTGTGTTCCGCAAGAAAGGCTATCGTAAAATTCTGGACTTAGCCTGCGGCACAGGGAGACACACGATTTATCTGGCGGAACGGGGCTTTGAGCTTTACGCTACCGATATGGCGGCCACTGGCCTGAAAATGGCGCGGGAAAAGGCAGAGAGTCTTGGATTACATAGCATTAACTTTCAAGTACATGACATGAGGAACATACCCTTTGCAGATACATTTTTTGATGCTGTAATCTGCACGCTGGCGATGCATCATGGTACCGGAGCACAGGTACAAAAGACGGTTAAAGAGATTCACCGGGTCTTAAAGCCTGGAGGCACGGTCATCACGGATATGCCGGCCATCTATACCCAAGGAGCAGGTCTCGGTAAGGAGATAGAAAAAAATACCTATCTTCTCGTTCATGGCGAAATAGAAGAAGATGTCCCCCACCACTATACCACCCGGGAAGAAGTGAAGTATTTCTTCCGTGATTTCCCCAATGTATCCCTCCGGCTGATGACCTATAACTATACCGGGCGGGATGATGGGAAAAAGCATTTCAGTAAAAGATATTACATCACTGCCGTTAAGTAGTTATTATTTCTTCACCAGCAGGCAGATATTCCGCGAAAAAGCTTTAACGGGTAATCTATACCTGCTTTCCGGGCATGATTTCAGGACTTTAAAGCCTGCCTGCCGCGCCAGTTTTTCCAGCTCGCCGTAGGTGAACAAATAATAGTAGCGGTAAAGCGTTCCTTCCCTGGTTTTCCAGGGGTGCAAAAAGCTTTTTCTTTTCAACCAGTGCCGGGGCTGCCACCGGTTCCACACGGTGATAAAAGCCTCGCCGCCGGGCTTGAGTACCCGGTAGAGCTCTTTAAGCGCCGCCGTTCTGCCTGCATCATCTTCGATATGGTGATAAACGGCGATAGCGATGGCAAAATCGAAGAAATCGTCAGCGCCGGGGAGTTTACGCGCGTCGGCCTCAATTAAGTTGACGTTGAACTGGTTTTTCGCGGCGTATTTTTTCGCCAGTTCCAGCATCTCACTGGAGTAATCCACGCCGTAAAGCTCGAAGCCTGATTTAAACGGCATGAAGTCCGGCCCGTGCGCGCAGCCGATATTCAATAGCTTGCCTGAACGCCACCGCCCCGCCAGCTTTTCGAGTTCGATTTGGAACCTGGAGTGCTGCCGGAAATTATACCGGGCGGCGGCGATGCGGTTGTAGGTATCACGCGTTGTTGACATAAGCGCCTATCTGCTAAACTTAAGAGGGTACTAATAATAGTATGGCAAAAACCAGGAAATTTACAAGGACTATCTCCGGCGTGACGCCCCTGGCGGTAATGACCCGCCCGGCCGGCTGCCCCGGCAAGTGCGTCTATTGCCCCACCTATACCGACGCCCCACAGAGCTACACGCCGGAATCGCCGGCGGTGCTGCGGGCCAAAGCCAGCGACTTTGATGCCGGGCGGCAGGTCAGGGTGCGGCTGCGCATGTTCGAGGACATGGGGCATCCCACGGATAAAATCGAGTTGATTATCATGGGCGGTACGTTCCTGGCCCAGCCCGTGGAATATCAATACCAATATATCAAAGATTGCTACGACGCGATGAACGGCATCGAATCGACTAATCTAGAGGACGCCAAGCGCCTTAACGAGACGGCGCGCCACCGCTGCACGGGACTCTGCATCGAGACGCGGCCGGACTGGTGCGGCGAAGCGGAAATCAAACGGATGCTGGAGTTCGGCGCCACCCGGGTGGAACTGGGGGTACAGACCCTGGACGATGAAATTTACCGCCTGGTGCGGCGGGGGCACGGCGTCAAGGAAGTCGTGGAGGCCACGAGGCGGCTCCGCGAAAGCGGCTTTAAAGTCTATTATCACTGGATGCCGGGGCTGCCCGGCGCCACGCCGGAAAAAGACCTGGAAATGTCACGCCAGCTCTTCGCGGATGAAAGGTTCCGGCCTGATGGTCTCAAACTTTATCCCACGATGGTCGTGGAAGGCACGGAACTGGAAAAATGGTTCCGGGAAGGCCGCTACCAGCCTTATACCGATGAGACCATGGTCAACCTGATAATTGACATAAAAAAGCTGGTGCCCAAGTATGTCCGTATTTCCCGCGTCCTGCGGGATATTCCGTCTAAATACATCGCGGCAGGACTAAAGGACTCGCTGCGGGACATCGTTAAAGAGCGGATGAAACATGACGGCGTCGATTGCCGCTGTATCCGCTGCCGCGAGTACGGCCACCGGGCACAAGCCAGGTGGGCGATAGGGGAGCCGCACCTCTTGCGGCTGGATTATACCGCCGCCGGCGGACAGGAAATATTCCTCTCTTTCGAGGATGATAAAGAAACACTGTTCGGCCTGCTGCGGCTAAGGATTCAATCCGGCGGCGAGGCGTTGATCAGGGAGCTGCATGTCTTCGGGCCGGAAGTCCCACTTAATGAACAGATAACGCAGGCGGCGCAGCACAAGGGATTCGGCCGGGCATTATTACGTGAAGCGGAGCGGATCGCCGGGGATGAATTCAAAGCTAAACAGATGATGGTATTAAGCGGCACCGGCGCTAAAAAATATTACCGCGAGTACGGTTACACTTCGCAGGGCGAATACATGGTTAAATCCCTGTCTTAATATCGGTCAATTTCCTTGAGCCGGTCGTCGTCGATGCCGAAGTGATGCGCTATTTCATGGCGGACGACACGCTGGATTTCTGTGATGATTTCCCCGTCATTGCGGCACATCGCCTCGATGGGGCGCTGGAAAATCGAAATTTTGTCCGGCATGGCGAAGGTATAGCCGGCCGTACGTTCCGTCAGCGGCACGCCTTCATAAAGCCCGAGCAGCGTGTTGCCTCTTTTAACGTCCGACTTGCGCAGTTGGGTGCGCGTCGCCTCGTCAGCAACAATAATATCGATGTTTTCCAGCCTTTCCCGGAACTCCTCCGGCAGGCTTTCGATGGCGGCGGCCACCAGCCTCTCAAATTTCTCGGTTTCCATTTCGCTGCCTGATTACTTCCAATTTCGCCAGGTCGAATTTCATGCCGTCCCGGGCGGCGATAACCTTTACCCCCGTTTGCGCGGTAAGCTCTTCGGCAATCTTCCAGGGTCTCGCCTGCCACACGTGCATCCCGTAGTGGCTTAATATCGCCACTTTCGGTTTTATCTCCCCGATGAGCCGCACCACGTCCGGTATCGCCAGGTGCTCGATGGGCGGGTGGGGCTCGGTAAAGACCATGTTGAGGATGATCATATCCGCCGGGTAATGCGCGGCCAGGCCGGGAAAATAGCGCGTGTCCGCGATGTAGGCGAACTTGCAGGCCGGTGCCTGAAACAGCATGCCGTAGGTCTCCACGGGGTGGACGTGCATTACCGGGGTGGAAAAAGTAAAATTTCCCACGGTGTAAGACTTACCGGCTTCCAGAACGATAACACCATCGACGAATTTTCTAAGATAGGAGAACAGCACCGGCTCCTCGCCCAGGGCGTCCGCCGGGGCGTAAAGAAAACCGCGCTTGCGGAACCCGCCGCTTGTCATCGCTTCCACCATTATGTTGGTATCGGCGGAATGGTCGAGGTGGCGGTGCGAAAGGATAATGGCGCTCAGCTTTTCCGCGTTCAGCTTTCTTTTAGTTGACTGGACGATGCTGCCCGGCCCGGGATCAAGCAGGACCTCGGTGCCGTTAATATTCAGCCAGATGCCGCCGGAGGCCGCCAGCTGTTTGCTTACCATGAACCGCGCGCCCGCCGTCCCCAGGAAGGTAATGGTATCGCGCGCCGTGGATTCAGTGTTTGTCATTTCCGGTTTCCTTGCTAATGATAAAAGAACCAGCCTGTTTTTACAATCGTGATGGAAAACGGCGGTCCGCTTTGACATTCAAGTTTATTCACGTTTATACTGTTAGGCGAATGGATATAGGACTTTAGACCGATATTCCTGTGTATCGTAGGATATACGTGGCGCAAGCCGGTTTTTGGTATAATTATAAGTAGAGCCAATGGACAAAATTACGAAAAGCCACCGCGGTGGACATCCTCAAGCTCTGATGATTGATAGCCCGGATGCTATTCTGGCTATCAACGCCGAAGGAATCATTAAATTCGCCAACAAAGAAGCCTGTGCGCTGACCGAGCGCAATCTGAACGAACTTATCGGGCAGAGCATTGTTGACGTTTATGAAAATATCGAAGCGGCGCGTGAGGCGAACCGCAAAATCTACCAGGCTGGCGGCACTATTCACAATATGGAAAGCAGGACCAAAACAAAGTCCGGCAAGATTATCAGTGTTCGCGTGTCCGCCTCGCACCTGTATGACAGTAACGGGGAATACATCGGCGGGGTGGGGTATTTCGCCAGGTACCAGCCGGGGATCATAGAGGAAGTCCAGTTCAGAGCCCGTGTCGAGCAGTTGGAGACCAGGCTGGAAAACTGGAAGACCATGGCGATCGGTTTCGGTAAAATTAGCAAGGAGGCAATCAGTTCATGGATAAAGTCATACCCAGCCTTGAAGAAGCGATAGCCGATATTAAAGACGGCGCCATGATCGCCATCCCGGGCTTTTTCGCCTGCGGAGTTCCCCGGGCTTTGCTTCAGGCTCTTATCAGGAAGGGCACGAAACATTTGACCTTGGCCTGCGGCTGCGGCCCGATGCTGGGTGCCGCACAGGAGCTAAAAGCGCTGACGTTAGCCGGGCAGCTTAAAAAGGTGATCGATTCTTACGGCCTTTTCCGCTCCGCCAGCAAAGGCATGGCGGACCCCTTCGAGCAGGCGGTACGTGCCGGTAAGATCGAGCTGGAAGTTTACCCCATGGGCACGATGGCGGAAAAATACCGCGCCGCGGGTGCCGGCCTCCCGGCCTTCTACACGCCTACCGGCGTCGGTTCGGTCATGGAAAACATCGTTAATGAAATTGAATCCAAGAGGGTGCCCAAGGAAACCAAGATCATCAACGGGAAGAAATATATTCTGGAATATGCCCTCCAGCCGGATTTCGCTTTCATCCACGCCAAGATCGGCGACCGCGAAGGCAACCTGCGTTATGCCAAGACCGCCCGCAACTTCAACCATGTCATGGCTACCGCCGCCAAGATAACTATCGCGGAAGTGGAAAGTCTGGTCGAGCCCGGTGAAATGGACGGCGATGATGTACATACCCCCGGGGTGTATGTCAAACGGGTGGTCAAGGTACCGCGCCCTAAGTTCGCCATAACTATAGACTAGTAAAGGGAGTAGATAAGAAATGTCTCCAAAAGTTAAATTCGAGGGATTGCCCCGCGAAATGATTGCCCTGAGAGTGAGCCGGGAAATACAGGACGGCATGTACGTCAACCTGGGTATCGGCATACCCACCCTGGTCAGCAACTGGATTGAAGGCAAAGACGTCTATCTCCAGGCCGAAATCGGCATGCTCAAGACGGGCGCGCTGGCGGAAGGTACTGAAGTTGACCAGGACCTGATCAATGCCAGTTGCCAGGCGGTCACGGCGCTGGCCGGCTCATCGTATTTTGATATCGCCGAATCTTTTGCGATGATACGCGGCGGCCACATCGATATCGCCGTAATGGGCGCTCTCCAGATCAATGCCCGCGGCGATTATGCCGGCTGGTCCAACCCCGCGCGCGGCTTATTTGTCGGCAACGTGGGCGGCTCGATGGACCTCTGCGCCGGCGCCAAGAAGCTTTTCATCGCCATGGAACACATTACCAAGGACGGCGAATATAAAATCGTTAACGAACTTTCCTACCCCGCCACCGCCATGGGAAGGGTGAGCATGCTCTTTACCGATCTCGCGGTCATCGAAATTACACCGAAGGGCATGGTGCTCAAAGAGGTGGTGGCCGGACTTACCCCTAAAGACGTCCAGTCCGTGACCGAGCCAAAGCTCATCATCAGCCCGGACCTGACGGAGATGCAGCTCTAAGCTTTAAGACACGCCAACAGTCAAAAAAGGGAAGCCAAAAAAGCTTCCCTTTTTGTTTAGAATCACCTTTCCAGGGTTTTCACTGTCTCATAATTGGCGCACCACTGTAAATCCATAGATTTTTGTCCTTTTTCCTCCCAATCATTGCCGCCGGACGTAAAAACGGGGTCCTTGTAGAAATCCTCCATGGCTTTTTTACTGGTGAACTCATAGACGGTCAGGTACGGTGGGCATTTGGGTTCGGCTTTGAACGTTGACGGAAGCATCCGGCTATAACTGATTCTTTGAATACCTTTATATTCGAACATCTTAGTAAAATGGTCGATGTAGTAATCAAGGTAGGCTTTTTCCTTGCCGGGTTTGGGGCCGGAACCCACGATCTCGGTGTATATCTTAGAATTTTTCGCGCCCGGGATTTTCCTTTCCAGGGTTTTCACAGGTTCAAAATTACCCGCCCAGGTTACCTCGCCCAGTCCTGACCAGTTCGTTTCGTAATCTACCTTGGCCTGCTGCATCTGGGGGCTTTTAAATAGACCATCAAACAATTCCTTGCTTTCACATTCGTAAATCGTCATATACGGGGGGCTGGCCGGCCCGGCAGGTCCCAGGGCCTTGAAGAAATGATGCCGATTCACTCTTTTCATGCCTTGATAATTAAAAATCATCGCGACGTGGTTGTTGTGCCACTTGTTGTAGGCATCTTCTTTGCCCGGGGCAGGTTGAACGGCGTTGACCATCAGGTACCGGTTTGAAGTCATATGATAATTCCTCCTTTTAGTGAGTTTTACACCTATGAATCGGGCTTTGTCAAGGTGACACGATTGATTACACGCTATCCATCCGCTATGATTATTGAAATGCCCTTAGAAAAATCAGGCAAGAGAGGAAATGGAATGGAAGCGGTGTTAATCGCACCCTGCGGCATGAACTGCGCCCTATGCAGCGGCTATCTCTCTATGAAATACGACTTAAGAAAAACAGGCATCATGCGTACATATTGCGCCGGCTGCCGCCCGCGGGGTAAAAACTGCGCTTTCATGAAAAAGAACTGCGCCTTGATAGGGGAGGGGAAAATTCAATACTGCTTCATGTGTGCCGATTTTCCTTGCCTCCGCCTGAAACACCTGGATAAGCGTTACCGCGAGCGTTACCACATGAGTATGATTGAAAACCTCGTGTTTATAAAAGAACAAGGTATGAACAAATTTCTCAAGCAGCAGGCAAAAAAGTGGCGCTGCCCGGAATGCGGCGGGGTAATTTGCTGCCACAACGGCATCTGCTACTCCTGCGGGCTGGAAAAACTGAAGCAGAAGCACCTGAAATACAGCTGGGAGGATTAATCATGAAAGAATTTCCGGAATTTACAAAAAATCCTGTGAACAGGGTAGCGGCGACTTCCAAGTTTTCTAAAAATATTGAGGGGTATATCTTTGATGGTGCTGATGGTAGTCAGGTGATTTTCTGGACGTATCTTGGAGCCGGGCAAGTAGCTACACATACCCATGAGTATGATGAATATCTGGTTGTAGTGGAAGGGCAGTACACGCTAATAATTGGTGACAAGAGATCCCCATTAAAAGCGGGTCAAGATTATCTGATCAAAAGGGGTATCCCCCATGGTGGTGAAGCGATAATTGGAACGAGAACCATAGATGTCTTTGGCGGTAAAAGGGCCAAGCGCGCGGGCGAGGTATAGGCTACACCATGTAAGAGAGACGCATTTTCTGTTATAATTTAGCTGTTACTTTATCAGGAAAGGGTAAAAATGGACAAGAGAATCAAGGTGGGGGTTATCGGGGCCACGGGGATGGTGGGCCAGAATTATTTAAAGCTGCTGGCAAATCATCCGTGGTTTGAGGTCGTGTACCTGGCGGCATCGCCGCAGTCCGCCGGAAAAAAATACGCCGAGGCGGTAGCCGGGCGCTGGCACATGAACACAGACCTGCCGGAAAAATACCGTGATATCGTCGTCGAGGACGCGAGCAACGTCGCCAAAGCCGCCGGCAAATGCAGCGTTGTCTTTTCGGCGGTGGAGATGGATAAAAAAGCCATCCTGGCGCTGGAAGAAGAATATGCCGCCAAAGGCTTCGCCGTGGTCTCCAATAACTCCGCGCATCGCAGTACGGAAGATGTGCCGTTGATGATACCGGAAATCAACTACAGCCATTTTGATGTTATTCCCCAGCAGCGGCAGAAGCGCGGCTGGAAGCAGGGATTGCTGGTGGTCAAGCCGAATTGCAGCATCCAGAGCTATATGCTGCCCATTTACGCTTTAATCAAAGCCGGCTATCCCATTGATAAGATGATCGTCAGCACCTTGCAGGCTGTCTCCGGCGCCGGCTATCCCGGCCCGGCTTCAATCGACATGATCGATAATGTCCTGCCTTCTTTAGCCAGCGAGGAAGATAAGTCTGAGGTGGAACCGTCGAAAATCCTGGGCAGGGTCGAAGGCGGCAAGATTGTTTCCGATAAAAGCATCAAGATTTCGGCACATTGCAACCGCGTGCCGGTTTCGGACGGGCATATAGCCTGCGTCAGCCTCCAGTTTGCTGGTAAAAAGCCGTCTCTGGACGAAATTATCGGCGTCTGGCGTAATTTTACCTCACAGCCGCAGGAGCTTAAACTGCCCACCGCCCCGGTTCCCCCCATTATTTACCGGGACGAGCCGGACCGCCCCCAGCCCCGCACGGACCGGGACGCCGGCAACGGCATGGCGGTCACGGTGGGCAGGCTGCGCCCGTGCCATGTCTTCGATATCCGCTTCGTCGGTCTGCACCATAACACCAACCGCGGCGCGGCCGGCGGCGCGATTCTTACCGCTGAACTGCTGGTGGCCAAAGGCTACATAAAATAGGGGCGGGGAAAAGGGGAAAAACGAAGGGGCTTCTTTTGAGAAGCCCCTTTTTTATTATTTAGTCAATAAAGACTTTACTTATTTCGTCTTCTTGTTCTGTGGGATCATATACGTGTGGTAATTCTTGAACTTTTTTAGACCCAGTGCGCAATGGTTTATCGCAAGTAATTATGTGAACGTGATTTTTAGGTAGGTCAAAAAAATCCATAAGATATTTAGCAGTTGCGAGAATGATTAAGTCAATAACTGAAACATTATGACGGTTTTTTATAAAAATTTCGAAAAATCTATCAACTGCAATTATTAAATCTCTAGAAGTAGATATATCATGATATTTTATTTTACGATTAAAGTTCTGTAGATCTCCTGCTGGAATTGTTATGTCTTTAATTAGTTTTTTCCTTCTGTAATTGTATGAAGCTGCATTTATAAATCCTGTCCCAGAGTAGTATTTTTTTGCTAGTGTCTTAAACGCTTCAGCTATGCATAAATCAGGAATATAGATACGAGCGTCATCATTTTTCAGCTGTTTATCAATTTCTTTCCACCAATCTTGGCATTTTTCTATTTGCTTTTTATCTTTTATTGATGGGGCTATTTTGGGATCAAGGTACTTGTTTGATAAAAAATTCGCATCTATAACGTAATAATTGCGCCCTTCTTTTAGTGATCTATGTATTTTTCTAATTTTAGCCATTTTAGACCCATACAATGTATTTTACGTTATACTAAACCTTTTTGAATACAATGTAAATAGGCATATTACCAGAAAAAATACATAAAATGAAGTCTACTTTGGCGGGAAAGGTCCCGCGCCTTTGGCCGTGATGTGCCAGGGGAAATAGGCCCCGCCGCTGTCTGCCGGAGGGTATTTGGACCAGGGCGGGAATACGTAGCCGGGCCACCGGCTGACCAGCGTTCTTTCCGTCAACCAGGCCGGCAGGATTTTCAAGTTCCAGCCCCACTGGGCGTAAAGCAGGGCCCCGAAAACCAGGACGACGGACGTCAGCGGTATGAGTATTTTGTACGGGAATCTGGCCATGACCAGGGCGCAAACGATAACCACCGGGAAGAGTCCCGGCAACAGAAAGCGGTCGAAAATGACGAACCCCCCGCCCTTTTGCAGCCCGGCCGTCCACTCGTACGTCAGGTAAAGGACGAAAACGAAAACCCACCAGCCGATCAGTATCAATAAAGTGCCCCAGGATAGCTCGGTGCGCAGGCTGCTCCATTTTTCTTTTGATTTGTCCCACTTGAAAAAGGCGACGAATTTCTGCCACAGCACGGCGATAAAACAGGGTATGCCGATGAGCAAAAGCGGGAAGCCGATGAACAGATTCCGCGAGTAGCCATCGAAGTCGTAGCGGATGATTTGCGCCGGTATGGATTTCCCGAAGTCATCGACCTTGCCCAGGTACTGGAAAGCGAACTTAATGGGGAAGGGCGTTAGGCTGTAGCCGTAGGTAAACGGCGAGCCGAAAACATAATAATCGTAAAGCCCCATCGCCAGCGCCGGCAGCGCGATGCCCAGCACCAGCGGGATTATCTCGCGGCCGACCCTGGTTTCCCGCCCCTTTCGCCAGTCGATCAACCTGGTCACTAGCCAGTGCAGGCCTAATACTGCCGCGATGGGCACGTTGGTATAACGCGTGACGACCGACCACCCGCTGAAAAAGAAAGCCAGGAAAAGCAGTATCCCCCCCTTCACCGGCCCGAGCCTGGCCCGCTCCAGGTGGTAGTAAAGATAGATGCCTCCCCCTATCGCCATGAAAGCCAGGGAAGCATAGGTGTCCATGTACACGCGGTTCAGCATTACCAGGCCGATGGGTGTGAAAAGCATCAGCAGCGAGCCGATCATGGCTGCCTTTTCATCCCGGAGGCGTTTTAACAGTATGTAAGTCACGAGCACAGTCCCCAGCGCCAATAGTACATTGCCATAACGGGGAATGCCCATTTTTTCAAAGGGGACCAGGTAAAAGACGTAGCCCGGCGCTTTTTCCAGGGCCCATTTATTGAAAGCTATCGGTAGATATTGAATAAGCATGTTGCCGTGCTGCATCGTTTCGCCGGCCTGCTGATAATAAACGTAGTTGGGTATCGTAAACTGGCCGTGAGAAAAGTTCTTGGCCGCGTAATAATAAGCCCAGTCGTCCGGGTCGGGCATCTGGACCGATGGCGTCAGCACCAGCACCATGGCGCCGATGAAGCCGACGCCGACAATGATACGATAGATGTTAATGTGTTGTTTAAAATGAAGTCCGTTGAAAAAAGCTATAATTTTCGTCATGGCCGAAACATGCAATTACGTCAGTATAACAGATTTTAATGGTAGAAGACAAAACGCGGAAACCCAATAAATAAAAAAAGGAAATTCGGCTCCCCGTCAATCCGCCTATGGCGGGCCCGCTTTACCGTTAAGCTATCGGACATGCCGGGGAATCCCAAATTCTATCTTTTTTCCGTCACTTGGCTTTCTTGGCAGCGGATTTCTTTACAGGGACTTTCTTAGCGGGTTTCATCGGGCCTTTACCGGAAATTGTCTTATCGAAGAACACCGGAGGGTCATCATCGCCGGCGATCCTGGCGTCAATAAAGATAAGCGGCTTGCCAACGCGGGTTACGTTTAACGGCATATGCCACATTCCCGCCGGAATATAGGCGTAGAAGGGGTAATTGATCTTTTCAACCTTATTATTAATGACGAATTCTACATCGGCATCGAATTCGGCGAAGTTCTTCGCGCCGAAGAGGAATATCCACTGGTCTCGTTTGTTGTGCTTGTGTGTTTCCACACCCAATAAGTCCGGCTTTTCAACGTAAGCAAACCCTATCGCCAGTTTGGAGCCGGGGACGTCTTTTTCTCCCAGGGCCGTGATCATCGGCAGGGTGATGGTTTTATGAATGGATTTCCACGGCTTCAACTCGATGATGTTTTTTCCATGCCGGACGTTTTTTAGTTCCTTAAGGCTCGTCATTTTCGCCATGTAGTCCTCCTTGGTTGATATTAATAGATGACCTAACAGATTTACCATATTCTAGTACAATGCCTATCAAAATATCCAGCGCCGGCTGATTTAAGCCATGATTTGCATACGTTTCAATTTTAAAGAGAACATAAAAAAATAAGGGGCTTCAGAAGCCCCTTAACATTATCTTTTTGGCTCCCCGACAAGGATTCGAACCTTGAACCTAGCGGTTTACGATTCACGGCTTCGCGCAACGCTCCCGCGTATAGCATACCGCATTGGGTGGCGAAGATGAAGGGCGAGCGGTACAGCACGAACACCGTGTTCGTCTACCGCTACCTGGCGGAACGTTACCTCAGGCGCGACCCAAAGCCCACGAGGCTTTCCATACAGGCATACCTGGCCGAGAGGCTGGACGGCGGCATGTCACCCAGCACGGTCGAGAACGAGCGGAAGGCGCTCCGCTCCCTGTTCAGTTTCCTGAAGGAAGAGAAGCTATGGAAAGACGACCCCACCGAGAAGATACGCCACATCAAGGTGACCTGGGGGGAGCGGTGGTGTCCTGAACAGGCGGCGGTCGAGAAGGTGCTGAAGGTCGGGTTCTACCGCGCCATAGACGCCGTCAAGATGCGGACAATCACCACGCTGCTGGCCACCACCGGGCTGCGGATAACCGAGGCGCTGTCCCTGCGGAAGGACTGCATAGACTACACCCACATGGAACTGAAAATCATCGGGAAGGGCAAGAAGTACAGAGTCGTGCCTCTCCTGCCAGCGACCGCCGACACATTGAGAGATTACATCGATAGCGGCAACGGCTCGCCGTACGTCTTCCCAGGCGAGACGCGGGAAGGTTACGCCCATGTCTCCAACATCCAGAAGACGCTGAAGAGGGCGTGCATCAGGGCTGGCGTGGAGCCGTTCACGCCCCACCAGCTCCGCCACTTTTACGCCACCGAATCACTGCGGAAGGGCGCCAAGTTGGAGGTCATTGGCCGCATTCTCGGCCATAGCTCAATCGGTATAACAGCCGACATTTATCGCTTTGTAAGGGTCGAGGAACTTCACACGGAGCACCTGAAGTACGCGCCGAAGCTGGGAGGCGCAACCTAGCAACCAGCGAGGCTCCGCGCGGCTCACCACGTCGCGAATCCGGGCCTCCTGGGACGCCCATGAGGGCTACAGCACCCTGCAAAAGAGGAAGGGCCAGACCTGCCGCCTGGCCCTTCCCCGCAAAGGAGACAATGCGCGGCGTGAGTGGAATCACGCGGCGCGGGTAACAATCGGAAAACCTTGCCCTGCTATTCTTCTCCTATCCCATCCCCGCCACGCCCACCATGAATTCCAGCTTGTGCCGAATTTCCGGCGACGGCGCTGTCTTGCCGTTGTACCACCTCGAAACCTGGCACTTGTCCACCTTCAGCAGGTTAGCCAGTTCGGTGTGGTTCCCTCCGACCGCGCGGCATATGAGGTCTATGCCCTCCCTGACCTCGCGCCAGCCGAACAGCCGGTGGAACGTCCTGGGTTCGATTAGCTCCATCGCCTCTTCCAGCGTCATTTCCGTTAGCATGACTTCGGCGGCCTGCAGGACGTCCTTGCTCTTCATCTTCACCACCCACCTGTCCAACCTTCCGCAGGCCGCTTCCGGCCTCTCCGTCCAGACCTGCCCCTTTATCGCGCGGGCTATGTGCCTCAATATTTCGACTTGGTGCTTGGTCACCGCAGTCCCCTATCCGGCGTCCGCGTTGGCCGTCGCGGACAGCGCTCCCTGTACCACGCCCAGGCCGATGTCAACCATGACCTCGGTCGCGGATACTACCTCCACAACAGTTCCGGCCACTATGCCCTGGGTGCTGGTTCCGGCGTCGTTCACAGTGTCGTCGTCGAAGACGTAGGCCTTTTGCCCCACGTCGGATTGCACCAGGTCGGCGGTGGTGAACGGAAACGTACCCCCGCGGAACACGCGGACGCTTTTCCCGCCTTGCGTGTGTCCCGTCTTGGTATTGTCGACTTCCTCATAAGCCACGCCCAGGACCACCTTACCCACGGCGTTGGTCGCTGGTTCCGCGTATCCGGCGTTGTTGGCCACCACCAGAGCGCCCTTGTAGATGTGGACGCTGTCCTCGACCAGGAAGGACTGGAGCATACCAGCGCCTTTTACATGGCGGTCAATGTTTGATGTTAAAACCATCTTAAACTCCTTCGCTTGCATGGATTTTTCGGGTTTGGCGGACGGGCGTGCTCCTCCCGTCCGCCGCCCCCTTAAGGAGATTTGCGCCCGGTGACAAGCGATGACCGGGCGCATGAGCCAATAGGTCAGGCGAGTGGTGAAATATTCCACCCACCTTTAATTCTGTCTAGTCGGAGCAGTCCACCATGACCGCGCAACGGGGTTCGAGGAGGGCGGCGGCGTACCGACCGTCAACGCCGTAGTGGATAAGCCGCTTCATGAACACGTCCTCGTTGTCAGGCTTGTCCAGAGCTACCAGTTCGGGCTTCTTGCGGGTCTGGAAGAGCATCGGCTTTAGCTCGTTCTGGGTCGAAAGCAGGTAGTAGTCGTGACCCGCAGTCGCGCCGCTGGTCAGGTAGGGCGAGACTATGATGTTCTTGATTAGCTCCGCCTCCGCCCGTTCAGTTCCGGCAACAGCAGGCAACAGGGCGTTGCGTATCGGCATTTCCATCGTCGCGGAACAGGCGATGGTGTCGGGGACAAGTTCGAGGTATTCGCCCCTGTCGTCTTTGAAGTTCCGCATGGCCTGCACCGCTGCCGCAATGCCCGCCCGGATTTTATCGCCATCGGCGGCATATGCCCCAGCGGCAATGTTATTGATGTTGCCGCTCTTGCCGAAGGCGCGGGTCGTGGCGAAGAAGTTGACGCCGTCGAAGGTGTGCGTACTAACTCCCGCGTTGAGCAGTTGGTAGACCAGTTTGGCCGGGTGGTTGGCGCACCGCACCGCCAGCTGGCGCACGCGGGGCGCGATAAGCCCATAGCGGTCGTCCTCGAGGACATTACGGTCTACGGAAAAACTGCCTTCGTAGTTTTTGTTAACAACCTCGTATCCCTTCGCGGACATGCCGGACATGATACGTGTGTCCTTCCACTCGGACATAGCGGGAACGGCCTCAAGCCAGTTGTAGCTCTCTTTTTCGGATGTAGAATCCACCAGCAGGCACAGCGCACGCCATGCCGCAACTTTGTCCGCCTCCGTGAAGGCGTTCGTGAATATGGCGCGGAAGCTGGTCAGCAATCCGGCCACAAAATCGGAATTAACTAATGCCACTTTGTGTTTCTCCTTTTTCGTCTGTATTTTGCGGTGGCATCCGGCAGACTACGGGAGGCTGGTCACCCGTTTGCATTATGCTGATTACACGTCCGTCCGGCAGTTGCATGAGCCGGAGGTGCGTTTCGGGCAACCCCCTCACGTACTTCTGGAAGGCGGGATTGTCTAGAATCCCCGTCCGGTAAAGTGGTTTTTCGTCCATCGGATACCCTCCTGGCAGCCCACTGCCTAGCGCCGCCGACCAGTGCCCGGAATGCCGGGTCTCGCCTGCGGGTTCGGTACGTTCCGGCTACAAGGCCGGATGCGTTAAGCCGCCGTTTTATTGTGCGCATTCCTGTTGCCGTCCAGGCAAAAAGGAAGCTCACAGAGTTCATTATAACACAATCTATAGCACTTTGCAAACAACCACAGCAAATGGCGTTAATGGGAAAGTTTATATTGCCCTATTAACTCTGTCTACATCGCTGTATCTCACTCGCGCGTGCTGTCGCGTGCCTTCGGCGCACGCGCGCAGCTGCACGCGCGCCCACGCGGGCGAGAGTAATACGGAAGGCTGAAGGAGTACAGCTTTGGGTTTCCGCGCTATGACCCCTATTGCAAGGCGTGTGTCTGGTCATATGCCATATGGTGCAATGGTACAAAGGCCTATATAGTATATTCTCTTTATATATATGGACAAACGAGTTCAAGTTGCATGAAATTCCGCGGCGGTTGCGCAACAGCCTCGGCGGTTCAAGGCACGCCTTCCCTTTTCAGGAAACCCCGCCTCGGTTCCAAAAGAATGCCGAATAGCATCCGCAAAAAATATGGGCAGCACACCGTCCGGAGGGGGCCACCGCCCTGCAATTTTCCGTGAAGCCAGCCCAGCTAGGGTTGTGACCGCTAACTGCGGGGTTAAACGTCCCCAGGCGCGCCCGGTATCTGGCGGACAGGCCGCAGGGCAGGCAATGGGGAGCCGAGTAAGGTTATCCCACACCACCCACGTCAAGAATCTGGGTGCTCCGCACCCCTTGAGAGTATTGCCGCCCTCATGAGGCCTGGGCGAATAGGACACCCGTCCGGGCATGCCCCGCACCTCCCATGCGCGAATCCTGCCCTTCCCTATTGGAGTGTTATAATGTTGGCGTGGATACTGTTAGTCCGGCAAAACGCAGTAGCATGATGTCCGCCGTCCGAAGCAAGAATACCGGGGCTGAACTCCTGGTACGCCGGTATCTATGGTCGCAAGGCATACGATACCGCTTGTACGTCAAGGACCTGCCGGGCAAGCCCGATATAGTTATTAGGCGTTGCAGGTTAGTGATATTCATTCATGGATGCTTCTGGCATGGCCACGAAGGTTGTCCCAGAGGTCGCATACCCAAATCTCGTGTCGAGTACTGGAAACCCAAAATAGAGGCGAACAAAGCGCGAGACAAACAAACTGAAAAACAGCTGGCGGCGTTGGGATGGAAGAGGTTAGTAATTTGGGACTGTCAGCTTAGAACTCAAAAGGCGGCGATGATTAGCTTGCCTAAAATTCGGGACAAGGTCATGAAGATATGCTCCAAGTCCTGAAAATGTCTAAGGTGTTCCCCTCATGTAATACGGGGAATACCTGTGAAACGCCGCGTATTGTTCAAGAGCGCTTTCAGTTTTAGTTATGTCGTTGTCGATAAGATATCCTAGCTCTGCACGGAGCGTTGCACCTGGAGAGGCTGTACAGGGAAGAAAACCCTGGAGGCGAAGCCTTTCCTTGGTGCTCAAGATAGGGATTTCAATTAACCTAGGCCGCTTTTTCCAATCGAGGTTAGCAAATTCCCAATCTCTGAAAGCTTTTCTTACCCTCGATGTATTCGTACGTCTGATAGTTACGCCTGTTAACGTAAACATCCCTGTCCCATCTGAATAATAGAATGAGTCGATAGGCTGAAATGTCAATGGCGTGGTTATACCAGGTAAAGCCTGCTGGACGCAAATTTTCAGCATTCGTTGCAGCAAATAGGCGAATTCACCGGCGTCTCTCGGTGGTATTGTATCCGTGTCCGGCAATATCTCTCTGAATTCTTTTTGAAATGCTTCCGCCTTATCGGTGCGTATGTTTTTATACTCATCCCAAAAGTCATCGGGTTCTGCGCGTAGCGTTATTTTTATCATGCTCTTCTCTGGAACTTTTTCGAGAAGTGCCTTAAATTCGTCGAAGCATGTATACTCTAGCCGGGTGTAATCAAGCCAAAATATGCTTTTTTCATCGTTTGACTGATATTGAGTAATAAATGATTTCATGCCATTGGGTTCGAGGGTTAAGTTGCCGCAAGGCATATGGAATTGTTGTCTCTTTAACACTTCGCCATTTTCTTCGACCGAAACCATCGGAATTTCGGGAAAAAAGTCATAAATAAGTCGGCAATCTTCTAGGTACGGGCCGCCAAGTCCATAGTAAGTATATTCGCCTAAGCTACCACCGAGTTTGGGAAGATGTCTGATAGCTTCAATGAGCGCAAAACGTTCAGCCGCCTTGTTAGGCCGTAGATGGTAAGCAGGAGATTTCATTTACGGCTGGCCTCCTCGTAAATCTTATCAAAGCACTTTTCGCCTACCCCATTTGGAGCCATGTCTCGGTTGCCGAAGTATTCTCCTACGGTTCTTATCTTGGCCATCTCCTTGGTGAACGAGATACGCCGGGAAGTGGGTTCAGGCTTCACTGGCATTGCTAGTTTGGGTTGGTACAAGTCGCCTGAAGGGAAGGTCCGAAGCGTGCGGTGAAAATGGAGATTTTTCGCCTCTTCCTTTATTTTTTCAAATGAAAGTCGCTCGCCTTGTTGGATGAGTGCTTTGGCCTCTTCTTCCTTTCCTTTCCACTTATTCGTAAAGTCCGTGAAAATCCGCATTCCTTCTCTCATCTTGTTCTTGACCTGTTGATATAACGCCGAGGAGGCATCGATACCGCGCTTTGTAGTGGTGGTAGGCAGCTTACTGGCATCGGCAGACTTAAATTCCACAATACCTGAAATCGCAATAAATTGAGTATGATACTGTGGGACGCCTGAATCGCCCCATCCCGTTAGTATGGAACGGTCATTGTAAAGAACAGCCCTGTCATTACATATAATCGTCCATCCGGCTTCTTGCGAAGAGTACTTTGGCGATTTCTCTTCGTCTAATATTTCCGCCGGTGTAGGAATTCCGCGGGTAAAGCCCACAGTCAAAAATATGTCCACCCCGTCGCTCTTGGTCTTAAAGACGTAAGGCCGGATAGTGTTTTCATCTTTACCTTTGAGAAAGGCAAATTTTGTAGTAAGTGGACTAATAGGCTTGCCATTAACCGATACCTCGAATCCCTTGTCGATGATGAAGGAATAATGCCCGGCTATCTTGCCCCTGAGTTCTCTAGTAAAATCGTCCGCGTCTTCGGAAAATTTTTTTGATATTCCTTCATGCAATTCGCCGATGACAATTGTAGTACCGTCTTTATCATGTTTTTTGACTTTTTTAACAGGGATTTGCCATTTATCTTCTGTATCCAACCAATCCGGCGTAATCTCGATTTCATATTGGTCCTGTCCGCTTCTTGTGGAAATGAGACAATGTTTTCCCATCTTAAATATAGCTCGCTTCATTCCTATGCCGTAAGCGCCAACAGTTCCTGCAGGGTCGACAGGTCTGTCGGACTTTGTTGCCCTTCCTAGCTTGAAGGCATAATCATGCAGAGTCCAAGGTATTCCGCCGCAATTATCCGTTATCGAAAAAGATTCTTTTTTGAAGTCAATTGCTGCGCTAAATCCGGTATACGGCTTTTCTCCGCCTGTTTTGCCGGACCTGAGAATACCGTCCACGCAGTTGTCGAGCAAATCAAGTATAGCGTCTTCAAGAAGAATATCTCGCGTTAGCATTGAGACAAAAAACGACTTAACCGGAGAAAAATCGACAGGCTTATATTCTGTCTGTTTTGCCTTTTCCATGATACGCCTCCGTTAATTGCCGAGAGCAGTTCTGATAACCGATAGGATATATTCTGCCACTATAGGGCTTACGCTGCTCCCTATCTGGCGGAAGCTGTGCCATTTCGTCGGGGCGAACTGAAACCAATCGGGAAAACCCTGCAGTCTGGCCGCCTCACGCGGGGTTATTACTCTGGGTTGGGTTGGGTGGAGTGGGCGGACTGCCTGGAAGCTACCATGCTCCGGGCCGGTGCCTGCACGCAATGTTGGGCAAAAACCGTTTGGGTCTAGCTTATAAGATTTGGAAATATGGTCATATTGGCCGTGCTCGGTCGCGGCATATCGTTCCGCCACTTCCCTGGTATGTACAGTGCCTAAAAAGCCGGATGCACGGCTTTCGTTTTTCAAACGCCTTAGAGCAATCGGGTCTCCAACCCCATGCGGCACCTTGCCCCGCAGCCTAGTTGCATAGCCCCCCTTTCCGTCTGTATGCACTATCCTCCAACCCTGGTCTTCATCTTGCCAGGTTGGCTTTATTGTCTTCGGAAGTCCCTGAAGGGCATCTGCGACATGCACTGTCTCGGCATTCTGCGGAGGGTTAAAGTCGTCTTCAACCAGGCGCTCCATCTCGTCCGGCAGGTATCCGAAGAAAAATACACGGGTTCTTGTTGTCGGCGCGCCATATTCGTTGGCTGATACGACTAGCGGCGGTAGTCTGGTGTAGTCGTCTTCAACATAAGAAAAAGCCTCAGTTCTTATGTTGTCATATCTTTCATTCATTATACCTGGGACATTCTCGGCCAGATAAAACTTCGGACGTGCTTCGGAGACTATTCTAAAAAAAGCCGGGAACAAGGTGTTACGGGTGTCGCCTACGTCGTTCCTGCCCATGGTGCTGAATCCCTGGCACGGTGGTCCGCCGATTATGCCGGTAAGGTCTCCGTTGTTTAGGGACAGCGAATCCCTTAGTTGTTGGCCTGTGAGGTCTGATACGCTAGTATCCAGATGATTCGTCTTGGGGAAGTTCCGCCTGTGAACGGCATTGGCTTCTTGGTCGGTATCCACAGCACCGCGAACGGCAAAGCCTGCCCTTGCAGCACCTAGGCTAAGGCCACCGGCACCGCTGAACAGGTCTATGACATTTGATTGATTATCTGCAGACAAAAGCCCCCCGATTAGACATTATGATATGCCCAGAACGCAACAACTGTCAAGCTGGGCATCCACTTATATCGATATGTAAGGTGTTTAGCTCTGAATTAAGGCCATAATAGGATTTGGCTTCCATACTTATTATACACTTCCACAATTGTTCCCAGACGCCCGTGAACGCCTGTAGTCTCCATATACGAACGCGCCCGTTCTCGCCATAATACTGTATGGCGCAAGTCCTCACCGCGAGGGAGGCGGCCGATACGGAGGCACGAGATGCCGGACAACAAGCACTACGTCTACTCTGCCAGGACAACGGAAAAGGGGCTGGCGCTCCTGAACAAGACCAAAGGCGACAAGGTAAGCTGGGACGCCTTCATCAACGAGGCGGTTGCCGCGCACTACAACCTGGACCTGGCGACCATCACGCTCCCGCCGTCACAATGGATTCTGGACAGGGACGCCAAGCGCAAAGCGAAGGAAGCGGAGAAGGCCGCGAAGGCAAAGGCCAAGAAGGCGACCAATAAAAAAGCGAAGGAGACAAAGAAAAATGGCAAGGCAACAGACGGCAATGAACAGCACAAATAAGGCGCGGTTGGGGCGGAAAATTTGGCTCCCCGACAAGGATTCGAACCTTGAACCTAGCGGTTAACAGCCGCCCGCTCTACCGTTGAGCTATCGGGGAAAGCTTCGCGGAATCCTCATTATTATCGCTTTTTTCAGCTATCAAGTCAAGCCTGCTGCAATCTGCGTTCAAAGCTGATATAATGTAAGATGTAACCCAGAGATTTTTACGGGAGTAAACACGTGCCCTTAAGCGATCGAGACTATATGCGTCCTTCTCCGCCGCCGCAGAGGAGCAATCGCCGCTCCATTAATTTTGACTTCGGTTTGAATCCGGTGGTGGCGATTATTATTGCCAATGTGGTGCTGTTCATCGCTACCCGCGTTTCCGGCACCGGGCTTTATCCCTTTGGCCCGTACATGCAGCCAATCAATAAATTCGAATATTACCTGGGTCTGATACCCCACTATTTCCCCTCCCGGCCGTGGACGCTTCTCACCAGCATGTTCATCCACTATGATTTCTGGCACATCTTCGGCAATATGATTACCCTTTTCTTTTTCGGTACTTTCCTTAACCGGCTGGTGGGCAGCCGCCGGTTTCTCCTGGTATACTTCGTGGGCGGGCTGGTGGGCAACCTTTTATATGTTTTGCTGGGGCAGGATTTATCTGTAGCCATCGGCGCTTCCGGGGCCATCTACGCCATCGCCGGGGCACTGGTGGTTATGATGCCCACCTTATCTGTCCGCCTCTACTTTCTTGTTCCTGTACCGCTGTGGGTGGTTGTTTTGATATTTTTCGGTTTGTGGTCGGTGCCGGGTGTCATTCCCGGCGTAGCCTGGCAGGCCCACCTGGGAGGTATGGCGGTGGGGCTGATCGCGGGGTGGTTCTTCCGTAAGAGGGTCCGTTACGATTTTTACCGTTAGCGCCCTCGCGCCGCAGTGGCGCGTGCCTTGACTTTTACACACGCCGTACGTATAATACTTAAGTTGCCTGTTTTCTTTTCCAGACGTGGTTTGAGATAGGTGCCCGAGTGGCGCAACGGTAGCGCAACCGATTTGTAATCGGTAGGTTGGGGGTTCGATTCCCTTCTCGGGCTGGGTTTTTACGGTAGGTCATGCCTGGAGGGATGCCGGAGCGGCCAATCGGAGCAGACTGTAAATCTGCCGCCCTAAGGGCTACGCTAGTTCGAATCTAGCTCCCTCCACCATTCTTAAGCCCAGAACTTAATGGTATAGACAAGTAAATATAAATATCTGTATAATTAAACCGACGCCCACCTAGCTCAGTCGGTAGAGCACATTCTTGGTAAGAATGGGGTCATCGGTTCGAATCCGATGGTGGGCTCGGAAATTAAGGGAGGATGAAATGGCTAAACAGAAGTTTGATAGGTCAAAACCGCATGTTAACGTAGGGACGATTGGTCACGTCGACCACGGCAAGACGACGCTGACCGCGGCGATAACGCTGGTCTTATCCAAGCAAAACGGGAAGACGCAGTTCCGCCCCTTCGATAGCATCGATAATGCCCCGGAAGAGAAAGCCCGGGGTATGACCATTGCTATTCAGCACGTGGAATACGAGACGGAAAAACGGCATTACGCCCATATTGATTGTCCCGGACATGCGGATTTTATTAAGAATATGATTTCCGGCGCCGCCCAGATGGATGGCGCCATCCTGGTCGTCAGCGCGCCGGACGGCCCCATGCCCCAGACCCGTGAGCACGTCCTGCTCGCCCGTCAGGTGCTCGTGCCTTACATCGTCGTCGCCCTGAACAAGGTCGACGCCATGGAAGACCAGGAGCTGCTGGAACTGGTCGAGGTCGAGGTCAGGGAGCTGCTCACCAAGTATGAGTTCCCCGGCGATAAGACCCCCATCGTCAGGGTCAGCGCCACTAAAGCCCTGGAATGCGGCTGCGGCAAACGCGACTGCCAGTGGTGCGGCGCTATCCTCAAGCTGATGGATGCCGTCGATACCTTTATTCCTACCCCGCCGCGCGCCAAGGACCAGCCCTTCCTGATGCACATCGAAGATGTCTTCAGCATCAAGGGGCGCGGCACGGTACCCACCGGTAGGGTAGAGCGCGGCACCGTTAAGGTCGGCGAAGAAGTTGATATCGTCGGTCTGCACCATGAACCACGGCGCGTCGTCGTCACCGGTCTGGAAATGTTCCACAAGATGCTTGACCAGGCTGAAGCCGGCGATGCCATCGGCGCTCTGTTAAGGGGCGTGGAACGTGAGGACCTCGAACGCGGCATGGTGCTCGCGGCCCCCGGCTCCATTAAACCCCATACCTATGCGGAAGCCCAGGTTTACGTTTTGAGCAAGGATGAAGGCGGCCGCCATACGCCGTTCTTTAACGGCTATAAGCCCCAGTTCTACATCCGCACGACGGACGTCACCGGCACCATCGAATTACCCCAGGGCGTGGAAATGGTTATGCCCGGCGATAACATTAATATGAAAATCAAGCTGATTTACCCCGTGGCGCTGGAGACCGGTCTGCGGTTCGCCATACGTGAAGGAGGCAGGACGGTTGGTGCCGGCAGCATCACCAAGATCCTGGAATAGAAGATGGCCAAGAAAGCTGAAGCGAGGGGTATAATTTACCTTGCCTGTTCCGAGTGCAAGGAGCGCAATTATACCACCACGAAAAATAGGAAAAACGATACGCAACGCCTGGAGCTGAACAAGTATTGTCCGCGCTGCCGTATGCATCGCATGCATAAGGAGACCAAGTAGGACACGCCGCCAGCGGGTGGGAAAGTGACTGGAGATGACGCAGCCGACTGTAACCAAGAAAAAAGGTTTTAGTCTCTTTAACTATTTCAGCGAGATTTACAACGAGCTGAAAAAGGTCGTCTGGCTTAAATGGCCGCAGGAGGTACTGTACCTGACCGGCCTGGTACTCATTGTCACGATTATCGCCGGCATTGTGCTGGGGTTCCTGGACTTCGGATTTTCCCAGTTGGTCAGCAAGGTCTTCCTGCATTAATGCCGGTTTGTGTGCTGGGTTGAACCGAGGCGGTGATATGGACGGGACTTTCAAAGCTTCTTCTGGAAATTCAGGCAGTGAGGTTATTTGTGGCGGAGAATGAAAAACACTGGTACGTAATTCATACCTATTCCGGGCATGAAGAGCGTGTTAAAAAAAACCTCGAGCAGCGTATCAAGTTCATGGATTCCAACAGTGAGATAGCGCGTATTGAAATCCCCATGGAGCAGGAAATCGAGGTCAGGAGTGGCAAACGCCGCACCGTTACCCGTAAAATCCTGCCCGGCTATGTCCTGGTGAACATGAAGATGGATGAAAACACCTGGAGCGTGGTGCGCAACACGCCAGGCGTTACCGGGTTCGTCGGCAGCGGCAACACGCCCACGCCGCTCGGTGAAAAAGAGGTTGCTGAAATCCTGAAGCAAATGTCCGCCGAGGCCCCCAAGGTCAAGGTAGGCTTCCGCAAAGGGCAGAGCGTCCGGGTAACCGATGGCCCGTTCATCGATTTTGTGGGCATCGTGGACGAAATTAACATGGAAAAAGGTAAAGTCAAGGTGCTTCTCTCCTTATTCGGCCAGGAAACGCCGGTGGAGCTTGACTTTTTACAGATAGATAAGCTTTAAATGCTAGAAAATAGAGGTTCTTGAGCAAACTAAATCATTTCCGCTCACCCTGAGCTTGTCGAAGGGTATAATAGGCTCACCATGAGCGAACGCTTAAGTAACCAGGAGAACAATAATGGCAAAAAAAGTTAAAGCAATGATTAAACTGCAGATCCCCGCCGGACAGGCAAATCCGGCGCCGCCGGTCGGTCCGGCTCTGGGCCAGCATGGCCTCAATATCATGGCTTTCTGCAAGGAATATAACGAGCGTACTGCCAGCCAGGCCGGGTCCATCATTCCCGTGGAAATCACGGTGTACGAAGACCGGACCTATTCTTTCGTTACCCGTACCCCGCCGGCCTCGGATTTAATCAAGAAAGCCCTGAAGATTGAAAAAGCGGGCGGCCGGGCCGGCCATGATGTCGCAGGCACCATTCCCAAGGCGAAGATACGTGAAATCGCCGAGCTTAAGATGAAAGACCTCCATGCTAACAGCATCGAGGCCGCGGAACGGACCGTGGCAGGAACCGCCCGGAGTATGGGCATAAAGGTGGAGTAACATGGTAAAACACGGAAAGAAATACGAAGCAGCCGTTGCCAGTATCAAGAAAGATAGCGCCTATCAGCCGCAAGAGGCCATCACGCTGATGAAGAAATCGGCCCCTGCCAAGTTTGATGAGACGGTCGAGCTTCACCTCCGCACCGGCCTCGACCCCAAGAACGCCACCCAGCAGCTCCGGGGCGTAGCGCTTTTGCCCCACGGCCTGGGTAAAAAGGTGCGTGTGCTCGTTTTCGCGCAGGGCGAGGCGGAAAGGGTCGCCAATACCGCCGGCGCGGATATCGTGGGTGGGGATGACCTCATCAAGAAAATCGAGGAAGGCTGGGTTGAGTTTGATACCGCCATCGCCGTGCCGGAGATGATGGGCAAAGTCGGTAAGCTGGGTAAGGTTTTGGGCAGAAAAGGTCTCATGCCTAACCCCAAGGCCGGCACCGTGGTCGGCATGAACGACCTGCCCCGTGTTATCGAGGATGCGCGTAAGGGCAGGGTGGAATACAAATTGGACAAGACGGCCATCATCCACGTGCCGCTGGGCAAGGTCAGCTTTGAAGAAAAAGCCCTGCTGGACAACCTTACCGCCGTCATTGAAGCCGTGGTCAAAGCCAAGCCGAGCGGCGCCAAGGGACAGTATATCAAGAGCATTTATCTTACGTCCACGATGGGCCCGAGCATCAAGCTGGACATTTCCACCGCCACCGCTCTGACCGCCAGCTAGTTTACGGCACGGAAAATCTGTGCTAAAATAGATTGTTAACTGAATACGTCGTCCCGAGACAGCGGGTGTCCCGATTTTATCGGGGCTTAAAGATTGCAGCGCCTGCCGAGGATGAAAACGGTACTGAATAGAGTACATTTTTCTTGGTCCTCGTGCGCTGCATGAGGATTTTTTCTTTACATAAGGTTGTTTACCAGGAGGTAAATGCCATGCCGACGCCAAAGAAGGAAAAAGCGGTAGAAAACCTGGAAAAGGTGTTCGCCAAGGCCAACATCGGTATCATGACCGATTACCGCGGCCTTAAAACACCTGAGCTTAACGAGCTCCGCCGCAAGCTGAAAGAGGCCAACGTCGAGTACAAAGTCGTCAAGAACTCTCTGGCGCAGATTGCCGCCAAGAAGGCGGGACTGGACTTCCTCGAGGGAAGCTTCCAGGGGCCGATGGCCGTCGCTTTTGGCTATGGCGATGTCACTAAGGCCATTAAAACACTTTCCGATTATATCCGGACCTCCAAATCTATCCTCAGCATCAAGGCCGGTTTCCTGGAGGACCGGATTTTAACCGCTAAAGAACTGGATACTCTGGCCAAACTGCCGTCCCGTGAAGTGCTGATCAGCCGGGTCATCGGCGGCATCCAGAGTCCTATTTACGGATTGGTCAACGTTCTGGCCGGGCCCATGAGGGGTCTGGCTTATGTATTACAGGGAAGAATAAAGCAATTGGAGGCTAAGTAAAATGGCAGACGAAGTAAAGACCGAAGAAGTAAAAGCAGAAGAAGCCGGCGAAGAAAAGAAACACAAGGCCGCTAAAGCCAAGAAGTCCGGCGCCATCGATGAGATCATAACGACGATTAAAGGCCTCTCCGTATTGGAGCTGGCAGAACTCGTTAAAGCGCTGGAGACCGAGTTCGGCGTAAGCGCTGCCGCGCCCGTGGCCGTAGCCGCAGCCGGCCCGGCTGCTGAAGCCGCCGCCCCGGTCGAGGAAAAGACCGAGTTCACCGTCATCCTCAAGGAAATCGGCGCGAACAAGATTAACGTCATCAAAGCCGTCCGCGAGCTAACGAGCCTGGGACTTAAAGAGTCCAAGGACCTCGTGGAAGCCGCACCCAAGGCCGTCAAGGAAAACGTCAATAAAGATGACGCTGCCGCCGCCAAGACCAAGCTGGAAGCTGCCGGCGCCAAAGTTGAAATTAAATAGGTTGTTTTTGTAATCGTTATTTGTTCAGCATGGAACGAAGAATCCGTTTCCCCAAGCGGGAGGCGGATTCTTCGCTCTGTCTTTTCTCCTCAAGGCTTTTTACCTTTCTTTAAATTCTATTGAAAATTCTCCTTGAATGCCGTATAGTTATCAATCATAATCTAGATAAAGGAATAATATTACCATGCCTGGAAAATGGTTGACTTTAGTCATCGTCGGGGCGGCATTCATCGTCCTGGGTATTATCGCGATTATCCTGGGTATGCGCGAGGAAAAACGTATCTTTGCGGCGCTGGCTAAAAAACCAGACTTAAGGGAATTTACGGGGCGTCATGTGGAAAGTCCGCAGCCGGGCGCTTTAAAAATAGGGGGGTGGATTGCGATAGCGCTGGGCGTACTTCTGGCAGTCGCGGCGATTATCTTCTGGCGTACCGGCTGGCCGATGGACTGAACGAATTTCGTGGGAAAAACACGAGAGGGGCTTTTCAGCCCCTCTTTTTTTATCCCGATTTCTAGAAATACATTTTGCTCGGCCCGGTCGTGTAGTGGAAGACCGGTTTATCCACTTGTAAGAAGACTAACGGACAGTGCTTTAGCCCCGCCGGGATAAAAACCAGGCTGGTTTTGGTGATGATATGCTTCTCGTCGCCCAGCCATAGCTCCACTACGGCGCCCAGGTCATGAGGGTCGTCATGGTCGGTCCCGAAAAAGGCAATCACTTCATCGTATTCGTGGGCATGTGAACCGGGCCCCCGCTTTTTAGCAGCCTCGATTTCTGCTTCGGAAAGACGCGGACGGGGCATCACCCAGACGCATTCCGTGTAGAAAGCGCCCGGGACAACTTGGCTGTCCAGATAAAGGACGCGGCCGCCTTTGTTTTTACCGGCGGCGGAAACGGGCGGGTTCCAGTCCGGTTCCTCGGTAGGCTGTATTAATTTGTTGACGATGTATTTTCCGTATTTAGTTTCGGGCATGATAGCATCCTCCTTTAAAAAGCGGAAAAGATAAAGAGCCCCGCAAGCGCCGGGGTTCCCGCTAAATACTGACTAGACGTATTTCTTCGTTAAACCTTTGCCGCAGGGGAATTCGATGGTGAAAAAGATGGGCTTTGTAATATTGCGGAAAATCATCGGCCCAACTTCCAGATTGGCCGGGATGAACATGGCCCCGCTCTTTTTCACGAGGTGCTTCTCCCCGCCGATAGAGATTTCCATTTCCGCGCAGAGGTCGCGGATATTATCGTAGTTGAAGGCGTAAAACCCGAAGAAGCGGTCGTAGTGCTGGGTGTTGGCGTCCATGATTTTCAGCTCTTTGGGGCCGCCGGGCATGAGCCACATGTTCTCGCAGCCGAACTCCGCGCCTTTAACCGTGTCCTGGTCGATATAGGCCAGGCGTTTGGTCGTCCTGGCGTTGGGGTGCATGTAGGCCGGGTATTTGTAGCCGGTTTTATCCTGGGTCACGAACATTTTTTCATATTTCTTCGCCATTAGCGTTTCCTTTCTCTCGTCCGCGTGGTTCCGGCGCTAGACGTAACTGCCGCCAGGGCCGATGGTATAGTGGAAGAACGGTTTATCCATGCGGTGGACTCTCAGCGGGCAGTGGGTGACGTTAGCGGGGATATAAACCACGAAGCTCTTGGTAAAGAGATATTTCTCGTCACCGAGCCAGAACTCGACCTCCCCGTTGAGCTCTTCCGGATGGTCAAAGTCCGTCCCGAAGAAAGAGAGCAACTCCGGGAAGGGGTGAGAGTGCGCCGGTACGCCCTGGCCGCCCGGCCTTTTTTTAGCTTCTTCGATTTGTTCCGGGGTGAGCACCGGGCGCGGCCGCTGGTTGGGGAAAGTATTGGGCCACTGCCATACCATCTCCGAGTAGAAAGCGCCGGGAACCACGTTGGCGTCCGTCCAGACGACGTGCTCCAGACCGCGGTGGTAGCCTTCCCATAAGCCGTCGCCGATCATGTCCTTTTCCCAGGCGCGGTAGGGGGGGAGGGGCACGTTAGGCAGCAGCTCCGTGCAGATTAAGTGACCGTACTTTGATTTTGCCATGCTTTTTCCTTTCTTTTGTAGATGACAGCTTTACTATGGTGAATCTTTAGCTTTGGTATCGACTGATTTTATAATCCTTTTCAAGGCAAAGTCAATTTTATATATCTAAAAAAAGAAATCAAATAAGGAGTCGTCTTAAGGGTCCGACGTTATTCTCATAGAATACCGTTAGTGTGCCTTCTTCGGGGATAGTATCTATCAAAAAACCGTTGCGGTAAAGCTCGGCGGCGGTTGTCCTCCGGATATACCGCCAGAAATGCAAAATCATATTAGCCGGCGGTACGCCGTTTCGGCCGCCGCTCGTAGCGATAAGCAATTTATTGATGTCGTCCATCTTTTCCCCGTAATAAGCAGTCACCGCTTCTGTAATGAGATTAACGGAATTTTCATATTTCTGAAAAATGTCATTCGTGATGACCACTGTCCGCCATCTGCTATGCTTATACAGATTGGCCGTTTGCGCCGAACGTAAGAGTGCCTGGTTCTGGATTTCACCGGTTATCAGCTTAGCGTAGGCATCTACCAGGAATTTATTGAGGTCTTCACGGTAGCGCCGGCTTAAATCAGTAGAGTTCATATCAAAAGTAAAGGTTTTAAAGGCCTGTCCGATCGGCCCGATGAATACGGCTGTGTACCGTTCTCCCTGGATTACGGATTTATTAAGATAATCCGGGCTCATAGAACTATAGGCAGGACAAATTTCATCAAAGTCCGTCTTGCTGCGAGCATATTTACCCGTATAGTGTTTCCAGTCCACGCCGATGTTTTCTTTTGCGATGACACTGCCCATGCCCTGTCCCACGCCGATGACCCCGCCGAGAAAGCTGGTAATTTCCGGGGATGCCTGATGCAAGCCGCCCCCGCAATCGAGGATTTTGCAGCTTAATTCTTGCGCGAGGGGTGTCACGGTTTCCAGTATCATCTTAATGTCTTTTTCCAGGAATACAGTGGTATCCAACATCACGAGCTGGCCTTTTTCTTTAAAGATATGCATGGCAAGGAGTTCTGTTAAGACATCCGGAGGTATTGTCTCTCGGTTTTTCGGCGACACGGCAACACCGGCAATGATGTCCAGCACGCGGTCATTCAGATATGCCTCTATTTTGTCGGTTATTTCCCCGGAATAGCTGGCTATAGTAGGTTTTAGCTTCATGATTTTTCTCTCGACGTTTTTACTTTGACGGCTTTCAAAGAAAACACTAGCGGCAACTTGTCCCCTTCTAGGTGCCAGAAGCCGTCCTTGCCCCGGGTCATGAAGGGAAACACTTTGTAGAAAATAGCAGTATGCTCATGCAAGAACTCGATTTTCAACCCCGCTCCGATTAAACCGTTGATGATATCGCCCAGGCTGTGCGTCCACTCGTAAGAGCCGTAGGACGTAATGGCGGCGGGGTCGGCGTAATCGCTATCCGGTTCCCACCTGGTGGGTGCCGTACGGTGAAAATATGAGTTAGCCACATTCAATTGTGTTGCGGTTTTTGAGTTATCAAAGACCATCATAAAAGGGTGTCCTTCCATGATATAAAAGAACCCGCCCGGCTTAAGAAAATGCGCGATGATTTTCCCCCATTTGTTCAGGTCCGGTAGCCAGCAAAGGACGCCCCCGGACGTGTAGACGATATCGTATTTATTCTGGTGAGTTTCCTGCAGCTCGTAGATGTCCGAGCAGATAAATTCACCCTTGATCCCGGTCTCTTTACTTAGCTTCCGCGCCAGGCTGATCGCATCTTCGGAGAAGTCAACTCCGGTGACTTTAGCCCCCCGCCTCCCCCAGGTAAGGGTGTCCATCCCGAAGTGGCACTGCAGGTGCAGCAGGGATTTGCCGCGCACATCGCCGACTTCATCTAATTCAAAAGGCATGAGCATCATTTTCTTTCCCGCTTTAAAGCCGGCGACATCGTAAAAAGCCGATTTTTCGTGGATAGGTATCGACTCGTTCCAGGCGGCTTTATTATATTCCAGATATTTGTCCATTAGAGCACTCCATTTTATAAACTCTCCACCTTAGGCGTGGCTTGAGAGTAGATAATACAATGGTTTCTCTCCATGATAAACCGGTCCACTTTAAAGCCGGCCTGTTCCAGTTCCCGGCGGTATCCGTTTTCATTATTGAAGCGGGCCGGTATCCCGGGCAGCTTTATCTGGCGCTGCTCACCATCGGTATAGGCCGCATAGTCGTGCAGTTTCATATTATTTCCCACGCTTTTTTCCAAAAAGTCCTCGAAGCTGGCTATTTTAGCTTTGAATTCTTCCGGCTGCGTTAATTCCCGGAAAAAGGCTTTCCCGCCGCTTTTCAGGATACGTTTAACCTGCGCCAGGTACTTTTTCCGGTGCTCGTCCGTGACCAGCATGTGTAAACACTGGTTATCGATTGCCGCGTCGTAAGTGCTATCCTGGATATCTTTTAAGTTGGTGACATCGGCCGTCAGGAAAACATTCCCCCCCTTTTCCCCTGTCCTTTTCCGGGCTTGCCGGATGGCGGAAGCGGAGACATCCACACCCAAATATCGGTAGCCCCGCCCTAGCAGATATTCCGCCAGGTGCCCCTGTCCGCTCCCGAATTCTATCATTGCCGTTTTTTCCTGAATACATTTAGCGTATTTCAGGAAGTCATCCACGCTGTTGATGATACGCGTCATTTCGTCAGGGTCTGCAATCCAGTCCTCTATACCCTGCTCGTGTAAAAGCCGATAGCGGTCCTCGTAAAGACGGAAATACCCCTTATCATTCATAGCAAAATATTTTTCCAGCCGGCGTAAGTGAAAGCTACCATTCCACCACCGGCAGCCGGCTGGAAAGTTTGGTGTCCTTGAATTTGGCTTTCCAGTTCCCCGCCGGGCAGTAGGCCAGGCATTTGCCGCATTTCCAGGTGGGTGAGGACTGCAGCCCTTCGGGGGGCGTCTTTTTCGTCGCTTCGTTGATTTCCTGCGCCGTGGCGTCGAGTGAGGTGACCAGGTCTTCGCGCCCACCGGTCTTTTTCATCAGCGCGTGCGCGGCAATGCGGCACCGGTTCATATTTACGTGGCAGTAGTTGTAGATTTTATCGCCCTTTTCATAATTATAGGTCACGCTCCGCGCCGCCTTTTCCCCGTATTTGCTTAACGCGCCGGTAGGGCAGACGGTCGTGCAGATATTGCACTTGGCCGGGTTGCAGAGGCCCGCGCCGTCGTACATCGGGTCGGGTTTAAGCTCCGCCGTTGTTAAAACCGCCCCGAACCGGTTCCTCGGCCCGAACTGCGGCGTGAGCACGATGCTCATCCAGCCGAACTCTCCCAGCCCCGCCGCCACCGCCGCATGCCGTTGGCTGATAGACATGCCGGTCATCAGCGGTCCCACCTGCGTCGGGGTGGCAATCGCGCCGGTAGTGCGCTCAATGTACTGGGCAATATCATATACCGCAAAGAGCAAGTGGAAGTTGGGCGCCATCGTGTAGCCGTAGGTGCCGTAGATGCCCTGCGCCATGGGGTTGCCGTCTTCGAAGTTACGGAAAATAGACTGGATAGCGCCGTCGGTTAAGCGTACGCCCACGGAGACGATGGATTTGCACCCCGGTAAAAAATCGGTGGGGTGGGTGCCTTTGGGGGCGCCTTCGAACCTGGAAACAGGCGCGATGCCGCACAGGTCCATGCCTATCTTCAGTGCATGTTCTTTAATCGATTGTTCAATAGCCATGGTGCTTCTCCTTAAAAAAGTGATTAAGATTGCCGGACGGGGGCTGTTTTGAATTGAAGGGCGCGGATAATGGTTATTCTGTGCGCCGGGGACGGTACTGGACGGCCTCCGCCACGTGGCTAGCCTTAATGGTATCACAATTCTCCAGGTCGGCGATAGTGAGCGCCAGCTTGAGGACGCGGTGGAAAGCCCGGGCGGAAAGGTAAAGCTGCTTCATCGCCGCCTGCAGCAGGCTCTGCGCGGCATCTTCGACGTGGCAGTATTCCCTTATTTCCGTAGGCGTCATCTCGGCGTTCGAGGTCAACTTGGTGTCTTTAAAGCGTTGCAGCTGCCGGGCCCGGGCAGAGGTCACGCGTTCCTGCACTTTTTCCGAGCTTTCACCGAGGCGTTTGTCCGTCAGCTTCTCATAGGCGATATGCGGCACCTCGACGAAGATATCCACCCGATCGATGAACGGCCCGCTGATGCGCCGCTGGTAGCGTGAGACGATGCTTTGCGGGCAGGTGCACTTGCGGAAAGGGTCGCCGTAATAGCCGCAGGGGCAGGGGTTCATCGCGCCTACCAGCATGAAGCTCGAGGGAAAAGTGACTCTTCCCTGAGCGCGGCTGATGGTGACCACTTTATCCTCGAGCGGCTGACGCAGCACTTCCAGTAAAGAATTGCCGAACTCCGGCAGCTCATCGAGGAAGAGGACTCCCTTATGGCTCAAACTGATTTCCCCCGGTTTGGGAAAATGCCCCCCGCCCACCAACCCCGCGTTGGAGATGGTATAGTGCGGGGAGCGGAAAGGCCGCTGCCGGATGAGCGGAGTGTCCGCCGGAAGCATACCGCTGACGCTGTAAATCTTGGTTACTTCCAGAGCTTCATCATTGGTCATCGGAGGTAAAATGGAAGGCAAAGCGCGGGCGAGCAGCGTCTTGCCGGAGCCCGGCGGGCCGCACATAATCATGTTGTGCCCCCCGGCCGCAGCTACCTCCAGAGCGCGCTTAACGTGTTCCTGGCCCTTGATGTCCGCCAGGTCGGTATAGTTGATTATCGGGGCAATAGCCGCCGCCACACTGACGCGTGTGTAGAACGGGATGGCTTTTTCCCCGCGTAGATGGCTTATCAGCTGGGCAAGCGATGCCGCCGGAATTACGTTAACACCTTCAATGAGCGAAGCCTCTTTAGCATCCGCCTCCGGCACGATGACATTCGGGATGCCCTGGTCTTTGGCAAGGGCCACCAGCGGCAGCACGCCGTTGGTATGGCGCAGCGTGCCGTCCAGCGAAAGCTCGCCGAGGAACATATAATCGCCGACATCGGCTTTTACCTGCTCCGAGCTTAGTAAAATACCCACCGCGATGGGCAGGTCATAGGCCGGCCCGGCTTTCTTGAGGTCGGCGGGGGCCAGGTTTACCACGAGGCGGCGCATCGGAAAGTTGCCGCCGGAGTTGCGGATGGCGGAGCGCACGCGCTCGCTGGACTCTTCGACGGCGGTATCCGGCAGGCCGACGATGATGACCTTGGGCAGGCCGGGCAGGATGTCCACCTCCACCTCCACGATAGCCCCGTCCAGCCCCACAATTGCGCCGCTATGTACTTTAGCCAGCATGTGACATATTGTAGCGCAAAGCCATGCCGATTGGCAAAGTGTTTTGCCTATTGTTCCATCACCTCTCCAATAAACTATAACTTTACCTGGAGAAAGTATTATAATGGGTCAAAATTATAATGATGGAGGTTATCCATGGAAGGTGTAAAACCCGCAAATGTTCAAAAAAGACGTTTGGGTAAAACTGACCTAGAGGTAACGCCTATAGGGCTGGGCTGCTGGCAGTTTGCCGGTGGTGGCCCTTCCGGGGCTGTCTGGAAATCGCCGCCGCAGGAAGAGATTAATGATATTGTTAAAGCAACACTCGATGGCGGGGTCAACTGGTTCGATACCGCCGAATTGTACGGGGGAGGGCGTTCCGAGCGGGCGTTAGCCACGGCACTTTGTAAAGCCGGCATGGAAAAAGAGGCCATTATCGCCACTAAATGGAGGCCGTTTATGCGGACCGCCGGTAACATTCCGCGTACCATCGATAAACGCATAACGTGTCTGGCTCCCTGTAAAATTGATCTTTACCAGATTCACCTGCCCCTTTCCTTTTCCTCGGTTGAAGCACAGATGGATGCCATGGCCGGGTTGGTTAAAGAGGGGAAAGTACGCTATATCGGCGTGAGCAACTTTTCCGCTGCACAAATGCGCCGCGCCCAGGCCGCTTTGGCCAAACACGGTCTGCCACTGGCGTCTAACCAGATAAGGTTCAACCTGCTGGACCGCGAGATGGAAAGAAAGGGCGTGCTGGCCGCCGCCAAAGAGCTCGATGTTTCGCTGATAGCCTATAGCCCGCTCGCCCAGGGGCTACTGACTGGAAAGTACCATAAAAATCCTGAAAGCATGAAAAATATCCCGTTTTTTAGAAGAATGGTATTGAAGAGGCTGATTGAAAAGACCCGTAAGTTAATCCAGGTCCTGGACGAAATCGCCGCGGCACATAACTGCACGCCCTCGGAGGTAGCTTTAAGCTGGGAGGTGAACTTCCACGGGGATACTATTGTGGCGATACCGGGTGCCACCAAGCTGGAGCACGTCCGTCAGAACGTCGGCGCGCTGACTTTAAAACTGACGCCGCAGGAAATGGCCAGGCTGGACGAAGAATCGCGCAAAATCAAGTAGCCGCCCTTTTACCCCCCGCCCAGCGGTAAGTGACTAGCCCTTTGCCAGCACCTTCCTGATTTCCATAGCGTAGGCCTCGCTGTCTTTATCGCCGGTGATAATTTCTATATCTTTAGCGGACTTTATGCCCAGCCCCAGCTCCGCCGCCCTTTTTATCTGGTCCTGCTCGAAGATTTTGCCTTTGCTCACTTCCGGTGTCGTGCCCAGCGAGCGTAAAATCGCCACCCCCACCGCGTCGATAGCCACCCGGTCGGTCCCGGCCAGCATCACGTTGGCGCTAACGCGCTTGCCCACGTGCGGGCCCCCCTCCACAAAAGCCTCCACTCCGTCCAACACAATCAGGTCGGGGGAAAAGGCGGTGTTGATTTCGGCAATAAGCTGGCGCTGGTGCGGCGAGCTGTGCAGCTCATTCATGTAAGGATAACCCCCCGGCCCGGACGGCCCCAGCCCCGGCGGCACCATGCCCACGGCGCATTTGAGGGAGAGTGTAAAATGACCGCCGAACTGGTGAGTCTTAAGGCAGCAGGTCACCACGATGGATTCCGCTTCCCGGTATATCTTCGGGAAGAGGAAACCGTCTTTCCAGTGGCTGTCCTTGGGCTTGACCAGCACCCAGCCGTCTTTGGGCATCGCCTGCAAGTCAAGGATATCGAAGCCAAGCTCCTGCGCCATCTTGAAGATACCCTTTTTCTCCATGTTGTCGTGAGTGCTCGGTCCGGGCCCGCTGCGTTCCGCCACGGTGATTTTCTTCGCGCCCATTTCTTTTAGCCGTGAGATAAGAGTATAAAGGGTATCATAGTCGGTGGAGCCGGGGGCGGGGTCCGCGGTATTAAAGTTCGGCTTGAGGACTACGGCTTTGCCCTTCACGGGATTTATCTTTAGCAGGTCAATGGCCTGGCGCGTGCCGGTTTTCCTATCCGTCGTCTTCGCGAGGCTGATTTTCGTCATCGCAGTCTCCCTTTTGCTTAAAATTATTTAATGCGCTTCTGAATTTTAGCCCAGGACGGCGTGATGAGGAAGCTTTCCTCCATGTTGTCCACCATCCGGGCGAACTTGGACATGGGCGCGGCGAAGGTCAAAACATCTTTGGGGACGAAGGGGCGTGCCGAAACATCGAAAAGCCCGATGACCGCCCGGGGATGTTCGTTTTTTACCTCCATAAATGGGTACTGCACGATAGACGCGCAGCCGGAACCGAATGGGGCGATGACCATGTTCTGCTCCGCTTCATCGAAGCTGGCCAGCGTAAAAAGGCCGGATAAAACGTCCGGTTGAGCGTAGAAGACAACGACGTCCGGTGTATCGGCTTTTTCCAGTTTGTCCCAGCGCTTAAAGATGATAAATTTGCCGGGCGCTTTCATGACGGGGGCGTGCTTTTTCATGTACTCCTGCACCATTTCCGGCGACTTTTTATAGCGCTCGCCCTCCAATTTGCCGGGGATGCCGCACGATAGGAAATACTCGAAGTTAGGCATGAGGTTCTCCGCGAACCCGAGGTATCTTTTACCGCCGGGACAGCCCACTGCGTCCACGTCGAAAGCGAAAGACTCCCCCGCTTGCACCTTGACCAATGCCCCCATGATACAGCGCGTCCCCTCCCCCGGCTTAACGGCATCCGCGATACCGGTGCTGTCCGCGTAATAAAAGGTAATCGGCAGGGGAGCCGCATTGAAAAATTGCTTCCAGAGCTTAAGGAATTTCGCTTTAAAAGTCAGGTCCATGTCAGATACCTCCCTTTTTTAGTTTCGGGCTATAACAAAAGATGTCGAAAGACTGCTCTTTTATTTTTTCCGCCCGGTATAAGGCTTTTAAAAAGCCCTGTTTTCCAAGAGATCGTGTATCTTAATAATGGCTGACAAGCTATTAGCTGTTGGCTGCTCTCACCTGCTCGTAAAGGTTATAGCCTTCTTTGAGCATCTCGCGTATCGGCAGCTTGAAGGGGCAGCGCGCTTCGCACTCGCCGCACTCGGTGCAGTTGACGGCTTTCGCCATGCCGTCCGGTATCATCGGGCTTTTCAGGTACCAGTCCGGAGGCAGGCGCTTCACGAAGGTTGGAAAGGTCATGACCATGGAGATGGGTATGCCCTGGGCACAGGGCTGGCAGTAATCGCAGCGGCGGCAGAAGCGGTTGCCGAGCTCCTCCGTCATCTGCTTCATCTGTCTTTTTTCCGCGGCGGTCATTTTAGACGGCTGGCTGTAAAGCTGGTAGATTTCCTCGATTTCGGGTATTTTTTCAATGCCGGGTATAGCCACGACATCCGGGAACTGGAGGAGGTATTTAAAACAAATAGCGGCATTGTTCAGCATGCCGCCGGCCAGCGGCTTCATCACGATAAAACCCATGTCCTGCTCGCGGCAGAGGGGGAGTAGCTCTTTGGCCGGCTCGTTGGTGATGAAATTGAAGGGGAACATGATGGTCTCGAATTTGCCGGATTTCACCTCCAGCTTGGCGGCGTCCATCTGATGGGAGGTGATGCCGATGTGCCGTATCTTGCCGGCTTTCCTGGCTTTTTCAAAGACCTTGTACAGCCCGTTCTCCGGCTCGAGGATTCTATCCAGGGTGGCTTTCTCGTTGATGCCGTGGAACTGGTAAATATCGATATAGTCGGTATCCAGCCGTTTCAGGCTTAAATCGAGGTTTTTCTCGATGATTTCCGGCGTGCCGGGGAAGGTCTTGGTGGCGATAAAAACATCGTGCCGCCGCCCCTTTACCGCCTTGCCGATGCGCTCCTCGCTGGTGGAGTAGCCGTTGGCGGTATCGAAGTAGTTGATGCCCAGGTCGAGGCATTTGCGGACAACGGCCACGGCATCGGCTTCGTTCAAGCGCTGGATAGGTATCCCCCCGAAACCCAGCCGGGTAACTATTAATCCCGTTTTGCCCAGTCTGATCTTTTCCACAAAGCCTCCTTTATGACGGAGCGGTTATTTTTTTACGGCGAGGCGGGACTTCATTTCCCGGTAAAATTCTTCCGGCTCTTTGCCGATGGAGAGTTGCTCCATAGGACACATCTCTTTACCGTCCGGCCGCATAATGTAGGGAACGGTCTCGGTCAAATGATACTTAACGGCGTATTTTTTCAGTGTTTTGATACCCAGCTCGCTGCCGAGCGGGCTAAAAACCTCGCGGCAGTTGGCCTTGACCGCCAGCAGCGCGGCGGCATTGCCCATGATTTTATCGAAGATAGTGACTGGCGGCTCCCCCGGTCCGCGAGCGGCAAGGTATTCCATCAGGGGCAGGAGCCGGTCTTTTTTCGAGGAAAAGACGAGCGTATCGTCCCGGTATATCCGCAGCGTGTCATCGCCGGCCAGGAAAGCCGCGAAAAATTCCGTGAACATCGGTTTAGCCGGCTTCGGTCTGTTTTTTGGCCGTCAGGCGCTGCACCAACCAGAAAGCCAAGGGAATCAGGGCGAGCTGGATGAGCATGCCGGGCCAGGCCTGCATTACCGTGTTCCAGACGGCGGAAACTGGAGTGGCGGCGGGGCCGAGCGGGCTGTAAACGTTGCCGCTGATGGCTTTGACCACGGCGACGGCCGCCAGTAAAGCGACACGTCCGCCGACCATCGCGCCCAGCAGGGACCATACCACGCGCAGGTTGAATTTCTGCCGGAGAATGCCGGCGAGCAACCCGTAGGCGGTGACTTCCACAGCTATCTGGGGAAGGACGGTCATCGGGGGCATGCCGGATACCAGGAAGCTGGCGAAGGGCGTCAGCAGCCCGACGACGGCACCGGCCTGCCAGCCGCAGGTGAGTGCGGCGGCGAAGATAAAGAAGTGCATGGGAAGGTAGGTAGGGCCGGCGGCGGGGAACTGGTGGAACAGCCACGGAGTGAGCACACTCAATACCGTAAAGGCGGCGATAATTCCGAAGGTACGGATATCGGTGAGCTTGAGAGAAAGCGGCAGCGCCCGTTCGGCAACAGCGATTTTACGAATCATTGGTTTCCTCCTTAATAGTCGGGATATCAGGATATCTAATATAATGATATCCAGCCCAAACCGAAATGTCAAAATATATCGGAATGATTTTTATAACATTTTTATTACGGTTTTAATCTGAACTTTTCCAGCGGCACCGGCAGAGTGGCCAGTTGGGGGACGCCGTCCTGCTGCTGGATGGTTATCCACTTGAACCAGTGCTTATCATCGCGCTGGGGGAAGTCCTCACGGAAGTGCCCGGCACGGCTTTCCTCACGCATTAAAGCCGCACGATAGGTATTTTCGGCGGCCATGATCATGCTTTCCGCGGAATGATATCGGGCGAGCTCGTGGAAGTCGGCGGCGCCGACACGGCTAAGTTTATCCCGGGCGTCCTGCACGATGCCTAAAGCCTCTTTCATCCGGCCGGCCTCGCGCTGGCGGTTATACTTCATCGGGACCACGGCCTCGTGTACCCTGGCGATGACCTCGGCGGCGTTTAAAACACCCTGATGTTTGGTCGGGGACATGACCCTGTTCAAAACCTGCTGCGCCTGCAAACCATCGATATCGAGGCGGCGGCTGTCTAAAGCATACCGGGCGGCGTTTTCCCCCGCCACGAAGCCGGTGACCGCCGCAGACTGAACACCCAGCCCCGCCTGGCCCCCGCCGCCCCCGGACCAGCAGTTGCTGGAAGCGCCGCCGGCGGCATAAAGGCCGTCCAGCGTCGTTTTACCGTGAATATCAATGCGCAGGCCGCCGCCGCTGTAGAGGTAGCGCGGCCACATCTCCATTTTCTCCCGCAAAGGGTCGATGCCGGCTTTTTCCCGCAAAAGCTTCATCGTATCGTTGGCCATGAGGTGTGTCAACCCCTCCACCTGGTCCTCCGCCAGCCCGGCGATATCGGCATCGGTAAGCCCTATCAGGTTCAGATAAATCGGGCCGAGGCCGGCATTCATTTCTTTCTGCATCGCATCGATGACGCGCGGGTCGAAAGTATAGACGGAGTGCTTACCCACCATCAGCTCGGGGTAATGCTTCCCCATAATCTTCTCGCCGCGGGCGTTTTCCAGGTAGAGATAGAAGTGGATGCCCATCAGCTCTTTGCCGAGGACTTTGATGCCCCAGACATAGCTGCTGCTGAACTCGGCATTGATGAGCTGGGCGCCGGCGCGATAGCCCATGGCAGGGCCTTCGCCGAGGACGGAGCTATAGGTCTTTTCGTGCATGTAGCCGCAGTTGCCGGTGGTGATGATGACCGTTTTCGCATTAAACAAATACGTCTTGCCGTCCACAAGGCCCAGCCCCACCGCCCCCACCACCTTGTCATCTTTTTTCAGCAGGTCGATGGCGTAAATCTTGTCCATCATCTTCACGCCGCGGGCCAGGGCCGTCTTTTTCAGCGCCAGCAACGATTTGGGCGCATCGAAAAGGGTAACATGGATGTTTGGCCCCCAGGTCAGGATATCGATCTCGCCATTTTTTTTAATAAACGTAAGACCCATGGCGGCTAAATCATGCATCGACTGATGCATGTATTTCCCGAAGGTAAAAGCCCAGTCCTGGTCATTGAAAAAGCCGCTGTTCCGGGTGGCCTTTTCCGCCCATTTCTCCGCGTAGTCCGGGTAAACGTAAGCCAGTATGCCCCCGCCGATGGGCACCTGCCCGTTCCAGCCGATGCCCATCTTGTCAATCAGCAGAACATCGACGTTATTCTCCTTGGCTTTGAGCGCGGCACACATGCCTGCCCCGCCCGCCCCGAGGACCAGCACGTCGGTTTTAATGACTGTGCCAAGTGAGTTTGTATCGTTCATGATAATCTCCTGTATTTCAAAATGACAAATATCAAATGTCCAATGGCAAATGACAAATTCCGAACTTTAATACGGCGAGACCAGCTCGCCACGGCCGCGCTCCGGCGAAACGTCAAAGCAGCCCTGCGGGCAGAACGATTCGCAGCCCCAGCAGGCGATGCAGTCTTGGGGGTATTGGATGACCGCTTTTTTGGCTTTTTTATCCAGCCGCAGCACATCCATGGGACAGCAGGCGATGCAGGTGCCGCACCCCGTGCACTTTTCCCGGTCAAAACTCCTGATAACCATCGGCCTTACTCCTTTGTATTACATGTATAATCGTATCTGGCCTGATTATAGCATTTTCCCCGGAAATTTCCCCGCCAGTCTCATAATGAACGGTAAAACTATCTTTTAGCCCCCACTTTCGTTATAATAATTGCACGGGGTAACACCAATATCATTCGTCCCGATTCAATCGGGGCGCCAGACGGGGGTTTCCAGTGCAGGATGAGCAGAGCCTGATACGGCGAGCGCAGCAGCGCGACCCGGTGGCTTTAACTCAACTATATGAAGAGAACTTTGACAGGATTTACCGTTATATAGTTCTCAAAATAGGCGATAGGACCGAGGCTGAAGATATGACGCAACAGGTCTTTCTCAATGCCCTGCAGTCCATCTCTTCCTACAAATGGAAGGGAATGCCCTTCACCTCGTGGTTGTACCGCATCGCCCATAACCAGGTAGTGGACTACGTGAGGAAAAAAGCGAAACATGCCACGGTGCCTCTCGATGAATCGCTGCCGCTGCCGGCCACTGATGGCGATCCGCAGCATTTGGTCGAAAGGAAAATACAATTGGAAACGGTCGTGATGGCGACGAAAAAACTGACCAAAGCACAGCAGGAGGTCATTTCACTGCGTTTTGCCGCCGAGCTATCCATCACGGAGGTTGCCAAGGTGATGGCCAAGAGCGAGGGGGCAGTCAAGGCATTGCAGCACAGCGCGATACTGGCGCTGCGCAAGGCAATGTCGCCGGAGGTGGAATGATGGAAAATAAAAGAGAATTTGACAATATACTGGATGAATGCCTCGATAAGGTGATGCAGGGACAGGATATCGAGACGATCCTGGCGCTGTATCCGCAATATGCAGTTGAACTGGAACCCCTGCTACGTACGGCCCGGGACACGATGCAAGCCGCGGAAATAAAGCCCCGCCCCGAGTTCCGGCAGCAGGCCGGCTACGAGTTCCAGGCAGCCCTCCGCAAGCTGCCGCCCCAAAAAACTCCCCATGTTTTCCGCTGGCAGCTGCGCTGGGTGGCACCCGTAGCCATTATTATAGTTCTTTTGCTTGGCGGCGGAGGTACGGTGCTGGCCGCCAATAACGCTCTGCCGGATAACCCTCTATATACGGTAAAACTGGCCACAGAGGCAGTACAAATGGCGTTTACCCGTTCGGACCTGGGTAAGGCGGAGCTCTATGCCAAATTCGCTAATGAGAGAGTGGCCGAGATCGTCAAGATGTCGGAAAAGGGCAATAACGCCCAGGTACAAAATACAACGCAGCGTATGAATGATGAGCTGGTGGCCATGGTCAATTTGACGTCGCCCGAAGTGCAGGCCGCGGGTGGCGAACAATCATTGACGGGATTGCAGGCTCCGGCCGCCACGTCAACCGGATTCCCGCCGGAGACAGTTACGAACACAACGGTCTCACCAACAACGACGACAACGACAACGACGTCACCGACTATTGCGGCACCGACAACCACGACGGCAGCGACAACTATGGTACCGACAACGGTTCCGGCGCCTACGGCTACCGCACCGTCTCCGGACCTCTCTACGGCGTCCCAACCGCCGGTGGCAACTGAAGTGATGCCTCCCCCGGTAATTATTACCGCGGGGCCGGCGTCATCGCCCACGCCAACAGCGCCGGAAGGATTGAGGCATACCTACGGCCAGGATAACAGTAAGAACGCCAGCCAGAATAACAAGAACGCCAATAAGAATTTTGTTAAAAATCAAAAAGTAAAAGACGATTTTGCCAGGAAATTCGGGGAAAACTTAAGGGCTTTGCAGAACCAGCTGGATAAAGCCCCGGAAAATCTTAAGCCTGCGCTTAAACGAGCCATAGACATCCTTAAAAAAGGCTATGAGGAATCCATCAGCAACCTGGAAGCGGCCGGTTCGAGCTACATACCGTGACGTTCTTTCCCTCTTTAACTAACCCGTAATATTGCCCGCCTTCATTCCTCCGGCGCTCGGCAGCGTTTCATATATGAGAAAACGGATAATTACCAGTAAAAATCCGGGCTGCGATGGTGTAAAACGAGATTGGGAACTAACTTACCGGCGAATTTCTCGTTGTATATAGTGGAAGAAAACACAGGAGGTAAACATATGAAAAAGATTTGGTTGGTAGCTATCGGCGTTGTGCTACTGCTGGGAACGATATTGCTGGCAAGCTGCGGTACCGAAAGCTCACCTTCGGTCAGTAATTATAATAGTCAACAGGCCGGTATCTGGGTAAGCGGCGAAGGCAAAGTGACGGCAACTCCCGATGTGGCTATCCTGAGCCTGGGAATCCAGGCCCAGGAAACGGACGTTGCCCCGGCTCAGTCTGAAGCCGCCGCGGCTATGGATAAAGTGAGGACAGCCCTGAAGGATGCGGGGATAGCTGATAAAGATATCCAGACCACGTATTTCAGCATCCAGCCAGTGTACCAGTATGATAATAACAAACAACAGTCCATACTTAGCGGTTATCAGGTAACCAACACAGTAACGGTAAAAGTGAGGAAAGTAGACCAGACCGGCCCAATACTGGATGCGGTTTCAGCCGCCGGCGGTAACTTAATTCGCGTCAATAACGTCGCCTTTACCATTGACGACCCGACGCCTTCCTATGCCCAGGCGAGAGTCAAGGCAGTGGCTGATGCTATCGCCAAGGCGAAGCAACTGGCCGATAATGCCGGCGTGAAACTGGGCAAGCTGACCTACATCACCGAAAGCAATAATACACCGAGCCCGATTTACCGGACAGATATGACCTCGGGCGCAGTTGCGCCTGCAACGACGACCCCCATAAGCACCGGCGAGATAGATATTATCACGGATGTCCAGATAGCTTACGCCATCGGCAACTAAAAAACAGACGAACAGGAAATCAGTAAACGCAGAGAGCCCCGATGAAATCGGGGCTCTCTCTTTTATTACGCTTTGCTTTCCGTATACCGCTCCAGCTCACTGTAGAGACAGCCGCAGTATTGCTGGCGGTAGAGGTCCATCGGCTTGGTGATGTGGCGGCTATCGGAATAGCGTTTACGCAGGTCGGCATAAGCAAAGGATATACCCTGCGCCGCGGCAATCTGATTGCCGATTGCCTGGATCAATTCGTGCTTCTGGTGGGGGCTGATGAGCAGGGTGGTGGTAAAAGCGTCGTAGCCTTTTTCTTTGGCCACCGCCGCCGTTCTGGTCAGACGGAGGCTAAAGCAGTCCTTGCAGCGCTCCGCTTCGTGGCCGGCAACGCGGCGGAAAAACTCCGCCATGTCATAGCCTTCGGCGATGATCAGGGGCAGATTGATGGATTGTGCCAGTGTTTTCATGCTTTCCAGCCGCTGCTGATACTCCATATAGGGGTGGATGTTGGGGTTATACCAGAACCCGCTCACATCGCAGCCCTGCTGGCGCCAGTACTCGGCAGTATAGGCGGCGCAGTGGGCGCAACAGACGTGGATTAGCACTTTACTCATTCTTTCCCGCCCATTTTACGGTTATAGTAAGTATAAGCCGACAGATTAATCAACAGCAAACCGCACGTGGCGTACAATAAAGCCAAACCGACCTGCGCCATCCCCGCCGAAAGGTCAGCACGGTGAAAAGCCAGTAATATCGCCCCGGTCACGGCCATGCCCAGCCCAACCAAAGAGACGGTGAGCCGGGCCGCTTTAGAGGCGACGGCATAGTTCCGCTCGTCGGTGGTCACCTCTTTGACCCTCCGGCGGAGGATGAATAAAATAATCATACCCGCGGCCACCGCCCCGATAAGAATGTAAGCGTTCCCGATGGCGACCGAGACCGCCGCCAGGATAGTACCAATTACGAGCAACGTCATACGCCAGTTTCTATAGGTGTTAAAGTTCATTTTTGTCTCCAGTTATTCGTATTTAAAGACCTCTTCCAGTTTTACGCCGAAAGCACGGGCGATTTTAAACGCCAGCTCGATAGAGGGGACATACTTGTTTTGTTCAAGGGCGATAATAGTCTGCCGCGTGCAGCCCACCTTATGCGCCAGGTCTTCCTGCGTTATTTCCTGGTGGTCAAAACGGAGGCGGCGGATATTATTTGTTATCTTGGGCATCTACCTCCTCTTTGGGTAATTTATACAAGACATATTGTAATATAAACATTACTAAATGTCAAATATGAATTACATATATCATTAAAAATTTTTAAGTCTAAATCAACTTTTGCTGATTTGATTTATTAAAAGGCAGCCCCAGGTGTTCGTAAGCTAGATGGGTGGCCAGGCGGCCGCGGGGAGTACGCTCCAGGAAGCCCAGCTGCATGAGATAGGGCTCGTACACGTCGGTGATGGTATCCGCCTCCTCGCTGATGGAAGCGGCGATAGTATCCAGTCCCACCGGGCCGCCGCTGAATTTCTCGATGATGGTGTGCAATACTTTGTGGTCGATTTCATCCAGACCGATGGGGTCCACGCCGAGCTTGGTCAGGGCTTCTTCGGCCACTTTTTTAGTAATCACGCCGTCGGCGATGACCTGTGCGTAGTCCCGCACCCTTTTCAGCAGCCGGTTGGCCACGCGGGGCGTACCGCGGGCGCGGCGGGCGATTTCTTGCAACCCTTCTTCTTTAGCCTCCACCTGGAGGATGCGGGCGGAGCGCTGGATGATTTTCTGTAAAGCATCCGCGTTATAAAAGTCCAGGCGGAAAACAGAGCCGAAGCGGTCCCGCAGGGGTGGCGAAAGCAGGGCATAGCGCGTGGTGGCGCCGATCAGGGTGAATTTGGGGAGGTTAAGGCGCAGGCTCTTGGCGCCGGGCCCCTTGCCGATAATAATATCCAGCGCATAGTCTTCCAGCGCCGGGTAGAGGATTTCTTCTATGGAACGGTTGAGGCGGTGGATTTCATCGATAAAAAGGATGTCATTGGCGCGCAGGTTGGTGAGGATAGCCGCCAGGTCGCCGGTGCGTTCGATGGCGGGACCGGACGTGGTCTTGATATTAACGCCTACCTCGGCGGCGATAATGTACGCCAGGCAGGTCTTGCCGAGGCCGGGCGGCCCGTAAAACAGCACGTGGTCGAGGGGCTCACCGCGGCCTTTAGCCGCCGTAATCGCGATCTGGAGATTTTCTTTGACCTTCTCCTGCCCGATAAAGTCGGCCAGGTTCCTCGGTCGAAGACTGGTATCAAGGGGGGCGTCTTCCTCGCTCGGTTTGCCCGATATTACGCGTGCTATCTCGGTTCACCCCCTCTCAAGTTGCCTTAGTGCCGTCCGCTCCGGTTATTCTTCTCAACGGTTTTTTGTTAAAAACTATAATAGGCAAAAGGGGTTATTCGTTTTTATCTTCCGCAGTATCGTCGGTCTCCGTATCTGAGTCGTCGACCAGTTCATCCTCGGGAATATCAGGCTCTTCAACGACGTCTTCGGGGGTGTCCGACGGTGCGATGGCTACAGCGCCCGGAGCGCCGGCTTCCGGAGGTAAGTTTTCCACCGGACCGGCCAGACTGGCCAGCAAACGCATCGCTTCGGTTTCTTCGCCGGCTTTAAGTTCGGCGATCTGTTCTTCCTTCAGGTAGCGGGCCGGGATCAGCTTGCCGATGATGACGTTCTCTTTCAGCCCGACGAGCCTATCGATTCTGCCGTTGGCCGCGGCTTCGGTGAGAATGCGGGTGGTCTCCTGGAAGGAGGCGGCCGCCAGCCAGCTGTCCGTACTCAGCGAAGCGCGGGTGATGCCCAGCAAGACGGTATGCGCCGTAGCCGGCTCACCGCCTTCGGCGAGAATCTTGGCGTTGGTATCTTCATAGAGGAATTTATCCACGAGCTCATCCGGCACCAGGTCGGTATCCCCGGCCGAATCGATGCGCACCTTGGTGAGCATCTGGTGGGTGATGACCTCGATGTGCTTATCGTTAATGTTGACGCCCTGGGAGCGGTAGACTTTCTGCACTTCGTCCACCAGGTACTGCTGCACGGCGTCCTTGCCCAGGATACGCAGGATGTCATGGGGGTTAATGGAGCCGTCGGTCAGCTGTTGGCCGGCCTTAACCTGGGCGCCGTTCTGTACCCAGATACTGGCCGTTGACGGGACGATGTATTCCCGCTCTTCTTTCTCCGCGTAGCTGATAACGAGCTGTTTCTTCTTTAAACTGGCTTCGCCGGCGAAGCGGGCAACCATCGGCTGTTTTTCTTCCGCGCCTTCGGCTTTGGCTTTTTCCGGCGGGGCCGCCAGCACCGCGCCGATGTCCACATACTGGCCGTCTTTAACCATTACGTGCCAGCCGGTCGGCAGGGTATATTCGTCATGGTAGATTTCCGTGCTGACGATTTTTAGCTTCCGGCCGTCTTCGTTCTGCACGATTTCCGCCGTGCCGTCTATTTCCGAGATGATAGCCTGGCCGCGGGGAGTCCGGGCTTCGAAGAGTTCTTCGACGCGGGGGAGACCGGAGGTAATATCCAACCCCACCACGCCGCCCGTATGGAAGGTACGCAGCGTTAGCTGAGTGCCGGGCTCGCCGATGCTTTCCGCGGCGATAATACCCACGGCGACGTCTTTTTCCACCATCTTGCCGCGGGCAAGGTCGCGGCCGTAACAGAACCGGCAGGAGCCGCGGCGGGATTCGCAGGTAAGCGGCGAACGTACCAGAACAGAGGTGATGCCGGCGGCGAGGATTTTTTCTACTCTGGCTTCATCAATTTCTTCATTGCGGGCGGCGATAATTTCGCCGGTCTTGGGATCGACGATATCGGCGGCCGCCAGCCGGCCGAGCGAGCGCTCCGACAGCGAGGGGAGCAGCCCCTTTTCCTTGGGTTCGGTAACCGTGATACCGTCCGTCGTGCCGCAGTCGTCCTGGGTGGTAATTACATCCTGGGCGACGTCGATAAGGCGTCGGGTGAGGTAACCGCTATCGGATGTCCTCAAAGCCGTGTCCGCCAAACCTTTGCGGGCGCCATGGGTGGAGATAAAGTATTCCAGGACGCTGTGGCCTTCGCGCAGGCTGGACTTGATGGGGAACTCGATAATTTTACCGGCGGGGTCGGTCATCAGGCCGCGCATGCCGGCCATCTGTCGAATCTGGGAAATGTTGCCTTTGGCGCCGGAGTGCGCCATCATATAGACGCCGCCGTAACGGTCGAGGTTGTTTTGAATGGTGTTGGTGACGGCGTCCGTGGTTTCCACCCATACGCCTACTACGCCGTTATACCTTTCGTCCTCGGTGATAAGGCCGCGGTGGAACTGGCTTTCGATGGTGGCTATCTTGGCTTCGGCTTCGGCCAGCATTTTAGGTTTGGAGGCCGGCACTTCGATATCATTCATGGCGATGGTGATGCCGGATTTAGTTGCGTAAACGAAGCCCAGGTGTTTAATGTAATCCAGTACCTTGCCGGTCTCTTCATCGCTAAGGACCTTGCTGCACTTGGTAGCGATCTGTTTGAGAGTGGATTTATCGATAATCCGGTTATAATACCCCAATTCTTTGGGCAGGGCTTCGTTAAAGATGATACGCCCGACGCTGGTTTTTAGCCTTTCGCCGGTTTCTTTGTTCCGTACGTCTATTTCATCCCGCAGACCGACGACCTGGAATTCGTAGGCTATCTTGGCTTCCTCGAAGCTGCCATAAACTTTACCTTCCTGCAGGCTCCCGCTCCTGATGGTGGTCAGGTAATAGCAGCCGAGCACCATGTCCAGCGTGGGGGAAACGGTGGGGTCACCGCTGGAGGGCAGCAGGATGTTGTGGTGACTGAGCATCATGTCTCTGGCCTCTTTGACAGCGGCGCGGGAAAGCGGCACGTGGACCGCCATCTGGTCGCCGTCAAAGTCCGCGTTAAAGGCGGAACAGACCAGCGGGTGAATCTGGATGGCGCTCCCGTCGATCAGCACCGGTTCGAAAGCCTGGATAGAGAGGCGGTGCAGGGTGGGGGCGCGGTTGAGCAGCACCGGCCGCTCTTTGATGACCTCTTCCAGGATGTCATAGACTTCCGATTTAGCCCTCTCGACGAGTCTCCTGGCGCTCTTGATGTTCGGCGCCAGGCCCTGGGCCACCAGGCGGCGCATAACAAAGGGTTTAAAGAGCTCCAGCGCCATACGCCGGGGCAGGCCGCACTGGTGCAGCTGGAGGTCCGGTCCGCAGACGATGACGGAACGCCCGCTGTAGTCGACGCGTTTGCCCAACAGGTTCTGGCGGAAGCGTCCCTGCTTGCCGCGGAGCATGTCCGAGAGCGACTTCAATTTATGATTGACGCTGATGGAAATAGCGCGTCCGCGGCGGCCGTTATCGATGAGGGAGTCCACGGCCTCCTGGAGCATGCGCTTTTCGTTGCGGATGATAATTTCCGGTGCGCCGATGTCGATCAGGTGGCGCAGGCGGTTGTTGCGGTTAATAACCCGGCGGTACAGGTCGTTAAGGTCGCTGGTGGCGAACCGGCCGCCGTCCAGCTGGACCATTGGTCTTAAATCGGGCGGCAGCACCGGCAGGACCGTTAAAATCATCCATTCCGGCTTGTTGCCGCTATTGCGGAAGGCTTCGACGACTCTTAGCTGTTTGCTGGCCTTCTTGCGTCGCTGACCGGAAGATGACTGGGTTTCCAGCAGTAGTTTGTTGCGTATTTCATCAAGGTTGATGCCTTTCATAATGTGCAGGATAGCCTCGGCGCCCATGCCGGCTTCGAAAACGTTACCGTATTTTTGTTTATAGTCGTGGTACTGGTTCTCGGTGAGGAGTTCGCGGACATACAGCCCCTTGAGCTTTTCCGTGTCCTGGGCGAGCTCTTCTTCGGTCTTGGCTTTTTCATTGGTGAAATCGCCGCGGACCTTGTTTATCTCCTCGACGGTGGCTTTGGCCTGTTCCATCTCGGCCACTTTGGCATCCAGTGTTTTTTGGCCTTCGTCGATTTTTTTTGCCGAGTCATTGCCAAGCTGTTTGATAGCGGCATCACGGGCTTCGGTATTAATCTGGGTAACGATGTACTGGGAGAAATAGAGGACGTGCTCCAGGCTGCGCGGGGAAAGGTCGAGCAGCAAGCCGAGCCGGCTGGGTATGCCTTTGGCGAACCAGATATGGCTCACCGGGCAGGCCAGTTCGATATGCCCCATGCGCTCGCGGCGTACCTTGGCGCGGGCTACTTCCACGCCGCATTTATCGCAGATAACGCCCTTATATCGTATCCGCTTATATTTACCGCAATAGCATTCAAAGTCCTTGGTCGGCCCGAAGATCCTCTCGCAAAAAAGGCCGTCCCGTTCCGGTTTCAACGTGCGGTAGTTGATGGTTTCCGGCTTGGTGACCTCGCCGTAAGACCAGCTCCGGATCTGCTCCGGGGATGCCAGCGAGATACGGACGGCATCAAAATCGTTAATCTCGAACATCGTCTTCTACCTCTTTCCAGCGCGGTTCTTCACTCTTCTTCAGTTCCGTCTCCAGTTTGTACGTTTCTTCCAGCGTCTCCTCGGCGGGGGCCGCTTTGGTTTCTTCCTCGTTAATGACTTCGAGCGCCAGTCCGAGGCTTTGCAGCTCTTTAACGAGCACTTTAAACGATTCCGGTACGCCGGGCTGCAGGATATCATCGCCTTTGATGATAGACTCGTAAGCTTTGGCGCGCCCGGTGACATCATCGGACTTGATGGTGAGCATTTCCTGGAGGTTATGGGCGGCGCCGTAGGCTTCCAGCGCCCAGACCTCCATTTCCCCGAAGCGCTGCCCGCCGAACTGCGCCTTACCGCCCAGCGGCTGCTGGGTGATGAGGGAATAGGGGCCGGTGGAGCGGGCGTGCACTTTGTCTTCAACCAGGTGGATGAGCTTCATCATATAGATATTGCCGACGGTTACCGGCTGGTCGTAAGGTTCGCCGGTACGGCCGTTATGCAGAATGACCTTGCCGTAGGTAGGGGGTGAAAATTTGCCTTCACGGTTTACCTTTTCTACCACTTTTTGCAGCTGGTCGGCGGTTAGTTTGCTGGCGGAGATATTCAGCTCTTCCAGCCAGAGTCGCAGCCCGATGTCCTTGGCTTTTCCCCTTAAGTTTTCATTAAAGACGGCCTTGCCGTCAAAGCCGCGTTCGTTGACCCAGGCTCGGGCCTTTTCTTCGTCATAGGGGGCTTTATTTTCTCCCGGGTTGGGATCGACAGCACCGGCCTCCTGGACAATCCAGGAGCGGCATAAAGCATCTTCGATGGCCAGATCATCGGCGCCGTCGAAGACCGGGGTCTGCGCCCGGAAGCCGAGCACGCTGGCCGCCGAGCCCAGGTGCGTTTCCAGCACCTGCCCGATGTTCATACGGGAGGGCACACCGATGGGGTCGAGGATAATATCAACCGGCGTCCCGTCCGGCAGGAAGGGCATATCTTCTTTAGGTGCGATGATGGAGATGACGCCTTTGTTGCCGTGGCGCCCGGCCAGCTTATCGCCGACCGATACACGGCGCTTCTGGGCAATCCAGACCTGCACCCACTGGTTGACGCCGGCCGGCAGGTCATCGCCGCCGTTTTTGCTGTCTTTACGCGTGTAAACTTTAACATTGATAACTTTTCCCCACTCGCCGTGAGGGACTCGCAGTGAGGTATCTTTGACCTCCCGCGCCTTTTCCCCGAAGATGGCGCGCAGCAGTTTCTCTTCAGCGGAAAGCTCCGTCTCGCCCTTGGGGGTGATTTTGCCCACCAGGGTATCGTCCGGCATCACTTCCGCCCCGATGCGGATAATGCCGTCCTCGTCGAGCTCGCGCAGGCTTTCTTCGCCCACGTTGGGAATATCCCGCGTGATTTCCTCGGGGCCCAGCTTGGTATCGCGCGCTTCCACCTCGTGCTTGTTGATATGGATTGACGTGAACATGTCTTGTTCTACCATGCGGCTGCTTAAGATAATGGCGTCTTCAAAGTTATAGCCTTCCCAGCTCATGAAAGCTACGGTGACGTTCTGTCCCAGGGCCAGCTCGCCGTTTTCCGTGGCGGAGCTGTCCGCCAGCACCTGTCCCACTTCGACATGTTCGCCCTTGTTCACCAGCGGGCGCTGGTTGATGCAGGTCCCCTGGTTGGTCCGCACGAACTTCATCAGGTCATAGTTTTTAGTGCTGCCGTCTTCGTGCGTGATGACGATGCGGTATTTAGTGTTCCCCTTATCATCGATGTTGCCGGACATATCCGTTACCGTGCCGGCCTTTTCCGCAAAGACCACCTGCCGGCTATGCTTGGCGGCTTCCATTTCCATGCCGGTAGCCACCAGCGGGGCTTCGGGGCGGAGCAGGGGCACCGCCTGGCGCATCATGTTGGCGCCCATCAAAGCGCGGTTAGCGTCGTTATGTTCCAGGAAAGGCGTTAAAGCTGTGGCCACGCTGACCACCTGCTTGGGGGTGACGTCCATATATTCTATTTTCTCAGGTGGTTCCAGCAGGTAGCCATCGGCCAGCCTGGCTTCAATTCTCTTTTCTTTAAACTGGTTGTTTTCATCAAGAGGGACGTTGGCCTGGGCGATGGTATATTTATCTTCTTCATCGGCCGGCATATAGATAATCTCGTCGGAAACAAAGGGGACGACTTTGATTTTCTTCGCCTTCATTTTCGATAGCTTTTCCACGGCGTCCGCCGTGATGGCGCTTTCCGCTTTTACCAGCACTTTGCCTTTTTCGTCCAGAACATCCTCGTTGGCGGTACGATTTACGAGGCGCTTATCTTTGCTGCTTAACTCGTGGATGACCTTGCGGTAAGGGGTCTCGATAAAGCCGTATTCGTTGATGATGCTGTACGTGGCCAGCGAGCCGATCAGGCCGATGTTCGGCCCTTCCGGAGTCTCGATGGGGCAGATGCGGCCGTAGTGGGAAAAGTGCACGTCGCGTACTTCGAAGCCGGCGCGGTCGCGGGAAAGACCGCCGGGACCCATGGCCGAAAGACGGCGCTTATGGGTGAGTTCCGCCAGCGGATTGGTCTGGTCCATGAACTGCGAAAGCTGCGAGCCGCCGAAGAATTCGCGTACCGCGGCCACGATGGGTCGGATGTTGACCAGGGCGCTGGGGGTCACGGCTTCCGTGCCGATAATGCTCATGCGTTCGCGGACGACCTGCTCCAGGCGCAGGAAGCCGATGCGAAACTGGGTCTGTACCAGTTCGCCGACGGTGCGTACCCGCCGGTTGCCCAGATGGTCGATATCGTCGCTATGGTCTTTGCCATTGTTGATCAGGATAATATGGCGGATGATCTCAATGATATCTTCTTTGGTCAGCGTCCGCTCCTTGAGGCTGACATCCACGCCCAGCCGTTTGTTCAGCTTGTAGCGGCCCACGTTGCCAAGATCGTAGCGGGTGGCGTCAAAGAAAAGGTTTCTGATAAGCTTCCGCGCGTTTTCCAGCGAGGGAAGCTCGCCGGGATGCAGTTTCTTATAAATATCTAAGAGGGCGTCCTTTTCGTCCTTGATGTTCGGTTCTTTTTCCATGGTGATGCTGATATACTTGAACTCGGACGCCTTTTCCTCTTTTTCAAAGAGCTTCAAAATATCTTTGTCGTCGCCGAAGCCGAGGGCGCGCAACAGGGTGGTGATGGGTATTTTCCTCTTGCCGTCGATTTTGGTAGAGACGACGTTACGGTTGCTGGTCTCGAACTCCAGCCAGGCGCCGCGGGTTGGGATTAGCTTGGCCTGGCAGAGCCTGCGGCCGGACACGGGGTCTTCCTCGGCGGTGAAGTATACGCCGGGGGAGCGCAGCAGCTGGCTGACAACCACTCTCTCCGCGCCGCTGGTAACGAAGGTGCCTTTGGAGGTCATCAGCGGGATATCGCCGAAGAAGAGGTCCTGCTCCTTGATTTCTCCGGTCTCCTTGACCAGCAGGCGTACTTTAACATAGAGCGGGGCGGAATAGGTCTGGTCGCGCTCGTGGCATTCCTGCTCGGAGTGGCCGGGGCGGGGTTCGCGGAACTCATAAGCGACGAAGGCCAGCTCCAGCCGGTTGCCGGTGAGGTCTTTGATGGGAGAGATTTCTTCCAGCAGGGCCTTGAGTCCGTCCTCCTGGAACCTCCGGAAGGAATCAAGCTGGACTTTAATGAGATTAGGGACGTCCAGTACAGTAGGTAACTTGGCATAAGATTTGCGGGCGATAGTGGGCTTGGATTTAGACGCAGGCAATCGTGACGTTACAACCATTTCAACTCCTTAGACAAACACAGTGACGCTTGGTTTTCCGAGAGTAATATTATCCGGAACGAAGACATACGTTCACATGAGGCAATATCATATCTTGGGTATCTATATCAGGGAAGCAAAAAACAAACACTTGGGGCATTGTTACAAATATAAAGGATATCATCTTTGAAACACCCTTGTCAAGTCCCGCCAATGGTTTTTGGGAAATATTGTTATATCCGGATGAAAGAAGAGGATAATTGGAGCCCTATCTTGTTATAATATAACATGTAAATATGAATAAAAGATTAACTTCCACCAGGCTGGTGCTGGCCATCGTCAGCAATATACTGCAACTATTGGCTCTCTGGATAATCTGGCGCTGGGTGCTGCCGGAGTTCAATATCAGGCTTTCGGTTATCGTGCTTATAACCGTGATGGCGGCCTGGACGGTCTTCGGCACGTGGCTTTTTCTTTTTACCACACGTGTATTAAAAAAGCAGACCCAGGCGGGGCAAACGTCGATGGTGGGCACCACGGGCAAAGTGGCCACCAGGCTGGCCCCGGAGGGCATGGTGAAGATCAACGGCGAGCTGTGGCGAGCGCGTTCGGCAGAGGGCGATATCAGTATCGGTGAGGATATCATCGTCGCCGGTGAAGAGCGGCTGAAGCTGCTGGTACGCCGGTCAAGCGAGCCTGTAACTAAACGTTGAAAAGGAAAGTCACGACGTCCCCGTCCTGGACGATATAGTCCCTGCCTTCCAGTCGCAGCAGCCCTCGCTTTTTAGCTTCCGCAAAGCCGTTGCATTTCACCAGTTCGTCGAGGCTGATGCACTCCGCCCGGATGAACCCTTTTTCGAAGTCCGTATGGATTTTACCGGCGGCTTTGACGGCGGGGGTGTTTCTCTTGATGGGCCAGGCGCGGTCTTCGTCTGCTCCCACGGTAAAAAACGTGATAAGGTCGGAGAGTTCGTAGGACGCGCGGATAACGTGCTCCAGTCCTGACTCCGTCAGGCCATAGTCCTTGCGGAACTCCCTGGCGGCAGTCTCATCCAGCTGCGCCAGTTCCATCTCCAGCTTGCCGCAGAGAGCCACGGCGCGGCTCCCGGGGCCGGCGAACTGTTTATTCAGATCTGCTTCCAGTTTGGCTGTTTCCGCCACCTGCTCTTCCCCGGTATTGACGACGATTAAGAGCGGCTTGGCAGTGAGAAACTGATAGTTGCTGATATATTTCTGCGCGTGGGCGTCGATAGACTGCGCCCTGATTGGTTGGTCCTTTTCCATTTCCGCCTTCATTTTTTGAAGATATTCTTTTTCCTGGAGAAACGGCGCGCGCTCGCCGGGTTTGGCGGCCTTAAGGGATCCTTCCAGCTTCTCCATACGGCGTTCCATGATAGCCAGGTCGGAGAAAATCAGTTCCAGGTTGAGGGCCTCGATGTCTCTCTTGACATCCAGGCTGCCGTTGGGGTGGGGGATGCTCTCGTCTTTAAAGGCGCGGACAACGCAGATAAGCGTGTCCACCGTGCTTAGCTGGTTGAGCAGCTGCCCGCCGATCCCTTTGTCTTTGGCGAGCGATTTTAACGAAGCCCCGACATCGATGTACTTGACCTCCGGATAGACGGTTTTCCTGGGATGAAAGATAGCATCCAGTATTTTAAGCCGCGGTTCCGGTACGTGCGCGATGCCGATGTTCGGCGCCAGCCCATCGGTGCCGTGCACGGCAGTGTCCGCTTTGCCGCCGGCCAGGGCATTGAAGATGCTGGTTTTACCGCTCTGCGGCAGGCCGATGATGCCGATGTTAATGCTCATGAAAATCAGTACGTTAGGATTAGTCTATTCCCTCACCCCTTTACCCTCAACCCTCTGCCTAGCGGCCTTTTTTGACGATTTCCCGGGCCCGCTTGAGCGCCAGGTCTCTTTCATCGACGTTCAGCTTATCGTTAGCGACCAGGTTAAGCAGGACGAGCAAGGATTCGTGGGTGGCCATGTCGCCCAGCAGGTTGATGGCCTGGATGCGCATCTTGTTGGCCAGCTGCATGTCCGTAGCGATGCTGGCCAGCTTTTTCAGTTCGTCCAGCTTGGTTCTTTCCTCGGAATATTCCGTCATCGTAGTCTACCTCTCGATTTTATAGTGCGCGGACTGCCCGACCGTTGCGGTCTCTCTGTGCGATTATTCCTTAACGGCAGTGTTTTGTCAACCTTTTAGCTATTCCGCTTGCCCGACGGGCTTAATCTTATAGCGGGCGAATATGATATAATGGCGTGAATAAGCCGCAAGACTCCGGGGCAGGGAGAGTTAACTTGTTACATATATTTTGCGGAGAAGACGATTTTTCCGTCCGCAGGGCGCTGGAAGACATCAAAAAGTCCGCCGGCGATCCCACATCGATAATGACCAACACTACGGTGCTGGATGGCAGGGCCGTGACGGTGGAGCAGCTGCGGGCCGCCTGTGAGACGATGCCGTTTCTCGCGGAAAAACGCCTCGTGATTATTGAAGGCCTGCTGGCGCGCTTTGAACCCAAAGGCCGGCCGGCCAGAAAAAAGACCGCCCGCCCTTCTCCCCAGGAAGAAGCCTATAAGCCGCTGGCCGAAGCGATTAAAAAACTCCCGCCGTTCACCGAATTAGTATTGATTGACGGAGAGATAAACCCGCGCAATCCCTTATTGCTGGAGATAATGCCACAGGCCAAAATCAAGTCTTTTCCGCTGCTGAAAGGGGAGCAGCTCAAGGAATGGGTGGCAAAGCGGTTGGCGGCGCAGGGCAAAGCCGGCGGTATCTCCGCCAAAGCGTTGACCCTGCTTGTAAGGCTGGTCGGCAGCGACCTCTGGACGCTTTCTAACGAAATCGAAAAGCTGATAGCGTATACCGGCGGCCGGGCCATCGAGGAGGCGGACGTGAAAGCGGTGGTGAGCAGCGCCGAGGAGGCCAGCGTCTTTGCCATGGTGGACGCCATTCTGGAGCTGCGGGTGGGCGCGGCGCAGGAAACGCTCCAGCAGTTGTTCCGGCAGGGCATGGCGCCGGCGCAGATACTGGTCATGCTAGCACGGCAGGCCAGGATTATCTTTCTGATGAAGGAAATGAGGGAGCATGGCAAATCCCGGGCCGAGATCCAGAGCAAACTGGGGCTGAGACAGGACTTTATCCTGCGCAAGGCGTGGGAACAGGCGGACAGCTATTCTCCGGCCCGCATCCGGGACGTGTATCATCAGCTTCTGGATACCGATATCGCTATTAAAACGGGCAGGATGGATGGCGAACTGGCCCTCGATGTATTGATCGCGCAATTGGGACAGCGCGGTGCGGTATCCGCTTAATAAATAAAATAGCTTGGGGAGGAATGGATATGTCAGCGACGCGCCCTGAAGATAAATATATCAAGGTCGGCGATGTAAATACGCGCTATTGGGCGGCGGGCGATAAAGGCAGCGCCGTATTACTGGTGCACGGGCTCGGCGGCTTTATCGAAAACTGGGTACATAATATTGGCGCTTTGGCGGAGAAACACCGCGTTTTTGCCCCGGATTTGCCGGGATTCGGGCGGACGGATAAGGCCCCTCTGATACGCGATTTGAATGTCCTGGTGAAATTCATCAATGATTTTATGGTCGCCATGAACATCCCCCGGGCCAGCCTGATAGGGAACTCTATGGGAGGGGGCCTGGTGCTGCAGTTCGCGGTTGACTATCCGGATAAAGTGGCAAAACTGGTGCTGGTGGACAACGCCGGCATGGGCAACGACGTTATCGCGGATTTTAAGATATGCTCGCTCCCTGTCCTCGGCGAGCTATTATTGCGTCGAAGCCGTAAAGCAACGGTCAGCATGTGGCGCAAGATAGTTTATGACGCGGCGCTGATTACCCCGGAATTGATCGATGTGGCTAACGGTATCATCATTCAGCCGGGGGCTAAAAAGGCGCTGCTGGCGGCTTTAAGGGCGGGTATCGATACCGGCGGGCAGCGTTCCAGCCTGCTCGATCCCCTGTTGAGCAAGCTCGGCAGCCTTAAAGCGCCGACCCTGGTGGTCTGGGGTAAAGAAGATAAGATTATCCCGGTTAAGCACACCCGTATCGCCGCAGCCAAAATAGCTGGCGCCCGGCTGGAAATCTTTGATAAATGCGGTCATATGCCGATGTTCGAGTACCCGGACAGGTTCAATAAACTCGTGCTGGATTTTCTGGCCGAATAACGCTTCAGGTTCAGGCGGAAAATGACTGAAGAAAAAATTTCTAAACCGGTCATCGGGGTGGATATCGGCGGCACGAAGATCATGGCCGCCATCTTTAGTCCTGGCGGCAGGATTATAGCTAAAGACGTCCGTCCCACGCTGAGTGGTGAAGGCGTGAACCGGGTCATCGGGCGCATCGGCACAGCCATAGATGGCGTTTTATCAGGTCAGAACATGGCGGCGGCTGACATCGGAGCTATCTGTATTGCCTGCGCCGGCGGCATCGATACGGGGCGGGGAGTGGTGGTTACGCCATCGCCGCATTTGCCGGGCTGGATGGAAATACCGCTGGCGGACATGATTAGGGAAAAATTCGGCGTTAAAACAATGATAATAAATGATGCCAGCGCGGCCGCCCTCGGCGAGCACAGCCACGGAGCGGGTCAAGGCGTCAATAACCTGGTGCTGCTGACGCTGGGTACCGGCATCGGCGGCGGCATCATTATCGAAGGCAAGCTTTACCTGGGCGCGGTGGGCGGGGCGGGTGAGTTGGGGCATATGACCGTTGAGGCCAGCGGCCCCAGGTGCGGGTGCGGCAACACCGGCTGCCTGGAAATGTTCGCTTCCGGCTCGGCTATAGAGCGCGAAGCCGTATTGCGGCTGGAACGCGGGGAAAAATCTTCCCTCGCGGAGGTGGTTGAGGGAGATTTACATAAAATAACTGCCGAGATAATCGGCCGGACCGCCCGCAGCGGCGATAAACTGGCACAGGACATAATGGCCAGGGCGGCGTATTACCTGGGAGTAGGGCTGGTAAACATTACCAATATCTTCAACCCGGAAATGATTATCATCGGCGGCGGCATGGCGGATTTAGGAGAACTGATCATCGGGCAGGGGCGGAAAATGGCGGCGGAGCTGCCTTTCTCCATCAACGCGCGGGCCGTGCGCGTCGTTTTGGCGCAGCTCGGCAACGAGGCCGGCATCTACGGCGCGGCCGCCTTTGCTCTGGATGATTTAAGGGGGAAGTGATGAAAGTACGCAAAGCAGTGATTACCGCCGCTGGCGGGGGCACCCGTTTTTTGCCGGTGACACGCTCGCAGCCCAAGGAGACGATGCCGCTCGTGGACAGGCAGCTGATACAGTTCGCCGTGGAAGAGGCGCTCAAGTCCGGCATTGAGCAGGTAATCATGGTGACGGCCATGGGCAAATGCGCCATCGAGGACTACTTCGACCGCTCGTTGGAGCTGGAATATTTTCTGGAAAGCAAAGGCGAGACCGAGCTGCTGCGCAAAATGCTGGAGATATCCAGCCTGACGGATATCTGCTGTGTGCGACAGAAGGAACCGCTTGGCCTGGGCCACGCTATTCTCATAGTAAAAGACGTCGTCGGCAACGAGCCTTTCGCTGTGATGCTGCCGGACGACATCATCGTTAACGATGTGCCGGGCTTAAGACAAATGCTGCCGGTCTGAGAAAAATACGGCTCGGGCGTCGTGGCCGTGTCCAGGGTCAGCGACGCGGAGACCAACAAATACGGCATCATCGAGCCCAACCAGGTAGCCGGGAAAGTCTACGAAGTCATGAGCCTGGTGGAAAAGCCGGAAACCGCCAGGGCGCCGTCCCGCCTCGGCATCGCCGCCCGGCAAGAATGGCGAAATACAGCTTACCGATGCCCTGGCTCTGCTGCTCAAGGAGCAGAAGCTTTATGCCCGGGAGCTGGAAGGTGAACGTTATGATGCGGGTACGCCGCTCGGCTGGCTCAAGGCTAATGTGTTCCTGGCTTTAAAGCGGGACGACATGGGGGCGGACTTCAAAGAGTACCTGAAAAAACTGTTTTAGTGCCCATCTCATTGACAGTGGGCGCCTCTTAACCATAAAATCAAGGGTAAGCTTTACTTAATTCTACCGGAGTTAATTACGTGAATAGTGATGAACTACGCTCGGCATATCTTAAGTTCTTTGAAGAAAAGGGGCACAAGATTATCCCCTCCTCCTCCCTTATCCCCAAAGATAATCCCACGTTACTCCTGACTACCGCCGGCATGGTGCAGATACAGCCCTATTTCCTGGGACAGGTAAAACCCCCCGCCCCCCGCCTTACTTCCTGCCAGAAATGCTTCCGGACGACGGATATCGAGTTCGTCGGCGACGCTTCGCACCTGACCTTTTTTGAAATGCTGGGCAACTTCAGCGTGGGCGACTATTTTAAAAAAGAAGCCATCGCCTGGGCATGGGAGTTCGTCACGGAAAGGCTCAAGCTCCCTAGGGAAAGGCTCTGGATAACCATTTATCTCGACGATGAGGATTCTTTTAGAATCTGGCGCGGCATCGGGATACCGGAAGATAAAATCGTTCGCTGCAGTGAGAAGGACAATTTCTGGGGGCCACCCGGCAGTTCCGGCCCCTGCGGACCAAGCAGCGAGATACACTATGACCTCGGGCAAGAAAAAAGCTGCGGCCCGGACTGCAAGCCCAACGACGACGGGTGCAACCGCTTTATCGAGATTTGGAACCTGGTTTTCACCCAGTTTTTCCAGGACGAGCAGGGCAAACGCACCCCGCTGCCCCGGCCGAACATCGATACCGGCATGGGGCTGGATAGAACGATAACGGTGGTCAACGGCAAGCAGACCATTTACGAGACTGACCTGTTTGCAACGCTGCTGGAAAAGGTTTCCGCCCTGACCGGGAAAAAATACGGCGCCCAAGCCGATGATGATAATGCAATGAGAATCGTGGCGGAGCACGGGCGGGCGCTGACTTTTCTCATCGCGGACGGCGTCCTGCCGGACAACGAGGGGCGGGGCTACGTTTTGCGGCGGCTTTTACGCCGCGCGGTCCTTTTCGGGCGCCGCCTCGGCCTGGAAAAGCCGTTTTTAGCGGAAATCGCCAAAGTCGCGGTGAAAAAGATGGGCCACGTTTACCCGGAGCTTAAAGCGCGGCAGGACTTCATCGTGAAACTGGTAACCCTGGAAGAAACGCGCTTTGAGGAGACACTGAACACCGGACTCGAAATTATCGAGAATCTCCTTTCCTCCGCGGCCGGTAACAAGTCCAGGCAAATATCCGGCGCGGATGCCTTTAAGCTTTATGATACTTCCGGCTTTCCGGTGGAGCTGACCCGGGAAATCGTGGCCAGGTCCGGCTTTTCGGTGGATATGGCAGGCTTTGAACGAGAAATGGAAAAACAGCGGGAACGCGCCCGCGCCTCCCATAAGTTCGACGTGGCGGTGGAGATCGGCGGTAAGAACAAACTGGACGTTAAGGGTACGGAGTTCGTGGGATACACCTGCCTCGAGCAAAAAAGTAAAATACTTAAATTTCTCATCGATAGCAAGGTGGTGAATACGGTTGAAACCGGCCAGGCCGCCAGCCTGGTGCTGGATACCAGCCCGTTTTACGGGGAAATGGGCGGCCAGGTAGGGGATACGGGCGAAATTACCGGGCCGCACGGCCGTTTTGCGGTAACGGATACCGTCCGCCTGCCGCCGGACATTACCATCCATCAGGGCAAGGTGGTCGAAGGCAGCTTTAACACCGGCGAAGAAGTCACAGCGGCGGTGGACATCGAGCGGCGGCGGGACATCCAGCGCAATCATACGGCCACCCACCTCTTGCAGGCAGCATTGCGGCAGGTGCTGGGCGAACATATCCAGCAGCGCGGCTCGTACGTGGCGTCGGACCGCTTGCGCTTCGATTTTTCACACCTGGCGGCGATGACCCGCGAAGAAATCAAGGCCGTGCAGCGCATCGTTAACGATAAGATACGGCAGAACCTCAAGGTATACGACGAGCAGACTGCCTATAAAAAAGCCGTCGAGGCCGGGGCGATTGCCTTGTTCGATGAAAAGTATGGCGATATCGTGCGCGTCATGCGCATCGGCGAGCCGGCGGTGAGCACAGAGCTTTGCGGCGGCACGCATGTAGCCTATACCGGCGAGATAGGCTATTTCTATATCTTAAGCGAGGGCAGCATCGGGGCGGGACTAAGGCGTATCGAGGCGGTCACCGGCCGGGAGGCGGAAGCGTTTCTAGACAAAAGTTTGACGAGCCTGGATCGCACCGCTCAATTGCTGGAAGCCTCACCGGACAACGTCCAGGAAAAGCTTACCACCCTGCTTAATGAATTGGACACACAGAAAAGGCACTCTCTCTCGCTGGAGAGAGAACTGGCTAAAAAAGAAGCCGAATCGCTGCTGGAAAAAGTCGAAGTAGTCAACGGCGTAAATGTGCTTTCAACGAGGGTATCGTATTCTGATATGCAGATTATGAGGGAAATGGCTGATTATATTAAAAACAGGCTTAATAGCGTAATAATAATATTAGGTGCAATCAAAGACGATGGTGCCGTGTTCGTTGCTTCTGTAACACCGGATTTAATTGAGAAAGGCTATAGCGCAAAAGATATAATAAATAGTATCTCAAAAGTAACTCGTGGTGGTGGTGGTGGAAGAGTAGATTTCGCCCAGGCCGGCGGCAAAGATAAAAGCAAGCTGGATGAAGCACTCCGTCTGGTAAAGAATATCATTTCGTAGGGGCGTGCACCAACAAAAAGCAATTCTTAAGAATAGGAAACTCCTCTCACCTTCGCTTTTGCCCTTGTTCCTCGATGTTCGTTACTTTTCTTCTTGTTTAAGGAGGCAGCTATTTCACGCATTTTAGGTTTAGATGTTGGCGATGTGCGCGTCGGCCTGGCGCTAAGCGACCCGATGGGCATACTGGCCAGCCCTCTCACGATCATTTCACGGCAAAACAGCCCGGCAGACGTTGAAGCGATTATCGATATCGCACGTAAAAACGATGTCGCCCGCATCATCGTTGGCCTGCCGTATTCCATGGACGGCAGCTTCGGCTCTCAAGCGGAAAAAGTTTGTGATTTTGTCACTCAGCTGTGCAGCCGGACCGATACCCCGGTAGAGTTCAGAGATGAGCGGTTAACCACCGTCCTGGCAAAAAAAATTCTCCAAACTTCCAGGAAAACCAGCAAAGACACCAAGTATGACGCTGCGGCTGCCGCCGTGATATTACAGGGCTATCTGGATGACGTCCTTCCGCCGCGTGAGTATCAGCCGGACGAAGAAGTTGACATGGACTAGCCCGAATCGGTACAATTGTCCGGACTTTAATCTCGGCCCTCTCCATCAGGGTTAGCTTTGTTGACAAGCCAATCACCCCGCTAGTATGATAAAGTTGGAAGTATGCCTTCTGGCTTTTTCCTGGAAGGCGGGATGGATAAGATGGCTGTAAAACGCGATTATTATGAGGTACTCGGCCTGCCGCGCGATGCCTCCAATGAAGATATCAAGAAGGCATTCCGTAAGCTGGCCATGGAGTATCACCCTGACCGTAACCATGATAATGGGGCTGCGGACAAATTCAAGGAAATCAATGAGGCTTATGAAGTCCTTTCCGATACCGATAAGCGCGCCGCGTATGACCGCTACGGGCACAACGGGGCGGAAAATCTCTTCGGGCGGGGCTTCGAGGGCTTTGACATGGGCGGCTTCGGGGACATTTTTGAAGCCTTTTTCGGCGGCACCGGCCAAACGCACCGGCAGACCTCAAAGCACGGCGACGACCTGCGTTATAATATCAAGGTTACCTTTGAAGAAGCCGCGCTGGGCTGTGAAAAGGAAATAGAAATCGCCCGCACCGAGCTGTGCGCCACCTGCCGCGGCACGCGCGCCAAACCCGGCACACAGCCGGTACGCTGCGCTACCTGTGAAGGTTCGGGGCAGATACGCCGTGTGCAGCGCAGCCTGTTCGGCCAGTTCATCAATACCGCCGTTTGCAGCGATTGTCACGGCGAGGGTGTGATTATTAAAGAAGCCTGCCCGGATTGCCGGGGCTCCGGCTACCAGAAGCACAAGCGGCGCATTTCTGTTAAAGTACCGGCCGGCATCGATGACGGCAATGGCATCCGGATTTCCGGCGAGGGCGAAGCCGGCTACCGCGGTGGACCGGCGGGAAATCTCTTCGTCATGATTTCCGTAAAGCCCCACGAGTTCTTCACCCGTGAAGGCGATAATGTCCTTTACGAGCTATCGGTCAATTTCGCTCAGGCGGCTCTCGGCTGCGAGGTGGAAGTCCCCACCCTCCACGGCCCCAGCAAACTAAAGATCCCTTCCGGCAGCCAGACGGGCAAAGTGTTCCGGGTTAAAGATAAGGGTATCCCCCATCTGCACGGCATGGGTAACGGCGACGAGCTGGTTTCGCTGCGCGTGGTGACGCCCGAGTCTCTGAACAAAGAACAGCGCCGGCTTTTTGAAGAGCTAGCTAAAAGCCTGGATAACGGTAAAAGCTAGGGCTGCGGTTTTTTAGTTGTCGTACCGTTGGCAACGACGCGTTTTTGGTGCCGGAACAGTGAAAACAGTTGCCAGCGGCGTCCCGCTAGTTCGTGTTTGACATTGCCGCCCATGAGTTCCTGAGCCGCCTTTCCGGGGTCGGCGTTTTCATACAGGACCTGGTAAATTTTTTCCGCTATCGGCATTTCCAGCCCGAGCTGCTGTGCCAGGTTATGGGCCACCAGAGTGGTATTGACGCCTTCCGCCACCTGGTTCATCGATTCCAGGATTTCTTCCAGCGGCTTGCCCTTGGCCAACTCCACGCCGACGTAGTGATTGCGGCTCAGCGGGCTGGCGCAGGTGGTGATAACGTCGCCCAGGCCGGCCAGGCCGGAAAATGTTAGTGGATTGGCGCCCAGCGCCATGCCCAGGGCGGTAATCTCCGTCAGGCCGCGGGTCATGTAAGCGGCTTTGGCGTTATCGCCGTAGCCCAGCCCGTCGGCGATGCCGGCGCCCAGCGCCAGGATGTTTTTCAGAGCGCCGCCCAGCTCCACCCCGATGACGTCGGTGTTGGAAAATACGCAGAAGTTGGCGCAAGTCAGGAGTTTCTGGGCTTTCCGGGCGGTATTTTTATCTTCCGCGGCGATAACGCCCGCGGCCGGGTGGCCGTGGATGATCTCTTTGGCCAGTTGCGGCCCGGAAATTACGCAGATATTGGGCGCGAATTGTGGTTTTATTTCTTCGGCGATGACCTCGGTCATCCGCTTGTTGCTGCCTATTTCCAGCCCTTTGGAGGCGCTGATAATAATGGAGTTTTTCGTGAGGTGAGGGGCCACGCGGGAGATATTTAGCCGCATCGTATCGGAAGGGACCGGCAGAATCACCGCGCTGACGCCGTCCATGGCCTGGGCCATCTGGTGGGTGATAATGATCTCCGTGGGAATGGTGACATCCGGGAAACGGTCCGTGCCTTTCTTTTTTAAGGCGTTGGCTTCGCGGAGCGTGCGCGCCCACAACCTGACCTCAAAGCCTTTACCGGCCATCAACACGGATAGCGTGATGCCCCAGCTGGTCGTACCGATAACGGCGATTTTTTCCATTTAGCGTGAACCGTAATTAAGGATGAACACTAAGAAATTATTTGGGGTCATTGGTGCTGGGAGACGTTTGGGTTTTATGTTTTTGCCCGATCTGCCGCTCCGTGCCGTTGTAGAGACGGAGGATATTATCGCGGTGCATGAAATAGACAAACAGCGCGCCGATCATGGCGAAGACAACATATTCGAACGGCGGATATTGTTTATACCAGAAAAACGTGACCTCCAGGACATTAAGCGACATCAGCATGATAAAGGCCGAGATGGCCCCTATAATCGAGCCGAGGGACATGTATTTAGTGCGCAGCCCGATGGTAAAGATAAGGATTCCTCCCAGCAGCGCGGCCGGCCAGTACATTGCCGCCAGGCCTCCCATGAAAGTGGCTACCCCGCGTCCCCCCTTGAATTTTAAAAACACGGACCAGCTATGCCCGGCTATCGCCGAAAGGGCCGCCAGCGCTTTGGCATTACCGATCCAGGTAAAAGCCGATGGTTCAGGCTGGGTTTTATGGTAAAAGATAAAACCGGCGATCACCACCGCCAGCGCGCCTTTGGCTACGTCCAATACCAGAGAAATCGCGGCGGCTTTTTTACCGGCCGCCCGCAGGACGTTGGTCATACCTGTTTTGCCGCTTCCCACCTCTCGTACATCCGTTTTGGCGATTTTTTTACTAATCAATACCCCGAAGGGTATCGCGCCCAGCAGGTAGCCGATCACCGCTACGGCGGCGTACATCAGAACGATCATGCTTCACCCCTGGATTTGAAGTGGAAGCGGAGCGGCGTACCGGTAAAACCGAATGCCTGGCGGAGCGTGTTTTCCAGGAAACGCCGGTAAGAGAAATGCACCAGCCTGGCATCGTTGGTGAAGAACACAAAGGTAGGCGGATTGGCTTCCGCCTGGGTGGCATATAAAATCTTTAACTGCTTGCCCTGGCTGGCTGGTCGGTTATGGGAAGCAACCGCCTGTTGAATTACGTTATTTACAGTCGCGGTGGATAGCCGCTTGAACCTTTCCCGGTAAACCTGGATAACCTGGGGCATGATTTGATCTACTCCCTGCCCTGATTTAGCCGAAGTATACATTATTGGTGCATAAGAGGCAAATTTGAACTCGCTTTTGACCAGCTTATTCCACGCGATGATGTCCTTGTTGTCTATCAGGTCCCATTTGTTAGCGATGATAATGATGCCTTTATAGGCCTCCTGGATATAGCCGGCGATATGGGTGTCCTGGGAAGTCACCATCTCCGTGGCATCCAGGACCAGCAGGACGACATCAGCGCGGTCGATGGCGCGGAAACTTCGGACGACGCTGTATTGCTCCACCCCGGCTTTGATCTTACCCCGCCGCCGGATACCGGCCGTATCGATAAGCAGCATCCTCTGCCCCTCAAATTCAAACGGCGTATCCACGGCATCGCGGGTCGTCCCCGGCGTGGCATCGACGATGGCGCGTTCATCACCGACCAGCGCGTTCAGCAGCATCGATTTGCCCACGTTGGGCCGCCCAACAATGGCGACATTGATGCTTTCCGGCTTAACTTCTTCGGGCGGGTGGGAGGGCAATAATTCAACGATTTTATCCAGCAACTCGGCCACGCCGCGGCCGTGGTGGGCGCTGATGGGCAGCGGTTCACCCAGGCCCAGCTCGTAAAACTCCAGCGCCGCGGTTTCTCGTTTTGGGTTGTCCGCCTTGTTGGCCGCCAGCAGTATCGGTTTGTTCGCCTTGCGCAGTGTTTCCGCGATTTCTAGGTCTAAAGGCGTGACGCCGTCCACGGCATCGACGACGTTGATAATAACGTCCGCCTGCCTGATGGCCGTTTCCACCTGGGCTTTTACGCCGCGGGCGATGGTGGTGCGCGGGTCGATTTCCAGCCCGCCGGTGTCCACCAGTGTAAATTCCACCCCTCCCCACTCAACATCCGCCATATTACGGTCGCGTGTTGTCCCGGGCAGGTCTTCCGTGATGGCTACCGGCCGTTTCACGATCCGGTTAAGCAGCGTGGACTTACCGGTATTGGGGCGTCCGACGATGGCAACGACAGGTTTGGTCATTTCAGTGTTCTTTGTGGGGATAACATTACTTATTTAAGAGGAGTTGTGTCATTTGCGGGGCCGGGCAAAGAATATCTCGATGCCCCCCATGATGTCCGCTAGTAGCGCTTTTTGCGCGTGCAGTCTGTTTTCCGCCTGGTCAAATATCACCGACTGCTCGCAGTAGATGATGTTTTCCGCCACCTCCTCGCCGTGATGAGCGGGCAGCGGGTGCATCAGGATGGCGTCTTTTTTCGCCAGGGAGAGCAGATCGCCATCTACCTGGTAGGCGGCGAAAGCCTTGCGGCGCTGTTCCGCTTCCGATTCCTGTCCCATGCTGGTCCAGACATCGGTGTATACAACGTCGACCCCGGCTACGGCCTGGCGCGGGTCTTCCAGACAAAAT
>JBEKAC010000005.1:0-69427 GCA_050018395.1 Dehalococcoidales bacterium
GTATTCTGGTGGGTCCATGCCGTCGTGCTGCTCTCCTTCCTCGACTACCTGCCTTACAGCAAGCACATGCACATCATGACCTCCCTGCCCAACTGCGCATTCAAGAGCCTGGACAAAGTGCGGACGCAGCCGCGCGAGGAGTTCAAGAAGGGCAACACCTTCGGGGTGGGGCAGGTGGAAAACTTTACCTGGAAAGGGCTTTTCGACTCCTATTCCTGCACCGAGTGCGGCCGCTGCTCCGATAACTGCCCGGCCACCTTCACCGAAAAGCCGCTCCAGCCGCGCGTGGTGATACATGATATCAAGGTGAACCTGCTGCACAATGGCAAAAAGGACAGGGTTAAGGAGTTGCCGTTAATCGGCCCGGGCGGCGAGGGCAGCGTTAAAGAGGAAGTCATCTGGAACTGCACGACCTGCGGAGCCTGTATGGAGGTCTGCCCGGTCTTTATCGAACATGTGCCGCGCATCGTGGACATGCGCCGCCACCTGGTGGAAATGCAGGCGAAGTTCCCGGACGAACTGCTGACACTCTTCGAGAACATGGAACAGCGCAGCAACCCCTGGGGCATCGCGCCGGCGGAACGCATCAAGTGGGCAGCGGACATCACGGTGCAGCCCTTCGAGGCCGGTAAGACGGAATATCTGTTTTACGTGGGCTGCGCCGGAGCTTTCGACGCGCGCAACCGTCAAACGACGCTTTCCCTGGCGAAAATCCTGGATAAAGCCGGCATCTCCTGGGGCACGCTCGGGCGCGACGAAATGTGCTGCGGGGACAGCCTGCGCCGCCTCGGCAACGAGTACGTCTTCGACCGCATGGCGAAAGCCAACATCAAGATGTTCCAGGACAAGGGCGTGAAGAAAATTATCACCCAGTGCCCGCACTGCTTCAGCACTTTGAAGAACGATTACCAGCAGTACGGCGTCAAGCTGGAAGTCGTCCATCATACGGAATTTATCAATAGCCTTATTAGTGAAGGTAAGCTCAAGCTCAAGCCGGCGGCGGGGCTGGGTAATATCGTTTACCACGATTCCTGCTACCTCGGACGGTACAACGCGGTATATGATGCACCTCGTGAAGTTATCGCCTCGGCTACCGGTAAAGCCCCTACGGAAATGGCGCGGAGCCGCGATAAAGGCTTTTGCTGCGGCGCCGGCGGCGGCCGTATGTGGATGGAGGAAAAAGAGGGGACTCTAATCAATGTGGCGCGGGTGGAGGAAGCTTTGACGAAGCACCCGGACACGGTTTGCGTCGCCTGCCCTTACTGCATGACCATGTTCGACGACGGCCTGAAGGGCAAAGAAGCGGCGGGCAAAGTGCAAGTGCTGGACATCGCTGAAGTAGTGGCCAAAGCTTTGCCGGAATAAAAAAATCTTCTTTATCAATGTCCTCTCCCTTTTGGGAGAGGATTAAGCCTGCACTGAGCAAAGCGAATGTGGTGAGGGGTAAAGACGATTTTTTCGTTTACCATTCCCCATGTAAATCGTAATCCTGTGATTTGAAGATGCTGTTATTTGCGTGTTTTAGTTAATACAAAATCCCTCTCTTATCTCCCTTTACGAAAGGGAGAGGATGGATTGTCCCTCCTTCGTAAAGAGGGACAAAGGGAGATTTTGCTCTGGATCTTCAGTATTTAACGCTTGAATTTTAAGCATTTATCCCGATTCCCCTGCCCACCAGTTTTCTAGTATAATTAAGTATTATCTCCCAATCATTCATACTAACGGAAAGGAGTTGGACTTGATGGTTAAAGAGCTTCCGGTTATTTACTTCCAGGCCTCTGCCTGTACCGGCTGCGCCGTTTCCATGCTGAATACGGCCAGCCCCACCATTAAAAACGTGCTTATCGACCAGATAGCGCCGGTTGTGCATATCAACCTCAAGTTTCACCCGGTCGTCATGGCGGCGGCCGGTGAACTGGCTATCGGTGTGATGGAGGATACCGCCAAAAGGCAGAAGGGCGAATACGTCCTCGTCGTCGACGGGGCGGTGCCCACCGCCGACGGCGGCGTTTACGGGGCGGTGGGGGAGAGGAGCGGCAAGCCGGTCACCATGAAGCAGCGGGTGGAAGAGTTGGCTAAAGACGCGCTGGCGGTCATCGCCATGGGCACCTGTGCTTCCTTCGGCGGCATACCCGCCGCGACGCCTAATCCTACAGGCTGCCTGTCAGTCCAGCAATTCTTCACCGCTAAAGGTATCAATAAACCCCTCATCAATATCCCCGGCTGTCCCCCCCACCCCGACTGGTTCGTGGGGACGGTAGCGGGCATCATTCTCAACGGCCTGCCCAAGCGCGGCGAGCTGGACGATTTTCTACGCCCCAGGGCGTACTATGGCAAGCTGATACACGAAAACTGCCCCCGCCGCGCCTACTTCGACGAAGGCAAGTTCGCCAAGAAATTCGGCGAGGACGGCTGTTTGTACGAGCTTGGCTGCAAGGGGCCCATCACCCACGCGGACTGCCCGCTGCGCAAATGGAACAGCGGCACCAACTGGGTCATCGGCTGCGGCGCGCCCTGCAACGGCTGTACCCAGCCGGAGTTCCCCGACGAGACGGCGCCGTTCTACGAGAAACTCGTGGATGTTGACCTCCCGGTCGTCGGCGCTTACTGGGCCAACAAGGGGGTGAATCATGGCTAAAATCGTGATCGATCCGGTCACCAGGATCGAGGGACACCTGAAAATAGAATGCACGGTGGAAAACGGCGTCGTCAAGGACGCCTGGGCGACCGGTAACCTCTTCCGCGGGCTGGAACTTATTTTGAAGGGACGCGACCCGCGCGACGCCCAGATCATCGCCCAGCGTATCTGCGGCGTCTGCCCGCAATCACACGGTATCGCCGCCACGCTCAACCTGGACAGCGCCTTCGGCATCGCGGACAAGATTCCGGACAACGGCCGGATCATCCGCAACCTCATTCACGGCGCGCACGTGGTACAGGATAATATCCTCCATTTCTATCACCTTGCCGCGCTCGACTACGTTAATGTCGCCGACGTGGCTAAATACTCCGGCAACGATTCGCAGCTCAACTCCGTCAAAGACTTTATTCAGCGCGGCGCTTTAGAGCCGTTCCTGCCCCGCTACGAAGGCGATTACCGCCTGCCGCCGGAGGTCAACCAGCAGTGCGTCGCCCACTACGTGAAGGCGCTGGAAATCCGGCGTGTCGGTCACGAGGCCGTGAGCATTTTCAGCGGCAAGATCCCCCACAGCGTGGGCGTGGTGCCCGGCGGCGTAACCAGCACGCCAACGGTGGATAACATCATGGCTTACATCTGGAAGATAAAGATACTTCAGGACTTCGTGAACAGCGTCTATATCCCGGACGTTCTCGCGGTAGCCAAAGCCTACGGCGACTACGCCTCTATCGGCGTCGGCTGCAAGAACCTGCTTTCCTACGGCGGGTACGACCAGGACGGCAAGAGCCCGGACTACGCCATCCGCGAACGGCTCTTCAAACAGGGCACCGTCGGCGCCGACCTTAAGCCCGCCCCGCTGGATATGTCCAAAATCACCGAGCAGGTCAGGCACTCCTGGTATGAAGACGCATCCTCCAACCTGCACCCCTCCCACGGCGATACCAGACCGCAATACGGCAAGAGCGGCGCTTACTCCTGGGCGAAAGCCCCCCGCTATGACGGCAAGGTCTACGAAGTGGGCCCGCTGGCACGCGTCGCCGTGACCTACGCCAAAGGCGACCCTAAAATGAAAGAGCTGGTGGACGGCTCGCTGAAGGAGCTTAAAGCCCCGCCAGCGGTGCTCTTTTCCGTGCTCGGCCGGCACCTGGCCCGGGCGCTTTCCGCCAAATTCACCGTCGATAGCCTGGAAGCCTGGGCGCTTTCCCTTAAGCCCGGCGAGCCCGCTTACGTTGAATACCAGCTCCCGGAAGAGGCCGCCGGCATGGGCATTATCGAAGGCTCGCGCGGCGCCCTGGGGCACTGGATCGAGATCAAGAACGGAAAAATCCACAGCTACCAGGCGGTCGTGCCCACCACCTGGAACGTCTCCCCAATGGACGATAAAGGCCAGCACGGGCCCATCGAGAAGGCGCTCATCGGAACCAAGGTCAAAGACGAGAAAAACCCCTTCGAGGTAGTGCGCATCGTGCGCTCTTTCGACCCCTGTATCGCCTGCGCCGTGCATTTCGTCACGCCTAAAGGTCGGGACATCGGCCAGTACCGGGTAGTGTAGGTTTGAAGGAGGAGCGATGTTATATTCGGAACAGAAAAACTTCGATGAAATAATCGCCTATCTGGAAAAGGACAAAAATGTCTTTATCATGGGCTGTGAAGGCTGCGCCCAGTCCTCCGGCAGCGGCGGGCCGAAACAGGTGGCCGAGATGAAGCAGAAGCTGACGGAAGCCGGCAAGAACGTCACCGGCGCTAAGAACTGCGATTTCCTGTGCAGCAAGGCGCTGGTCAAGTCCGAGTTAAGGGGCAGGGTCGACCAGATTAAAGCCGCCGACGCTGTTTTAGTGCTGACCTGCGGCGTCGGAATTCAATGTGTGGCCGCCTCCCTCAATAAGCCCGTCTACCCGGGCTGCAACACCGTCAACCGGGGCGGCATCCGCGGCGAATGGGAAGGTATTGAGCGATGTTTCGAATGCGGCCAGTGCCTGCTCTACCATACCGCCGGGATTTGCCCCCTGACGGCCTGCACCAAGAGCCTGGTCAATGGGGCCTGCGGCGGCGCCAATAAAGGCAAATGCGAAGTCTCCAAAGACCGCGATTGCGGCTGGGAGCTGATATATAACCGGTTAAAAGAGAGGGGGCTATTGAACCGCCTCAACGACATGATGAAACCTCTCGACTACCGGAAGATAATGCCCCGCCCGGAGATGATGTCCATGGCGCGTTACGGGCTGGAAAACCCCGGTAAAGTCACTGACTTACCTAAACCTCCTCCCGCCCCGGTTGCAGCCTCTGCTCCTAAAGCGGCAGCCGGCCCGGCACCCGCCGGCGGCGCCCCCAAGGCAAATCCGGCTAAGGAGGTGAAGTAATCATGAGCCTTCAATCTAAAATCGAGTCGGGCCAGTTTGCTATCTCCTGCGAGTTCGGGCCTGTCAAGGGCACTGATATCCATGAAATCAAGGAAAACATCGAGATTCTGAAGGGCAAAGTAGACGCCGCCAACGTCACCGACCAGCAAAGCTCCGTGATGCGCATGTCCGGCCTGGCCACAGCAACCCTTTGCGTGCAGGGCGGCCTCGAGCCTATCTACCAGATGACCTGCCGCGACCGCAACCGTATCGCCTTGCAGTCCGATCTCCTCGGGGCGTGGGTGATGGGTATTAAAAATGTCCTGGCTTTGACCGGCGACCTGCCCTCGCTGGGTGACCATCCCCAGGCTAAAGGCGTCTTTGACCTCGATTCTGTTACTTTGCTTCAGGCGATCACTCGCCTCAACGAAGGCTTCGACCTTTCCGGCAATGAGCTTAAGGGCGCGCCCGCTTTCTTCCCCGGGGCGGTAGTCAAAGTGGAAAACAACACGGAGGCTTCCTTCGAGCTGCAAATCGCCAAAATGCAGAAGAAAATCGCCGCCGGGGCGAAGTTCTTCCAGACCCAGGCCTGCTACGACGCCAAATCATTCGAGAAGCTGATGCGGCGCGTCGAGAAATTCAAGGTCCCCGTGATGGTGGGTGTTATCCCGCTCAGAAATGCTGGCAGCGCCAGATATATGAACGCCAACGTGGCCGGCATACACGTGCCGGAAGAACTGATCGACATCATGGCCAAAGCCGCCAAAGAAGACCGGGAAAAGGTGGGCATCCAGATGGCCGCCGATCTGATCAAGGCAATGAAGCCGATGTGCCAGGGCGTGCACATCATGGCGGTGGCCTGGGAAAAGAAAGTGCCGGAAATCATGGCGCTGGCCGGACTGTAGAAGCTATAAGCTCTAAGCTGTAAGATTTTAATGGAAAAATCCCCGACCCTGAAAAAGCCGGGGATTTTTGTTTCGGTTTATCTTTCGGTTAGATATATTTTGGGGTATTGGCGTCTCCCCTTCGTAAGGTGAGATAAGAGAGGGATTTTGCCCCTTCATCCCCGATCTTTAAAAAGTCTCAAAAAGTAGGGGATTTTTGTTTTATTTTTACTTCTTCAGATTAACCACTATCTCTTTCGCCCACTTGTTTATCGCCTCCCAGTCGCGGAAATCACCCAATGATCCTCCTACCCTCTTGACTATCCATTTCTCAAAAGCGTTCATCTTTTCCGTATTCAGGCTGCCGCCGAATACAGTGATATCGCGGGGCTTTATCCGGTCGAGAAGCGGCTTGACGCCGCGCGGCACGATAATGCCTTTCAGCAGTTCCGCGGGGTCGCCGTTGCCGGACGGCCCGGTGGAAAAGACCCACACCTTGATCTCCGCCAGGGCTGCCTCGTTTTTTTTCACGAAGCTGGTAGCTTCCTTGCGCCACATGCCCATGTACATGGCAGCGCCGATAACCACCCCGCTGTAGCCCGCCAGGCTTTTCACATCCTTAGCCGGCATCACGTCCGCCGCCAGTCCCTCCTGCTTTAATACCTCCCCGATTTTCTCGGCGATTTCTCTGGTCGCCCCGTACTTGGACGCGTACGCGACAAGAACTCTCGTTGCCATATTCTTCTCCTCCCGCTCGTCCTTCGAAAGGCTCAGGATGAGCGGCAATTAAATCATGCTAATTTTCTCTAGTGGTCGTTGCCGAAGGGGTGAATATCGCACATGATCATCGGCTTATCCAGCTTGACCACGCCGCCCGGCCAATGGGGCAGGAAGGGCGGCGTAAGGATGGCGGTGGACTTGGTGAAAGTATGTTTTTCCTGCTCTTTGCCCAGGCAGATCTCGAACTCCGCGCCGAGGTCTTCCATGTTATAGGGATCGGTGCCCATAAACATCATGATCTGGGTGGTGGGGTGGGCGTGGGGTTTTTCCGGCTCCGGGCAGAGGCGGTAAGGGCCGCGCTTCATGCTCTCGTACAGCATAACGAAGTCGAACCCCGCCACTTCTTTCGTCCGCACGAAAGCGAGGTGACCGCCGCCGTCGTCGCGGTTGGTGGGGCCGTAGACCCAGGCGCCCTTCCGCGTGAAAGCCAGGGGCATGACGTATTTCTTCATCGGCGTCCGCATGCCGACAATCGGCCCCGGTTGCTTGCCTTCCAGGGCGGGTTTTTCGCTATATTCCGGCGTTAAAGAAATTTCGTAGTAGAAGAAGGGCTTGTTCAGGAAATTCACGGTGGCGGGGAAATGGGGCATGCCCTTAGGAATCGCTATCGCGGTGGTGGTGGTAATCATGTGCGTTTCCAGGTCATCGCCGAGGCAGAACTCCACCTCCGCGTGCAGGTCGCCGATGTCGTTCATGTCCGAACCGGCGAAAAGGAGCACCTGGTCGAAGTCGTGTACATGGGGGGTGTAGGGTTCCTTGCCCATTCTGCCGGCCAGCCAGTAGGTGCCGTACTTGACGTGGACATCGAACCCGAGCCATTTTTTATCCAGCACCGCGCCGCGGCGGAAGCCGTTCTCACTAAAGTCCTGGAACGGGACGGCCTTGGCGAAATTATCGTACTTCATCGCTGATGCTTTGGGCATAACGCCTCCTTCTTTTTTGGTATTGTTTTACAGCATTTTAACGGAAAAAGGAAAAAATTGCCAATATCGCACGATGATGCCGGTCAATTGCCTTTCCGGAGGCCAGACGCTATAGTGAAAAGGTATGCAGACCAGCGACTTCGATTATGCTTTACCGCCGGAGCTCATCGCCCAGACGCCCATCGAGCCGAGGGACAGCTCCAGGCTGCTGGTGTTGGATCGAAAAGACGGTTCTATCCGGCACCGCCGCTTTTTTGAAATTACCGAATACCTCAATGACGGCGATTTGATGGTTTTCAATGACAGCCGCGTCATCCCGGCGCGCCTCCAGGGGAAAAGGGAGGGGAGCGGGGGTATGGCGGAAATTCTGCTGCTGCGGCGGGCGGGGGAAAATACCTGGGAGGGGCTGGTAAAGCCGGCTAAAAGATTACAAACCGGGGCGAAGATTGAAATCGGGGAGGAAATTACCGCGGAGATAATTGCCACGGGCAAGGAAGGGCTGCGGACGCTCCGTTTTTCCGATGAAACACGCCTTTTTAGCGCCGGCGAGATGCCGCTGCCGCCCTATATTCACGAGCCGCTGCAAAACCCGGAAAGATACCAGACGGTCTATTCTAAAGTGGCGGGCAGCGCCGCCGCGCCGACGGCCGGGCTGCACTTTACGACGGAGCTATTGGAAAAGATAAAAGCCAAAGGCGTGCACTGCCTTTTTACCACGCTGCACGTGGGGCTGGACACCTTCCGGCCGGTCACCGAGGAAGACCCGGCCAAACATACTATCTATCGCGAATACGGCATGCTTAACGAAGCAACAGCCGTCGAATTAACGGCGGCGAAAAAAGAGGGGCGGCGCGTCATCTGCGTGGGCACGACCTCTGTCCGGCTGGTGGAGCAGGCCGCTTTGGTGAGCCCGCCGGGAGAAATCCGGCCTTTCCAGGACTGGGTGAGCCTCTTTATCCTACCGGGGCATCAATTCAAGGCGGTGGACGCCCTGGTCACCAACTTTCATTTGCCGAAATCGACGCTGCTGATGCTGGTGACGGCTTTCGCCGGCAAAGATAACATCATGCAAGCCTACCGGGCAGCGATCGATCAAAGATACCGTTTTTACAGCTTTGGCGATGCGATGTTGATTCTATAAAGAGTTCTCCGGATAAAAGAAAGGGCAGACTCCTTCAGCTTTACGCTTCAGAACGTCTGCCCTTAACCCCGTTCCATTACTCCTCCACTTTGGTTACCCACGCCAAATGCCCGTAAGATTGCACCGGGCTTTTTATCGGCTTACGAGGAGCTTAGGAACCTCCCATGTGTTAATGCTTCTTTGTTAACTGCACATCACCTTCTTTCTTTCCCGACTATCATCCACCCCACCACCTTTAATTATTTTAAGGATAAATGCAGGATAATACTGCGACTTTTCTCACCAGTCGCGGTAAATACGGCAGGGCTGCGTCGAGCCGCAATCGTGGTAGATGCTGTGCCCCGACTGGAAAAATTTGCGGGTGGGCATCAGGCGGCGGTCCTGGATAAAGACGCTCTGGATGGCCTTGCACTTGGGGCAGAAGACCATCGCCTCGCCCGACTGAATATTAGTGGCTAATTCGGGCAGGACGCCGGTTTTTTCTTTTTCGATGGTCGTTATCGTCATCGTTATATCCTGAAAAGTTGTTACAAGAAAATTTTATAAGCCGGAGAGTGGACAAGTTATAAAATTCCCGCGAAAAATATAACACTCTTATATCATTTTTAGGGGCAATCGGGTGGGGCTACAAAGCAATAAACGCGGTTAATCTCACCCTTCGACAGGCTCAGGGTGAGCGAGGCAGAGCGGGGGCTTAGCTGTAACTACTTTTTATTAGGGCGGGGATAAGCTTTGCCGTCGCGCAATTCGATGTAGTTGACCTCCGCCAGTTCGTCCAGCATCAGCTGAACGTTGACGTCGTAAAGCGGGGGGTAAATATCGTCCTTTTCAAAATCAGAGAATTTGGCCAGGATTTCCGAGATAGTGATGCCGGGATTTTCTTTAATTTTTTCGTAAATGCTCATCTCGCGTTTGTAATAGGGGAGGGTATAGCCGCCGCTGGCCAGGTCGATGGGCTCAACCATAAAATAGGCGGAAGTCCGGCAGTCCGCGCAGCCGAAGCCGCTGCCGCCGCGCCGTCCATTGGGGCGTTCCGGCCGGGACACGATGGAGGATTTGCCGCCGGAGCCGGCCGGCGCTGCTTTAAGGGGGCGGAAACCGATACCATCATACTTTTTCATGGACGGGTCTTTGGCGCTCAAGCCGGAGTATTTAAAGATAATGCGTTCGTAGGCGCTCTTGCCGGCGAAGAAAGTTTGCCAGACTGTCGGCACCATAGTCAATAGTACGCCGGGGCAAATCCTGCCCTCGACGCGCTCGCCGTCATAGGTGAACTCCTCGCCGATTTTGTAGTCGAAGTGGCAGGGGAATTTATCCACGTCGTTCATAAACCCGATAAGCTTACCCCTAACTTTAAACGGCATATCAAACCCTCCTGTTTTATTTGGGAATCACGCTATTTTGATATTTCAAAGCGTTTTCTTTAAAGCTTCCAGCATTTCCCGCGTTCCGGGCCGAACAATTTTATCGCAGGGGCACTCGGGGCAATGCACGCAGGTAAGATATCCCTTGTTTTGAGCGCAGGTGCGTATATTGCAGGTAGCGCAGTAGGTCACTATCCGGCCCCCCGCCCGGCAGCCATCGCATAATATGTCTTCAACGGTATGTTTTGTCCCGGTAGCTTTATCCCATTTCTCCGCGACACGTTTTCTTTCCGCTTCGTCATTGCTTTGAGTGGCTTTGTAAGCCGGACAATTAGAGCAATCGAAGCCGCAAACGGCGATTAAATCACTTAACATAATCATGAACTATCTCCGTTTAATCTTTTACCGGCATGCCCGGCATTTTCCCCTCCACGAGCGGGACGACGCAAATGATGCGCAGCATTTCTTTACCGGCGTTGGCAAAGCTATGTTGTTCGTTGGGCAGTACCGTCACGGCATCGCCTGGCGCCAGCGGGGTCTCTTTGCCGCTACCCCTTAAGGCCCCCTTACCCTCCAGCACAAAAACCTCGTGCTCCCAGGGGTGGGTGTGTAAAGGGGTGGCGCTGCCCCTTTCTATTTCAAAGACGCGCATGACGAAGGTGGGCGCTTTTTCCGCCGGCCCCGCCACTACCCGCATGGTTACGCCGGGCGCCGCCGCTATGCCGTTGACTTGACGGTAGTTCTGTACTTTCATCAGATCTCCTTAAAAAGGTAATTACAGCCAATTATCAGGCACAGTTTTCAGGTTGTCAAGAAATTGACCGCAAAATAGCCGTCTGTTATTCTATGATGGAAGGTAGAGCATGTGGCAAACGACGAGCTGCAAATCAGGGAAATAACCGGTGAAAACCTGGATAAGAGTGTGAACATCATCCGTCGCGCCTTCGGTACGGTGGCGGAGGAAATGGGATATACGGAAGCCCTGGTGTCCGCCTTCCCGGCTTTCACCACCGTGGAAAAACTCAACGTGCTTAAGTCGCGCGGGGCGGTATTTTTCGGGGGGTTCATCGATGGGAAGCAGGCGGGCTTCGCTGCATTAGAGAAGGAACCGGACGGCAAGTATTACATCAAAAGGATCTCGGTACTACCGGAATACCGGCATAGTGGCCTGGGCCGGGCGCTGGTGAATCACGTCATCGGATACGTTAGAAACAAAGGCGAAACCAAACTTCACCTCACGATGGCCGATGAAAACCCGGTTTTAAGGAACTGGTACCTCGGGATGGGGTTCAAGGAAACATCGATAAAGAAATTCGAGCACCTGCCCTTTTATGTGAGTTTCATGGAGCGGGATATCAGGCAGTAGCAAAGGGGATAACATGTTTGATTGGGATGCAATAATCATCGGCGGGGGGCCGGCCGGGCTTACGGCGGGGCTTTATTTGAGCCGGGCCAAGCGGCGGGTGTTGCTTTTGGATAAAGACGCCGCCGGAGGCTACCCGCGTAATATCGCGCTGATTGAGAATTACCCAGGCTTTGCCGACGGCATCGCCGGGCCACAGCTGACTTCACAAATGGTGGCGCAGGCTGTGAAATACGGCCTCCAGACGGAAATTGCCGAGGTCACCAGCATCGAGCTGTTTTCCGGCACGCGTTATGTAGGGTGCGCCCGCGGCCAGGGCTACACCACCAACGTTGTCATCATCGCCGGAGGTTCGAAGAACAAAAAACTGGGCGTCCCCGGTGAAGCCGAGTTGGCGGGTAAGGGCGTCTTCGAGTGCGCCTTCTGCGACGGCGGGCACTTCGCCGGCCGGGTGGTGGCGGTCTGCGGCGGGGGAGACGCTGGCGTGACCGAGGGGCTCTACATGTCTAAAATCGCCTCGAAGGTGATTCTCATCGAGGCGATGCTGGTAATGACCGCCGCGGCGGTATTACGGGAGAGAGTGGCGGCCAACCCCAAAATAGAGGTGCGCCTCGGCACCCGGGTGGAAGCAATCTTGGGTAAGGAAAAGGTGGAAGCGGTAGCGCTGGCGGCGGGGGATAGAAAAGAAACACTAAAGGTGGATGGCGTGCTGGTGCACATTGGCCTGGAGCCGAATACCGGCTATCTGGAAGGCATCGTACCGCTGGACGCACAGGGGCAGATTATCGTTAACGGGAAAATGGAGAGCGAAGTGCCTTATATCTTCGCCGCGGGGGACATAAGGAGCGGCTCGCCCCGACAAGTTGTCGGGGCGGTGGGTGACGGCGCCATCGCGGCGATAACGGCGGAGAGATTGCTACAGCGAGAGGGATAAAGCTGCTAAAGCTCAGCAGCCGTGTCTGGTAATTTTGTTTCAGCCGCCTTCGTTTTGGCTTTCACCGGAATGGGCTTATCCGGCACATCCGGCTTCTCTCCGGAGACTTTCACGATGGCGCTGAATTTCTCCGGGCAAATCTCTAGGCAGTTGCCGCACTTGACGCATTTTTCCTGGTCGATAATATGGACCATCCGCTTGCCGCCCACGACGGCCCCGGCGGGGCATTCGCGGGCGCAGATGCCGCAGCCCTCGCACTTGTCCGGCAGGATATAGTAGTGGATCAACTTGGGGCAGACGCCGGCGGGGCACCTTTTTTCCTCGATGTGCGCCTTGTATTCGTCCATGAAATAGCGGAGGGTGGTCAGGACGGGGTTAGGCGCCGTTTGCCCCAGGGCGCAGAGCGAACCGGCTTTGATCTCTTCCCCCAGCCTTTGCAAAAGGGCGATGTCTTCTTTAACGCCTTCGCCGCCGCAGATCCTTTCCAGGATGTCCAGCATCTGTTTGGTACCGATGCGGCAGGGAACGCATTTGCCGCAGGACTCCGCCTGGGTGAAGGAGAGGAAATAGCGGGCGACGTCTACCATGCAGGTCTCTTCGTCCATGACGACCATTCCGCCCGAGCCCATCATCGAGCCGGCGGCCGTGAGCGATTCGTAATCCACGGACTGGTCGAGGTAGGCTTCCGGCAAACAGCCGCCGGACGGCCCGCCGGTCTGGACGGCTTTGAATTTCTTGCCGCCGGGGATGCCCCCGCCGATTTCGTAGATAATCTCGCGTAGCTTTATGCCCATCGGCACTTCAATCAGGCCGCTGTTGGCGATTTTCCCCGTGAGCGCGAAGACGCAGGTGCCCTTGCTTTTATCGGTGCCGATACCGGCGTACCAGTCCGCCCCCCGGGCGATGATGACCGGCACGTAGGCCAGCGACTTTACATTGTTAATAGTTGTGGGCTTGCCCCACAGGCCGGAGACGGCGGGGTAGGGAGGGCGGGTGCGTGGCATGCCGCGTTTGCCCTCGATGGAGGCCATCAGCGCGGTCTCCTCACCGCAGACGAAAGCGCCGGCGCCTTCCTTGACGTGGATAGCGAAGCTGAAATTAGAGCCCAAAATATTCTGGCCGAGGTACCCCTCTTTTTCCGCCTGCTGGATGGCCAGGCGGACGCGTTTAACCGCCAGCGGGTACTCGGCGCGGATGTAGACATAGCCTTCGGACGCGCCGATAGCGTAAGCCGCGATGGTCAGGCCCTCGATGACGGAATATGGGTCGCCCTCCATGATGCTGCGGTCCATAAAAGCGCCGGGATCGCCCTCGTCGGCATTGCAGATCATGTATTTCTGGTCGCCCGGGACGTTGCGGCACAGCTCCCACTTGGTGCCGGTGGAAAACCCGGCCCCGCCCCGCCCGCGCAGCCCGGAACGCTTTATTTCCGCGATGACCTGCTCCGGCGTCAGGCCTTGCAGGATTTTTTTCAGGGAGGCATAGCCGCCCGCGGCGGTGTAGTCCTCGAGTTTTTCCGGGTTAATGACGCCGCAGTTGCGCAGGATGATGCGCTGCTGTTTGCTGTAAAACTTGATGTCCTTGTGGTTGGGGATAGCCTCGCCGGTAACCGGGTCTTTGTAAAAGAGGCGGGTGACGGGCTTACCGTCGCGGAGGTGGGAAGTAACGATTTCCGGCACATCCTCCACCGTGACGTGGGCATAGAAAATGCCTTCCGGCTCGACGACGACCACCGGGCCCTGCTCGCAGAAACCGTGACAGCCGGTAAAATCAACCTTAACGCCGGCCAGGCCCTGCCTGGCGATGGCTTTAGATAGCGCCTCCGTAATTTGCTGTGATTTGCCGGAGACGCAGCCAGTGCCCTGGCACACGTAGATGGTACGCCCGGCGCTAGCCGGTTTTTCCGCCGTCACCCAGGACCTCCGTGATTCTTTTAGGAGTCATTTTGCCGTAAGTCTCGCCGTCCACCGTCATGGTGGGCGCTAAAGCGCACGCGCCGATACAGGCCACCGTTTCCAGGGTATATTCCATATCGTCCGTGGTGCCCCCGGCCTTAACGCCGAGAGTCTTTTCTATTTCACCCAGGACTTTGCCCGCGCCGCGTACGTGACAGGCGGTGCCGCGGCAGACGCGTATGACCTTTTTACCTAGCGGCGTTAGTTTGAACTGGGCATAAAACGTGCTGACGCCGTAGACGGCGCTTTCCGTTAGATTTAAGAACCGGGCGATTTCCCGGATGGCTGCGGCCGGCAGATAATGGAAGTGCTGCTGCGTTTCCTGCAGGATGGGGATGAGTTCATGCCGTTCCCCGGCGTGGTGGGAGAGGATTCCCTTTAGTTTTTCGGCAACTTCGCTATCGGTCAAGTTATCCGTTACCAGTGGTGTCACCTCCGGTCTTTGAAAGCCTGACGAGTTTCCAGGCGATTACTTCACATAATATTATGATGTCTTCGGCGGGCAGGTAGTCCGGGAGCGAGCTATCGAACATGATGTTGCCGCCCGGCGGCGTCTCCTGATCGCCCCGCCAGAGCACTACGGTCAACGGCACAAAGGGGAAAGCATCGATGGTGACAGCAATATCGCCGTAGTCCGACCGGTGCCCGCCCAGCGTGGCCGCCGCTTCCAGTAATTTCTGGGGCTCTTCTTTAAAGGCGTTCACGATGGGGTCGATGGCCCTTTTAACGAAGGCGGGATAATTAGCCGTGCCTTCCTGAAGCTCGTTATACGCCACGATCTTGCCGGAGAGGGGTTTGCCGGAGGCATGGTTAAAATAGTGCAGTATCAGGATCTTATCGCGCAGCGGCACGGACTCGTCGTTGTTAATCGAGGCCACCTCGCAGCCCGGCAGGTTTATCCGGTAAAACCGGTTCAAATGGTCGATGACGACGGACTTTTCCGCCGGCAGATAGCGGGCGCCGCTTTTGCGGCACTGGAGCTCGATATCATTAAAGCCGGCCGTCCGCTCACAGGCGAGCTTGTAAGCCAGCTCGTGGGCATATTCGCTCACGGGTCTGGCGGCTAAAGGGGGGTTCTTTTTCATCATTTTCCGTAACAAGTTTTATGCATGTATCTTATCATATTATAACTTATTATCGCTACAACGGTTTTTTGGCTCATACTTCCAGCCAGGAATGCGAATAAAGCGATTCTCCAGCCAGCACTCTGACCGTCCGGGCGTAATTCTGCATTTCTTCAGGTAGGGACACGATATCCGGTTTATCACCATCCATCATTTTATAAACGAGCTCAATGATGTCCGGCCGCCGTCCGCGAGCGATGGCCATCAGGTCCTGGTCAAAAGCATCGACGATAGCGGAATAAAGCCCGTAGCGCATAAGCATCACCAGGTAGGTGCGGTTGAGCCAGCCGCGAAGCTCCGCGGGGGCGCCGTTGGAGACATTGGAAAGCCCCACTGTGGACTTGCAGCCCGGCGCGATTTCCGCCAGCATCGCCAGGAATTCCAGGCAGGCCTTGACCTGGTTGATTTCCACGGAGACCGGGCTGGCGATGGGGTCGATCCAGATCCTTTCATTTGATATGCCGGCCTGGTTGGCCTGGTAAACGAAGTTGACGGTATGCATTGCCCTTTCGTTGGCGTCGCGCGGCATGCCGTCGTTGCTCCAGAGCAGGCCGATAAGATCGGCGTTATATTGTTGCGCCAACGCCAGCCCCCGGTCGATACGGCTGGTCTGGAGCGAGACCGAGTTGATTAGTACCTTGTTCCGGCTAGCTTTCAAGCCAGCTTCCATGGCATCGAGGTTGGCGGTATCCAGGGAAAGCGTTTTATCCGTCACGGTCTGGACGATGTTAACAACCCACGTCATCAGCTCGTCGCCGCCCTTACGCCCCGGACCGATAGCCAGGTCGATAGCGTCCATGCCAGTATTGGCTTCCGCGATGGCCATTGCCTGGAGCGGCGCGGCATTCCTTGCTTGAAACGCCGGCCCCAGCACCGGCGAGATAATATTCAGGTTCTCCCCGATGAGAATCATACCTGCTCCTTAAGGTTTCCAGGTCTTGAGATAAGCCGGAAGGTCGGCGGCGTCCCGCGGCCCCACCATGATTTTCCAGCCGGGCATTTCTTCAGCCAGACCGTCCCTTTCAGCGGCGACGTAGCCCGGAATAATGAGCGTGCGGTGCCTGATTTTATCCGTGATGCCGCTTTTCAGGATGGCCGGGCCGATGATATCGGCGGAGAACTTGCCGGCCGCCCAGGAGGTCATCACGGAAAGCCCCTCGGTATCTTTTACGTAAAGCCAGCCGGGCACCTTGCTGTTCTCGATTTCACCGGAGACGATGAAGTAGGTGAGGGAGAAATTGGAAGTCACCATCAGCGGCGAGTTCTCGCCGGGGCTATTGATTTCATAGATGCCCTGTTTGGTGGCCAGCGGGCGCTGCGGGTCGGTATAGAGGTTGAGGCGCGCCACCAGCAGGGGGAAAAGGCTTTCGCCGTGAAAATCGGAGAGGACGATGATACCCGCGTACTTGGCGACGAACATGACGGCGATGGTTGCCTCCAGCATCGGGTCGGTTGTCATCTCGGCGGGGAAAACGATGGTGGGGTAGCCGAGGGGGCGGTATTTCTTGAGCGCGGCGCTGCGGATGATAACCTGGTCTTCCAGCGCCTGCCGCACGCTCCTCGAGCCCGGGTCCAGCACGATGTTTTTAACGCCGGCGGCGTTCAGTTTGGCGGTCAGAACGGCCAGATCTTCCAGGCCCGCGGCTTTAGCCACCAAAGGGCAGCCGGTCTCTTTAGCCAGAGCGGCCAAGGCATCCGCGTTATCTTTAGTGGCGGCGTAAAGCAGGGGCTTGCGTTCGGCGCAGGCTTTGGCGCCCGCCGCCAGGACGTCCACCGTATCGCTCATCAGGATGATGCCGGCGGCGCTCGCGGACTTAACTTTATTCACCAATGCGGCGAATTTAACGGCGTCGCCTGTCTCGGACTTAAGCGCGACCAGGTCAGCATGCAACATGAGGCCGACGCGTTCGTAAACTAGTGTTTTTAGCTTGTTCAGCCGGGCGTCCACCTCGGCGCCGGACATTTTATCCGTGATAAGTATCGCAATTCCAGGTGGGTTCTCGAACCTTTTTTCGTGTCGGAACATCACCGTTTCTCCGCCGATTTTCAGGGCGGTATCGCCGGTGCCGATGGTGACGGGCAAAATGGGCGGGGCAGCCGCTTCCATCAGTTTTGCTTTAGCTTCCTCCGAGATATGGGGGCACTTATTGATATCGGCTTTGCCGGCGGCCAGGCTCATGGCGAAAGCGAGGCAGGTAGGCACGCCGCAATCGCCGCAGTTGGTCTTGGGCAGCAGCTTAAATATCTCGATGCCGGTCAGCGCCATTTATTACTCCTGTAACAATGTTGTTTTGTCATCCTGAGCGCAGCGAAGGATCTCGGTGTGGGGGAAGGGGTTAATACCTCTCCCCGGGATTCTTCAGTCGCTATGGTTCGACAGGCTCACCGTGAACGCTCCTTCAGAATGACAATAAATATTTTACCTTCTTATTCCAGTATCGGCTTCATGGTCAAAGCGGGATGCCCTTTTTCCCGGAGAAAGGGGAGGACCGTCTCTTCAGTGATGCCTGCTGTTTCATCGGCGATTTTAGCCGGCAGGTCGGGCACGCCGAGTGCTCTAGCACACGCTGTAATGCGCTCCCCGATTTCCTCCTTGAGCTTCCGGGGCATCCAGACCAGGCGCAGGAGGCCGCCCTCGGCTTTGAGGAAATTTTCCTGCGTGATGGCACTCACGGCGTGGCCGATGAAACCCGGCGTCTGTTCCCCGCCGCGCACTATTTCCAGTAATTTTCCATAGGTGAAGCCGCCCGGTGTTTCCCCTTTATACCCCCGGTTAACCGTCATTACCCCGTTGCAGCCGGGTAGGACGGCGGTTACCGCCTCGCTAAGGATACAGGCCGTCGGCGGTGCGTGCATCAGGCTGTACAGGTTCACCTGTTTAATTCGGCCGTAAGAAATTTTTCGGAAATACTCGTTAACGTCCCGCCATTGTCCCCGCCCCGCATCCAGCGGTTCGCCTTTGGTAATCGGTGAAAAAGGCCCGTAAGGCTCTCTTTCGCTGACGGCTCTGGCCGTGTGCCAGTTATAGTTGCCGCAGATTCCCGTCTGCTCGGGCGTGATAATACAGGCATGGCAAGGCGCCAGGGACTGGCATATCGCGCAGGCGTAAAAGGTGTCTGTGCCGGCGTCGGTCAGGGCCGAGGATCGTTTTTGTTCTACTATCTTGTTCATTTTTATATCGTGAGACCCGCGAGCATCTCTTTGACCAGCTTGACGGCCGCCGGGTGCCGCATGATTAAGACGTCGGCGCCGGCCAGCAGCAGCAGGGTGGCGGTCATCGCCTCCAGCAATATTCCCCGCTTTTTAGCATCACCCATTTTGGGGTCTTCTTTTGCGGTGATTTTAGCTTCCTTGGTCTTCCAGGTCTCTTTGGCCAGGTTGCAGATGATGGGCACCTGGAGCTTGGCATCGCCCTGCGTCAGCGCCGCCATGCGCGTCCTTTCCATGACGGAGTAGCAGTACTCGATGCCGTAGCCGATGCCGCTGACGGACGTGTCCATGAGCAGCATATTGTCCGGGACGCCGAGGTTACCCAGTAAAATATTGAGTTGCTTGGCCAGGTTGATATCTATCGGCGTTGAGGCCACGACGATGTGGTTGTTGGCGATGGCCGCCGCCCCGATTTGCTTGTGGTTGGCTTCCACCACCGGGCCCAGGATAAGGCTCCTGCCCCGGCAGATTTCCGCCGCCGCTTTAAGGACTTCCGTGTCTTTTTCGAGGCTGGCGGTGCCCCAGACTATCAGCGGTACGTCGATGGCGTCCGCTACACTTTTAACGATTTTAGCGGCTTCTGCTGCCGGTCGGTTTTTACCATTGGGGTCGGTGCTGGCCAATTGCAGGCAGATCATCTCTGCCTGGTAGTCTTTCACGCATTTCCGCGCCCAGGCCACCGGGTCGCCGGTGACGCCGGCAAAGGGCTCGAGGGCGGCCGGCGGCCAGTCTTCCGGGGGAGAATCATAGACTTCCATGGCGATGCGCGGCAAGCGGGGCATCTTTCCCTCGAAGAGGTAGAACGGGAAGGCCGTCTCTCCCCCCACGGTGACTGCCTTTTCCCCCCGCCCCAGGGTCACCTCCCTGATTTTGCCGCTGTAAGCCGTCTTCGGCACCTCGAACGCCATCAGACTCCTTAAAAAGACAAATACAAAGGGGGCCGGGAGAACTATATCCCCCGACCCCCTTATTATAGCGTATATTTGAGGTAATTTCAGGTATCTATTTTAGGCCGGCGGCCATTTTGGCGGCTTTGACGGTATTCATCATCAGCATGGTGATGGTCATGGGGCCGACGCCGCCCGGAACGGGGGTGATGGCTTTGGCTTTTTCCTTCACGCCCTCGAAATCGACGTCGCCGACGAGGATACGCTTGCCTTCGGCGGTCTTGCCTACTTCGTTCACGCCCACGTCGATGATGACGACGCCGGGTTTCACCATATCGCCGGTCACGGTCTTGGGTTTGCCGGCGGCGGCGATGATGATATCGGCGTGCCTGGTGTAAAATGCCAGGTCTTTGGTCCTGGTGTGGCACAGAGTTACCGTGGCGTTGGCGCCGGGGGCTTTCTGGAGCAGGATATTGGTGATGGGTTTACCCACCAGGTTGCTGCGGCCGATGACGACCACGTCAGCACCCTCTATCTGCGTGCCGGAGCGGATGAGCAGCTGCTGGATGCCTTTAGGTGTGCAGGGCACGAAGTCCGCCTCGCCGATCATCAGCTTGCCCTGGTTGACCGGGTGCAGGCCGTCCACGTCTTTGTTAGGGTTAATATGGTAGACTACGTCTTCCTCGTTAAGGTGCTTGGGGAGAGGCAGTTGGCAGAGAATACCGTGAATCTTAGGGTTCTTGTTCAGCTTTTCTACCAGGGCTACCACTTCCGCCTGGGTTGAAGTGGCCGGTATATCATGCCGTTCCGAGTACATCCCCAGCTCTTTACAGGTCTTTTCCTTTTGCCCGACGTACACCTGCGATGCCGGGTCCGCGCCGACGAGCATGGTGGCCAGGCCGGGCACGATGTTGTGCTTGGCTTTAAGGTCGGCGATTTCTTTCTTTAGTTCCTCGCGGATTTGGGCGGCGACTTCCGCGCCTTTAATTAATGTTGCGGTCATTTTATTTAACCCCCTTTAAGAGATTTACTCCTATGTTGAGAGTAGCTTGACCTCACCCCCTTAATTTCCCCCTCTCCGCTAGCAGAGAGGGGGCGGGATGGGGAGTTTCCTCTCTATTGCCTCTCCCATCGAGGGAGAGGTATATATTATTAGCCTACATCGTGCAGTCCGTGGATCTTACCGGTCGTAACATCCACATCTACTTTCTTGAATGCCGGGTCGGAACTGGTGGCGGGCATCAGGCTGATATCCCCGGCCACCGGGCAGAGGAACCTGGCGCCGGAGTAGATAAGGACATCGCGGATGGGCAGCGTCCAGCCCTTGGGCACGCCTTTAAGGGTCGGGTCGTGGGTCAGGGAGAGGTGCGTCTTGACCATCATCGTGGCATAGTCGTTGTATTTCGGGTCGGCCTCGAAGGCCTTGGCTTTATCCGCCGCTGTTGCCGACCAGGAGACGCCATCGGCGCCATAGACGACCTTGGCAATCTGGTTCACGCGGTCGCGCAATTTCATCTCGTTGGGATAAAGGAATTTAAAATTTACCTTTTCGTTGCAGGCTTCCTTGACTGCATCGGTCAACTCCTGGGCGCCGGCGCCGCCTTTGGCATAGTGGAACGATATGGCGCAGCGGGCACCCGCTTTTTCGGCCGCCTTGCGGATAATTTCTTCTTCTTCCTTGGTGTCGGTCGGGAAGCTGTTAACGCAGACTACCGGGTTGATGCCGGAGGCGCGGATGATGTTGATGTGGTGGATCAGGTTTTCGCAGCCTTTCTCCACCAGGCCGGGCGCCGCTTTCTTATAGGCATCCGGCAGGGGCACACCGGGAGTGACCTTGGGGCCACCGCCGTGCATCTTAAGAGAGCGCACAGTGGCTACCAGCACCGAGACATTGGGTTTGAGGCCACTGTAGCGACACTTGACGTTCCAGAACTTCTCGAAGCCGATATCAGAGGCGAAGCCGCTCTCGGTGACATGATAATCAAACATTTTAAGCCCGACACGGTCGGCGATGATGGACGACTGGCCGATGGCGATATTGGCGAACGGGCCGGCATGGACAAAGCACGGCTGGTATTCCGCGGTCGAGCAGAGGGTGGGATTAATCGTGTTGCGCATCCAGGCCGTCATGGCGCCGGCTACCTGTAGGTCTTCGGTAGTGATAGGCTTGCCTTTTTTATCATAGGCGACGGTGATTTCACCGAGCCGTTTGCGCAGGTCGGCCAGGTCGGTGACGATGGAGAGGATGGCCATCAGCTCGGAGCTGACGGCAATGCCGAACTTGCTCTGCATCATGTAGCCGTCAGTCTTCTGGGTGCCCATGCCGATGATGATGTTCCGCAAGGACTGGGCGCAGAAATCCATAATCCAGCCCATTTCCACCCGTAGCGGGTCGATGTCCAGGCGGCGCATGTGGCTAAGGCGGGCCAGTTGCTCGTCATCGTAGTTGCGTTCATGCTGCATCCTGGAGGTCACGGCGACCATCGCCAGGTTGTGGGCGTTCATAATATCGTTGATATCGCCTGTAAGACCCATGGAAAATTCTGTATGGGGGATAAGCAAAGCATTACCGCCGCCGGCCGCGGTGCCTTTAATGTTCATCGTCGGACCGCCGGAAGGCTGGCGGATAGCTCCGCCGACGCTTTCCTTCTGGTAGCCGAGGCCCTCGATCAGGCCCATGGTGGTGGTGGTCTTGCCCTCGCCCAGCGGGGTGGGGGTGACGGCCGTCACCTCGATGTACTTGCCGTCCGGTTTGTCCTTGAGCCGTTCCATGACTTTCAGGAAGTCAACTTTGCCGACTTTCCCGTAAGCCAGGATTTCGTCTTTTTTCAGGCCGAGTTTTTGCTGCCATTCGGCGGGGGTGGGCATGTGTTCGCAGGCGGCTTCAGCTATCTGCCAGTCCGCCATCTTTGATGTGTCGTAAGCCACTGATATATCCTCCTGATTTATTTCGTTTTCCTATTTTTATACATGCGCTTGGCCAGGCATGTGGAATAAAGGGGATAGAAGGTTCGAAATTTGAAATACTTTCCTATTTTCGTATTTTAGCTTACTTAACGATAAAGGGCAATGGGGGAAATTACGCTCTTTTTTAGGTAAATGGATATAGCACCCTGTGAGGTTTTCTCCGGGATGGCTCTGCGTTGCTTGGCGGGGAGGTATAAGCCCCAGTTGCTGCATGAGGTCCAGCCGGTCGTAGTGTTCCCAGGTTTCCAGGATTTTACCGTCTTTAAAGCGGTCGAGGATGGCGCCGCTCATAGTGACCTTTTTACCGGCAGAAGTGAACGTGCAGAACGTGCGCGTAGCCACCAGGTCGGCCTCCGCCAGGATGTCCTCGATCGTTACCTGAATATCGGGATAAGCGGCGCGCAACCAGGCGAGGAATTTTTTATAGTCGGCGATGCCTTTGACATCCGCCCCGCCCGGCCCGTGGTAAACAAAATCCGGGCGGAGGCATTCATCCAAAACGGCTAGATTCCCTTCATTGAGCACTTCCGCTACGATACGGCGTTCGATGGTTTTTTGGCGCTTTAACGATGTCGCGTCCATTTTCTCCACCTCCACGCCAGAGTGGGGATCCTGATGAGATTACCAGACCTTCAATGATCTCTGTTTAGGCTCGATCGTAAAGATGATCCGCAGCTGTTGATTAGTTACCATCTGGTCGAATATTTCGCCTTGACCGATAATTTTGCCGTTTACCCAGCGGTCCAGAACACTGCCCGTCAGGATCTGGGATTCTCTTTCTCTGTTCCGTGTGTTATACATCCCTGTCACTTCCCTTCACATATTTGTCCTCTATTCTCACTATAGCGGAAAAAGGGCAACAATTAATCAGTAAAAACTCTCTTTCTGTATTGGCGGTTATGCCTATTTATTGTTGCCCGTTATACCTATTTTCATTTGTCTTTTAGCGGAAGGGAACCTAGAATAGCATTAGGATGCCGAAAGGAGCGGAAAGATGGCTGGAAAAACCTATCCCAGGTGCGCGCACTGTTCTACCAGGGAGTGTGAAAACCGGGGGAGCCAGGCAGGTTCGGCTCCTTCCCTGCAAAAAACGCCGGCGTTCTGCCCGATGAAACTGATGCCGGAGGCCTATGCCGCCGCCATGGCGGAATATGATAAGCCCGAAGTAAAAGAGTTCGCACGGCTGGCGTCGGTGCAGGAATTCCAGTGCTACGAGCGCCTGCCGGACGGCCTGAAGACCAAACTGCCGCGCATCGAGGAGACGATACAATTTGCCAGGAAGAACGGCTTTAAGAGACTGGGGCTGGCGCACTGTGCTGGACTGGCCTATGAAGCCGGACTGCTGACCGGCATCCTCGAGAATAACGGGTTCGAAGTGGTATCCGTCCAGTGCAAGACCGGGGCCGTGCCCAAGGAGATGATAGGCATTAAACCGGAGGAGAAGATCGCCGGGCCGGAGATGTGGGAAACGATGTGCAACCCCATCGTCCAGGCAATGGTTATCAACGAATCTAAAGTGGATATGGCCATCATGCTGGGGCTGTGCATCGGGCACGATACCCTTTTCATCAAGTACTGCAAGGTGCCGATGACGGTGCTGGCGGTAAAGGACAGGGTACTGGGCCACAACCCGCTGGCGGCGCTATATGCCGGCAACACGTATTATCAGAGACTGAAAAACAGAATCGATTAGAGCGCTGACGTTTCAGGAGGTAGGCAAAATGGCAATGATGGACATCAGCGTGGTGCCGGTGGGGACGGGCAAACCTTCGGTCAGCGAATATGTCGCCGGGGCGGTACGGCTGTTACAGAACGAGCCAGGTATCAAATATGAACTCACCGCGATGAACACGATTATCGAAGGCGACCTGGAAAAGCTGATGGTGCTGGCGCAGCGGATGCACCGTTCCGCTTTCGACGCCGGCGCTAAAAGGGTGGTAACGACCATCCGCATCGACGAGCGTTGTGACAAGCCGCTCACCATCGAGGGCAAGATAAAAGCAGTAAAAGATAAGCTGGGGAAGTGAGTAAAATCTCCCTTATTCCCTCCTTACGAAGGAGGGAAACTCATCCTCTCCCTTTCGTAAAGGGAGAGTGAGAGAGGGATTTAACAAAGGGGTTGAGACTAATTTGGGAAGAGAAGGGGACTAATATGGAAATCAAGATAACCACACTGGCGGAAAACACCGCGGAAATGGGCTACCTGGCGGAGTGGGGTTTGAGCATGTTCGTGGAAGCGGACGGGGCCAAAGTGTTGTTCGATACAGGCATGGGCATTGCAGCCGTGCATAACGCCCAGCTATTAGGCATAGATTTGAGCACAATTGATCGTATCGTTTTAAGCCACGGCCACCGTGACCATACCGGCGGGCTGCGGGAAGTGCTGATGCTGATGAAAAAAGAGGTAGAAGTCATCGCCCACCCGGATATCTGGGCGCTCAAGTATACCCGCTGGCGCAAGAAATCGGAGCACTATAGCGGCGTGCCTTTCCGGCGGGAGCTTTTGGAGAACCTGGGGGCGCGCTTCAATCTGACGAAAAAGCCGGTACGCATTACCGACCATTTTATGACGACCGGTGAAATCCCGATGCTTTCCGATTACGAGGAGATCGATAGCGGCCTTTACGATAAGGAAACCGGCGAAATGCTGCCGGACGAACTTAAAGACGACCTCGGGCTGGTCATCGACGCCGAATACGGGCTGGTGGTGATACTGGGGTGCGCCCATCACGGCGTCGTCAACACGCTGAAGCAGGCACAGCAGGTGACGGGCAAAGAGCTGATCTATGCAGCCATCGGCGGGACCCATCTGCTCAACGCGGAGCGCCCGCGGTGGGAAAAGACGGCGGCGGACCTCAAGGAAATGGGCGTGCAGTACCTGGGCGTCTCCCACTGCACCGGCTTCGAGGCTTCCGCCTACCTGGCGCAGGAGTTCGGGGAGAGATTTTTCCTGAATAACTCGGGGTCACGCTGGACTTTGCCTTTTAAGTAGTCCGGCTCAAGACCCCGATTGAATTCTCGTCCACATTCGATTATAATTTAAGAACAGTATCCGCTAGGGGTGCTCTGGCTGAGATGTCCCGATATTATCGGGACGACCCTTGGAACCTGACCTCGGTAATACGAGCGTAGGGAAGCGGCGTAAACCAGAACCAGGGTTCGAGCGCTTCTAGCCGATATCCCTGGTTTTATTATTTTAAGGGGGTCGCTGCGATGACACAACTGGAAATCGCCAGAAAAGGCAATATCTCTCCGGAGATGAAGAAAGTCGCCGCTGCGGAGGGCAAGGACGTTGCATTCATCAGAGAGGGTGTATCTAAAGGGAAAATCGTCATTCCGGCCAATCCAGCGCACGTCAAACTGGTGACCTGCGGGGTGGGCGAGGGGCTTTCCACTAAAGTCAATGCGAATATCGGCACGTCATCGGATTTCGGCGATGAGCAGACGGAACTCGCCAAGCTGCGGGTAGCCATCGCGGCCGGGGCGGACTCGGTGATGGATTTGAGCACCGGCGGAGACATCCCGGCCATCCGGCGGGCGCTTATCACCGCCAGTGAAAAGACCATCGGCACGGTGCCGGTTTACCAGGCGGGCATCGGCGCCATCGAAAGACACGGCGCCATCGTCAAGATGACCGCCGACGATATTTTTAATGCCATCGAGGACAACGCGCGGGACGGCGTGGACTTTATTACGGTGCACTGCGGCGTGACGCAGGGCGCCATCGCCCGCCTCAAACAGCAGGGCAGGGTGACGGACGTGGTCTCCCGGGGCGGGGCTTTCATGGTGGGCTGGATGCTCCACAACGATTGCGAGAACCCGCTTTACGAGCAGTACGACCGCCTGCTGGACATCGCGCGTGAGTATGACGTTACTTTGAGCCTGGGGGACGGCATGCGCCCCGGCAGCCTGGCGGATGCCACGGACCGGACACAGATTGAAGAGCTGATAACGCTGGGAGAGCTGGTGCAGCGGGCGCAGGCGGCGGGCGTCCAGGTGATGGTGGAAGGGCCGGGGCACATTCCTTTAGACCAGATCGAGACCAACGTGAAGCTGCAAAAAGCCCTGTGCCAGGGTGCGCCTTTTTATGTGCTGGGGCCGCTGGTCACGGACATCGCGGCGGGGTACGACCATATTACCAGCGCCATCGGTGGGGCGATCGCCGCCATGGCCGGGGCGGACTTTCTGTGCTACGTGACGCCGTCGGAACACCTGGCTATCCCGGACATCGATGACGTGCGGGAGGGGGTCATGGCGGCCCGCATCGCGGCGCACGCTGCCGATATCGTTAAGGGGATAAAAGGGGCGGCGGAAAGAGACCGGCAAATGTCTCAGGCGCGCAAACGGCTGGACTGGGCGGAACAATCCAGGCTCGCGCTCGACCCCGAAAAAGTGGCCAGGGTACACCGCCAGCGCTCGACCACCGGGTCGGCGTGCAGCATGTGCGGGCAGTATTGCGCCATGGAGCTGGTGGGCAAGTACCTGGGCGTAAATGCCACCAAGTGCTGAAAAAACAGCCGGCTGAAGACTAAAAACAAAGACCCCGGGGAAAATCGGGGTCTTTTTGTTTAATTTATAGCTTAAAGCTGGACTAGGCTGGTTTCCAACCTTTATTACGTAAATAAATCACCCAGTAAACCAGAGCGACGAAGAACACGCCGCCGATAATGTTGCCGATGGTCACCGGAATCAGGTTCTTTACAAAGAAATTGGCCCAGGTAAGATGGCTATAGGTGGCGACCGTGACATTGGCGGAGGTAACACCCGAGCTTTGCCAGAAAGTGTCTGACGCGCCGGCTTTGACCAGGATGGAATAGGGGATGAAATACATGTTCGCTACGCAGTGCTCGAACCCGGCGGCCACGAAACCCGCGATGGGGAAGATGATGGCGGAAATCCGGCCCAGCACGGTACGGGCGCTGTAGGTAAGCCAGACCGCCATGCAGACCATAGCGTTACACAGAATACCCAGGATTAGCGCCTGCGCGAACCCCAGGTTAACCTTGCCGAGGCCGATGTTCAGCGCGGTCACGCCCACGGCGCCCTTATCCATGGTGTAGTGCTGGCTCCAGAAAACGAACAAAGCGGTAGCCACCGCGCCGCACAGGTTCCCCAGGTACACGATTCCCCAGTTGCGCACCACGCGAAACGTAGAAAGCTTGCGGCTGGCCCAGGCCATGATGATCAGGTTGTTGCCGGTGAACAGCTCGGCGCCGCCGACGATGACCAGGATCAGGCCGAGGCTGAAGGCGATGCCCCCGATGACGCGCATAACGCCCCAGGGCATACTAACGCCGCCGGTGGTCTGGGAGATCGTGAAAAAGATACAACCGAGCGCGATAAAAGCGCCGGCCAGCACGGCCAGGGCAAAAGTGCTCAGGAAATCAAGGTTGGCTTTTCTAATACCTATCGACTGCGCTTTGGCGGCCATTTCCGCCGGTAACAGCTCATCGAAGGCACTGGTAGGTTCATTGTTATTCTCTTCCGGTTCTACCATAAACACCCCCTTTCAGAGTCAATTATATGATATTTAACTGTCACCAACAATACGCCGTAAGTTATAGCACCCTCTACGGCGGGACGGAGAGTCCGGTAGGCAGATTTATGTATCTACCGGGCGGGCGGGACAATCCGTCGCCAGGGCACAGTAACTATTCTTTGCAGCCGGCCTTTTTTTGCGTTAACATTTAAATAGAGGTGTTAAAGATGTTTATTAAAGATTTACCGCAATACTCATACGATTTTGTTAACTACTCTCCGGCCGCCGGCGCGGAAGGCGTGGGCGATCAAGCCCCCCAGGACGATGCTGCGTTGCTTGACGCATATTCGATTACGATAAGCGGCGTCGTTACCAGGGTAAGCCCGGCGGTGGTGCATATCCGCGTCAAGAAAAAGTCGCACCGCCGCCCCGGCGCCCCTTCGGAACTGGCCGGCAGCGGCTCCGGGTTCGTCATTACGCCCGATGGCTACATCGTGACCAACTGCCACGTGGTCGAAGACACGGACGCCGTCGAGGTGAGCCTGGCGGACGGTAATACGTGCGGGGCGGAGGTCATCGGGAAAGACCCGGCGACGGATATCGCTTTGCTGCGCATCTCCGGCTCGCGGCTGCCCATGGTTAATCTGGGAGACTCCGACAGGTTGCGGGTAGGGCAGGTGGCTATCGCCGTGGGTAATCCCCTCGGCTTCCAGAGCACGGTTACGGCGGGAGTCATCAGCGCGCTGGGGCGTTCGTTGCGGAGCCAGAGCGGCCGCCTTATCGAGAACGTTATCCAGACGGATGCGGCCTTGAACCCGGGTAACAGCGGCGGGCCGCTGCTGGATTCCAGGGGGTGCGTTATCGGTATCAATACGGCCATTATCCAGCACGCGCAGGGCATCTGCTTCGCGATACCGGTCAATACCATGCGCTGGGTGGTGACGCAGCTTATCCGGGAAGGCAAAGTGGTGCGCGGTTTCCTGGGTATTTCCGGGCAGACGGTACCATTGCCGGTGCGGGTGGTCCGGTACTTCCAGCTCACGCACGATGCCGGCGTGCAGGTCATCGACGTTACGGCAGGCAGCCCGGCTGACCGGGCGGGGTTGAAGGAAGGGGACATCGTCATCGAGATGGACGGCCATGCCGTCAACAGCGTAGATGACATACACCGCCGTCTTCCTGGTGAATCTATCGGCAAGAGCAAAAAAATAGTACTCTTACGCGGCTGGACCAGGCGGCTGGAGAAGGACATCGTGCCGGCGGAAAGTCAGGGTTAGCTTTTATTGACATTTGACCTCAACGTAGTAGAATGAATGTATTATGAAGCTATTCGGCTCATCCGGCATACGTACGGTTTACGATAGAAATTTGCTGGACATTGCCTTTAAAGTAGGGCTGGCGGTAGGCAAAGACCATAAAAGAGTTATCGTCGGCCGGGACACGCGGACTTCCGGAGACGCCATGAAGCATACCGTCATGGCCGGGCTGCTGGCGGCCGGCGCGCAGTGCAGCGATGCCGGCATTACTCCCACTCCCACGCTCGCTTACGTTACCCGGGATTTTACCGCCGGCGTCATGATTACCGCCTCCCATAATCCCCCCGAATACAACGGTCTCAAGCTGTTAAATCCGGACGGTTCTTCATTTGATGCCACACAGCAAACGCAGGTAGAAAATATCATGGCGGAAGAATCGTTAAAGATAGCCGGCTGGGAGGATGTCAAACAGGGGGATACGTACCAGAGTGCCATCGAAATCCATATCGCGGCGATTATGGCGGACTTTCCGTCCGCGTTGAATGTTAAAGTGGTGGTGGATGCCGGCTGCGGCGCCGCGGCGGAAGTCACGCCGCGCCTGCTGGAGCGGCTGGGCTGTGATGTAGTGGCGTTGAACTGCTATAACAGCGGTTTTTTCCCGCGCGGCATCGAGCCGAGCGAAGAAAACTTGCAAGAGCTTTGCCGGAAAGTGAAAGAGTCCGGCGCGGCGGTGGGCATCGCCCACGACGGCGACGCCGACCGCATGATGGCGGTGGATGAAAAGGGGAGGTTTATCTCCGGGGACAAGCTGCTGGCCATCCTGGCTAAAGCGGTGGGGGCCAAAGACCTGGTGACCACGCTGGATGCTTCGATGGTGATTGACGAGATGGGAATTAAAGTACGCCGCACGAAAATCGGCGATACCTGGGTCTCCGAGGAGTTGCGGAAGGGCGGGGACTTCGGCGGGGAAACGGCCGGGGCGTGGATTTTCCCCTCGTTTTCTTTATGCCCGGACGGCATCTATGCCGCGGCGCAAATTGCGGCGCTGGCCGGCAAATCCAGCTTGGCGGAGATGGCGGACGCGGTGCCGGTTTATCCGCTCCTGCGCGGCAGTGTTAGCAGCGCCGGCCTGGTAATGTCCCGGCTGGAAGCCGAGTTGCTGAAACTAAAACCGCTCCAGGTGAGCAAAATCGACGGTCTGAAACTGGACTTTAAAGACGGCTGGCTGCTGGTCCGGCCCTCCGGCACGGAACCCAAGATAAGGCTGACCGCCGAGGCGAAAACGGAAACAGCCGTGCGCCAGCTTTTCGATAAGGGTATGGAAGCGGTTAAAAGCTCAATAAAAATCGGGGTGAAAGCAAGTTGAAAGCAGTTATTTTAGCGGCGGGCGAGGGGCAGCGCATGCGCCCGCTGACGACCAACCGGCCCAAGGTCATGCTGCCGGTCGCCAGCCGGCCCATTCTGGAGCACCTCCTAATCGAGGTGAAAGCCGCGGGCATAGAGGAAATCGTCCTCGTGGTGGGCTATTGCGATAAGCAGGTACGTAGCTACTTCGGGGATGGGGAGAGGTGGGGGGTAAAAATCAGCTATTCCGAACAGCGTAAACAGCTGGGCACGGCGGATGCCATCCGGATGGCCGCGGGCGTTACCGATGGGAATTTCCTGGTCATTAACGGCGATATCGTGGTCAGCCGGGTGGACATCAAACACCTGATGAAAAGCGCCCATGATACGATGAGCGTCACCGAGGTTAAAGACCCGCGGGGACTGGGAATCGTAGAGCTTGCCGGCAACAAAGTGGTCAGTATCCACGAAAAATCCAAAAACCCGCCCACTTTGATGGCCAACGCCGGCCTGTATTTGTTTACACCGGAGATATTCGACGTGATTGCCAAAACGGAAAAATCCCCGCGCGGCGAGTATGAAATCACCGATTCGCTCCAGATACTTATCGGCCGCCCGAACGGCCTACACTTTGTGGAAATAAAGTCGTGGCTGGACTTGAGCTACCCGTGGGACCTGCTTAAAGCCAACGAGGCCATGATGGCCGATCTGCAAGCCGAAAATCTCGGCGAGGTAGAGCCGAACGTTACGCTTAAAGGCGCGGTGGTCATCGGCAGGAACACGGTGGTCAGGTCCGGCGCCTATATCGTAGGGCCGGTAATCATCGGGGAGGGGTGTGAGATAGGCCCCAACTGCTTTATCCGCCCGTCCACCACCATCGGGGACAAATGCCACGTCGGGGCGGCCGTGGAGGTAAAAAACTCCATTATCATGAATGGCACCAAAGTGCCCCATTTGAACTACGTCGGCGATAGCGTCATCGGCCAGGGGTGCAACCTGGGGGCGGGCACGAAAATCGCCAATTTAAGGCTGGACAAACAGAACATCCACGTCGGCGGCATCGATACCAAACGTCGCAAGCTTGGGGCGATTATCGGGGATGACGTGGAGACCGGCATCAATGCCTCGATCAACGTGGGCAGCGTGATCGGCAACAACACGTTCATCGGGCCGGGGGCAAAGGCCAGCGGTATTATCGCGCCTAACTCAAAGATATTATGAGGGGTGGACTATGAAACAGGCAGTGATTCTGGCGGCGGGCGAAGGACAGCGGCTGCGCCCGTTTACCGTTACCAGACCCAAGGCGATGATTTCCATCGCCGATAAGCCGATACTACAATTTATCATCGATTCACTGGCGCGCAACGGCATCCGCGATATCATTTTCGTGGTGGGCTACCGTAAAGAGCAGGTCTATGACTACATGGGTTCGGGCGAGAAATTCGGCGTCAAGATTACCTATGTCACGCAGGAAACGCAGCTGGGCACCGCCCATGCTTTGTCTCACGCTAAAGACCTGGTGGGCAAGGAGTTCCTGGTACTGCCGGGCGATAACCTGATCGAAGCCCCGACTCTGGCTGATTTTGTGGATACCCAGCCTCAAGCGATTCTGGTGAAAAGGGTAAAATCGCCGTCGACCTACGGCGTGGTGAATGCCGAGGGCGGCGAGGTAAAGCAAATTGTCGAAAAGCCCAAGGAAGCGGGCACTAACCTGGTCAATACTGGTATTTATGCCTTCACCAAAGATGTGTTCAAGTATACGGAGGCGGTGCTGGATATACCGGATGCTTTGAACAATATGATCAAAGACGGCTATACTTTCAAAGCGCAGGAGACCGACGCCACCTGGCTCGATATCGCCTATCCCTGGGATATTATCAGCCTGAACAACGAAATCCTCAAGAACCTGGAAAATAGATTAGGCGGCACCATCGAGGACGGCGCTTTCATCAAGGGCAAGGTGGTCATCGGGGAGGGTACCGTCATTAGGTCCGGTTCCATCATTTACGGACCGGCGGTCATCGGTAGCGGCTGCGAGATAGGTCCGCAGGCCTGCATTATGCCGTCCACCAGCATCGGCGATAATGTGGCAATATCCTCGTTTACCCAGGTGCGGAACAGCGTCATCGGGGACGATGTGACCCTGGGGCCGGGGTGCATTATCAGCGACTCGATCATCGATAAGGGTACGGTGATCAAAGGGAGATTTACGGCGCTCGGCGGGCCGAGCGAGGTTAAAATCAACGATATCAGCCCGTCCATTAACATCGGGGCGATCATGGGGGAGGGCTGTAAGGTGGAAAGCAACGTCACCGTGCAGCCGGGCGCCATCATTGGCAACGGCTGCCAGATACAGATTTCCCGGCTGTTAAGCGGCCGCTTTCCGGATAAAAGCTTGGTGTATTGAGATGTCATTGCGAGCCATCCTTCGGTAGAAAGAGGCGTGGCAATCTCATTGATTTGCTTCTTCTCTTTCAAAGGAAGAAGTGTAAAGAGTAAGGAAACAGGATAATCTATGTGCGGCATCGTCGGATATATAGGAGATAAAAAGGCCCAGCCTGTGCTGCTTAACTGCTTGAGCAAGCTGGAATACCGCGGCTATGATTCCTGCGGCATCGCCCTCGCCAACGGCAAAATCGAGGTCTATAAGGACGCCGTCCGCGTAAAGGTGCTCGCTAAAAACCTGGCGGAGCACGATGGCGTGGTGGGCATCGGGCATACGCGCTGGGCCACCCACGGCGAACCGTCCCAGAAAAACGCCCATCCCCATTGCGATTGTACCGGCCGGATAGCCGTGGTACATAACGGGACCATCAATAATTTCCTGCAATTAAGGCAGCAGCTGACCGCGGAAGGGCACAACATCGTCTCGGATACCGATACCGAGGTCATTCCTCACCTGATAGAAAAGTATTATGACGGCGACTTTGAAAAGGCCGTGGACATGGCTCTGCAGGACCTCGAAGGGGCTTACACCATGATCGCGCTGATGGCCGGCGAACCCAAACTTATCGCCGCCCGCAAAGACAGCCCGCTGATCATCGGCGTCGGCGACCGCGAAAACCTGCTCGCCTCCGATGTGCCGGCCTTGCTGGACTATACCAGCCGCGTGATTTACCTGGAAGACGGGGATGTAGCCGTGATTACCGCTGGGAACGTGAGCATCAAGCGGGACGGCTGCGCCATCACGCCGGAAGTACACAAGATAACCTGGAGCATGGAGGACGCCCAGAAGGGCGGCTACGAGCACTTCATGCTTAAAGAGATCCACGAGCAGCCCAAGGTCATCCGGGATACGCTGGCGGAATACATCTCTACAGCGGCGCCTGTGGCGGACCTCGTCGGCGGTGAGGAGGGCACCGAAGAGCTACTAATCATGGCCTGCGGCACCTCTTACCACGCCGGCCTGATAGGCAAAAACATCATCGAAAATCTCGTAAATATCCCGGTGCGGGTGGAAATCGCTGATGAATTTTGTTACACCGGACAGGCATCGCCGATGAACCGGGCGATCGTCATCACCCAGTCCGGCGAGACCAGCGATGTCCTGAAAGCGGTCAAAAAACTCAAGGAAAAAGGCGCTTACACCATCGCTATTACAAACGTGGTGGGCAGCACCATCAGCCGGGTCGCCGATAAAACGATATACACCCGGGCGGGGCCGGAGATAAGCGTGGCGGCCACCAAGACATTCATCGCCCAGCTCATTGCGCTGTACTGGCTGGCGCTGCCGTACTCGAGGGTGGAGACAGGCAAACTGGACGCCCTGGTGCTGGAGCTAAGGCAGTTGCCGGCAAAAGTGCAGCAGGTGCTGGATAACGAGGCCAAAATTGCGGCGGTAGCCAAAAAGCTGGCCGCTTATAATAGCGTGTTCTTTATCGGGAAGGGGTTCAATTACCCCGTTGCCCTGGAGGGCGCCCTCAAGCTCAAGGAAATTTCCTACATCCACGCGGAAGGCTACGCCGCCGGGGAGTTGAAGCATGGACCCTTCGCGCTGCTCGGCAACGAAGCGCCGGTGGTCGCGGTGGTAGCCGAAGACAATACTTATGATCCGATCGTCACCAGCATCAAAGAAATCAAAGCCAGGCGTTCTCCGGTTATCGCCGTCGTCAGCGAGGAGGACGAGACCATGCCCGGTCTGGCGGACATGGTGATCACCCGGCCTAAAATCGAGCCGCTGTTTTCGCCGGTGATAAACTCGGTTATTTTACAGTTGCTGGCTTACTTCGTGGCGAAGGAGCGGGGTTGTCCGATCGACTTCCCGCGAAACCTGGCCAAAAGCGTTACCGTGGAATAGGATTCCGATGCCGTTACCCCTAAAATATTTTCTTTTCCTGCCATGGCACTTTTCCCGATGTGGTAAAATCTAAATGGTATGAATATTAAAACGGTAGCGAACAACCGCAAGGTTTTCCACAATTATTACGTGGGAGAGACGTTCGAGGCCGGCATCGCCCTGCTTGGTTCGGAAATAAAGTCTATCCGGGACGTGCGGGTGAGCCTTAGTGATGCTTACGTCAAACCGGAAAAGGGTGAGATGTGGCTGGTGAATGCGCATATCGCCCGGTACGCGGCGTCCAGCTATATGGGACATGATCCCACACGGCCGCGTAAGCTGCTGCTGCACCGGAAAGAAATTTTGAACCTCACCGGCAAGGTGGCGGAAAAGGGGTTGACGCTGGTAGCTACTAAAGTGTATCTCAAGGGAGGCCGGGCCAAAGTGGAAATAGCGCTGGCCAGGGGCAAAAAGCTCTATGATAAGCGTGAGGCCATCAGCCGCCGCGAGACGGACAGGGAGATGGAACGGGCGATTAAAAGCCGCTAGCACTTTATTAATCAAATATGGGGACGCGTGGTTTCGACAGGGGAAGTGCGCTATAGGAACGCAAGCAGAGGTGCCGCTCCCTCTTTAAACCGGTGGCAAAAAACAACTGCCGAACCAGTAATGGTTGCAGCCTAATTAACTAGGTTGCCATCCAACCTGACCTCACCCCGACGGGTCAGGATTGGGTGCCGCAAAGTGGGGGTGCCGCTGCCCTGATGCCGGTATGGGCAGTGAAAGATTATCGGCTGGCCCGGCCCAACTCGGTCGGTTGAGGTGGGCGGGGCGAGACAAAAAGAGCCGACTAAGCTTGTAGTAAGTCCTGGACAGCTTCTTCTGGACGGGGAGTTCGACTCTCCCCCGTCTCCACCAGAAACACAGATGAGCCTCCGGCGTAGAACCGGGGGCTTTTTCATAAAATCAGAACGTAAATTTCAGGCGCCTCATAAATGGGCTTCTGCCAGCTTTGGTTAAGGGTCACAACCTCAATTTCCTTTGTGATAATTCTGTGAGTCTTTAACCAACCCTCGTGATAGTCCTGTGACAATGCCTCCGTAGGATATTTATGTGTCAAAAAATCCTCAAATGCAACGAAAGCTTCACCATATAACAATTATCCCAAATGGATATTTTGGTAAGCTTTCGGAGTGAATTTGGACCTCGCAGTGCTAAGAAAAGGAGCCTACGTGACAGGACACTGCCATCTTCTTTACTTACTTATTGGCGCGTAGCGTTTTCAGACCTATGCATAAACGTATCAAAATAAAAGATGTTGCCGAGTATTGTATGGTGAGCAGGACTACTGTACGCAGATGGATTGACGGCGGGAAATTGCAGGCGCTCAGGCTGCCCAGTGGTCATTATCGAATCAGACAAGTGGATTACAGGCATTTTCTTGAGAACTGTGGGATTCCTCTTAAGGAAAGCGCCTTTGCGTCCAAATATGAAAGAAAGGAGAAAAACTAAAAATGGCAGTACAGACTTCGATGGCGTCATCGGGACTGGCTGAGGTCCTGGACCGGATACTGGACAAGGGCCTCGTACTCGATGCCTGGGTCAGGGTTTCCCTGCTTGGCCTGGAAATCCTTACTATTGAAGCCAGGGTTGTCCTGGCTGGCGTCGAGACCTACCTGAAGTATGCTGAAGCTATTGGCCTTACGGCTACAGCCGCCTAAAAATTTGGGAGCGATTTTGCCAAGGTACCCTTGGCTAACGAAGTGCACCTTGCCAACGTCTCTCCCCTGGCTTAATGAGGATAAAAATATGGAACCAGTTTTAAACCTTATCACCTCTTATGAAAACAGAATTGCCACGGTGGAAGAATTGATGACAACGGCTTACCAGGCCACGATGACTTCCGATGGTAGCTTCGATGTTCTCGATGGGGAGAGAGAAAGACTGAAAATCGGTCTGCAGAAAACATTGACAAAAAACTGCTCTTTACGCAGAAAGGACTTTACCCGGCTTATGGAAAGAGTACTTTCTGATTCAGATAAGAAAAAGATCGCCATCCAGGAAGAGCAAATTCGGGTTAGAGAAAAAGTCAGAGAATACCTGGATGAACAAAAACAGCTCTCGAAATACCTGCGGCAGAAGTTAGTCGAATTAGCACAAGAAAAGGCGGATAAAAGTAGTCTCGACACAGTTATCACTAACATCAGGGACATGTATGAGAATAAGGGCCAGCAGCTCTTTGTAATATTTCGTGAATTCCAACAGCGTTTAAAAATCTTTCAGAGGGAGCAAGAGGAAATCAATTTCAAACTGCAGAGACTTGTGGATAGAGGCGAATCCTTGAGTCTGGAAGACCTGAGGCAGCTGGAAACAACTGAAGCTCTCCAGAAGAGAACGACAGAACGAGAGTTGCGGCGTGGAGAAGTGGAAAGGTTACTGTCTCATTTTAAGCAGCAACGGCAGGAAAGCCGCCGCCATTAGCGGTAAAAATATTACATTTTAGGCAGGAGGACAAAGATGGGGATTGCTTACGAGATGAAAAAACTTACCCGTGACATTGCTTCTTCCCATAAAGATCGGACGAAAAATATCCATCAAATAGGAGAAGAGGTAAAACGGACCAGGGTTCATGCCCGGAATCTGGTCCATGGCTTTAAGAGCTCTCGACAGGAGACCAGCCGGCAGCTGATAAGAGATTTAGCCCGGGATAAAACAGGTAGAACGTCTGAAGTCAAAGCTATTTTAAAGGATTCTCAAGTTTTCCTGAAAGACTTTAAAGACTCTCAGAAAATTACTAATGCCCGTTTGAGAAAAGATTTATCTGCGGGTACGGCCAAAAGACTGTCTGAAGTGCAAATGACCTTGGAAGACGTCCACAAACTAATAAGAAGATTCCACTCATCTCTTCAGGAAGTGAGTTATCAATTAAAGAAAGACCTGGGTGAGAACCGGGCAGAAGTCAAGTCCGAGGTAGAAAAACTGATTGGGGATGCCCAAAATCTGGTAACAGATTTCCACACCGCCCGTAAACAGGCGGGTGGACAACTGAGGGAAGGCATGGCTCAGGACAGAGCTCATTTGGGGTCAGAGGTAAAACAGATGAGAAGTGACTTCCGTGAAGCTTGTGGAAGTTTGAGAGCCGATCTTAAAGAAGTAAGAGATGCATGGCAGGGTTTAGCGGCCATGATACAAACCAGGATGGGCGTGACGGCACGTCCCCCGGCGGCAATCCTCCCGGAGGCGAAGGCGCCTGCAGCCAAACAGGGAAACTCAGACCTGGAGACAAAGTTGCTGGCGACCGTCAACGGGTACCCTGCAGGAGGAATATCCCTGGCTGATTTATCCGGTATCCTCAGGGTAGCTCCTGTCGTATTGGGACGGGCTTCAAAGGGGCTCATTAATAAGCGAACAATCCGTAAAAAGGGAAAACTCTACTTTCCGGTTTCCAGCGGAAACTAGGCGGCCCAGGGATTAAATAGCGGCCTCTGCGGCAGGCGAGGAGGCTATTAAAAACAGCGAGGGATATTATGCCGAGCGAAGCTCTGAGAAACATCAGAACGATGCGTCAGATTAAGTCCAGTCTTGAACTGGTTAAAAACCGGAGAGTCAGGACCACTAACTCGCTGTCTAAAACGGACGGCGAAATATCGCACCTGAAATCTTTGACTGACGGGCAGGTGGAACAGGTTCTGGCCAAAGAGAGAAAACGCTTTGCGGCCCGCGAGGCAGCGGTTGATAAATCACGGCAGCGGTTGCTTAAGGCAAGGGATAAACTGGCGGCGACCATCAATAAGAACCGAGCACTGACCGAATTGAGACATCAGCTGCAGCAGGTGCCTATAGAAAGAAAGAGCCTCGTACCGGAAAAGGCGTTGGTGCCAGCTCAAAAACCGAAACCTCCGACTCGTAAGAAAATAGTGCGAACTCGAAAACCGAAACTACGCCAGGTAAAGCTTAAATATTAAACCGCAGTATATACTCGTTGATTATTGAACGAAACGTTGCAGGCGAGTGACGCCAGCTAATTAAGAAGGCAGATAGATGACTACGATGCAGGGAGAACCCGCCACGGTGCTCAGCACTCAACCGAGCATTGATTTTGTGGAAACGCCCTATATCACGAATCTTACCAACCGGGCGCTCGATTACATCAGAGCGGGTTTCCCCATCCATCTCAGTGGACCGGCGGGGGTCGGTAAAACGACTCTGGCCATGCACATCGCCGCCCGGCTGGAGCGTCCTGTAGTGCTGGTCTGCGGCGACCATGAATTCGGCAGCTCCGACCTGATTGGCGGGCTTTCCGGCTATCATAAGAAATTTTTAAGGGATAACTATATCCACTCGGTGCTCAGGACTGACGAGAGTATGACCTCGCAATGGGTGGACAGCCGGCTCACCACTGCCTGTCAATACGGGCTCACTCTCATCTACGACGAGTTTACCCGCTCACGGCCGGAAGCCAATAACGTGCTGCTTTCCGTATTGGAAGAAAAGCTCCTGCCACTGCCTACCACCCGGGGCGGCGAGAATTATTTAAAAGTGCATCCCGATTTTACCGCTATCTTCACATCTAATCCCGAGGAATACGCCGGGGTTTTTAAAAGTCCGGACGCGCTACGCGATAGGATGGTGACCATCGAACTGGGCAACTTCGACGAAGAAACGGAAATCGCAATTACTCGGTCCAAGGCCAAACTTTCTGCGGAGCAGGCACAATTTGTCGTCAGCCTGGTGAGGAAGGTAAGGGAGGCTAAGTCTGATAACCGGCTTATCCCCACCGTCCGGGGCTGTATTATCATCGGCAAGATACTAAACCAAAAAGGCGGGGCCACTAATAACGGCTTTAAACAAATTTGTCTTGATGTTTTAATGCCCGAAGTTTCCATAAAAGACAGGGAAAAGGTCAGTCAGGTAATAGATGAAGCTCTGCCTGGCTCTCCCCGGATGGAGGTAAATTATGCCCAAAAAAGAAAAAAACGGTAAGGTTGATGTTGATTTCGGCATGGGCCAGATAAGCCTGGGGGGATTGTTCAAGGGGCTGGGCAATTTCATGGACCTTGCCTCCAAATTAAGCGAAGAAGGGTATGAGAAAAAGGGTGAGATCAGCGGCTTGCCTAAAGGGGCTAAAGGGGTTTATGGCTTTAGTATCAGGACGCTGGCAGGTAAGCCGGTAATCGAGAGCTTTGGGAACATTAAGGAAACGGCCAGGGGGCCGGTGGTGGAAGAGGTCCGGGAACCGATGGTTGATATTTTTAATGAAAAAGACCGCATCCTAGTTATTGCCGAGTTACCCGGCATAGCGGAGAGCGAAATTAAAATCGAGGTAAACGGGGATATCCTTAATCTGTCGGCGGCCGGTAGAGACCGGAAATACGCCAGGGAAGTCCTCCTCCCCGCCAGGGTTAAACCGGACTCACTAAAGAGTTCCTATAAGAATGGGATTTTAGAAATCACCCTGGAAAAAGAAAAATAGCCGGAGGAGATATTTTCGTGAGTGTTGCTATTGCGGTCGTGACTCTGCGCGTGGCTGAAGCAAAACCCCGGGACGTGGGGCGGGGTATCGCCCGGATTGACCCCCGGGACCTGGAAAAACTGGGCGCCGAGGTGGGCGATATTATTCAGGTGGAAGGCAAACGGAAGACGGCCGCCAAGGTCATGCCGGCCTATGCGGAAGACCGGGGAAAGTCGCTCATCCAGATAGACGGGCTTTTGCGGGGTAATGCCCAGGTCTCTCTGGATGAAAAGGTCACGGTGCAAAAGGCCAGCTTTTTACCGGCTGAAAAGATAGTACTCAACCCGCTGACTCTGGTGAGGTCCATCAGCCAGGAGAGAGACGCTAAGTATATCGGCACTTTATTGGACGGGCTGCCGCTGGTAGAGGGGGACACTATCAGGGCCAACCTCTTCGGCACCCGGAGCCAGGATTTTACCGTGATCAGCTCTATCCCCAGGGGCCTGGTGCTGGTGCATGCCCGGACCAAAATAGAGGTTAAAGAGAAGACTGAACCTAGGGTTAAAGACTCCAAAATATCCTACGAAGATATCGGCGGTCTGGGAAAAGAATTGCACCGGATAAGAGAGATGGTTGAGCTGCCTCTCAAGTATCCTCAGATATTTGAACGTCTAGGAATAGACCCTCCCAAGGGAGTGCTCCTTCATGGCCCTCCCGGGTGCGGCAAAACGCTGATTGCCCGCGCCGTGGCCAATGAAACAGCGGCTTATTTTACCCATATCACCGGCCCGGAGATAATGGGCAAGTTTTACGGGGAGAGTGAAGGGCGGCTCCGGGCTGTCTTTGAAGAAGCCAAAAACAACGCCCCCGCCATTCTTTTCATTGATGAAATCGACGCCATTGCCCCCAAAAGGGAAGAGATGGGCGGCGAGAAGCAGGTGGAAAGAAGGGTGGTGGCCCAGCTGCTGGCCCTCATGGACGGACTGGAATCAAGGGGCGAGGTAATTGTCATCGGGGCCACCAATATCCCCAACTCTCTCGACCCGGCGCTGCGGCGGCCCGGCCGGTTCGACCGCGAGATCGCCATCAGCATCCCCGACCATAAAGGGCGCCTGGATATCCTCCAGATTCACACCCGGGGCATGCCCCTGGCGCAGGATGTCGACCTGGAAAGGCTTTCCCAGATTACTCATGGCTTTGTCGGGGCCGACCTGGAAGCCTTAAGCCGCGAGGCGGCGATGAATGCCCTCAGAAAAATAATGCCCAACATCGATTTTCAGCTGGACGAGATTCCGTATGAAACTCTCTTGAAACTGGAAGTAACGATGAATGACTTCACCGAGGCGCTTAAAGAGGTGGAACCCTCGGCGATTCGTGAGGTCTTTGTCGAGGTCCCCAACGTAAGATGGGAGGATGTCGGCGGCCTGGACGAAATGAAACAAAAATTAGTTGAGGCCGTGGAATGGCCGCTACGCTATCCTCACCTGTTCCAGGAGGCCAACGTCAATCCTCCTAAAGGTATTCTCCTTTCCGGCTCACCGGGGACGGGAAAGACCCTGGTCGCCAAAGCGCTGGCCCATGAAAGCGAGGTAAATTTCATCTCGATAAAAGGCCCCGAGCTGATATCAAAATATATCGGCGAATCGGAAAGGGGCGTGAGAGAGATATTCCGGAAAGCCAAGCAGGCCAGCCCCTGCATTATCTTCTTCGATGAGTTTGATTCACTGGTGCCGGAACGCGGGACCAGCGATAATTCACAGGTTACCGAGAGAGTTATCAGCCAGTTCCTCACCGAGCTCGATGGGCTGGAAGAGCTTAAAGGTGTACTGGTCCTGGCGGCTACCAACAGAAAGGACCTCATCGATTCCGCCATCGTGAGGACGGGCCGGTTTGATTTCACCCTGGAGTTCTCCTTACCTGATGAAAAGGCCCGTCGGGAAATATTTGGCATTCATGCCAGGGGCAAACCCCTCGCTCCTGACATCAATCTGGAAGTCATGGCCCAGAAAACAGAAGGTCTGGCGGGTTCGGATATCGAGGTCATCTGCCGCGAAGCCGCCATGATAGCTATCAGGACGTTTATCAAAAATGAAGACAAGAAAGGCAAACTCAAAATTACCAGGCAGCATTTTGAAATGGCCATTGATTGGTTAAAAGCACAGAAAGGGGAAGAATAAGTGTCCGGGCAAAGAAAATATATTTATGGAATTGTTCGGGAACACCAATTCAGGAGATTCGGCTTCACGGGGGTGGGAGAAGCTGATGTCTATACCATCAACTGGCAAAAAATAGCTGCCATCGTCAGTGATACCGAGTTTTCGGAGATAGACCCGACCCGCAAGAACGTGCAGGCTCATACCATTGTCCAGGATGAGCTGTTGAAAGAGTACACCCTGCTCCCCATGAGCTTCGGCATGATTGCTGCCGGCGAAGATGAAGTTACAGGACTGCTGGAGAAGAATTACCAGGGTCTTACCGGCGAACTGGACCGCCTCGCCGATATGATAGAAGTTGAGCTGAAGCTCTACTGGGAACCGGAGACCATCATTAAAGAGCTGCAAGGTGAGAACCAGGAACTATCCAAGATTAAGGCTAAAATAAATACGGCATCGTCGCTCGGGGAAAAACGGAATCTGTTAATCGAAGCCGGCAAACTGGTAGATGACATCGTTCTGGACTGGAAGACCAGGTATGCCGGTATGGTTTACAGCGTTCTCTCAGAGCTATCTTCTCAGGCTAAAATGAATAATCCGGTGGGATTAAAGAACCTCCTTAATGCCTCGTTCTTGATAGATAAGTCCGGTGAAAGTGAATTTAAAGAACAGGTCTACAAATTGGATGCAAACTTCCTGGGAAAAGTCAATTTTAAATATGTCGGGCCGATGCCTGCTTATAACTTCATTAATTTAAAGCTGGAGCCGGTAAAGTGTTAACCGGATTACTATTTTCTGTCCTCGGTGTCCCCGTCACTCTTGCCAAGGAGATAATGGGCAAGCTTAGAGACGAGATTGACAAAGAACGCCTGATTACTGAAGAGTCGATTAAACAGAGACTCCAGCAGCTGCAACTACTGCTGCGGGACGGCGAGTTGAATGAAGAGGAATACGAAGGCATAGAGGAACAGCTTATAGCCAGGTTGAAGGCAGTAAGGGAATACCAAAAGAGCCAGGAGGTTAAATAAATGCCATTACAGGCGACGAAGGACGGGGGTAACACACTTGCGGACGTCATCGACCGCGTACTGGACAAGGGACTGATTATCAATGCCGATATCTGTGTTTCCATAGCCGGCGTTGAACTCCTGGGAATCAAGATACGGGCCGCCCTGGCATCTTTTGAGACAGCTGCCAAATATGGTCTGGAGTTCCCCAGTGGCACCAACTATGAAAAAGCCGCCTGGAGGGAAACAGATGTCAGCAGGGAGATATGTCCGCAGTGCAGTAAAAAAGTCGTTACTGAAGAGCTTCTCAATGAGGGGTGTCCCTGGTGCGGGTGGATCAGCGCTAAGGCTAAAAAAGTTGAAGACAGAATAACACCCAAAATCGTGGCAGAGTAAAAAGGCGGGAACGTTAAAATGAGCGCCGTGACGGTTAAAACTAAAAAAGGGCTGGACCAGCTCCTTCAGGTTCTGGATGAAAAGAGCCGGGCTATGTTGTGGCATCTGTGGTGGCACCGGCATGCCGGTATCTCGGAATTAAGAGAGCTCATTGACGCTGCCAATGATTTTGAAGTTCTTTACCGGTTGAGAGAGGTCATCAACGAACAATCACTGAAGCTCTGGGGGAGACCGATAGTGAGCTTCGAACAGTCAAGGCTGGACTCCTCAAATGGGGCTATGGTTTTGTTTAGCTGGTGGTTTCTGGATGAAGAGAATGTTCCCATATCGGGTGGGAACAAACCGCTGGTAGACATATTCTATGAGAAAGACAGCATTTCCATCATCACTCAGGTGCCGACCTCGGTTGACCAGTCGCAACGTGAAATATTGTATAAAAACGGTATCTTGAAGGTCCGGCTGGGAAAAAGGAAGAATAGTGGGACAGACAAAGGGAAAAAGCGGGAGGGGAGATTACACCCGGAACCCGCGTGAAAAACAGTCGGAAGGCCCGGTGGAAGGCGTCCTTCGCGGTCTGGATGAGGTTATTCCCGGCTTCGGCGAGGTGGTAAAGGGGCTGGAAAAATCGGAAGCCTTTCAAAAAAGACTGGAAACCGCCAATGCCGAGGTGGAGCGCCGCCTGGGAAAAGCCCCTCTATCAAGCGGGGCGGTTAGCTCGAGAAGAGCTCCCTTTCAGGCCGGAAGAGCTTTGAAAATAAACCGGTCCGCGCCCGGTAAAGAATCACCGGTGCCATCATCGCCACGGGATGTGAATGCAGATATATTTGACGAAGGTGACAACCTCGTAATCATCGCCGAGTTGCCCGGTGTAGATGAAAAGGACATCAAGATCGCGGTCAAAGAGAACCGGCTTAAGCTCTTTGCCCGGAGCCAGAGCCGCCAGTATAACAGGGAAATAGTCTTGCCTTGTAGCGTCAAAGAAAAACCGGGTTTGACTTATAAAAACGGGATTTTGAAAATCAGCCTGGAAAAGGAACCGAAATAGGAGCCTATGGCTATTAATATCGATGAGAATAACCTGAAACAAGGCGTACTGGGGCTGGTCATAGCCCTGGTGGAGGTAATCAAAGACACCCTGAAAATCCAGGCATTTAAAAGGATGGAGGGCGGAAGCTTAAGCGAGGAAGAATGCGAGCGGCTGGGAAAAGCTTTGATGGACCTGGATAACGCCCTGGAAGAAATCAAGACCGAACAGGGCATCATCGAATCGGTTCAGTCCGTGAGAGATGGGCTGGATGAGATTGTGGATGGCGTTATCGATAGGATAGTAAATCCGGAAAAATGGCGGGATGAAGCCAAAAAAAGCCTGCCGGTTTAATCGGGGAAAAGAACCTCTTGGGAGGCATATAAATGGAAGAGATATTCTACGCTGTACTGGCACTGCGCACCGCCGGTAAGCCGGTCAATAAAGCGACAATACAGGCCGTGCTAAACCAGGCCGGCAAACAGGTTGACGAGACAGCCCTTGATGCTATGGCCGCCTTTGTTGAATCTTTAGCGAATGCCAGCGAGGGAAAAGAAGGAGCCATGGACCCCAGAATTATTAAGTTTCTGACCAGCGAACTAACGGGACATAAAGTGGAAACAACGCAGCTGGAGGCGCTTCTTGCCAAACTCAGCACGGCCGCTGCATCAGTTCCGGAGACTCTGAACGGTCACCTTGATACAGCACCGGAGGCGCAGGCCGGAGCCGCGGATGTGGAGTCTGAATCCCGCATTCACAGTAAAGGACGGTATGTCTATGGCGTGGCGATGGGGGATAAGGAGGTCCGGCTGGGGCCGATAGGTATAGGGGGCAGCGAGGTTTACACTATCCCTTATAAAGACATCAGAGCGATCGTTCACAATTGCTCTACTGAGCCGTATCAGTCTACAGATGGCGCAACGGTAAAGGACTGGGTGAATATCCACGAAGGCGTTCTCGAAGCGGCCGGTGAACGACTTGGTATCGTTGTCCCCCTGGGCTTCGATACAATATTACAGTCAAAAGATGGCAGCACTTCCCCGGAAAATGTGGTAAACGACTGGCTCAAGGAGGATTATGACCGCCTTCGGGAGGTGATGAGAAAGATAGAGGGTAAAGCTGAGTATGGAGTTCAGGTTTCCTATAAACTAAGTTTAGTCATTGAGCAGATATCGGAAAAGAGCGAAGAAATTAGAAGAATCAAGGAAGAGATAGCCACCAAATCCCCGGGTGTGGCTTATATGTATAAACAAAAGCTGGAAAGAGCCGTTAAGGCAGAGACCGAGCAGCTGGCCAATGCCTGGTTCACCGATTTCTACACCAGGATTAAACCGCACACCGAGGATATCATCGTCGAGAAGACTAAAAAGCTGAATGATGGCAAAACAATGCTGCTTAACCTCTCCTGCCTGGTAGCCAGGGATAAAGTCGATAGCCTGGGTAAGGAATTGGAGGCTATCAATAATATGAACGGCTTCTCCGTTCACTTTTCCGGGCCCTGGCCGCCCTACAGCTTTGTGGCCAAACCCGTTGTTTTAGTTAAAGGAGAATAAAATGCAGCCTACCCGGGACACTCATGCCACACTGGTAGACCTACTCGATAGGGTACTGGAAAAGGGGCTGGTCCTTAATGCTGACCTGCTTATTAATGTCGCCGGCATTCCCCTCCTGGGGGTTAATTTGAGGGCCTGCCTGGCCGGGGTAGAGACCATGCTGAAATACGGCGTCTGGCAGGACTGGGATGCAGCCCAAAGGTCAATCGCCAACAAGGAGCGACAGCCTAAAAGGGCCAAAGAACCAATAAGTGTTTCAGAATTGATACCGGAGCAAAATACTCCGTCTTCTCTATACAGGAAAACAGCCGCGGAATTTATAATAAATGAGGAGGCGAAAATCCAAGATGAACGCTAATCAGGTAGTAGAAAAAGCGCGTAAAGAGTTTATCGGACTGGGTAAGAAGCCGACCGATGGGATTACCGGCCTTGCCAAGACGAAGGAAGGGTGGTCCATCCAGATAGAGTCACTGGAAAGGAAGGCCATTCCTGATACCATGGATGTGCTGGGTTTGTATGAACTCCGCATGGATGACGAAGGCCATCTTCTCGGCCTTGACAGGAAGAAGCTGCGCAAGCGCGGCGAAACACATGAAGAGTGAAAGGAAAGTGCCAGATGACAGAATGGAACAAGTGCCCGGGATGCGGAAGCACTATCAGCGGTGACTCTGATTTCTGCCCGAATTGCGGAGAACCGTGGACCATCAAGTGTCCGGGTTGTGGCATGATACAGCGTTTCTGGAAAATGCATAAATTTTGTCACAATTGTGGCACGCGGATGGAATTGCATGGCGTCGTTAAGAGCCACCGGAAGTAGCTTGGTTTTGTGACGGATCTCATGCCCGAATATGCACCGGATAAGTGATGAAAAAACTGTTTATTATTCCTATCATCCATATGAGTGCCGATATGGGTTCGGTGGCTTTAGCTCTGGATGAAGCGGCAGGTGCCAGGCTGACGCCGGAACTGTGGCAGAAGCACAAAGAAATCGTATCCGTTTTCTGGGATTCCATCGGACGATTTTTCGATTCTCTACAAGTCAGCGGTTTTAAAGTCTATCAGGATGGGGTCTTCGTTGACGGCGAAGAAGGAAATAGAATCATCAGGGAGGGCATCAAGCAGGGGAGTAAAAATTACGAGATTGTGGGCAGGCTTCTGGATAGAGGCGCCGTCCTGGTAAAAACCGAGTCTCTCCCCCTGGTAAAACAAGAATACAGCTATATCACCAAAATGACCCGCTCTAAATCGTTAAAAGAAAAGGAAGTCGCTGCTCTCAGGTACAAACTGGCCCGGGGTAAACTGTTAAAGCAAAGGGATGAATTCATCGCCGGAAGAATCAATGAGACCCTGGCTAAAGGTGAAACCGGTATCCTTTTCATCGGGGCATATCACGATGTTATCCGCAAACTGGCTTCTGAAATAAAAGTATCTCAGGTTAAAGAGGTTGCCCGGGTTAAGGACTACTATAATCAACTAATAAAAGCCAGGCGGTATGACAAATACCTCCAAAATCTCGGGGAGTATCTCACCTCGCCCGTTTCCGGCGTGTCATAAGCACGCAAATACCTGCAACGTTCCTAGTCCTTTTTACTTGTCGATAAATTCTCCTCGACTATGCCTTGTGCCGGCTGTTCGTAGACATACCTCTTGCCCCGCACCCAGGAAACCGCCGCCGCGATCAAACAGATTATCAGCGAAAACATCAATACTAACGTCAAACCATGGTGGAAGGGCGCCATGATGAGTTGAGGGAAAAAGGAGCGGCTCGTCAATTGTTGCGCCGCACCGGCGGGCAGCGAATTCAAAACCTGTGGACCCAGCAGGGTGCCCATGGGATTGTAACCCAGGAGCGCGGCAAAAAGGTAACCCATCGGTGGCATGTGGGCGATCTGTGACGCCGCCGCAGTGGGAACACTGTGTTGTACTAAACCGGAATACATCACCGCCGGCAGGGTGGCACTGAGTCCGACGGTCATTAAGGAGAAAAACACGCCGTTGGAGAGCGGCTGACCGGAATTCCAGAAAGCGCTCCGCATGCCGGAACCCACGCCGCGGCAATCGGCCGGCAGGCTATTCATGACGGCGGCGTTATTCGGCGCGCCAAAAAGACCGTTCCCTAACCCCATGAGAACCAATATAAGCGCAAACTGCCAGTAAACAAAATTGACCGGTAAAAATATGAAGAGTGCGAAGCCTATGGTCACTAATATCATTCCCCCCATGGTAAACAGCCGGGCGCCAAACCGGTCGGAAAGATAACCGGCGAGGGGGCCGGCAATCAAAAAACCGGCAGTTTGCGGCAACATGCAAATGCCGGCCCAGAGCGGAGTAACCTCAAAACTAAAGCCGTGAAGCGGCAGCCAGATACCCTGCAACCAGATGCTCACCATGAATTGCATGCCGCCGCTGGCCATCGCAGAAAGCAAACCCGCGATGCTGCCGGTGGTAAAAGCCCGGATACGGAAGAGGTCTATCTTAAACATCGGGTCTTTGACACGTTGTTCGATAATCACAAAAAGCGCTAAAACCGCGATACCGCCGAGGAGCATGGCTAAAACGAAAGGCGTGTCCCATGATGTGCTGGAAGTGTGCGAGGGTTGAATTCCGTAGGTGACGCCGATAAGGATCATCGTCAAACCGGCCGCGAACGTAAGATTGCCTAGCCAGTCGATTTTAGATTTCTTATGAATGCCAATTTCACGTAGCTGGAGATAAGCCCAGATCGTGCCGGCCACGGCGACCGGTATACTGGCGCGGAAAACCCAGCGCCAGCCAACCTCGGCCAGCAGACCGCCGGCGACGATGCCGATCATACTGCCGCCGATGAAGGCGATTTGATTGATGCCCATGGCAAAACCGCGCTGGTTGGGGGGAAAGGCATCGGTCAGAATGGCCATCGAATTCGCAAAAAGGCAGGCCCCCCCGATCGCCTGGACGGCCCGAAAGATAATCAGCTGCATCGCTCCCGCCGGCCCTGTGCTCCAGGTAAATGAAAGCAGAATCGAGCCCACGCTGAAGATGACAAAACCGAGGTTATAAATCCGGACACGGCCGAACATATCGCCGATACGCCCCAGCGTCACGATGAGCACTGCCAGGACGAGCGTATAACCTGTGATTATCCAGAGTAGGTAAGCCGAACTCTCGGGAGATAGTGGATTTAGATTAATGCCCCGGAATATCGCCGGGAGAGCAATCATGACGCAGGTGCCGTCGAGGGCGACCATGAATCCACCGAGTGTCGTATTCGATAAAGCGATCCATTTATAATTCTTTCCTACTGGTTTCTTCTGAATCGAAGTCAGGATAGACATGATTTGAAAAACTTCTCATACCACATAAACTTCTGCTGGAAACTACATTCTCCTTCCGCGCTGCATTCGTGCTATTCTTGAAAATTATACCCCTTTATGGCGTACAACAACAAAAACAGGATTTAAGTAAGGACTCACGCTTTCTCCCAAAAAGGAAAGCCTCCCGAAATTGAGAGGCTTTCCTATCATTACATCCGAGCAAAAAGTTGTTTATTCCCAGCGGAAGACTTTGAGGGATATCAGGTAACTCACTACTACCCAGAGCGCGATGACCACCAGGTGTCGCCACACATCCCCGATGCCGGCGTGCTCGTAAAGCACCTGCCGCAGAGCGGTGCTCATCTGGGCCGATGGTAAAGCGTTAGCGATGGGTTCCAACGCTTTAGGCAGCATGCTATTCGGGAAAAAGACCCCGCCCAGGAACATCATGATGAAATAGGTCATCTGGGTAACGGGCGTTGAAGTTCGCGCCGTCTTCATCAGCCCGGTTAAGGCGAATCCAATACTCATAAAACATAACGCGCCGGCGCTTAAAATCAGCCAGAAGAGAAGCGGGTTGCCGGATATTTTTACATTGAAAATATAAATTCCCACGCCCACCAGCAGCAGTGTCTGCACGATAATTACCAGGTAGTGCTGCAGCAGGTGGCTGGCGATGAGCGTCTCTCTTTTCAGCGGCGTCAGCGACAGGCGGCGGTAAATCCCTTTCTCCCGCTCCTGGACAAAGCCGGTAGACGTGCGCATGATGCCGGTGACCATCGCTCCCATGACGATGATGCCCGGCATGAGAAAGTCCACCGACCTCATATTCATGCCGCTCCAGCTGGAGTTGCCGTAAATTACTCCGAAGAGCACCATGAAGAGAATCGGGAAAGCCAGCGTCCACAATAGCTCATCTTTTCTTCTAAGGAATAGTTTGGTCTCGATGGCGGTCTGTCTCAATAATGCGGTCATTGTTCACTCCTACTCTCTTAATTTCCGGCCCGTCATGGCGAGGAAAACATCTTCCAGCGTCACTTTGCGGACAGCGATATTTTCCAGCTCGATGTTGTTTTCAAAGCAAAGGTTGGTAAGGTCTTTCAGTATCGATGCTACCTTGTGGGATTTTACCTCGTACTTATGGGCGCCGCCGTTGGCTACTTCCTTTAAGCCGGGTATACAGCTGCCGATGCCGTTCAGCCGCCGCGAGGTGGAAAATTCGATTGAAGTATCCAGTCCGGCCTGGTTTATCAGGTTTTCCGGCGTGTCCATGGCGATGATTTTTCCGGCATCGATGATAGCCAGACGCTGGCAAAGGTGCTCCGCCTCTTCCATGTAATGCGTGGTCATTACGATGGTTTTGCCGCGTTCCTGCAGCTTTTCCACGATGTTCCAGATGTTGTGCCGGGCCTGCGGGTCCAGGCCGGTGGTCGGCTCGTCCAGGAACAGCACTTCAGGGTCGTTCACCAGCGCCAGTCCCACGCTCAAACGCTGTTTCTGCCCGCCGGAAAGTGCGCTTACGCGGCTTTCGCTCTTATCCGTAAGTGAAATTTCTTCTAAAATCTCGGCCGTGGGCACGGATTTCCGGTAATACCCGCCGAAGAGGTCGATGGCTTCCCTCACGTGGATATTATCGTAGATACTGGTTGCCTGAAGCTGCACACCGATGACCTGTTTGATGCGGTCGGCTTCTTTCAACGCATCGATATTGCAGACTTTAATGCTCCCGCTGTCGGGCCTGCGGAGCCCCTCGATCATTTCCACGGTGGTGGTCTTGCCGGCGCCGTTTGGCCCCAGTATGCCGAACACCTCGCCCCGCGCCACGGCAAAACTAACACCGTTGACGGCGGTGACGTCGCCGTACTTTTTCGTAAGGTTGTCTACCTGGATAATATTCTGCATGTGCCCCTCCTGTTTAATATTCATCTCCAGTATAAAAAGAAATCCCCCCGGTTTCGCCGTGCACCCGGGGGGATTTTGGGCTGTTGAAGTAGATAGATTAAAACTGGTCAGCTGACCAGGTGGTGTTTGACGGCCAGCGCTACCGCTTCCGTCCGGCCCGTAACGCCGAGCTTGGAGAGGACGTTGCTGACGTGGAATTTTACCGTTGACTGGCTCACGAAGAGCCGCTCCGCGATTTCGGTATTCGAAAAGCCCTGCACCATTAAAGCCAGGATTTCTCTTTCACGTCCGGTCATGTCCTGGCCGGGTGGGGGCGGCTCGTTGACTTTTTGGATCAGCACCTGCGCCGCTTCCGGCGAAAGGCTCGGTTGCCCCGCCGCCGCCCGCCGGATAGCATTTACCAGCTCATCGGCGGAGACATTTTTAAGGAGGTAGCCGCTGGCCCCTGCCTTCAGCGCCCCTTCTACATATTCCTTTTCTTTGAAGCTGGTGAGAGCGATGACCTGGACGCGCGGCCAGCGCTCTTTAATGGTCCTGGTGGCCGTGACACCGTCCATTTTAGGCATTACCAGGTCCATCAGCACGATGTCCGGCTGTAAATGCTCGCAGAGGCGGATGGCTTCCTCCCCGTCTCCCGCTTCGCCTACAAGTTGCATGTCGTCGTAAACCGCCAGGACGGTGCTCAAACCGCTGCGGACTACCATGTGATCGTCTACCAGCATAATGCGTATCGGCGTTGGTTGCGTCATTGTTTGGCCTCCCCGGCATGATCGTGCCATGCCACGGTAATTTCCGTGCCCTGGTCTAGATTACTGCTAATATTTAACGCCGCGCCTATCTGGGCGGCGCGCTCTTTCATGTTATTCAACCCGAAGCTTCCCGTAGCTTCCCGGTTCATATCAAAACCATGCCCGTTATCGATGATATCCAGTGCGATTCCGTCCGACCGGCAATGTAACGTGACCTTTGCCCGGCTGGCACCGGACTGTTTGGCGATGTTATTCAGAGCTTCCTGGGCAATCCGGTATAGGGCGATTTTCACGTCGGTGGGGACTTCGCATGCGCCGTCTACCTCCAGCGCTACCGGCACCCGTGCTCGCCCGGTGACCGATTCCGCCAGCTGGCGCAGCAAATCGTTAAGGTCGGCATCGGCTAAAGCCGCTGGCCGCAGCTCGAAAAGCAGGGTGCGCATCTCCGCCAGGGCGCCTCGCGTCTGTTGCCGCACTTCCTCGAGCTTTTTCAGTCCGTCCTCTTTGTTCCGCTCCCATACCCGCGGCAGTACCTCGGCAATGAGGCTGGTGGAAAAGAGCGTCTGGCTCACGGCGTCGTGCAGGTCGCGGGCAAGCCGCGTACGCTCCTCGACGGCTGTTTTTTCCTTTATCTCGTTGGCGGCTATTTCTTCCGCTTTCTTCTGCTGCGTACGGTCGATGCCGGTGCACAAAATTTCTTTCAGGTTATTTTCCTCATCCATTATGGGCTTGTAAGCCCAGGCTATCCAGACTTTCCGGCCGTCTTTGCGCACATTTTCGGTTTCACTATGCAGGTAGCTTTCCGGCGCGGTCAGGATGTTGCGCATCATGTTTTCCAGGTCGACGGCGGCCGCCGCTTCGGGCGCCACAATTGTCCCCACGGCATTATGTCCCAGTATCTCCCCCTCCTGAAACCCGAAAAAGTTCAACGCGAATTTATTGATGAAAGTGATGTTGCCTGTGGTGCCCATTTCCATGATAACGCTGTTGGCGTTATCGATAATATGGCGGTATTTGACCTCGCTCTCGCGCAGGGTTTCCTGGGTAAGACGCCGCCTCGTGATCTCCCGCTGTAAAAATACAGAAATAAAGATTACGGCCACGCCGGCCAGGACCAGTGTTAGCGGCCACCATGAGTTTAAGTTGAAAAAGAATCCCAACCCGACGAACAGCAAAATGAATCCGGGTATAATCCTGCCGATGATATGGGGACGCAGGGAGGGAGAGAAATAGTAGACCCCTGCCTGGATGATGAAAATTATCCCCAGCCCCAGCACGAACCCTTTCCATAGCTCGTCGGTAGCCAAATGGTGCTGCTGGTAAAGGAAAATCAGGATCGCCCAGAGGATCAATATCAGTCCCCAGAACAGGTACCGCATCGGCGGGGTCTGGATTTTTCTCCGGGCTTTTCTCTGGCGCCTCAGTTCCAGGCGTACCCGCCGCAGTTCACGGTACGTGTGGCGGGTATATCTGTCTTCGGAATCTTCTTCCGGATTATTGATGTACTTGTCTTCAGGCATTTCAGGCCACCAATTTCTCTTTCCGGCAAGGTAATTATAACATCTAGAGATTTAGGATGACACACTCTGCCAGCGCCAGAAGAAACGCAGCAGGAAAGCCCCGCCGGCCACTATCAATACCACTGGCCACCATTGGCTGACTCCGGCGAGCAATAGCGCCCCGATAAGGATAAGGATTGTGCCGCAGACGAACTTTCCCCAGCTGGCCCATCTATAGGCCGGGTGGCGATAATGCATGATCCCGTTCAATATCGAGATTGCGCCTAACCCGATGAGCAGGGACTGCCACCAGGCATCTCCGGTGAGGTGCCCCGTCTGGTTGAGCAGGAACAAAACGCCCAGCAGGACGAGTGTCATGCCCATGAAAAAACCGTGGAACGGCCACCGGTGTCTTTGTTCTCTCATTTCCTGCCGCATTCTCCAGCGTTCCTCCCGCCAGTCATGGTAAGCAGAGTCTTGATTTTGCTGCTTCTTTTCTCCGGCTGTATTTTCCTGACGATTGTTTTCCATTTTCGCCTCCTTTTTCTGAGTTTGGTTGACTCTTTAATTTAAGTTTATAAGGCATTACGTCAAAATACGCTGGGCATCAGGGTGAATAATTATTGGTTAGTAGTTGGGTTTTTTACTGGTCAGGTGGGCAGGAAGATTGGCGTTTTAAGACTGTTATGAAGAACAATTACGATCAAGGCGTAAAATGTAAGTTCTTTCTTCCGGCATGGTCAGGCCGTGAGTTTATTGGAACTTGGAATAAAGGATATAAAATTCCCTTCAATAAAAATCTATTGGGATCTCGAATTAACCGGAGCTTACAGACCATGGGAGAGCTTAGAAAGCAAGCGTTCGTTTTTCAAAGAGCTCAATGAACTCCGGAAGCCTGGTCCTTTGAGGTAAAAGCATCTAGGTGATATTTCCTTTTTAGGTGTTTAGAGTGCTACTGGCTGGGTGAGAACTGCGCCGTCCAGAGCATCTGCCTCGCCGTGGGGTTGGCTGCCGAGGGGGTTGACATTATTGAGATATAGTCACCGGCGGTAAAGCTCACCGAGTGAGTGAGGTCGGAGCCCGTGGTATTTGTGCCCGAGATAGTGCAGGTCACGGTTGTATCGGCGCCATTCTTGCGGACAACGAAAGTATACCAATGATTAGTACCGGGGCTTCCATTCAGAGTGACATAGAAGTTAGACAAGGTGCCGGCTACTGGCATGAGCTGCTGATTCTCCCCCTCAACAGTGCTTCGATTGGACTCGAACATGGGCACGTAGTTGATCGAAGACCCTTGAAGGTTGACGCTGCCGGTGCCGCCGCCGATGATTAATACTGGCGCAGAAACGTACTCGGTACTTAACCGGATCATACCAGCATACAAAGCATCCGTGATTACTTCTCCCCCGGGAAAGTATATTTGCCTTGTTGCCGTGCTTGTTATTATAATCTTGCTTTGCGTCTGGTTAACCGATACCGATGTCGCCGCGGTGCCCGTCCCGGCCAGAAGCTTTGCCCAGACTGCCGGATAAAGCGTATCCATGGTAATTACAACTGATTTAACCCTGGAGGAGCCCGGAGATTGGGAGAGCGGTTTTAACGCTATCGCCTCCGTTTCCATAGATGAAGATGCCGTCAAATAACCGGTCAAAACCGGTAAATAAATCTCATCGCCTACGATTAGCGATTGCTCGTCCGTGGTGGCACTAGCGTTCCCGTAATCCCTGATTATTATTCCGTGTTCATAGACCAGCCTGGGGCTGTCAATAGTGCCCTGCACCTCATAACTTATACGGTTGGAGGTATAATTCTGGGTAATCACCGGGTTCCCGGGGGCGTCGATAGTATATGCGATACTAACCGCCACATTATCCGAGGTCAGTGAGCCGGCCACCCCGGTGCCCGGATTCGCCAGGAACACCCGGTTGGGATATCGTACTCCCATATGGATATTGCTGGACTTTGGTTCTCCAGATAAAGCTACATCCTCCACGTCGGATTTGAAGGTCATCATGTCATCGTGGGCCGCGTTGAGATGCGCATATTCTACATCCTTATTCCAGTCAGGCACGAGGAAAACCTGCAAAGTGCCCCATATTGCCGCCGCAACCAGCAACAATATCATGGCGCCGATAACCTCAGAGACCCCTCTTTCCTCTCGGCACCGGCGGCTAATTCCAGTTCTCATCCTGGCCAAGCCTCCCGGAGCACTCTAACCAATCTGCCAAGCATATTCTCTTCCCGGCTGCGGAATATGAAATCAGCAAAAAGAGCCACCACTCCCGCCAGGAAGACGGCATCCAGGACACTACCGCCGCCTACTGACACCATGGTAGGCTTCCCCCAATCATGGTTGGCCAGCTTGTGCAGGTTAAGGAGGTCGGCTCCAATCAGCACCCCGATTGTGGCTCCGGCGTAGGCCAGAAGAGCCGTATTTAGATTGCCCAGCCCTTTCATTCTCCGGAACATGAAGGCAATCCCCGACGCCAGAATCGGCGGGATGGTAAAAAGGAAGACTACCACGCCCAGCCCGGGCTGAATAAAGGTATAGAGATAGGTTACCGCCGCAATAATGACCGCAAGGAGGCAAAACTGCTTCCACGGGATACGCTTATATACCAGCATATTCAGCGTAATCATGGCGGGGATGAAAAAGCCCACCGCGTTGACCCCGATGACGATGTGACCGAGTTGAAAGATTGGCACATCGAACACCTTTGCCGTGTTGAACACAGCGCCGAATATGCCACCCGTAACCCCGTTGATAGCGCTGCCCACCACGGGCAGGGCGGCGAAATATGTAAATAGCGGAAAGACCACCAGCAATATCACCTCTACCAGTGTGAATCCGGCCACATGAAGGTAGAATCCCAGTAGTGCAGCCAGGATAAAAATAAAAAATATCAGGACGAAGATAAGAACGCCGATACCGAATAGCCCCACCATCTCCTCCGGTGTGAACAACTTACATCAACAAGGTATAGGCAATGACTGCCACAATGATAAACAAAACCGAGTGCTTGAGGCCGGCCACAACTTTTCCTTCAGCCATCTTTCCGGTAACAATACCGGCAAAAAAGCCCTGTATCACCAGCGCATGGAAGAATAGCATATTATATCGGGATAAATCTGCATCGGAAACGGCAAACTTATTCATCCCACTCGGCAGGGCTGTGCCGGAAGTGACTATAGACGCCTGCTTCATCATGGGCAGAAAGACGTAGCTCATAATCATTATCACCGCCAGGAAAACGAAGTAGCTGACATAACAGACCATAAGGTACGGCTTGGTTTCCGAGTTTCTTCTCTTTTCCAGGGCTTTTGTCTCCTCCACGTCGGTGGCAACACCCTCCAGTATCTGACTTAACTGGCCACCCATCCTGGATGCCTCGATGAGGGTAAACACTGTTCTGCGGATAAGCACCGTGGGGTATTTCTTGGCGAATTGAATCAAAGCATCATCAAAAGAAATACCCCATGAAATAGAATTATCCATCTGCTTGATAGCCCTGGTAAGCGCGCCATACTGCCCTCCCGCAGCCATGCTCATCGCCCCCTTTAGAGTCATCCCGGATTTTACGGATAGGCTGATATCGCGTATCATGGCCGGAAACTCTGCCTCCAGCTTGCTTATTTTTCTCGTATCATAGAAGCTGAAAAAACCGGGAGGAATGATAATCAGGAGAAAGGCCAGAATCACGATGTTCATCGGGTTCATGCCCATGTAGAAGGCAATAACGGCACAAACCATAGCAATCACGCCCGAGATAACATACAGCAAATACCGTCTTTCTCTTATTGTAGGCAGTGGAGATTCAAGGAACTGCTGCCAGGTGGACTTACTTCGGCGGCGTTCCAGTATATCAAGAACCATATCCCTGTTCATACTATTTTATCCCCTGCGGCGTCATCATATCGGTAACCAGCACAAACGCTATCGAGCCCAGTGGGATATACCCGTAAATAATCACCATCAAAATCATCGGGCTTGCGCCTCCCATCATCATCATGGCAGCGAACATGACGATAACCAGGAGCGGCGCTGCCACCAGCCCGATGATATAGACCTCGGAAATCAGGCCCAGAGTCGTAATGAATTCAGTAAACTTCTTCCGGTTTTCTTCCATGGTTTCCCGGGATTTGCTGACAAAGTAGGTCCCCATTTCGCCTCCGGAGAGGGCATTTGTAATCGCCCCCTGGATGAATGTCCTCAGGTGTGTGGAAGGAGTAGCGGAGGCCAGGTTACGCAAAGCGCTGACAAAATCAAAGCCGAGCAGTTCAACGTCCTTGGCCACCAGCTTCGCTTCCTGGCTTATCTCGCCGAAGAATTCCTCTGTCTCGGCAAGCTTCCTGAAAATCAGGTAGGGAATGACACCCGTGGTAGCCATGAACGACATCCAGCAGATGGCATAGGGCAGATGGCCGTCAATCTTCCCTTTCCTCTCCCAGCTCTTAACCCGGGGATAGAGGATAAAGAGGAGGAACAGGGCCAGGCAGCAAGCCAGTGTTACGAAGACAATCAGGCTGAAGTCAGCGACAAGCCCCGGCATGTCGGTTATGGCTATGTCTCTTGCGAAGATGAATCGCCAGATCGGCACATAGTTAAAGAGGAGAGCTGATACCGCCAGCCCCATGGTGACGCAGACGGATGACAGTACAAGCGAATACAGGGTAGCCAGGGATAGCAATTTTTCTACGGTGATATACATCCGCGCCTTTACCAGGTCGTTGGTCAGGAAGGAGAAACGAGTTCGCCTTTCCCGGTAGTAACTACCAAAGAGAGACAGGGCTATAGTACCAGTGTTCACCGTACTTCTCCCTGCACTAAACTCTTTTCGACCTCATCCGGGCGGACACTGTAGTCAAACAAAAGTCGGCTCAGTCTATAAAAGTCATTGACCTTATTTTTACATAGCAAATTCATAATTCTCAGCCGCCGGGCATACTCTGCGGCCAATTGTTCCTCGGTTATGTTTAGTTTTTCCATAGTCTCCAGAAATACCTTGGACTCTCCGCTGAATTGAAAGTTTCCGGTAGCAAGTCGGAAGACCACATTCGTCTTGAGTGTTCCGGTCTCAAAATCGACACCGGTCACCTCGGTCACGTTAGTACATCTCCTGGTCCTGACATCGCCTTCCTTTATCATACTGACCTGGGCGATGATGTCGATGCTGTCAAGCAGCATTAGCGGCACATCTATGGGTGGTTTCGTCAACCTTTTTACCAACGAATCTACGGAGTCCGCGTGAACTGTGGAGAAGGTGATATGGCCGGTGGCCATCGCCTGGAAAAGGGTTGAGGCTTCCCGTCCCCGCACTTCTCCAACCAGCAGATATTCGGGCCGCTGCCTGAGCGCTGTCCGGAGCAAGTCAAACATCTCAATTGAGCCGCGCTCTTCGGTTTCCATGGTGACGGAGGGTATCCAGTTCTGGTGAGTAAGGTTTATTTCCCGGGTATCTTCAATGCTTACTACCTTGCAACTTGGCGGTATGAACATGGAGATGGTATTGAGGAAAGTAGTCTTCCCTGATGCCGTGCCGCCGATAATAAGGATGTTAAACCCGTTTTCTACCGCCATCCATAAATAGACAGCCATCTCTACTGATATAGTTCCGAGGTTTATCAGGTCTATCGGGGTAAAGGGGGTCTCCCGGAATTTCCGAATTGTAAAAGTAGAGCCTCTAGTGGTAACCTGACTACCTATGCTCAGTTGTAGCCGGTCATGGTTAGGCAATGAGGCATCGAGCAGCGGTTTGGCCATCGAGATGTGCCTGCCTGATCTCTGCGCCAGCTTGTAGATGGTGGAGTCCAGCTCTTCCTGGGTAAAGGTAACGTTGGTTTCCAACGACCCATACTTCTGGTGGTAGACAAACGCCGGAATCCCGGGGCCGTTAGATGAAATATCTTCCGCTCTTTTATCTCTCAGTATCGGGTCAAGCTTGCCGTAACCTATCAGGTCTCTCACCACGTAGTACATTATCTTTTCCATGCTCAAAGGACTCAGGCGGATGCCGAATTCCCTGGTTATTTCCTGAATCTTCTGCCTCAGGAAGTCCTCAGGTTTATCCAGCGAGGCAAAATCCAGGTTGATTACCTCGTAGAGCCACAACCTTATCTCCTTTAGCAGCTCTTCCTCACCTCTGGTCAGTCTGACCTCGCATACCTGATAAGTGTGAGGATGGCTGGCGGCAATGCCAATGCAGGCGTAGGGTTCGTTCACCGGATACACCTCCAGGAATTTATCCTTATCTATCTCCAGTGCTAGCCTTGGCTCAGAGGCAGCCTCTATCTCTAAAGACTTGCTCTCTTTGGTTTTTTTTATTTTCTTTTGTTTACGCGGTCTCTGTTCAGCAAGTACTGCCTTTAAGGTTTCCTGAGCCTTTATTTTTCCCTCTTCTTTGGCCGACAACTGCGCCGCATTTGAGCCTACCTCCCCGCTGCGCTTGAGCAGCGCAGAGCCGCACCATTCACAGTGGTTAACACCACCGGATATCCGGCCGCAGTGGGGACAGACTATCCCTTTGCCTGAAAGTCGGTCTTGTTGCTCCGTGGTCAAAGCCTTCATTCATCCTTCCAAAGCGAATGCCGGTGGCTACAGGTAAGTAATTCTCTGCAGCCGGTCGCAAACACATGGGGCTCCCCCGTCTGGTCACAGACCGGCCGGCCGAGGTGCCTTCCTGCGCCCAGGCCGATTCAGTATTCGGGGGCAAATTCGCCGCGTGTTTGGCAATTACCCCTAGCGTACCAGCACATTGGTATCTAATAAAATAGCATTACTGCCAGTATCGATGGCGACGAAGTGATACCATCCCGTGGTTATGGCAACATTGTTCGTGTCCGTTGTCACCCGTAGAGTTGTGCCGGTCGATAGAGCATTTACGCCTAGCTGGGTCTGGATTGTGAAGTTGGCGCTACTCTCCTGTCCCCCTGTTAACGAGCCCTTCCACGCATTAGCCAATATACTGTCCCCACCATCGTCCTTCACCAGCAACGAGGTATTGTCGGTCGGGGTATCAATCACCGATAGCGAGACATTGGGCGCCTTTGAAGTGTGCCCGAGGAATCCATAGACGTAACCGGCTACCACCGCCCCCATGACTACGGTTATAGCAACCATCAATATCACGCCGATTACCGGGGATACTCCCCTCTGATCTCTCTGAAAAATATTTAAGTGTTTCATCTCCTTTACCTCCCGTTTTTACTCAAACCCTTAGAGTTATTCCATCATTACTCCCCTTTGGTTACATAGGCTGCCCCCTCATTCTTGACCCGAGCATCTGTCGGGCATCACCCTGGCACCATCTCATACGCCTGCCATAGCCATTACCGTATCCAGAATCACCGTCGGATCTGACCCTTTGTTGAGAAAAAGAACCGACTTGGTAAAGTAACCATCGGCCCCGTGCTGATAGGTACTGATAATATCGCTTTTATTATCTGAGGCGGTAAGTATCACTACCGGGATTTCTTTCAGTTTTTCATCGCTTTTTACATGTTCCAGTACCTCCAGCCCGCTAACCTTAGGGAGCTTGAGGTCAAGGAGGATTAAATCCGGCCGGGGATTAGCTTCTCTTTCGGCATAAACGCCGCGGTTATGCAGGAAATCGAGCGCCGCTTGACCATCTTTAATCCAGGACAATCGTGATTTCAGGGTTGCTTTCTCCAGAGCCCGTTTCATGAGAACGCCGTGCTCCTGGGTATCCTCCACCATTAAAACATTAATCTCTCTTGGCATAGTCACTATTCCGCCCTCCTTCCTGCAAATTTGTTTAATCGTCTTTGAAATAAGCTACTTGATGTGGGTTTTTTTATATAAGCTTTGGCTCCCGCTTTGACGGCTGCAACAATTACATTAGGGTCGGTCATATACGCCGGTATGAGCAAGGCAATAATTGCTGAAGGGTCATTTTCTCTTAATTCGTGTAATGCGGCTATCACGTTGCTTTCTTCAACTGCCAGATTCAGCAACGTAATATTCACGATGCTTTCACCCGTTTCTTGTATAATCATCACGTGAGTTTCTTCTGATGTCATTACTCTGCCCTCTTTCCCGCTAGCTTGTTCAATCGTCCTTTTAAATCTTCACCTGATGTCGGCTTCTTCATATAGGCTTTAGCCCCCGCTCTCACGGCTTCAATTATTATATCCGGGTCATCTATGTTCTCCGGCATCAGCAGGGCAACCGCCGCGGAAGGATTATCCTGGGTTAAGGCGCGTACCACATCGATACCACCGGCTCCGTCGAGTTTCAAGTCGATCAAGGTGATATCAGGGAGGTACTTAGCAAACATTTCCAGGGCCTCGACGCCGTTTTTAGCGACGGCAACGACATTAAATCCAAGCGATTCCAGCGCATTGGAAAGGAGGATGCGCGTAAAGGTGGAGCTATCGGCCAGGAGTACCTTAATCTTTGCCATGGTTATCCCCTTGGTTTGTATCGTCCGACCCAGGCAATGTAAAGCACATAGTGGTTCCCTTCCCCGATTGACCGTCTTCCACCCATATCCTGCCCCCGTGGGCTTCAATAATTTTTTTCACAATCGCCAGGCCGATGCCGCTCCCTTCACCTTCCGCTGTCCCCCGATAGAAGAGAGTGAAGAGTTTTCCTTTCGAATTGGGATCAATCCCGGTACCGTTGTCGCGCACAAAGAAGACGGTTTCGTTCCCTGAAACATAGTGACCTATCTCAATTTTTAGAGGGACGGTTTTATCCCGGTATTTAATGCTGTTCTGGACAAGGTTGTCCATCATCTGCTTTATCCTGGACCTGTCCACACAAATTATTGGGAATATCTTCGCGAGGGAAACGGTAGCCCCGATCGCGTTAATCTGTTCGTTAAACTCTGTAATCACTTCCTTGACTATTTCGTCAAAATGAACATCCTGGGTCCGCTTTATCATGTGTCCGGAACGGGAATATGCCAGGGTGCTGGTCAAGAAAACCTGCATCTTCCTGACCCCGGACTCAAGCAGGCGGATATCCTCGGCGACGCTTTCCATTTTCTGGCTTTTTAAGTCCTCCCGGAGCAGACGGCTGAAGCCTTCAATGCTTACCATCGGGCTTCTTAAATCGTGAGCGATACCATAGCTAAACGTCTCCAGCTCGCTGACCTGTGCCTGAAGCTGCCGGGTAAGTTTTTCCCGTAACTGCTGGCCCTTTTTACGCTCCGTAATATCCCGAATGTTGCACTGGATTACTTTTCTGTGGTCAACGTCGTAGACATTGCTGACAAATTCCACATCAGCCAGCCTGCCATTCTTCGTCTGGAGCGGCAGGTCTTCGTAACGGATGTAATTCTCGCTTTGCAGTGTTTTTAAAGCTGTCTTAGCCAGTTCAATGTCTTTGAATGCTCCCATTTCCCATAGTTTCTTACCTAAAAGCTCCTCGTTAGAATACCCCAGCATATCCGTGAGAAACGGATTAACATCAGTGATTTGCCCTGTGGCTGCATCGAGAATCAATATCCCGTCCTGGGCCGCTTCGAAAAGTCGTCTGTATTTAACCTCGGAATATTCCAGCGCATGCTCTGCCTGTTGTCGCTCGGTGATTTCCAGTTTTAGCTCTTCATTGGTTTTGACCAGTTGTGCGGTACGCGCTTTAACGTGCTGCTCCAGCTGTTCATTCAGCCTTTTCAACTCGCCTTGCGCCTGTACAAGCTCCGTGTTCTTACTAACCGCAGCTTCATAGGTGGAGAGCAGGAGGTTGAGAATCTGCAGGCGGTCCGAAGTAATGAGATATTTCTGCCCGCTGAACGTTATCTCTACGCCTATCTGCACTTGTTTGATTTCTGGTAACCTACAGTTCAGCCGGAGGTCTTCAATTCGGGAGAAAAGAACTCGTTCATCATAGGGCTTGGTTAAAAAGTTATCGGCGCCACACTCCAGGCCTTTAATGACATCGGCTGGATCAGCAAGGGCGGTCAAAAGTAAAACCGGAATATCTTTGAGTTTCACATCCGTTTTGATTTGCTTGCACAGCTCGTAGCCATCCATTTCCGGCATCACGATGTCGCTGATGACAACATTTGGCTTGTCCGATCTGAGAAGCCCGAGCGCTTCTTTGCCATTACTGGCGGCTATCACCTGGTAGCCGTGTGTCTCAAGAATGTCTTTGAGTTGTTCCCTTTGCGTGGGGCTGTCTTCGACAATAATAATTTTCCACTCATCGTTATCGCTCTTTTTTTTCGAGCTCATTTTAATTCGCCACCTCATTTTCCTTTCCCCCGACTAGCTAACAATGCGTCGATTCTCTCCGGGGGCAGCGCTGAAAACACTACAGCCATTTTTCTACCTTGTTTAGCATATTATTGTCTTATTCTTCTTTAACCGGAGATGGTATTTCTTCAACATTTATCCTTTCGGTTTCTGCTTTAAGCGCACTCAGGTCTTCCTCGGTAAACAGCCTGAATCCTCTTCTGTCTCTCCGTATTTTGTGCAGCACACCCTTTTTTATCCACCGCTGGAGAGTAGCTCTACTGATACCGGTTCTTACACAAGTCTCGGTCGCACTGTAGAAAAGATGATGGTCTATATTTTGGGGCATGATACGAGTCACCTCGATATAAGCCGATTCGATGCAAATTGTAGATTCAATTTAGCAGTTTGGAGTCACCGCGGTGTCACAAAAATCGGCAGTAATCTCTCAGACTTATCACAATTGTTTGTATTTTCATGAGTGACTTGCTTATGCCGCCAAACGGTTAAGTTATTTAAATATGGCTCGGAGGCTGAGTGTGGTGAAGTAACAAAATACTGATGATAAAAGAAGATTTAAAGTCACAGGGGTGAAGAAAGGTATTGAGGAACTAATATTTTATGCGCAACAAATAACCAGAAGAAAAAAGGACCTTTTGATGTTTTGAATATTAGTCTGACGAACGGCTGAAGCTCCCCACATAAACGGCATCCAGCATAGTGAGAAGCAATGATCTTCCTTACCCAGCCTATCGGCTTTGGCCGGTGCGAACTATCCTGGCCTTAACTTTAGTCAACTGGCTTCGGATCAGTTTGGGGTCCAATGACATCGGCAAGTCCGTTGATAGGATTGCCTACGATACCTGCCTGGGCCGCGATAATAGCCGCGTGGGTGCGGCTGCGGGCCTGCAGCTTGTCGATAACATTCCGGACGTGTTTCTTGGCAGTGTCCAGAGATATTTTAAGAGTATCGGCGATTATTTTGTTCGAGTCCCCGTTGCCCATGAGCCGCAGCACATCGACTTCTCTCTCGGTGAGGTGGGCGGCTTCAGCCGTGCGCTCGGCCAGCGTCTTGCGGCCGTTTTGAATCAGATTTTCCACGGCGGTGTGCAGCAATTCCGTCTTCATCTGCATGCCGCCCTCGACCGCACGATGGATGCTTTGCAGCAATATTTCCGGTGACATGTCCTTGAGAAAGATGTATCCCCCCGCGCCCGCATGGATGGCGTCAATAACATAAGAATCGTTGATGTTCTCCGTTAGCACCAGGACGGCTACCTTCGGGAATTCATCTTTGATAAGCCTCGTGGCTTGCACGCCGTCCACTTTGCCGCTGCGTGTCTCGGTTAGTACAACGTGGACCGGCCGTCCCCGGTCATCGGCCCGCTTTATATGCTGAAGGGCTTCATGCCCATCCGGAACATCTCCAACCACTTCAATTCCGGCGTCTTTTGTCAGGATAGCCTGCAGACCCTCACGAACAACCGGACTGAAATCAATCATCAAGACTCCCAACGTTTCAGATTCACGTTGCTTGATAGTCATCGTAGGCCTCCTCCTCGGTACACTTAAGTGTACCAGTAATTAGCACTTTAGTGCATCTTTAGATTACCATTTTACCCCCCCCCAACACACCTGTCAAGAGATATCAGTTACCCTCGTTTAGATTAGCCGGCCGGCACTATTAAGCCCGTACTATACCCGCCGCAGAGGTTTGTGGCCCCGAGACTAAATGCACATACTCATATTAGTGGTGGAACTATACCTATCTCTTAATCCACAGGATAAGTTCAACCAAATTGGGCGCAAGAATAAGGGGTGAATACTATGACAGGTAAGTTTGAAATTTACCAGGACAAGTCCGGGAAGTACCGCTGGAGACTAAGCCATGTGAATGGAATAGTCATTGCGAAATCGGGTAAAAGCCACAGCACTAAAGTAAACGCAATCAAGGACATCTGGAGTGCATTGGCTGTTACAAGCAGCAATTAGATTCTATTCTGCTAAAGATAAGGCCGCCCGGGTATCCCAGACTGTGTTGTCTCAATCATATTGGCAATTAATATTACGAGTAATGAAAAAAGGAAAAATACAGTAAGGAGGAAATGCAATGGCAGCTAAATTCGAAATCTACAAGGACAAAAGTGGGGGTTTCCGCTGGCGGCTAATCCACACCAACGGTAACATCATCGCGGACTCCGGGCAAGGCTACAAAGCTAAACAAGACGCCGTCAAGGGCATCAGTTCGCTCAAGGAAAATGTTCCCAACGCGGCTACCGAAGACAAGACAGCCGCTTAGTAACCCTGATTATCGGCGGTAAATTATAAGGAGTAAGGAAGGAATGTTCTGATGTTGCAGGTAAACGGTTTGTTGTGGGGCATAATTTCTCTTGTTTTCGGTGTCATTGTCATGATTTTCCCCAAGATACTTAACTACCTCGTAGGGATTTATCTCATCATCATTGGCATATTGGCTATTATCGCGCACTTCAACGGGTAGATATGCCTCTGGGGGCGCTAGAGAACAGGAAAGGGAGGAAAGGCAAATGGCTATTCAGGACAAATCGATCGAATATGCAGCCCATGGGAAAATGAAGTGGTGGTACTGGCTGATGCTGATTTCAGGCTCGGCGATGGTTATCGGGGGCATTATCAGCGTAATTGTCTTATAGAAAAGTAAAAATAAATAAAAAGAGGTCAATATGCCCAATTGGTTCTGGATCATTATTATTATCCTGTTGATTTTATGGTTGCTGGGTCTGATTACCCATTTCCTGGGCGGGCTAATCTATATCGCACTTGTCATTGCTTTGATTCTGGCAATTATCTGGTTGGTACAGCGAATAAGAATTAAAAAGTAAAGTCGCTGAAATAGAAATAAAAATAAAAATAACGGAAAGGAGGGCTTAAAACATGCCAAGAAAAATAAGGAGCGATAAAACGGTCGGCACAGTGGAAAAAGACCTGGGTCTGGCCACTGGTGCCATCAGGAATAAGGATGGAAGAGATACACGGTCTGACAAGGAAATCGGGACCATAAGAAAAGAACAAGGTAAATAGAAAGTGAATTCTTGCGGAGTTTCATTTTCAAACGGTTTGGCGGCTAAATTTTCTGGCAGTCATGCCAGATAGCCGCTAAAAAAGGAATTACGAGGAGGTATGCAATGGGTAGTAAATCGGCAAGGTTCATACCAAGCACCAGATTGGCAGAATACGATGTGATTAATAAAAAGGGCGAAGACATGGGCCAGGTACAGAACTTCATCATCGACATGCATGAGGGTCTGATTGCGTTTGTACTGGTCGCCTTCGGAGGCTTTCTGGGCATTACCGACAAGTGGTTTGCCCTGCCATGGATCGCTTTAGAATGGCATCCGCAGACGAAGAAATTCATTCTGGATATGCCGGAAGAAGTTCTTAAGAATGCTCCGGGTATGCACAAGGATAAGTGGCTGGAAGAGATTGACAAGTGGCAGGAAGGTAAAGACCTGGAATTGGTTGACCACTATTACACTTACTACGGGTATGATTCATACCTGGGCATAGTACAAAAGATGGTGGAAAAAAGAGGCCGGCGCAAAGTGGCCGCCAAGTTTGAGATAAACAAGGACGTGGCCGGTGAATTCAGGTTCAAGCTGGTCGCGGTAAACGGAGAGATCATCGCGGTCTCCGAGGGTTATAAAAACAAAGATGGCGTGATGAATGGTATTGCATCCGTCAAAACGAACGCGCCTGTAGCTGTGATTGACGACACGACTGTTTAACATCTTTAAGTCAAACAGCTGGGCCAATAATTGGGATATCCCGGTGAGCCGGTTATTTGGGCCGGCTCACCATATCCTGATTATCCCCGGTTGAACAGTCGAGATACCTTAGGTGGAAACTGGCGAATACTAAATTGAGAGGAAATATTAGATGCCAAAGAAAATACTAAAAATAACTTCGCATTTACCGGCTATCCCGGAATGGCTGAAGATCAATAATTCCATCACTTTTCCCCTGCCGTTAAAAAGTGCCAAGGAACTGGCAAGCAAGCTCTTAGAAATTAATGAAGATGTAGAAATAGAGCTCAATTTTGCCTCCGGCAAGAAGGCTACTGTAGAAATTAATTACGAGCTAAAGAAAAAGGAATAGATTCCTCTTTATTTAATTAACAGGAAGCATTATTTAATAGCTATACTGCCGGCTTCAACTCGTCAGAACCAGAAAAATAGAAAAATAGACGAAACTAAAGATGTGCTCAATATTTCACGAACAGTAGCATTCATACTCCCGGAGGACACAACCGATGACCTTATTTAAGAAAGATGAACCTCAATATCCACCACCCAAAACCACTACCGATATTGATGGACAGAACGATATAACCAAGGGAGAATTAACTAAAGGTATTTCGAAGAGAGCGGCCCGCCTCAAGGAACTGGAGTCGCTGCCGCACCGCAATGCAGCCCTGCACTGGGCCGCTTTTGTCCTGTCCCTGTTTTCGTTGGTGCTGCTGGCAGTCTGGACCTTTAGCTCGAAGGGGGCTGTGCCCCGAGCCTGGATATGGGTTGATATCGGGCTCGGCGTCGTTTTCGCGGTTGAGTTCTTTACCCGCAGCGGATTCCGCTGGGGCCGGACAGCATATTTGCGTACCCGCTTTTTCGATTTCATCGCCATCGTTCCGGCGCTGGCGCTCGTCCACCACGGATTCGTCATCGAGGGAGTATGGGTATGGTTCATACTGGTGGCGCGTTTTATTCGTGTAGTCGACCGGCTGCTGGGGGACGGATTTATACAACACACTGTCCTGGCGGTGGCGGAGGGTTTCGAGGAGGAGATAACCGACCGGGTACTCGAGCGTATTATTATCCGTGTCCAGGGGGAAATGGACCGGGCCAACTTCAGTCACGGGGTTGCCGAGGCCATCGCACGTAATAAGGACGCAGTATTGCAGCGCGTCCGGGCCGCGACTCCTCATGATGGGCTGGTACCGGGTCTGGCACATCTTGTGGGTCTGGATAAAGCCCTGGAGCGTACTGAAGAACGAACCTACGACGCCATCGTGGGAATAATAAACAGCGAAGAGGTAGATGCCGCCGTACGGGATGTAGTTAATTCTTCATTCTCCCGCATGCGTGCCGAATTAGGAAAAAAGAGCTGGCAGCAGCATTTCAGGGTCCTGAAGCGCAAGATAAAATGAAAAAACCGCAGGCCCGTGTAGTCCAAATCAGGAGGCACGAATTTGTTTGACGATACAGAAAAAGAACCTAAGAAGAAAGGCCATTTTGCCAGATACCGGCAGATGGTGATGGTTCTGGTCAAGTACAGGCTTGAAGAAGTGCTGCGCTACATTGGC
>JBEKAC010000006.1:0-68609 GCA_050018395.1 Dehalococcoidales bacterium
GGAGAGATTACAACGAAGTCAGACCTCACAGCTCATTGAAAGGAGCTACCCCGAAGGAGTATGCTGAAATAACCGCGGGACTCTAGTCAGAATTGTAGCTAACTCTGGGGTAAGGTCAAGATTGGAACATCTACATCAGATTCAAACCGCATCCTTGACTCAAATTGCCGCTCGGGCTACAATAATAATCATAAAAACGAATGCAATATATACAACTAGGACCTCATGGTAGATTACTCATTCGGCATACAAAACGCTGTCGACCTTCTCCTTGCCTTCGACGCAGTAGTTGAAGACTATCTCACTAATCCCTTGTCATCGGGTAAAGCGGTAATATGTGCTATGTTCAGCTGGCACCTTGTCGATTGGGTGTATCAGGAGTACCCAGCCGTCGTGGTGAAATTCCCGAACTTGAAAGATTACAAACTCCACTTGAAGTCGGAGTGTAAATCCTTGTCCTACATGCAAGACATCACAAACGGCACAAAGCACCGGACAATAGGCAAGTATTCGCCATCGGTCAAGAAGGCGGAGGAACATCGTGGGGCCTTTTCGAGTGCTTTTAGCAAAGCTTTTGATGTGTCGCGCCTACAACTTACGCTAACAGATGAAAGTATTATTTACTTCGACGAAGAAGTAACAAAAGTCAGAAATTATTGGCACACCTACTTTACAGACACTCTCAAAGAGCGAGTATAACAAAGCGTTGGAAGGAGAGATTATGTACTAAACGGAAACTCGTCCCAAGAATGAACAACGTGTCGCGGAATATTTCAATGAAATAAAGCTCGTAGCAGATTTATTTTGCCAGTTTTTACGTATCCAGTAGTCGCTTCAAACTAGCATACCCGATTCCCAACTCTTTAGCCGCCTTCCGCCGTGATATTTCACCAGCTTTGAGCCACTCCAAAACCATTTTGTAGCGGGTATCGAATCCCCGCCTGGCTGTTACCCTTGGCCTACCGATTTTCTTGCCCTCTTTAGCCGCCCTGTACATTCCCGCCTTGACCCGCTCTCGGATCAATTCCAGTTCAAACTCGGCCAGGGACGCAAGTAGGTTTAACAGCAGTCTTCCCAGGGCAGTACCGGTGTCGAACTGCTCCCTGATGCTCCTGAAACTGACCCCCAATACTACCCAGATAGCAAGTGTGTCGTGCATGTGTTTTACAGACCGAAAGGCACGGTCCAGCTTGAACACCAGCACGATTTTAAACTTCTTTTTAGCGGCATCGTCCAGCAGTTCGCGCCAGGCTGTGCGGTGGGCGACGTCAAGGGCCGAAGCTGTGTCTATATATTCGCGGAATATCTCCCAGCCCTGGACCTGGCAGAAATCGCGAAGCGGCATTAGTTGTGTCTCGGGCTGCTGGCCTTTATCGGTGGTGGACACGCGGGCGTAGAGCGCTACTTTTTCGGCAGTCATAGATTATTCTCCCGAGGCCATACTTTCTGGTTTTCACTCGTTAGCGGGCACAAAACACAGAGTAGCGGTGATGGTCTTACCCGGAAACAATCATTTGTCGCATCATGCAGGGGTTTGCCAGCATTTTTGGGTATAGCCGACTCTTCATGCCACTTTAGCCCGAGGCAGAAATCCTCTCTTGGTTCATAGTACTTACATGTTTTTTTAAAGTCTGTGCCCCATTCAACAGCCAGTTCTACCAGCTCATCTATTTCGTTTTTCACAGTGATTTCCTTGATAGAGCGGTTAAGCTCCGCTTTCCGAACTTCCTTTTTAAGCTGGATTATCTCTGGGTCATTCTCCAGGTTATCATCCAGAGGTGGCGGTAATGTTGGTTTAGCAGATTTTTGCGGTGGTTTCGCAGCCTTAGTTATTAGCGGTGGTGGCTGCTTTTTCAAGCGTGACTGTACATGATACACCGTCCGGGGTTTGTAACCCAGGCCGATGATTTCTTTGACCGTCTTACCCTCCTTAAGCAATTTGGTTATTTCTCCGGTAATGCTGTTTTCCATTTGTTCCTCCTCCGGGGAAACCATGATATTAGACTGCACCTACAGCCTTGATTTCCCCGTTTATGAATATCATTCGCCTTTTTTTATCAGGTATGTCATTCTACAAAACTATCACGCCTTCGATTCCCATTCACCCATCATTCCATGGTTCAGAGCCGAGACAAGGGACGCCTTGACAGCCAGCGCACCGTTTACCGGTACTCCCACAGCGCACAGCCCTGATTTCACCCCTTTTCAGTCGTGTTCCCAGTGCTATCATCCGCTCCAACTCATCGGCAACCGAGATTTTTCCGCCCTCAGGCTTCTTCGCCGGTCCGGCTTCTTGTGGTAGTTCCGCTTCCGTACTACGCAGATAGGTCATCAACTCAAGTTTGTTTTCCCGTAAACACTCTATAAGCGTGTCGGGAAAATCAGAAGGGATATCCAGCTCTAGGCAATTACCTTCCACCCAAAACCTCGCGCCGAGAGCCTGAGCCCGTTCGATTAGCTCGGCCGGTGTATTCATAGAGTGACCCTCCGACGATTTTCCCCTGTTCCTTCCGCCTCTTTTTCCGCTACAAGGGCTACAACAGCTTTGGGTTGAGGCTGTGATTTATCCGCTACATTTGGCATTTTGGGGAGCGTAGTAGCGGATAATTGCTCGAGACTAGGCTGTGCCTGGGTAGCGGATGTAGCGGATAAATCAGTGGGAAGAATAGGGCCGCTAAATACTGGAATATAACGTGTAAAAGCGTCAGCAAAGTCAATTTTCTGGTAGCCTTTTAGGATCGCATTGCCAATACGCAGATTGCTCGGGCGGATACCATAGGGCTTTAGAAACCGCGCCAGTTGCCTTGCATCAAGGTCGGCCCATGGCGCATCTTCCATTTTGACCAATGCCGCTACGAGGGCTTTGCTGGACATCTGGACGCCAGAGAATACAGGCTTAATATTATTGAGTAAGCGGATACCACGTGAGTTATCCTCGCGGGCTTCACCGTTCATTATATTTTTAGCCGCGGAACGGGCTTTTTGTGGCCATTCACCTCCAGCCATATCTGCAATAGCCAGTAAAGGCTCCCAGCAGTCAGCCGCGCGGTCGTCCAGCTCGTTAGGGATACTCGGTTCACAATCCTTAAGTTTTTCGATAGTTATATTTGCCCATTGTTCCATCCGTTTGCGCAGTGGTTGTGCGATTTTTTCGGCCTTCCGACGACGGAAGCGGTCAACGGCTTCCACCGATGTCCTCCGCTTAAGAATTATTGGAATGCTGCGGTCGGCTACTGTATCAGGTAACTTGCCGATGCCTGCTATGGCTTTAGGGCAAAAAGTGGACAGGTCAGCATAACTAATTTCGTCGCCAGACCCCACGCAAAGCGACGCTACGCCACCTCGCCGGTAGCCGGTATTGAGCAGCGCCCTGAGTGCCTCGGCGTATTCCTTTTCGCCTTTAAAAGCCGCGTCGCTTTCGTCAAGTAGCAGGGTAGGGCATTGGTCGTTAACCTTACGCGCCAACACTGCAGCGGTTACTTTTCCCGTAAACCAGGGTTTGATGACAATCAGCTCCAGGCTTTCCAGCAGTCGCGTTTTGCCGGAACGTTTTTCCGGTGACGTAATCGATAGATACGGCGTCGCCTCGGCCGCTGAAAAAACGTAAGTATGGAGCACCCAGAGAGCGATGGCCATTACCTGGTCGGCGGTGAGCACGACATACCGCATGATAAAATTAGTCGTTTCCTGCAGTAAATCATTGGCGCTCGGTGGATAGTCCTGGCATTGGCTAGCCAGTTGCGTTAGTTCAGCCGCCGTGTGTCCCTTATCAATCCATTCGGAGACATCTTTACTATCCAAAGGTAGCTCCAGTACCCGTATTCTGGCAGCCTTGCCGTAGCATGAGAGCGCCACCTGTGCGACATGGTCATGCCCAGGGCGATCATTGTCCGGAATAATTATTAAGTCAGCACCTTGTAAGGCTTGGTTGTAGCTATCGCGCCACTTACCGGCGCCCATAGGATTACAGGTAGCCGTAAAGCCTTCAGCCCGTAGCCGGTCAACATCCTTTTCACCTTCAACAATAAAGACGGGCTTTCCGGCAGATATGGCTTGCGGTAGTTCATTCTGGCGATAAAGGCTGAGTATGACGCCATCGATATTGTAGATAAAGCCTCCATTTCCATCTGGCCTACGCTGGGTAAAATCCTTCGGATTGTAGCGAATGACTTCAAAGCCGTCATATTGATAAACGCATTCGATTGTGCGGGCTGCCGTCGGTGTGCTGGCCACCTTTGCCTTAGGAGTTGATTTTCTGGCGTTTGTCTTGGGACGGGAAATGCTCTGGCCATCTTTCCTAACATCTGCCCAGGTCAGACTTAACGCATTTAAAACATCTTCGCGCTTACAGCTACCGGCCTTACAATCCCACGTAGCTACAAAATCAGGATTTTTAGATGGCCTCACCCAGAGTGAAGGATTGTGGTCGTTGTGAGCTGGGCAAATGACCAGCCAACCTTTACCCGCTTTTTTCCGTGGCTTGTCTGGGAATAATGCTAGAAAATCATCGATACAGCCTATCTTACTCATAGCGCCACTCTGTTCTAGAAGACTTTTCTTTCTTTATTATTTTTAAGCTCGCCCATTTTGTCTTTGCCATTACGGTCGACAGGGTCGGCGCTGATAATACGCCTTGCAATCATGCGGGCTAGTATCCGGTAGCCGTTATCTATTTCCCCCCGCGAGGTGTTATTATCTGTTTCTGTGCAATTCTGGGTACAATCGTTGTTTTTCATTGTCCTGAGGTCACGTTAACACATATTTTAACTCTAAGCAATGATAATAATTACCATATATTGCATATAAATAGTATTGCAAAATGCATAATATTGCATTAAAATATGATAAATAAGCACCATGATGTTGCAAAATAGAAAGGTACTTTTATGCACAAGGGGAAAATCACCTGGCAGGACAAAGAGCAGTGGTATAAAAGCCACTACGAGGAACAAAAATCGCCTATGGAGATTGCCGCTAAAGAAAAGTGTGACACAAGAACCGTAAAAAAGGGCCTTGAACAAGTCAGGAATGCCAAAAATGCAGATGCCGCGGAACTTGAGCTCGTAAAGTCAGCAATAAACATGCACCAGGCAGACCTCATGGATGCAATCAGGCGTATAAAAACCGCTGCCGAATTGCCTGACATATCCAGCGCGCCTGTCGGGTGGGCTGAAGATGATGAATTGGAAAAAAAGATAAAAGGCCGACAGGCAGAACTGGAATCCATGGGAAGTGTGCCGATTCAGGAGCGCATAGGAAACGAATACAATGTTAAACTTGACCTTCTGGGTCAGCATTTGCGGGGAGAGACCCTTTGGCGTCTGTTTTCAGCTTGGACAAAGGCCTGGTATAAACTGGAAAACGCCAGGCTGGAACTACAGGCTTTTCTGGTGCGCCTGATACGCGAGGAGTTCCATCTACGGCCCTATGAGACTGAACCCTACGTTTTTACTAAAAGCCTCTGCCCTCTTTATTACCGTGGAGCTGTGGCCAAAGCCACCGGAAAGCCTATTGATAAAATACTAGAAATGGAGTTAACTCAAGCGGCAAGCCTATTTGGTACAGGCGGTTCTATGAAACCATCTGAAAAAAAATCTGCTAAGTATGCAGCCCTGCTGGATAAAGTCTGGGAGGACCTGGTATTCTCCGATGAGGAACACAAGCTCGCCAGTTCCTATGTTAAATTGAAGGACGTTACAGCTAAAATAGCTAGGGAAGCTGAAGAGTATTTACTATCCCATTACGTTTCTGGCAAGTGCCGTGTATGTAAGAAATATCGCAGGTAAAGGAGCAAGGAATGAAAGCCGCAATTTATGCTAGGGTATCATCCGACAAACAGGATACTGACCTCTCTATCTCTGCACAGCTAAGGGCACTACGTGAACATGCCACGAAACAAGGCCATGAGGTCGTGGCTGAATTTATTGATGAGGCAGAGAGTGGGCGTACAGCCAACCGCCCGGAGTTTATGCAAATGGTCGCTGCCGCCAAGCGGAAGGAAAGACCATTCTCCCTAATCTTGGTGTGGAAGTTCAGCCGGTTCGCGCGCAGCCGTGAGGACAGCATCGTCTTCAAGGCACTATTACGGAAATGCGGGGTCCAGGTCGTGTCAATAAATGAACCTACAGAGGACACCCCAACCGGGAAGCTGTTTGAAGCCATAATTGAGAGCATGGATGAGTTCTACAGCGCAAACCTGGGGCAGGAGGTGACACGCGGCATGCGGGAGAGCGCATCGCGCGGCTTCTATGTGTCGGCCAGGGCGCCGTATGGATACCAGAAGACTAGGGTTAACGACGGGGGCAAACAGAGATTCAAGCTGGAGCCATTATCACCTGAAGCGGAGGTGGTGAAACGGGTATTTTCAGAATACCTGCGTGGTAGTGGCGTTATGGGAGTTGTTAAAACCCTCAACAGGGAAGGAGTCGCTTCACCGTACAGAAAGGGGTGGAGCAAGACCCAGGTCCATAAGATTCTGCGTAGCGAGGTTTATGCAGGCACGCTCGTGTGGTGTAAAACAAGTATACGCCAACTGTCGCCGATCCGGGTGGAAAAAGCCTGGCCTGCGCTGGTTGATAAAGTTACCTTTGATACGGTGCAGCGAATGCTCGTGGAGCGCAGCCCCAAAATCGTACACCCTCGTCGGGCTTCCAGCGGCTACCTGTTAAGCGGGCTGGCCCGTTGCGGTCATTGTGGCAAAGCACTCGGCGGGCGGGATGCCAAGAGCGGGAAGAATAAGTATTACATCTGCGGCACCATATTAAAGAAAGGGTCTCATTCCTGCGCCGCGCGTTACATTCCTAGTCAAAAGTTAGAACTCGTAGTAATTGATAAAATACGTGAACGCATCCTCACTGAGGCAAACTTCACGGAGATGGTGCGGCTTGTAAACGAGGAAATCGATTCTGCAAATGGTAGCTGTTACGAACAGTCGGCCACAGTGGACATGGAGTTGAAAGATATTAAACAGCGCCTTAACCGGCATTACGAAGCATTGGAAGCAGGTAAACTGACCCAGGACGACCTGGCATCGCGTATCCATGAGTTACGGGAAAGAGAAAAGGCGCTTCAGGTCACAAAATGGGAGCTTGAAGCATCAGCATCCGCCAGAAAAGTGCAACTGGCGGACGAAAAGTCAGTGAGGGAAACGTTGGAGGATTTACGGGAAATGCTGAAAAACAGCCCGCTCTGCGAAACACGAGCATTCATCCGGAGTTTTGTTCGGGAAGTGAGAGTCACTGGGGACGAGGTTGTTTTAACCTACACGATGCCGACTGCTCAGGGTCTGTGGGAAGAGGCATTACCGGTTCTGCCTACAGTAAAGGATGGTGGGCGGTACAGGGCTCGAACCTGTGACCTTCAGTGTGTAAAACTGACGCTCTAACCAACTGAGCTAACCGCCCAGGGTGGCGCGCTTGGCGGGGCTCGAACCCACGACCTTCCCGATGGAATCGGGACGCTCTAATCCAATGCCACTATCCGCCTGTATGGCGCGCTTGGCGGGGCTCGAACCCACGACCTGAGCCTCCGCAGGGCTCCGCTCTAATCCAACTGAGCTACAAGCGCGTTTACCATCTGGTGCCGAGGGGGAGATTTGAACTCCCACGCCCTTTCGAACACTACGCCCTGAACGTAGCGCGTCTGCCATTCCGCCACCTCGGCATGTGGGGACCAATCATCCCCCGGACACTTTATTGTAGCAACAAAGGGGCTTATTTTCAAGATTTGGACTAAAAACAAGGAGAGCGGCTTTGCCCTGCCGCCCCCTTTTTATAATATAAGCACTTATACTTGCAGCTAATAGCTTAAAGCTTATAGCTTCGTCTAAGGCCAGTAAAGCTTTTCCGCCTCTTTCTTAAGGTCGGCGCGGAAGTCCGGGTGCGCGATAGCGATAAGGTCCAGCGCCCGCTGCCGCTGCGTCTTGCCCTTGATATGGGCGATGCCGAACTCGGTGACAACGTAGTCGCTGATGGTACGCGGCACGGTGACAATCGTGCCTTCTACCAGCAGGGGAGTAATGCGGGAGAGCCGCTTTTCGCCGCTGCCCACGGTTGAAGGCATCACCGTAATAAAGCGGCCGCCTTTGGAAAGAAAAGAGCCGATGGCGAACGAGGTCTGGCCGCCGGCGCCGCTGATAACACGGGGGCCGACGGATTCTGCGGCGATCTGACCGGCGAAGTCCACACTGACGGCACTGTTGACGGCTACCATATTATCGTTCTTGGCGATTTCGCGTACATCCAGGGCTTTTTCGGCACTCCATAGTTCGAAGCAAGGGTTCATGGTAACAAAGTCCATGTCTTCTTTAGAGCCGCCGCCGCATGCAGTAGCGATGGCTTTCCCGGTTTGATAGTTTTTACGGCTGCCGTTAACGATGCCCTTACGGATAAGGGGTATAATGCCGCGGGGCGTCGTCTCCGAGTGCCAGCCCAGGTCTTTATGGCCCTCAAAGGTCCCCAGCGTGCAGCACCATTCGCTGGTAGAGCCTACGCCCACCTGCAGGCAGTCGCCGTCTCTGATCAGCTCGGCAACGTAGGCCGCGATTTTCTTTTCCACCTCGCCGGCTTCAACGTTTTTCCTGCCCAGCAGGTCGGTGCCGCCAGGCGTCTTGCCGGAAGGCGTGTGCTCCACGAAGTAATCGATTTCGTCCACGTGAATATAGTTTTCGCCGTAGGTGCGGATGAGGTTTTTATTGATCTCCGCCATGGCGATTTTGGCGCGGCGGATTTCCGTCTTTTTGGTCCAGACGGAAGCACCGAAGCTGCAGTAGCCGTGGTCGTCCGGCGGTGAAAGCTCCACCATGACCACGTCGGCGGGGCCTCTTTCTTCATCAGTGAAAATAAAGCCCAGCCCGCCGATAGCCAAGTCGCACCGGCGCTCGGCGATAATCTGCCGCACGATGGGCAGCGGGAAGCCTACCTCTATTTTGAAAGACATCTCGAAGACAGGGTCGTACCAGCCGAAGTCCCGTCCCGGCGTGCGCAGGGAAAGCAGAACGTTTTCCACCTCGCCCAGCCGTGCCGCCAGGGCCAGTCCCAGAGCCTGCGGCTCGTTACCCTGGGTGAAACAGACGCGGTCGCCGCTTTTGATAACGCTGACGGCCTGCTCCGGCGTAACGATCTTTTTCTTAAATTCTTCTTGCCAGCCCATAGATGACCTCCTTATTTAGTACGAGTTCTCCCCAAAGGAGAGAATTTGAAAGCTGGGGAATGTCACTTGCCCCGCCCTGATTGATGGAAAAAAATACCTCTATATATTATAATCTAAACTCAGAAAAATTTCCCTATCAGACTGAATTTGAAATTATATTTATAGACGTAATCTCTCATTAATGAATATTTTGCGCATCCCTACAGCGCCTTTTATAGCAGGTGACTATATTACAAAAAATTAACATAACCGAGGTAAAAGAATATCCATTCTTTAACAAAATGCAAACGCTAATATACTATAATGGCAAAAAAGAAAATGAGGGATAATAATTTTAAATAGTGTGAAAGAGCGGGTTATGCAGAAATTATATATTATTTATCTTGTGGTACTTGTGAGCGTCCTGGGGATTCTGTTACCGGCCTGCGGTAGCAAGGCGAATAACAAACCAGTTATTGCTTCAGAAGAGCTCAAGCTGCAATTACCAAATACGGTTGCCCCGTCCGGCGTGGTATTTACCTCCGAACTGAACACCGGCGACATATCATTCCCAGCCAAGCTGAAGGCCTACCGCGTGGTGGTCCCGGAAGTTTCCGAGGCGAGCGTTAGAGAGTTGGGCCAGCGCCTGGGGCTGCAGGGTGCCTCGGTGACTACAAACATTACCGGGATGAAATTTATAGGGATTATGGACAAAGTAGGCTCGGGTACACGGAACCTCACTGTTTTTACCGAATCTGGAGCAATTCAATACCAGGATAAAACGCAGCCGGACCAGCTTTACCCGGACACGCCCCCGATCCTGCCGGATGAAGCAAAAGCCAAGCGGATTGCCTATGACTTCTTAAAACAAAGCGGCATCCTTCCAGAAGGATACGAAAGTTTGGACGCTGTCGCCGGGAAAATAGAAGTAACCGCAGGCGGGACTTCTGCAATAATTAACGGAAATACGGGCGAAAAGGAAAGCCAAATTTCCCATCTGCTGGTGACTTTTCCGTACACGATTGACGGATACCCGGCGGCCGGTTCCGGTGTTAAACACAGTATTCGGCTAGGGGATAGGGGCAAAATACTGGAGATATTCTGGGTAAATCGGAAAATGTCTCTTCTGGGGGAGTATTCTTTAGTAACGTGGACAGAGGCTTTGCGTCGGCTCGCTGCTGGTGGAGGTTCCTTTACAGTGGACGCCATGTGCCAGATCGTCGTGGTAAAGGAGGTGTCTCTGGCCTACTGGATGGAGCCGGTGACTGACGCTCAACAGTACATTTTGCCAGTCTATGAGTTCCGGGGGATATATCACAGCAAAGTGGGTGGGGATAATGACTTTATAGGCTGGGTGCCGGCGCTGGACACCGGGACATAGCCAGTTTTCTATTCTCCGCTGTGATTGTTACCAATAAAAAGGGAGGGGTCTAAAAAGCCCCTCCCCGTTTATCCCGAGCATAGTCGAGGGATTTATCCCTGACTTCCGTTATTTTAGTACCTGACGGCCGAGCAGCGGCAGGTGAGGCAGCGCCGCGCTTCGGTCACGCAGGTTGCTTTATCCTTGAAGCCCAGGTTGATTTCCTTGAAGTTGCTCTTGCGCTGGGCGGCAGGCGTGGATTCCGCCGCGGTCCGCGTTTCCTTGGTGTATTCCCGCAGATGGAACTGGAAAGCGGGCTCGGTAACGTCCGCCAGGATGGGCGCGGGAGGCGTGGGCGGGAGGTCGACGCCGCGCAGGAAGCAATCGATAGCCACGGCCGCTTTCTTGCCGTCAGCCATCGCTTCAATCATCAGGCCCTGGCCGCGGGCGACATCGCCGCCGGCGAAAATGCCCTTAACGCTGGTCGCCAGGCTGCGGTCGGCGGTCTCGATGGAGCCGCGCTTCGTGGTCTTGACCTTGCTGTCCTTCATGAAGGATAGGTCGACTCTCTGGCCAATGGCGGTGATGACCATATCGGCATCAATCTTCTTGGTCTCTTTTTCGTCGTAGACCGGGGCGAACTGCTTCGCGGCGTTGTAGCAGGAGGTGCAGCGCTTCAGTTCGACGCCCTTGACCTTGCCGCCGCTGACGACGATCGCCTTGGGACCCCAGCTCATATCGACGTTGATGCCTTCCTGGATAGCCTGCTCGATTTCCTCGTTCGGGGCAGGCATTTCGTCGTGGCTGCATTCGAGGCAGGTTACCGTGACGCTGCCGGCGCCGAGGCGTAGAGCAGAGGTGGCTACGTCGATGGCAACGCTGCCGCCGCCAACGACGACGACCTTCTTGCCGACGGCCGGTTTCTTGCCCAGGTTGACATCTTTAAGGAAGGCAAGCGCCTGGAGAACGCCGCTGGCGTCCTCTCCGGGCACGTTGAGCTTGGCGCTGTTCTGCGAGCCGACGGCCACGAAAACGGCGCTGTAGCCCTTTTTCAGCAGGTCTTCCGGGTTGCCCACGGCGCTGCTGGTCTTGATTTCGATGCCCATCTTCTTCAGGGCGTTGATTTCGTTCTCGACGACTTTGCGCGGGAGACGGTGCTCCGGCACGCCGAAGGACATCATGCCGCCGGCGACCGAGGCCGCCTCGAAAACGGTGACGGCATAGCCCTTCTTAATCAGGAAGTAAGCGGCGGTAAGACCGGCGGGGCCGGAACCTACCACGGCTACTTTCTCTTTCTTGGTGATGGGCAGTTTTTCAGGCAGGCACTGCGGTTTGAGGTAGTTGGGCAGGCCGTTTTCCGCGACCCAGTCAGCCACATAGCGTTTGACGTTATTGATGGCGATGGGGTCATCCAGCTTGCCGCGGTTGCATTCCTTCTCGCAGGGGTGGGGACAAACGCGCCCGATGACGCCCGGGAACGGAATGTACTGCTTAATGTAGCGGTAAGACTCGTCCAGCTGGCCGCGAGAGGCCATCAGTACGTAGGCGTTGATGTCCAGGCCGGCCGGGCACGTATTCTGGCAGGGCGGCATGAACGGTTCCGGCAGCGGCCGGAGCGCCTGCGCCATACCGGTGGTATTCAGTTTGGGGTCGTACTTTTCACGGCCGATGTTGGGGTTCACGGCGCAGCGGATAGCTAGGCCGCGGTTGAACCGGGCCAGACAAACGTTGCAGCGTAAACAGCGGGTGACTTCGTCAACTCTGCCGGTTTCCCACTTTACCGGGGTGCGCTGGTCGGCGACGAGCTGGCGGCCCATGGTGATGGCATCCGCCCAGCCGTTGCGCAGCACTTCCTCGGCAAGGTAGGGGTCGTGCTGGCCGGGAACGACCAAGGGTATCTTCAATTCCGGTTTAAAGTGTTTGGCATGCTCGATGAAGTCGTGAGGGGACTGGGGGAAGAACCATTTCCGGCCTTCGTATGAGCCGTCGGAAAGGTGGATGTAGCTGGCGCCCAGCTCTTCGCACCACTTGGCCACCTGGATAAGCTCTTCCTCGTGGATAGCGCCTTCCATGTGCTCGTCGCCGCTAAGGCGGATGCCGAGGCAGAAGTCCGCGCCGACCCTCTTCCTGGTGCTTACCAGCAGGTTTTTCAGGAAGCGGAAGCGGTTCTCCAGCGAGCCGCCGTATTCATCGGTGCGTTTATTGGAGCGCGGGGAAAGGAACTGGTGAATCAGGTAGCCGTGCGGGCTATGGAACTCGACGGCGTCGTAGCCGCAAATCCTGGCGGCGGCAACGGCGGTCGGGAAAGTTGATTCCATGTAGTGGATCTCTTCCAGGGTCAGTACCTTGGGAGGGGTGGTAGCGCCTAGCGACTGCGCCTTGGTTTCGTAGCCGCGGGGCATGATTCTGTCTTCGTAGTCCTGGGGGCGCTCGGAGGGGATGGCGGAAGGCGCTCCGGGGACCTCACCGGAGGTCTTGCTCGAGCCCTGGCGGCCGAAACTGGGGGTAATCTGGATAAAAGCCTTGGCGCCGCACTGCTTGATGCCCTCGGCCAGGTTGGACTGGCCCTCGTAGTAAGAGCGGCCGCTGATGCGCGGGTTGCCGAAACTGGTGGTCTTAGCGCCCCAGTCCGTGGCGAAGGTGCACTCGATGGTGATGAACCCGGCGCCGCCTTCGGAACGGCCGGCGTAAGAGTAGATGCACTCTTCACGGATGAACCCGTTCTGGTCAGCGCCGCCGGTGGTGGTGCAGGAGCCGCCGATTCTATTCTTTATCTCCAGCGGTCCCAACTTGATGGGGGAAAACAAAATAGGGAAATCCGACATTAGTTCTCCTTTCCTTTTTATCTTTCTTATTTTGCACGTCTCTTGGACGTATCTACACCTAAGATTTTAGCCAGATTTTCGCCGAAAATCCCGCGCTTGATCTCATCGGTCAGCGGGGCGAAGCCATAGCCCTTTTGCAGGTCTTCCGGCATCTGGAAAGTTCTAAGCCCGAGGACCGCCTCGCGGAACAGGCCGCCGGGGCCATAAAAATCGGTGCCCCAGACAATGCGTTCCGGACCGGCGAACTGAATAGCCTCGCCGATGATTTCCGCCAGCCGGCGCGGCGCGGCCCGGTACCAGGGCATGATCAGGCTTAAGCTGATGTACACCTTGGGGTGCGATAAAGCGACCATGTTCAGGTCGTGGCAATGCGGCCAGCCGGCGTGGAAGGCGATGATTTTAAGGTCGTAGAAATCATTGACGACGTCATCCAGCAAAACCGGCAGGCAGTACTTGGCCTTGCCCGGGGGGCACCAGCTCCAGCCGGTGTGGATGGAAACCGTGACGCCCAGCTCTTCGGCGCGCTTATAGAAAGGCCATATCCGCTCGTCGTTGATGTAGGTATCTTCCGGCGGGTAGAACTTGAACAGCTTGCAGCCCCTTTCCTGGGCCAGGTAATCAAGCTCCCAGAGGACGTCTTTCATCCCGCGCTTGATGAACGGCCCCACGTTGGGCTGGACTATGAGCCTATCCGGGTATTTTTCTGCCGCGAGCAATAACTGGCCGTTGGTGGACCACTTGGTGGAATAGCCCGTGGTCTCCGCCATGGATTCTGGAAGGATACAGGCCATATCCACGCCGAAGCGGTCCAGGTAGACGATCAGCTGGTCTTCTTCGGCCATCTCTGATTTTTCGGCTTTGGTGACCGGCGGTTCTTTCCAGTCTTTGGTCACGTGGTGGGGAACGGCGTTAAAAGCGCGGGCGGTTTCCGCCGTGCCGTAAACCCACTTCCGGTATTCGGGGAAGTAGTTGAAGTATTTCTTGTTCGCCTCGCCGCTAAGGTGGCATTCCACGTCTATTTTGAAATAGTCGTCCTTAACGAATTCAGGATATTTCCCGGGGGTTGCCGGTGTTGCCATTATGTTTTCTCCTTCTTCAGGAACATTTACACCCGCTCATGGTGAGCCTGTCGAACCATTATTTCTTCTTGTCCGCGGGTTTTTCCGGGCGGTAGCTCCTGAAATACTTGGTCTTGTTCAGGCGGGCTTCATAAGCCTCATGCATCTTGTGGAAGGCTTCTCTTTCGCCCATGCTCTCGCGGTCGCGGATGAACATCAGGTCTTTTTCGTCTTCGTTGTATTTGAGGTTGGTGCTGAAGGTGTGATAGAGAATGACCTCTTTAAGATTGGTCAGGCCCAGCCGGCTCAGCATGTGGCGGCGGGCGAACTTGCCCATGACCACGCAGTCGCGGGGGAGGAGGGAGATAGCAGCGGCCAGGTTATGGACTTCATTTTCCAGGTCTTCTTCGGGGACGGCCTTGGTCACATAGCCGGCTTCTTCAGCCTCGTCACCGCTGATGGTGCGGCCGGTGAGCAGGATTTCTTCCACTTTCTTGGTGTGGCCCATGACCAGCTCGAGCGGCAGGGTGGGCAGACCGCCGAAAGCGAGCCGCTGACCCATCTGGGAGAACTTGGCGTTCTTGGCGCAGACGACGATGTCGGCCGCCTTGGTAATATACAGGCCGGCTTCGATAGCCCAGCCGTGCACCTGCACCATGACTACCTTGTTGCAGTCCAGGATAGCCTGGGGGAACCCGTAAAGCTGGTCCTGATCCGTCTGTAAGCGGATTCTCTGGCTGGGTTTGACGCCCTTGGCGCCGCCGTAAACGCGGTAGACCATGGAAAGGTCGAACCCGGCGCAGAAGTTCTTGCCGGCGCCGCGGAAAACCACCACGTTGCAGTCGTCATCGTGGTTGATTTCCCACATGGCCTTCTTGATATCGCCGGTCATGTACTCTTCGCCGATGCTGATGCAGTTGTTCTTGTCCGGCCGGTTCAGGGTGAGGTAGGTAATCTTTGGTTCTTCGGTGTCCTTCTCCAGTAGAATCGATTCGAATTTCGGGTAAGCCATTGTTTTTCCTCCAGTTTATTTATTTTGCGTATTCACAAATTCAGGCGCTCGGACGCGCCGGTAGAAATTACAAATGAACGTGAAAACAGGTTGATTTGGCGATAGGTTTAGCTGCTGTCGCAACCGTAGATGGGTTGGGGCATGCTCCCGAATCCCGGGAAAAGCGAGAATGCCTTTTTTCTTCCTTTGAGCAATCCCATGTTACCAGTAAAACGGCACGTGTAGAGTAGGTCAGGTTACCTTTCTAGTAGACGGGGACGTTTAGAGCGCACACGCACAGGCTGTTATTAGCGGAGGTAAAGTAGAAAAACCCTGGCCCCTTTGTTTGCCCGACCCAATTGTTCTCCCCGCAGAAAACTGTGTCATACCATTTTACTGTAAAAATGGCTTTGCTGTCAAACGCAGGGAACTATGTGGCGGTAATATTGGCGTTTTGCGTAAAATTAGCTATTTACAGCCTGATTTTTAACATAAAGCGCCCGCAGCCTTTTTACGGCAGCGGCGGATAGCTCATTAACGCGGCCGGCGGCCAGAGCGAGGAAATATACTTTAGCTATCTTCTCGATAGTTTCACAGGCGGTAAAGGCGGCGCGCATGGTGCGCCCGGTGCCCACGGCGCCGTGGTTGGCCAGCAGCACCCCGCTGCGGTCGCCGAGGGCACGGATAATGGTGATTACCTGCTTTTCCGTGCCGCTGGCGGCATACGGCGCCAGTTTTATCCCCCCGCCCAGATACGCCACCTGCTCTTCCAGAAGCGGCGGGATTTCCAGCCCGGCCACCGCCGCGGCACAGGCATAGACCGAATGAGTGTGGATAACGGCGTTAACGTTTTCCCTGGCTCGGTAGATGCCGATATGGAGCGGCGTTTCGATGGAAGGGGGCAAATCGCCCTCTACTGGCTGCCCGTCAAAATCAATTACCGGTATATCGTCCGCGGTAAGCGTATCGTAGTAACGGGAGGTGGGGGTAATCGCCAGCAGCTGGCGCTGGCCTGTATTTTGCAGGCGCAGGCTGACGTTGCCGGAAGTGCCGGCCACCAGCCCTTTTTCCGCCATGGCCCGGGCGGCATCGAGGACGGTCTGTTTGGCTTCAAGCCAGCGGCTTTTCAACTTTTCCTACTCATTTCTCGGGCGGAGAAGATGCAGTTTCATAAGGCCATGAGGAAATACTGCCGTCCATAAATTTAACGTCTTTAAAGCCCGCGCCGTCAAGTATCCGCTGTGCCTGGTAAGCGCGGACACTGGTGCGGCAGAGGATGACGATTTCTTCGTCTTTGGCAAGCTCGCCCAGTCTCTGGCGCAGCTCCGGCAGGGGGAGGAGCTTTACCTGCGGGGCCGCGATATGCAGAGCGCGCCATTCCTGCGGGGAGCGTACGTCCAGCAGGACGAATTTATCGCCTTTATCTATTTTACTTTTAACTTCCTGCGCCGCGAGCGCCCGGGCCTGGCCGGTCTGCTTGTTGCGGATAACGTTGGCGGCATTGTGCAGCGGGTCCATGGCGCTGTTGTAAGGCGGCGCGTAAGAGAGGTCGATATTGGCCATGTCATCGGCGCGGGCGCCGAAGGTCAGGGCGGTCGCCAAAACGTCGATGCGCTTGGAGGTATCGCCCGTGCCCACCGCCTGCCCGCCCAGCAGCTTGCCGGAGGACTTTTCCGAGACCATTTTGAGGAAGACGTCGCGAGAGCCGGGATAATAGTTGGCGTGGTCAACACCGGGGACAAGCGCAGTGACAACATCATAGCCGGCGACGCGCGCCTGCGCCTCGCTTAGCCCCGTCCGCCCCACGTTAAGGTCGAACACTTTGACGACCGCCGTCCCGACGACACCGGGGAAAGTTTCACTGCCGCCGGTAACGTTCGTGCCGATGACCCGGCCGTGCTTGTTGGCGGTAGAGCCCATCGGCACCAGGGCTTTCTTTTGTGTGATCAGGTTGGTCACCTCGACGCAGTCGCCGCCGGCATAGATATCCGGGTCGCTGGTCCGGAGGTGTTCGTTAACCGCCAGCCCGCCGGTAGCGCCGATGGTCAGCCCTGCCTCTTTAGCCAGGGTGACGTTGGGCCGGACGCCGAGGGCCAGCAGCACCATGCCGGCGTCGATAGCCTTATCGCCGACCATTACCTGGCGTACCTGCCCAGTGCTGTCACCGCGGAAGCCGCTGACGCTTTGCCCGAAGTTGACCTTCACGCCTTTGTCTTTGAGCTGTTTTTCCACGTGGAAACCGATTTCAGCATCGAGCAGGGCGGGCAGCGGCCAGCCAAGGGCTTCCAAGATAGTAACTTTTAGCCCCGCACTAATAAAGTTTTCCGCCGCCTCCAGCCCGATAAGCCCCGCCCCCACGATCACCACCTGTTTGCTTTTGAGGCCTTCGACATAATCGCGGATGTCCGCGGCATCCGGGATATTGTTCAGCGTAAAGATGCCTTTGAGGTCTTTGCCTTCCCAGTTGGGCACGGTGGGCGTGGCCCCGGTGGCGATGACCAGTTTGTCATAAAGTAATGAGGAATATTTGTCCGTTTTAAGGTCATTTATTTCCACGGTATGAGCCTGGCGGTTAATGGACAAGGCTTTGGTGTTGGTGAGCACGTTCATGTCAAAGACGTTGCGGAAATAATCCGTCTGGCGGGAAATTAAATCCCCCTCCTTTACCACCCCGGAGATAAAGTAGGGCAGGCCGCAGGTAGCGGTGGAAAGGTTGTCCCGCTGTTCGATGATGGTTATCCGAGCCGCCTGGTCCCGGCGCCGCGCCCGGGCGGCGGCTTTAGGCCCGCAGGCCGTCCCCCCGATGATGGCGATATTGTTTGGATTGGCCATAGCAACACCTCCGCCCTGAACGGTCTATCTAAAGTGGAGTGTATCTAATTTGAAGCGATGATGCAAATGCTCTTTATTAAAGTATCTTTATTGGTTATTTAGTTGTAAGATAAAGAACCGAGCCTGAAAGTAATTTGATTGGTTGATGAAGGAGACTGATAATGGGAAACAAGACCAATAATCAATCCACATTCACGCGGTTAGTCCATGTCGGTATCGTGGTCAAAGATATGGAAAAAACCATCGAACGGCTGACCGAATTGGGCATCGGCCCCTTTAAGCCGAGGATTTTACCTGCGGATGCTCGTGAAACATACCGGGGGCAACCTTTTATTCCCAGCCAGAGGGTCGCGATTCAAATTGCTCAAATCGGTAATCTAGAAATCGAGCTAGTTCAACCAATCAGCGGTAAATCGCCTCATCAGGAATTTCTCGATGAAAAAGGGGAAGGGATTCAACACCTGGGATTCATCGTTGATAATCTTGAGGAAGACGTCAAACGACTAACCACCGAGGGCTCCAGCGTTTTACTTACATCTCAATTCAAAGGCGGTGGCGGTGTAGCCTATCTTGATCTTAACACGGCGGGGCTGATAGTCGAGTTGGTGCAGCCCGGCGGCAGATAAACTAGTGATGATAGTAAGGTTGCTTTCCTTAGATTTTTACTAATATAATACTAATTAATCAAATCACGAATTTTTTTCAACCCGTGGATTAGAAAGAAAAGCGAGTAAAAAATGAGTGATATTTCCCAGAATAGCGCACAGTTGGCAGGTCAAGGTATGAAAGTCTTGGCGGAACTTATGAAAAAAGAAGGACTTCTGAAATTTGATCAAAATGGAAATGCTACGGCATATAGTAATGAATTATTCCAGAAGGCTATCTCATTGTGGATCCAAGAATATAGAAAATATATCCAGAAATTAGACAACCTGCGTAAAAATGACCTGCAGATGAATACAGAAGTAGCCGAACTGGTTGTGTCCCAATTACCGAAGTCTCGTCTCCCCTAAAAAGGTATGAACTCTGGAGAATAAAGGGGATTTCCTGCCACAAAACCAAAAAGAGGGGGAGTTTTTTAGGCTCCCCCCTTTATACTTCCCTTCCCAGTTTCCCTCTTTAGCAAAGAGGGATTAAGGGAGATTTAGTTCTTATTTCGAGCCTGCCTTCGCCAGCGGGACGTCTCCCAGGTTGATGTCTTTTTCGGTGTTCAGCTTATCGAATTTCTTCGGCAGAAAGCCCGCGGCGGAAATGGTGAGGTTATAAACGCCGTCCGCAAGCCCCTGGAACCAGAAATCGCCAAAGCCGTCGGTACTGGCCACCAGCGCCTTGCCCAGTTTGGTCCCGGACAGCGTGCAGGTGGCGCCGATAATGACCTCTTTCTCTTTCGGGTCGTAAACGGTGCCGGCGATGAACTTCTTGGGGATATTCAGGTAGTAAACCCGCGGCTTCGTTTTCAGTTCCGGCTTGAGCACCTCGGCTTTAGCGATAAGGTCTTTGAATTCGGCTTCCTCGCCGAACTTGATGGCCTCGGTGGGGCAGGAATCGGCGCAGCGGGGTATCTTCCACTCGCCGCCGTCCAGCAGGTGGGTGCAGGCCGTGCATTTCTGCGCGATGTTCAGGCTTTCGGTGAAGTAAATGACGCTGTAGGGGCAGGCGTCCACGCAGTTTTTGCAGCCGTTGCATTTCTCCGGGTCGATAATGACGATGCCATCAGGCCGCTTGTAAATGGCATTGACGGGGCAGGACGGTATGCAGGGCGCATTATCGCAGTGCTGGCAGAGCAGCGGCACGTAATGCATCTTGACCTTGGGCACGGTACCACGGATGTTCTCCTGGAGCTTCAGCCAGAACTGGCCGGTATCCGGCTGGGGTTTGGCGTAGGGTGTCCAGTCGTTGCCGACATGCTCGTCCTTGCAGGCTATCTGGCAGCTGTAGCAGCCGTTGCAGATTCCAACGTCGATAACAAAAACTTTCCCCATTTTATTACATACCTCCTTCAACCCAGCCGTTGAAGCGCGGGCCGTAAGCCGGGTCGTAGTCTCTCTTGAAGCAGTCATCGAACGCCTTGGGGTCCTTGGCGCGCCATTCCTGATAGTCTCTTTCGGTAACCTTCTGGACATCGACCAGATAGCCGCTGGTGGCCTGGCCGCAGGCATTCTTGGAAACGGTGCCGTTCGGCGAGATGGTGTTGATGGCGCCGCCGCGGTCGACGTTATCGATGATGGGGTCGTGACGGGCGCCGTGGTCGACATAGGCTACGCCTGCCATCATGCGCTCCCAGACGCGGGCGCCGCAGAGCACCACGCCGCGCTCGTTGTACACTTTGACGATGTCTCCGTCCTTGATGCCGCGCGCCGCGGCGTCCTTCGGATTTAACCAGACCGGCTCGTAGCGGTAGCCGTCGGGACCCAACACTTTGCCGGTCGGCGTTTCACGGCACCAGGTGATGTCGTCGCCCTGGGCGTGGGTGCGCCAGCGACCGTGGTTGGACATGCACAGCAGCGGGAACATGGCGGCCTTTTCGCTGGAAATACGCTCGTCATGCGTCTCGCTCTTCTCGATCCACTGGGGAGACGGCGGTCTTTCCTTGTCGTCAGGGAAATACTTAGCCAGCCGCTCGGAGTAGAACTCGAGCTTGCCGGAAGGCGTCTTCAGCGGGTTGTGTTCCGGGTCCTCATAGAATTTACGGAAGCCGGGCGGGTCGTCCTCCCAGTCCTTGGCCGTCGGGTAGATGAAGCATTTTTTCTCTTTGAACTCTTCCCAGGTAATCATCGAGCTGATTTCCATGGTGTCATAGACGTCTTTGATCAGGTCCCAGGTGGTCTTGCCCTCGGAGAATTTCTTGCCCATCCCCAGTTTCTCGGCGACCGCCAGGACGATCTCGTAATCGCTCTTGGATTCACCGATAGGCTCCATCGCCTTGCCCTGTATGGTAATGCTCTGGAAGTGCGGGCCCTGGCGGGTATTGGTGACGATGTCCTCGACTTCCAGCGTTGTGTTCGCCGGCAGGATGAGGTCGGCGTAGATACATTCGTTCTCCAGCCATGGGTGCTGGGCGACGACGAACTCGATGGAAGGATTCTGGAAGGCGTCAATCGTCCAGTTGCCGTGGCCCCAGCAGGTGATGCGGCAGGGGGTATCCGTCCATATCATGTGGATTTCCGTGCCGCCCTTTTCCTTGGCGATGGGGTAGGTGTATTTGATGAACTGGTCTTCCGTCTGCGATTCCTGGCCGCCGCTGCCGTGGAAGACGAGGGGTGGCTTGAGGATGGCATCCTGGATCATCGTCTTGGGGATAAGCTGTTTGCCCCACGCGTCGATGGTGGTGCGGCACGGGATACGGAGACGTTCGCTCAGGTCCGGGTTAAAGAAGCGGATGCTCTTGAGTCCTTGCGCCCTCGGCATCCCGAAATAGGTTATCTGGCACTGGTGGACGCCGGGTCGGCCAAGCCCCTGCATGCCGAGCAGAATGCATTCCAGCCGGCCGGGCTCGTGGGAGAAGGGGCCGCGTACGAAGGAGCCGCCGAAGTAGTGGATGATAGACGTTGTTTTCTTGGCGAACTCGCGGGCCAGGGCTTTGATGGTCCATTCCGGCACACCGCATTTCTTGGAAGCCCATTCCGGTGTCTTGGGTATACCGTCTTCCTTACCCAAAACATAATCCTCAACTTTATCCATGCCCACGGCGTGGGTCTTAACGTATTCTTTTTTCCAGGTGCCTTCCTTTAACCAGACATAGATGATGGCCAGTTGGAGGGCGGCATCGGTATTAGGCAACACCGGTATCCATTTATCCGCATGGACGGCGGCACCGTAGTTCAGTTCCGGGCAGATATAAATCTGTTTGATGCCCGCCTGCGTCCAGAAGTAACAAACGCGCGTGGCGTACTGGCCGGTAAATCCCCAGGGGGTTGTTTCCGGGTCGCAGCCCCAGCAGAGCACCATCTCGGAGTTCTCGGAGATATCCTTGGTAAGGTTGGCCGCCGGAGACATCATCCCCTGGAAGCCCTGGCCCCAGACGTGCTTGGCACCCCAGTACCAGCCTTCCCAGCTATCCGGCCCTCTTACCTGCTGGGTGAAGCCGCCCATCATATCGAGGAGACGCCCTTGGTGGCCGTGCGGTGTGTTGATCGTCTTGCACTCGCCGTGGCCGTCGCCCTGAACGAGGATAGAGAGCGGTCCGTAGGTCTTGTGCATCCGTTTGACTTCATTGGCGACGAGCGTGGTCGCCTCTTCCCAGGAGATTCTCTTGTATTTGCTCTTGCCGCGGTTCTGGGTGTTCCGCTCACCGTTGGGGTCGAAGTCCACCCGGAGGAGGGGATACTTTATCCGGTTGGTGGAAAAGGCCCTCTTCTTGTAGGCCAGGGAGAAAGTGCCGGGCAACGCTTTCATCAGGGGTTCCAGCGTGGCGCCGTTCCTCTTTATCTTCCAGGGATTGAGCTGTTGCCTGGTATATTTTTCGTCATAGTGCCAGGGACGTATCCTGACCAGTTTACCGTTTTTGACGTCGACGGAACACTCGCCTCCGCCGCCGAGCAGGCCGCCCAGTGCCAGTGACTTATAGACGGTCTTGTCAGGTTTGACGTCGACTTTTTTACTTTTTGCGTCGGCCATTTCAGTTGCTCTCCTTCCTTAATATGGGTATGGTTTGTTTTTTGCTTCTATCGCCGGTTACAGACATCATTAAAAACCGCGGGGAGATGGAAATTTTTGAAAACGACGGATTTTTTTACGCAATACTATAAAAATTTACTATAGCGTGGTTATCCTTGTCAAGTTATCACGGCCTTGGGGGCAACTGGGGGCGGGGCTTTTTAGCGGGGAAACCGGGCCGTTTCAGCGCCGCAGGTTTTGCCGGCGGGCGGCGGTTTCCTGTGATTATTCTGATAGATTAATGGGGGAAAATGTGATACCGGCTTGATGTTACCCGATTAAACTGGAACTAAAATACTAGAAAACAAGTACTAGCCGCCATTTCCGAGTTTGAGGTTGATATAAAAAATACAGAATGAACGCTTATTTGCTGATTCCGCTTTTCGGGGCCATGCTCTGCCTGACGCTGATTATCGTCCTGGCCGTCAGCGGCCGGAGACATGTCGCCAAACACCCCTTTTCGAATTTCCTTTTCTTCATGATGCTGTGGGACGCGCTCACCTTTCTGATGCGCGCCAGCCCCGACCTCCAGACAGCCCTGGTCTGGGAAAAGTTCGTGATGTGGGCACTGATAAGCGCCTCGCTATTGTTCTTCCAGTTTTCCATGGCGGATACCGGCATCAAGCCGCACAGGTACCTATTATGCTCGCTCTACGGCGCCTATTTCCTGGTCCTGGGATTGATACCGACCAATCTGCTGGTGGGTGGTATGCGGACGATGTCGTACGGCAAAGAGCCGGTGGCCGGGCCGCTTTTTTACGTCTTTGTACTGTACATCAACCTGCTGATCGTCATCTGCGTGGTTCTGTTCAAGCGGCATTATCAGAAAAGCCACGCTTATGATGAGCGGGTGCGTGATCAGTATCTGATTGCCGGCATGACCGCGATGATTTTCAGCATCACCATTGATTTTCTGCTCGCACTGGGCATAAGAATTTACCCGGTGGGCGCCATCGGCGGTATCCTTTTATGCCTGGCAGCGGCGGCAGCCCTGTTAAGGCATAATCTGCTGGACATGAAGGTTGTTCTCCGCAAGGGCATTGCCCTCTCTTTGGCGGTCCTTATTATCTTCGGCATCTTGGGCATCTTCATATATTTATTGAGTAACGCCTTTCAGGATTTTATGAAGCCGGTGTCCATTACCATCACCATTATCATGGTTTTTATCGCCGCTTTACTCTTCCAGCCGGTGCTTTCCCGCCTGAAATACACCGTGGACCGGTGGTTTTTCCGGGAGAGATTTGATTATATCCAGGACATGAAGAAATTCGTCTATGAAACCAGGAACGACCTTGACCTGGAACAGCTTTCTCACTCATTGGTGGAGAAGGTGTTCAACGGCATGCAGTGCCAGGGCGTCTCCCTTTTACTGCCGGTGCAGGCTTCCGGCGATTACGTAACCTACAACTATGCCGGCCTAAAGAACCGGGGGAAAATGTATTTCCCCGCCGATAGCCAGTTCGTGGCCGCCATGATGCGCCAGGACGGTGTGGTGGATTATCATGATGAGGCGTCGTTCGGCGATCTTCCCTCCCGCGACCGCGAAATACTGGAAAACAGCGGCATCGAGCTGATGGTGGCACTGCGCCACAACGGCCAGATGGCCGGCATGCTCCTCCTGGGAGAAAAGAACACCCGCGCTCCTTACTCCGGCGAAGAAAGACAGCTCCTGCAGAACGTCTCCGCCGAAGTGGCGGTCAGCCTGGATAACGCCAATCACGTTGAAATCATCAAGCAGAAGCAGGCCTATCTCCAGAGGGCGATGAACGGCGTCGTGCACGCCGTCTCGATCCTGGTGGGCAGCCGTGACCCATACACCGCCGGCCACCAGCGGCGCGTGGCGGAGCTGGCGCGGGAAATCGCCAAGCAGATGGGGCTTTCCGATTGGCAGATTATGGGGCTTTATATCGCCGGCCTGCTCCACGACGTGGGTAAGGTGTCCGTGCCTTCCGATATCTTGAGCAAGCCCGGCAAGATAACCGAAGGCGAGTTCGAGCTTATTAAAAACCATTGCCGGATAGGGTACGATATCCTCCAGAGGATCGATTTCCCGTGGCCGGTGACCAAGGCGGTCCTGCAACACCACGAACGGCTGGACGGTTCCGGCTACCCGGACGGCCTGTCCGGCAAAGAAATTATCCTCGAAGCCAGGATACTGGGCGTGGCGGACGTGGTGGAGGCGATGTCTTCGCACCGCCCCTACCGGCCGGCGCTGGGGCTGGAACAAGCGCTGGAGGAAATCCGGCGGGGCAGCGGCACACTTTATGACCCTGATATCGTTGATATCTGCCTCAACCTGCTGAACCAGAACGAGGCCGTATTCGATAGGATCATGGCGGCGGCGGATACCAGGCACGACCTGGAATTTGAAGTGATCAAGTAAAGAGCTGGAATACCGCGAATTCCCGATTTATTAGAGCGCCCGTTCCGCATTTTCCCACCTCCCCTGCGAGCGTAGCTTTATGCGGCCTGTAACGTCGCGGCCCGTTACTTTCAGGCTATTTAACTATTTATAAACATTTTTTGTGGTATAATAAAGGTACAAAGGAATAGATATGCCACAAAAATCTAACTGGAAACGCAATAGCATTATATATATCGTCATTTTACTCGCCGTGGTGTTGCTTTTCTCCCTCCTCATGCCTAACAACAATCCGACGCAGGAGGTGCCGTTAAGCCAGATTGTCACGATGTCCCAGAACGGGGAAATCCAGAAGATAGTGGTCAATAATGACCAGCTGACGGTAACGACTACGGACGGTAAAGAGCTGAAGGCATTTAAGGAAGCTAACGCCAGCCTTTACGATATCAAAGACCTGAATCTCACTGGCATCGTCATTGATGTGAAAGGTTCGTCAGGCATCAACTGGGGCAGTCTGTTGGGTTACTTTTTACCTTTCCTGTTCATCATATTTTTCCTCTTCATCCTGTTCCGGCAGGCGCGTGGCGCCAACAACCAGGCGATGAGCTTCGGGCGTAGCCGGGCGCGTCTCTTCCCCGCTAACCGCGCCACCGTTACCTTTGCGGACGTGGCCGGTGCGGAAGAAGCCAAGCAGGAGATGCAGGAAGTGGTGGAATTCCTCAAATCCAAGGAAAAATTTCAATCCCTGGGCGCCCGTATCCCCAAGGGTGTACTGCTGGTAGGTCCCCCCGGCACCGGAAAAACTTTGATGGCGAGGGCTGTCGCCGGAGAAGCGGATGTGCCGTTTTTCTCCATCAGCGGCAGTGAATTTGTGGAAATGTTCGTGGGCGTGGGCGCTTCTCGCGTGCGCGACCTTTTCGACCAGGCCAAGCGCAACACGCCTTGTATTATCTTTATCGATGAAATAGACGCCGTGGGGCGGCAGCGCGGCACGGGGCTGGGCGGCAGCCATGATGAGCGCGAGCAGACCCTTAACCAGATCCTGGTGGAAATGGACGGCTTCGATACGAATACCAGCGTCATCGTTATCGCCGCCACCAACCGCCCGGATATCCTCGACCCCGCTTTACTGCGTCCCGGCCGTTTTGATCGCCGCGTTGTACTGGATTTACCGGATATCGTCGGCCGCCTGGCGATTCTCAAGGTGCACACCAATGGCAAGCCGCTCGATAAGGATGTGGACCTGGAAACGCTGGCGAAAGGGACCGTAGGCTTCAGCGGCGCTGACTTAGCCAACGTTGTCAACGAGGCTGCCATCTTAGCCGCCAGACGCAATAAGAAAGCTATCAACATCAGAGATTTTGAGGAGTCTGTAGACAGGGTGATGGCTGGCCCCGAACGCAAGAGCCGTAAAATCAGCCCGCAGGAAAAAGAAGTCATTGCTTATCACGAGGCGGGGCACGCCCTCGTTGCCAGAATGCTTCCCAACGCCGACCCTGTGCATAAGATTTCCATCATTGCCCGCGGGATGGCTTTGGGCTATACCAAGCAACTGCCCGTGGAAGACCGCTACCTCATGACACGCAGTCAGCTTAATGCTATGGTAGCGACTCTGCTGGCCGGTAATGCTTCGGAAGAGTTGATTTTCCATGAAATCAGCAGCGGTGCGTCAGATGATATCAAGCGGGCCACCGCGCTTGCCCACCGCATGGTAACTGACCTGGGTATGAGTGACATACTGGGTCCGAGGACATTCGGAGACAAACAGGAGATGGTTTTTCTCGGCCGTGAAATTTCAGAACAGAAAGACTACGGTGATAAAGTGGCCGATACCATCGATAAAGAAGTTAACCGGATTATCTGGGAAGGTCATGAAACTGCCCGGAAGATACTGACGGCTAACAAGTCTAAACTAAAGCTCTTGGCTACGAAGCTGATTAATCAGGAAACGATTGAAGGTACGGACCTGGAAGCAGCATTCGGTGATATCGGCGTGTCCAAACCCAGGAAGAAAGTTAAGAAGACCGATATCCCGGTGCCCATCAAACCGGTGGATGAAGGCGAAGTAATCCCCCAGCTCAAGAAAGCGCCTGGTGTACCCCAGCTTCTACCCAAGCAGAACCCGGCGCCTTCGGACTAAATATATAATTATTTCTGTTTTTTGTACCGCTCGTGGTGAGCCTATCGAACCATGAGCGGCTTTTTTTAGGGGAACAATGATTCACATTACGGATAAACCCATATCGCCGGAAGTGGTGGTCAATCAAGCCAGGACGCCGGATAGCGGCTGCGTGGCCACCTACGCCGGCCTTATCCGCGATAACTCGCGCGGCCAGCCCGTCCGCACCGTAGAATACCGGGACATTGACGGTAAGGCCGCGGACAGGCTCAATGACATCGCGGAAGAGGTGCAGCACAAGTTCCCGGTGAACCGGGTTGTGATTTACCATCGCGTGGGTAAGCTCGAAGTGGGTGATATCAACCTGGTGGTGGCGGTGGCGGCGGCGCACCGCGGCGAGGGGCTGGCAGCCGTAGCTTACGCGGTAGACGCTTTTAAAGAACGCCTCCCCACCGCTAAAAAAGAAACCTATCAGGATGGCTCAACCTTCGAGGGGCACTGAAACAATCCCTAACCAACCGTTTTTTTACTCTCCCAAATTACTAACCACAAATTACTAACTACTTAACTACGTCCCCTGTTCCACCACGAATTCCGCCAGGTCATAAAGCGCCTGGCGGCTGGCGGTCTTGGGCAGCAGCTTAAGGTTGCGGCAGGCGATATCGCGGTATTCTCCGGCTATCCTGTAGCATTCTTTGATTATCGTGGAATTTCTCACCGCGTCGATCGCTTCGGGCACGTATTTTAAGTCCCTCGTTTTAAACAGGTTTTTCACGGGGTTGTCATCCGGGCTGCGCTCGATGACCAGCATCGCCGGCAGGGTCAGCGTTCCCTGTATCAAGTCCGAGCCCACCGGTTTGCCCATTCTTTCCTCGGTGCTGTTAAAGTCCAGAATGTCATCGACGATTTGAAAAGCCAGGCCCAGGTTATCGCCGTATTCCTTCATGACCGCTACCGATGCCTCCGGGGCTTTACCCAGGATGGCGCCGGACTGCGTGGAAAGCGAGAACAGGGAGGCCGTCTTACGATAGATGCGGCGGAAATAGTGTTCGCGGTTCTGGTCGATGTTGAACGAGCCGCGGAACTGGCCTATCTCCCCGCTGGAAATTATCCCGAGGGTCTGGGAAAAGAGCTTGATGACGCGCGGGGTCTGCGTGTCTGCCACGTATTCGCCGGCCTTGGCGAAAAGGAAGTCCCCCATGAGAATGGCTATCTCGTCGCCCCAGACGCTGTTGATTGTGGCCTGCCCGCGGCGCGTGGCGGCTTTATCGATGGCGTCATCATGGACGAGAGTGGCGGTATGCATCAGCTCCACGGAAGCCGCCATCGGCAGCAGGTAGTTCAGGTTATATTCGAAGTTCTTGCCGGAAAGCAGCGTCATCGCCGGGCGCATGCCTTTGCCCGTCTCGCTTACGATGTAGCGCAGCTGCTCGGACAGCCACTCATAGTCGATTTTGCTGACCGACTTCAGCGTTTCCTTTACTTTGGCCAGATCATCCTGGATGGGGGCATAAATCTGCTTAAGCTCCAACGCGTTTGGTCTCCTCTTCGATAACACTTTCATCAAGCTTGGTAAAAAGGGGCCTGGGTTCCCTCAGCTTTTGCCCGGGCACTACTATTTGCGGTTGCCAGCCAAAATCTTCTACTTTTCCGTCAAAACCCAGGTATTCATGCACTCTCTGGGAGCTGAAAGGCAGGTATGGCGACATCATGGTCTTTAAGCGTGATATCACATTGAGAGCGGTATAAAGCGAGGTTGCCGCCGCGCTTTTATCTTCCTTGATTTTCTTCCAGGGGGCTTTCTCGTCGAGGTAGCGGTTAGCCTGTGCCGCCAACGCCATCGCGGCTTGGATGCCTTGCTTAAAATAGCATTTAGAAATGGACTCTCCCACCCTTTCCAAACACCCGTCCGCGCTGGCGATGATATTTTTATCGGAATCGTCTAAAGTCCCGGCCTCCGGCGCATTCCCGCCAAAATTGCGGTAGGTGAACGTCAAAACCCGGTTGACCAGGTTGCCGTAAGTTGCCACCAGCTCGTCGTTATTGCGGCGGACGAACTCGCGCCAGGAAAAATCGGTATCGCTGGTCTCCGGCATGTTAATGGAGAGTATATAGCGTAACGGGTCGGGGTCATATCGGGAAAGATAGTCCGGCACCCAGACCGCCCAGTTGCGGCTGCGGGAAATCTTTTTACCTTCAATGGTCAGGAATTCGTTAGACGGAACGTCGTAAGGCAGATTCAAACCGCCGTAGCCCATGAGAATGGCCGGCCAGATGATGGTATGAAATGGTATGTTATCCTTGCCGAGGAAATAATAGGACTTAGCGTCAGGGTCCTGCCAGAAACTCTTCCATTTATCGGTGTCTCCGGCTACTTCCTTAGCCCATTGCTTAGAGGCGGAAAGGTAGCCGATAACCGCCTCGAACCAGACGTAAAGGCGTTTGTTTTCAAAGCCTTTGACGGGGACGGGTATACCCCACTCGATATCCCGGGTGATGGCCCTATCCCGCAGGCCTTCTTTAAGGTAGCGCTGGGTCAAGCCGTAAACATTCGGCTTCCAGATGTCTTTGTTGTGCTCCGCCCACTTTTCGAGCTTTTCCTGGAAAGCGCTCAGCTTTAAAAAGAAGTGCTCCGAGTCTTTCAGGGCCGGAGTTGTCTTACATATCCGGCAATAAGGACTGATCAGCTCGGTGGGATTAAGCGGTTTTCCGCAGGCGTCGCACTGGTCACCCCGGGCCCCCGCCGCGCCGCAGGCAGGGCATTTGCCTTCGACGTAGCGGTCGGGCAGGAAACGCTGGCATTTGGGGCAATAAAACTGGGATACCGTATTTCTATAAAGATAGCCTTTTTCCAGGAGTTTCAAGAAGATATCCTGGGCGGTTTCGGCGTGGTTCTGCGTGCTGGTGGAGGTATAAAGGTCCCAGGAAATCCCCAGTTTCTTCCAGCATTCGTTGAATTCTGTTTGATAGAAGGCAACAATTTCCTCCGGTTTTTTCCCCTGCTTTTCGGCCGCCAGCGTAATGGGTGTACCGTGCTGGTCCGAGCCGGATACCATCAGTACCTCGTTGCCTCTGGCGCGGTGGTAGCGCGCGAAGATATCGGCAGGCAGATTTGCCCCGGCTAAATTGCCAATGTGAAGGGAGCCTTCCGCATAAGGCCAGGCCACCCCGATGAAAATTCTCTCTTTCATAGGTAAATTCAAGAACCGGCAACGACCTAGAAGAAGGTCAGTATCTTTTCGCCTTTCTCTTCTTTATAGTGGGCATAGCCTTTCTTCAGGCAGCACTCGATGCAATAGCGCTTCAAATCGCCCTCGTCGTCCTCTTTGCCGCCCTTCTCGTCCACCGCCAGGTAGCGGTCCGGGTAGGGGATGGGTTTCTGGCAGCTATCGCACTTGATTTCACCCAGAGACACACAACCGCGTCGCATATTCCACACTCCTTCACTCGATCACTTATGAGTATTATATTGATTTCAAGGATATAACTAATATTAGAGAATCTCAAATCTCAAAAATCAAATCTCAAAGACACAGATAAAAAATCAAATCTGATGTTTGCCTTCTTAACATGTTTTTAGATTAACCAGTCATATTATTTAATCTTTGATTTTTTATTTTACCCCTTATCTCCCATCTTCAGCCAGGTCTGGTAAAGCTCTTTCCTTTTCAATCCGGTTTCTCCGGCTACGGCGGCCACCGCCTCTTTGGCGGGAACGCCATTTAGATACATCCGGCGTAACTGCTTTTCAATCGCGTCCGTCAGCAGCGGCTTTTCGCCGCTCCCTTTCCCCTCGATGACCAGAGTGAACTCCCCCCGCGGCGCGGTAAAATACTTTAGCGCCCCGCCCACCGTTCCCCGGAAGATTTCCTCGTGGAGCTTGGTGAGCTCGCGGCAGACCGCGATACGCCGGTCGCCCAAGACGTTAAAAATATCCTCTAAAGCGGCGGCCAACCGGTGCGGCGCTTCCAGTACGATGATGGTGCCCGCTTCACCGGAAATCGCCGCTAAAGATTTGCGGCGGGCGGCGGTCCGGGGGGGCAGGAAACCGATGAAAGTGAATTTATCGGTCGGCAAGCCGGAAACCGCCAGTGCCGTTGTGATGGCGGAAGGCCCGGGAACGGGTACCACGTTAATATTTTGTTTGGCGGCGGCCAGGATAAGCTCATAGCCGGGGTCGGAAATGCCGGGCATGCCCGCCTCGGATACCCGGGCGACGTCCTCTTCTTGCAACCGCCCCAGGATATAATCGAGCTTGGTCAGCTTGTTGTGCTCGTAATAGCTCGTCAGGGGCGTCTTGATGTCGTAAACGGTCAGGAGACGCCGCGTTTTACGGGTGTCCTCCGCGGCGATAAGCTTCACCTCACCCAGCACGCGGAGCGCCCGCAGTGAGATATCCTCGAGGTTGCCGATGGGGGTGGCCACAACGTAAAGAACAGACATGTTACATAATCATTATAGGAGATAAGCTTCCGCGTGTCTAGCTTTGAACCTATTTGTCATTGCGAGGAGTCCCGATACTATCGGGACGACGTGGTAAGCTCTTCGACTGTTAGATACACTGATGGATGATTCTTATAAGAAAGACCGCTGGCTTAATCGAATTCCGCGTTGAAAAAAGCCAGGAACGCCAGAATAGCAAGACCGAAAACGACAAAGGTGGCGAATGTAAGGTTCCCGATAAAAAATAACGCCGTGCCCGAGGCGACATGAGCGCCCGTATTGACATAAAATAGCCCCACCCCGCCGGAGACAAGAAATATCAACCCCAGAATCAAGAAAAATATCAGCATGGCGATTCCTTTGCGTTATTTGTTGCGACCGCATTATATCGGTAGCTTCACGCTTTTGTCAAATGCAGGTCTCCACGGAATGGGGAGAAACGTTATAAATTTCTGAAATATTTTTTTCTGACGCATTTAGCAGATATTAGCTTCATTTGTTAGTCATTTAGAATGAAAAATATTAATGAAATCATAAAAAAATCCTCTTGCAAAACGTTTTTCTTTTTTGTTATAATTAAGAGCACATATATATGTGCAGCACTAAAGCGACCCCCAAATTTAAGCAGCTCAAACAGTCTTACGGTTTTGATGAAGTTGCCATTGTGCCCGGCGACGTCACCCTCAATCCCGACCAGACCAGCACGGATTTCCAAATCGGCGATTTTGCTTTTGCTATTCCCTTTATTACCTCCGCCATGGATTCCGTCGTCGATGTCAAGCTGGCGATTCAAATCAACAAGCTGGGCGGACTGGGCGTCCTCAACCTGGACGGCATTCAGGCCCGCTACGCCAACCCCGATGAGGTCCTGGAGAAAATCGCCAAAGCCAGCGATGCGGAAGTCACCGGCCTGCTCCAGCAGGTCTACAAAGAGCCGATTAAGGACAACCTTGTCGGCGATAGGATCCGGGCCATCAAAAAGGCCGGCGCAGTCTGCGCCATATCCTTAATCCCCGCCAACACCAAGCGCCTGGCGCCCATCGTGGAAGAAGCCGGCTGTGATATCCTGGTGGTGCAGTCTACCGTTACCAGTGCCCGCCATATCTCCAAGAGCTATCGCGGCCTGGTTTTCTCCGAGATGGTCAAGCAGACCAGGATGCCCATCGTCGTCGGCAACTGCGTCAGCTATAACGCCTGCCTGGAATTAATGCGCGCGGGTATTGCCGGGGTGCTGGTTGGCGTCGGGCCAGGGGCTGCCTGTACTTCACGCGAGGTGCTCGGCATCGGCGTACCACAGATTACCGCCACCATCGACTGCGCGGCGGCCCGCGAAACGTACTATCAAGAGTCCGGTAAATATATCCCGATCATTACCGATGGCGGCCTGCGCAAGGGCGGCGATGTTTGCAAGGCGTTCGCCGCCGGCACAGACGCCGTGATGATCGGTTCCCCCTTCGCCCAGACTAAAGAAGCGCCCGGGCGTGGCTATCACTGGGGCATGTCCCATCCTCATCCCGCCCTGCCGCGGGGAACGCGCATTAAAGTGGGGACGAACACCACCCTGGAAAAGCTGCTCTTCGGGCCGACGTCAGTGGTTCACGGCACGGAAAACCTCGTGGGGGCACTGCGCACCGCGATGGGCTTCTGCGGCGCCGCCAATATCCGGGAGATGCACAACGCGGAGATGGTCATCGCCCCGGCCCTCGCCACCGAGGGCAAATATTACCAGATGACCCAGCGGGTTTAAAAAGACCTCGGCTTAAATTCTTTCCCCAACCTCTCAACCCGGTCAAAGTGTTCCCCAGAAATCCGTTCAGGCCGCCGGATTTGAAACACGCCCGGTAAACAATATCGACCCTGTAGCTACATCCTGGATCAGGAAGATAAAAGGCCGGTTGGCGTCAAAATCGACGGGAGTGGAAGGCATCGCCGCCCCGGCCATGGCGACGGCGGTGACGGCCGCTGCCTCGGTACCGAGCTCGTCAACGGCGACGAAGGACTTGTGTATCGCCGCCCCGATAAAAAGCTCTTTGTTGCCGGTCATGCCGGAGAAATCCGCCGTGCCGGCGGTAAAAGCGTCCGGCATGCCCATGTTCGCCAGAGTCTGGTCCAGCCGGAAGCTGGACTCAAAGGAGAACTTCGGCAGTGTCACATTAACTTCTTTCGATGTCATTTGAGCTACGATTTTACTCAATTCCTGGCTGTCCAGCGAATTTTCAAAAGCGGCGAATTGGCCTTCGCGGGGCAGCAGTATCGTCATTGCGACGTCATTGCCCAGGTACGGCAGCTGTATGGCCTGGTAGTTGTCCCCCTCGGCGTAGCTGAACATGTGCTGCTGGTGCATCAGCGGCACTGTGACCGTGCTTCCATCCAGGAGATGAAAGAGACCGTCGCTGGTCGCGCTCTTGGCAAACTCATACGCCCAGTGCGCCTTAAAATAGATAGCGTTGGTCAGCACCAGTCGCGTCATGGGAGTAAGAACGCCCGATGCCAGCAGGTTCTGGATGCGGCCATTCGTACTATCGCTGGCCCATTTATTGATGGCCAAGCGCGCGGCTTCGGTTGCATTGATGAAATCGAGCGTATTAAAGCCGCCGCCGTAGTATTGCTGGATAACGTCGAGGAAGTCTTTAAGGAAACTATAGTCTTTTTGTCCCCACAGCGCGTTGACGATATTCAGGCGGAAACCCTCCACCTGTTCCTGGGTGATATTACCGCCTTGCCCCTCCACAGGCACCGTTACGCCTTTACCGCGCGATTTAAGCATCTGGTCGAGGACGCTGAACGCAGCGTCGAGATTTTTCCCGGTGAGCGTGAAATGCAGGGCTTTCGCCATCTGCTGCGCGGTGTCACCCCCCGCGCCGGCATAAGTCATGGCCAGGGCGGTGGAGATGCTGTAGGGGGAATAAAAGAAGTTACCGTCCGCTGTTTTAAGTTTCTGGTAAAGATCGAGCGCAAAGGCCGAGTTGCCGTCAACGAGCGCCGTCATATCTCCTTCAGGCAACACGGAAAGCGGCGGTGTCGTCGTCGGCGGGGGGGTGATGGTTAAAGGCGGGGATGTCGTGATAATATTTTGCGAGCAGGACGCCAGGAAGGGCAGCGTGGTCACTATAATGATTATATAGAGGACAATTCTTTTCATCTTGATTGCCTCCTTCTATCAGTATATAACGGGATTACTCTGTTTTGGTTGTTTTTACCCTTTATTACTTCTCCAGCACGATGAATAAAAACCCTGGCCTGGCCATCAGCCTTTCATAGGTCTCCGGCGCCAGCTCTCTGCATTTTTCCGTCGGCAGCGGCTCGTCGATGCTCACGATTTTGAATTTGGATTTGATGATCGGGCGGAGCACCTCGTTAAGCGGCCGCATGTAGTAGTGGACTTTAAAAGGATGCGGCCCCTTCTCACCCCACGTGTCCTCCACCGGCTCGAAATCGTAGTAGCTGGGCGGTTTCACGTACAGGTACATATCCAGCGGGTGATGGGTGGAAATTACCAGCCGGCCGCCCTTTTTCATCACCCGGTAAAGCTCCGCCAGCAAAGGCTCCCAGTCTTTAATGTAATGCAGCACCAGCGAGCTTATTACGCAATCGTAGGAATCGGCTTTCAGGAAAGGCATCGCCTTCGAGAGGTCAGCACGGCGTATCGTTAGCTTATCGGACTTTATTTTGCCTGCCAGAATATCCAGCATTTTCCGGCTGATGTCCACGGCAGTGACGCTCGCGCCCCGGCTTAAGGCGTACTCCGTATAATATCCGGAGGCACAGCCGGCATCCAGCACGTTCTTCCCCTTGAGCGGGGGCAGCCGCTCAAGCAGCGCCGGCCGCTCGTAAAGGTTGTTCCAGGAAAGCGGCCGCTCGATGTGCGCCAGATAGTCTTCGACGGCGATGGTATCATAGCTGGTTAGTTCGGCGTCGTCGGGCATAATTCTCCTCGGATAAACGAATTCTTGTTTTCCAGCCAAATGTTGAAAAACGGGACGGGTGTTCAGGCTTTTTTTCTGGCGATTAAACGGTTAACGGCATGTTTGTGGGGGATTCCGCTGGACATGCAATCAAAAATTTCTTCGGTACAGTACAGAATCTCCCAGTCCCAGTAATAGCTGAACAGCTCTCCCGATTTATAGTGGAAGGCGGTATCTTCAGAATCCGGGGCTTTAGGCACGAATGGCTTTTTCACAAACACGTTTAAAGCGTTGATGCCGTTGTTGGCAGTATGGCTTTTATAATCAAGAAAACGCTTTTCTCTCACTTCCGGTGGAAGATAGTGCAGGGTGCCCGTAGAAAAAACTATGTCATAAACAGCATCGAGCTGATAGTTGATTATATTAGCTTGAACCGTAGCTATGAGAACTCCGGCTTCTGCGGCATATATTTTCGTTTTTTCTAAACCTGGTAACGATATATCCATTCCGGTAACATCGCAGCCGTGCCGCGCGAAATAGACGGCGTTTTTGCCCTCACCGCAACCGAGGTCTAAAAGCTTCGGGCGTTGATTTTTCTCCGGTTTGATTATTTCCAGCAACTGGTCACACATCTTTGACGGCGTTTTACCCCAGTAATACTCTTTTTCCGCGTACTTTTCGTCGTAGGAATTATTCTCGTTCATACAATACTCCCGATTCCGCATTATATTCCGGTTGATGGTGTGGTGTAAAGCTGTCTGGACATTTATTTTCCTAACGGCTATCATTATCACAAAGATATCAGCAGGAGAAAATTTTATGGCTAAAATCGATTACGAAAAATACCTGGTCCGGAAGCCTATTTATGAGGCTTTCGGCGGCACGAAAAACCGCCAGAGCCCCACGATGACAATCATGAGCAATAAGCAGGTCCCGGGGGTGAACCACTACATGGAGCCCGGCTGGATTTACGGCATCCCGGAGCCCAATCCCAGCCTCCATGAGCATGTCCACAACTACGATGAGATCGTCCTGCACTGGGGCGGCAACTACAAGACGCCGCAGGTACTCGGCGGCGAAATAGAATTCTACGTCGGCGGCCAGCCCATCGTTTTCAATACTACCACCGCCCTCTACATCCCCAAGGGCACACCGCACGGCCCGGTCATCTGGCGGAAATTCCAGTTCCCCCATATGCAGATGGCCATGATGATCGGCTCCGGCACTGCCGGCGAGTCCTGGGGCACCAGCGGCATCCATGATTCCAAGGACAAGCTGCCGGTAAAGGCTAAAGACTTTGACTACGAGCAGTACGCGGTGCGCAGCCCCATGCGGGAGGCCGGCGCGGAGTTTACCTTCGGGCGTACCGCGCCCACGATGACCTACATGAGCGGCGTGCAGGTGCCGGGCGTCAAATACTACATCGAGTTCGGCTGGACGTTCGGTATGCCCGTTTCTTCACGGGGGGGCAGCGGCATGCCGGAGATGATCCACAATAAGTTCGATGAAATTGTCCTGCACATCGGCGGCGACCCGGCCAATCCGGAAGACCTGGGCGGGGACGTGGAGTTTTACGTGGGCGGGCAACCGCTGACGTTCAACACCACCAGCGCCCTTTACATTCCGCATGGACTGCGCCACGGGCCGCTGCGCCTTAAGGAATACCGCAAGCCCCATCTTGTCATGGCGATTATGTGCGGGGCGGGGAATGTCCAGGAAGGCTGGGGCGATAGCTTTATGGTGGACAAGGACGGCAAGGCGAAGAAATAGTTAGCTTCCGGCTTTCAGCAGGGACACCAGCTCGTCCGGCACCAGGCGGTGGTAATCGTTAAAGAAGTCCAGGCTGTGCCAGCGCGCCGTCAACACTTCTCCGCTATCTTCGGTGACTTTAAAGGATTCGCGCCGGTATGCGGCGGCGTCGGTAAAACGGCCGTCGTAGACATAGACGATTTCGTGCCCGGCTTTGCCTTCGTTGGTGAAGATGTTTTCCAGGATGGTCAACAGCTTAAAGTCGGTTGTTTCCTGGCCGATTTCTTCCTTGATTTCCCGCCTGATGGCGGCTTCCGTCGTCTCGCCGAACTCCACCCCGCCGCCCAACGGGCGGTAAAACGGCTTCCCGTCAACGGAATCGAAGGCTTCAAAAACCAGTATCTTGTCGCCGTGCCGGAAAACGCAGATAGCGATAACGCGTATATGATCAGGCATTAAAGGTAGCCGCCGTAACCCGGGGGTTACTCGTCTTCTTCCTCTTCTTCATCGGGGGGAACTGTTAGGTGCGTGTCTGTTCCGGCATGCGGCAGGAAGACGTCCGTCTTGCCCCGCTTGCGCTCGGAACGCGGCGGCAGCTTACCGACCATCTGGCGAAGGTCTTTCAGGTCCTCGGTACCGGTAACATTAACTACTATGCCATCGATGCCGGCTTCCCAAAGGGCGTTAAGCTCCACATCGGAAATGTCCGCCGGTACGGGCACCAGCAGCGGCTTGGCGATAAAGGCCCTCAGGTGGCGGAATATCATCAGCTGGTGCCAGACCAGCCCGCCGCTTTCCTCGAAGGAATCGGTCACCAATATTGCGTCCGCCGGCAGGTCGTTGACGGCCCGCAGCAGGCCGTCGTCCATGGAGGACTCGACCTCCAGCACCTTGCCGGTTTTCTCGTCCTGGGGCACGGCCGCGAAACGGGTGCCCGGGGAAAATACCAGAAAATCGCTACCGGCCTCGACCAGCTTGGCCGTATCGTCTTCACTCGCGTCGAGACTGACGCCCCAGGGTACGTCTTTTAAAGATTTGACGCTCTTCTGGAGGCTGGCTGCCGTCAGCCCTGTTTCGCTTTCGGCCGTCAACAGAATGGCATCGGCCCCGGCGATGTTCTTGGCAGGAGAGCCATCGTCTTTTATCTTTTCCGCGGCGATGATCAGCATGGAAGGCGCCGCATTCGACTGCCTCGCAGCGCGGAATCCCATCGGCGGCGGTGTCGCCTGTGTAAGCTTTTTAAGTCCATCGATTAGTCGGCTCATATTCTCCTCTACCTCTACAGGCATATTATAGGCAGAACAAAATGCCGAACACAACCCGCCGGCGAGGGAGCGACATGGTTAATACTATTTTAATGCCTTTTTTACGGCGGTTTAATACCCGGGAGCTAAAATATAGTTAAAGAGCATTCAAGGCAGGAGGCCGGCCATGATTAAAACTGTCATCAGGACGAGCAACGATATGGTCATGGTATTCGATGAAAACGGCGATGAGATGCCCGAGTACCAGGGCTATTATTTCGACGTTAAAGACAGGATTGTTGCCGACGCCCAGGTAGCGTCCGTATTCCATCACTGGTTCGGGAACGCGCTCCGGCCGGAAGCCGTCGACCTGATGTGCTGGTAGCCGTGCGCCGTCGCATTTGCAACAGACAGGTGCCATGCTGACGCTTGATGAAGTCGCCCTGATATTTGAAGTCCCGCCCGCTACGGTACGCCGCTGGTGCGCCGAGGGGTTAATACGGGCGCATCGTGCCGCTCCAACCGGAAATCAAACGTTCCTGCATGAAGACGTCGCCATGGCTTATCTTGACCGAGCGCTCCGCGAATGCCTGGCAAAACTAACTGAAGGCTAGCGGCATCCGGCAACATATCACCAGTACTAATGAGTGGTACTTTTGTATCTTTTTAAACAGTACTTTTTACTATTAAATCCCCCTTTTTTTCATTGTCCGGTGACCTATGTGATGCTATAATAATACCTATGTCATATGAGGAAACTACCCGGGTAGAACTGGAAAATACCATCCGGAAACTCCTGGCGGGTAAATCTGCAGCCGGACGGCCGGCGGCGACCGAAGACAGCCCCCGCCCCGAACCGCCCGCGCCGACGCCGATGGATCCGGAAAAAACCATCCATGATATCCGGGCGGCGCTCAACGTGATTATAGGTTTTTCCGAGCTGATGCGGGACGGCGCGATGGGGAAAATCAACCAGGAACAGCACAGCACGCTGACCGATATCTTAAACAGCGGCAAACGTCTGGCTAATCTTTCGGAAGAGCTTTTCAAACGGCTGGATGTCGCGCCGGGAGATAAATACAAACCAGCCGCCGCCCGCTTTCTGAAGTAGACCATCCTCCGCAGCCGATATATGGCTAAACCAGGTGACACACGGTTCAAATCCGAACGGTGAAAAAGGCCCATGGCAAAAAAGATACTTGTCATCGATGACGACCCCGTCCAGGTTAAGCTGGCCTCCCAGCTTTTGACCGCCAACGGCTATGACGTACTGAAAGCCGGCAGCGGGCAGGAGGCGGTGCGGGCCGTCCATCACGATAACCCGGACCTTGTCCTGCTGGACGTCATGATGCCGGAACTCGACGGCTGGCAGACCTGCCGCCTGATCCGTGAGATGAGCGAGGCGCCCGTAATCATGCTGACGGGCAAGCGCAATTCCGAAGATGACATCGTCCACGGGCTGGAATGCGGCGCCGACGAATACCTGGCCAAGCCGGTAGGGAACCGAGAACTGCTGGCCCGGGTAAAAGCCTCCCTGCGCCGCGCCGAAAAGCCGTCTTCCAGCCGTGAAAAAAAGAAAATCACCTTCAGCGACGACTATCTCACCATCGATGTGGCGGAGCGCAAGGTCACCGTTAAGGGCACAAAACTTAAACTGACGCCCCGCGAATTCCGCCTCCTGGCGCTGCTCGTGGAGAACGCCGGACGCATTCTGTCCCATCAGCAGGTACTGGAACAGGTCTGGGGCTGGGAATACATCGATGACGTGGATTACGTACGGATATACGTCTCCCACCTGCGCCAGAAAATCGAGCCGGACCCTTCCGCCCCCAGGTATATTCTTACGGAGCCGGGCGTCGGCTACTATTTTCGCGGTACAACTTAAGCGGCGCATTCTAAAGCTGCCGGCAAGCCTTTTTATCCGGTTTTCATGTTTCAATAAACTCTTTCCCGTGTTTTTTGCCGTCTATGCCATAAGCTGGTATAATCGCTGTAGTATTTTTTAGAGGATACCGGCTTAAAATCCGGTTAATATGACGGTTCAGCTGGATTTATTGAAATCGATACCCTATTTCCAGGGGTTGAACGATACTGTTCTCACCCTGCTGGGCAGGTATGTCTTTGAAAAGAAAGCGGAGCGGGGAGAGATCCTGTTTTTCGAGGGATCGCCTTCGGACACGCTGTATTTCGTCGTCGCCGGAGTGGTAAAAGTCTTTAAAATCTCCGCCGACGGCAAGGAGCAGATATTCCGCATCATCCGCCCGGGGGACTCGTTCAACGAGGTCCCGGTGCTGAGTGGGGGGATGAACCTGGCCAGCGCCGCCGCGATGAGCCCGGTAGTACTTAACGGTATCAAGAAAAAAGACCTGGAGACTTTTCTTAAAGAGCACCCGCAGGTAGCGCTGAACCTGGTCAAAGTGCTTTCCCGCCGCGTGGAGGAAATGATCACCCTCGTAGAGGACTTTTCCTTCCGGCACGTCAGCGGTAGGGTAGCCAAGATACTGCTGGAATATACCGGCACCGGCGCCGCGGAAAACCCGCGCTTGACACAGCAGGAGATCGCCGCGATTATCGGCACGGCGCGGGAAATGGTGGGGAGGTCGCTGAAAAACCTGGAGGTGGAGGGCGCCATCAAGATGGAACGCAACCGCATCGTCATCACCAACCAGGAAACCCTGAAAGAAATCGCGGGCATTATATAATGAGAGAAATGTCGCATACACAAATGGGTATTAGGTAGAAAATATATATCGATACGGAGATATTGATATGGGTGATATGCCGATAATCGACGAAGCTAAGTGCCAGGTTTGCGGCCTGTGCGTCAGCGTATGCGCCTGCAACGCCCTCAAGGTTGTCGATAACCGGGTCAAGGCGGTGAAAACGGACGAGTGCCGCTGGTGTACCCTTTGCGAGCTGGTCTGCCCCTATGGCGCTATCTCCTGCCCTTTTGAAATCGTCTTTGATGACAACCAGCCATAGTCTGGTTATCCGTTAGCCCATTTCGGCTGAATATTCCCCAACTGATTTCCAGATATTTTCCTGCTGAAATCTTCATATTTTGTTCACAATTGTGAGCTATGATGGTATTTGGGATAAAAGTCGCAGACATTTAACCGGCCTGGCCGGTAAAATTACAATATGGAACACAGGGGGTGTGTGATGAGACAAAAAGTGAAGGAAAGAATCGAAGAAAAGCCGGAAAAGCCGGCCTGCCATCATTTCTGGGATATCGAGGTTGCCAACGGCCCTTCGAGCATTGGCACTTGTAGATATTGCGGTGAAAAAAAAGAGTTCCTTAATGCGTTCCCCACCTTCAACCCGCTAAAGAAGAACGGCAATCCGCTGAACCTGCCCAAGATGGCCAACGTGAAAATCGACGAGGAAAATAACTCTTAACCGGGCCGGGGGAGTGACGATGGACGTTAAAATCTACACGACACCTACGTGAGGTTACTGCTTCCAAGCTAAGAGTTTTCTTAGCCAGATGGGCGTCGGCTTTAAAGAATACGACGTCTCCGTGGACAGCGCGGCGGCACAGGAGATGGTGGACATGACGGGGCAGATGGGCGTGCCGGTCATCGTTATCGGCAGCGAGGTAATCATCGGTTTTGACCGCGCGCGGATCCAGGAACTTCTTTCGGCCGCCCCGGCCAGCCAGCCCGGCGGCATACATTTCGGCCTCAAAATCGCCGACGCCGCTAAGTCCGGGCAGCAGCCGGGCGCGCTGGTAGGCGGGGTGTCTCCCGGTCTCCTCGGGGAAAAGGCGGGGCTTAAGGCCGGCGATATCATCACCGGCATCAGCGGCACCCGCATTGAGGGTGTGGAGGACGTGGCGAAGGTGGTGGCGGCACTTAAACCGGGCATTATCGTCTCCATCCTTTTCTGGCGCGGCAACGAGCAGCGAAAATCGGAAATCGTGGTATAATAGCTTTATTTCAAATATTTACGACTTAAGGGGCTAAGTGCCCCTTTTTTTGTTTCCCCATTTTGTCACTTCAGCGAAAACCGAACTCCGGGTGATGTGGGAAGTGGGGTTATTTCCTCTCCCTTGATGGGAGAGGAAAGGCCTGCCCTGAGCGAAGTCGAAGGGTGAGGGTGAAATACAGATATATCCCCTCACTTTAACTCTTTCCCGCATGGGGGAGAGAGGATATACGGGGTGGTGATGGAAATAGAAAACAAAACGTTATTTTGGTGAACGCTGGAATCCATTAGTAAAAAAATTTAGATACTGATCTATACTGTAACGATAACGTGATGCAATGCAAGCTATGAATTCATCCATAGCTTCAGCCCCATATTTGTTGTAAGATATAAATATCATGGCGGTAAAAGTTAAGCGGTTGGCGGTGCTGGGTTCCACCGGCTCTATCGGGCGGCAGACGCTGGATATCGTCCGCGCCATGCCGGAGCGCTTTAAGGTCGTTGGGCTGGCAGCGGGTAAAAACCTCGCCTTGCTCCTGGAGCAGGTCAAAGAGTTCCGTCCGGATTTCGTCAGCTATACGAAGCTTAAGGGGGAAAAGGCGGGTAAACATTTCTCCGAGTGCGATTATTTGTCCCTGGAGGAAATGGCCTGCCATACCGATGCCGATGTGGTGGTTATCGCCGTAGCGGGGGCAGCCGGGCTGGGGGCTACTTTAGCGGCGGCACAGGCCGGCAAGCATATCGCCCTCGCCAACAAAGAATCGCTCGTTGCGGCGGGGGAGATCATTACCGCCGCCGTAAAGAAAAACAAAGCCCGCATTCTCCCCGTAGACAGCGAGCACAGCGCCATCTGGCAGTGTCTGAACGGGGAAAAACAGGCCCCCCGCCGCATCATCTTAACCGCCTCCGGCGGGCCTTTCCGCGGGTACTCGTTAAAGCAAATGGAAGGCATTACCGTGGCGCAGGCGCTGGCGCACCCCTCGTGGAAAATGGGGAAAAAGGTCACCATCGATTCCGCGACATTGATGAATAAAGGGCTGGAAGTCATCGAGGCGCACTGGCTTTTCAGTATATCCGTGGATGACGTTGCCGTGCTGGTCCACCCACAAAGCATCGTCCATTCCTTGGTGGAATTTGTTGACGGGTCGGTCAAGGCGCAGCTGAGCTGCCCCGATATGCGTTTGCCCATCCAGTATGCCCTTTCTTACCCCGACCGCCTCTCCAATCAGGCATTGCCGAAGCTGGACTGGAACAGCTTTCCCGACCTCGTATTTGAGCAGCCGGACATGGCCAGATTTCCCTGCCTCCGGCTGGGCATCGAGGCGGGGAAAAAGGGCGGCACTTACCCGGCCGTCCTCTGTGCCGCCGATGAGGTGGCCGTTGACCTGTTTTTAGCCGGGCGCATCAAATTTACCGCTATTCCGGATATTATTGCCGGGGTGCTGGAAAAACATACCGGCGTCGCTCATCCATCGATTGATGCGATAATGTCGGCTGATAGCCGGGCGCGGCAGGCGGCTCTCAAACTGGCCGGGAGTAAAAGCTGATGTTACTGACAATCGTAGCCGGCATCATTGTTCTTTCCGTGCTCGTGCTCGTTCACGAGCTGGGGCATTTTATCATGGCCAAAGCCACGGGCTGCTGGGTCAAAGAGTTCGGCATCGGCTTCCCGCCGCGCATTTACGGGAAAAAATTCGGCGATACCATCTATTCCATCAACTGGATCCCCTTCGGGGGCTTCAACGCCATTTCCGGAGAGGTTGACCCCAAAGAACCCCGCGCCCTAGCCGCGCGCAGTCACCTGGTACGGCTGGGCGTCCTGGCCGGCGGGATGATCATGAACCTGCTGCTGCCTTTTATCCTCATGGCCGTGGCCTATATGGTTCCTCATAGTATCGTGGTTGGGCAAGTCCAAATCCAGGAAATCTCCCCCGATTCTCCGGCAGCTCTGGCCGGGATGCAGGTCGGGGATACCATTCTGCGCGTTGACGGTAATATCATTAATAGCACTAGCGATTTTTCACGCGAAGTCCAGCTGCACATGGGTGCCAGGATATCGATAGAACTCAAGCATGCCGACGCTACCATTGAAACGGTCAACGTCGTGCCGCGCTGGAAACCTCCGCAAGGGCAGGGGGCGGTAGGCGTAGCTTCCCAGACAATGAACCCGCAGATATCGAGTGAACATCTGCCGTTCTGGCGGGCTATCCCGCGCGGTATAACCGAAGTCTGGCAGACGCTGATTTTATATAAAAACGGCATCATCGAGATGATTACCGGCGCGGTACCGTTCGTCCCCGCCGGGCCGGTGGGCATCGTGCAGGTGACTGGCGAGGTGGCGCATGCCGGCGTCAGCCCGCTTTTGGAGCTGACGGCGTTTATCAGCATTGCTATCGCCCTCACGCAGTTGATACCCTTCCCATCACTTGACGGCGCGCGGATGGCATTCGTCGTCGTCGAATGGCTGCGGCGCGGCAAGCGTGTCTCGCCGCGCGTCGAAAACATCGTGCACTCCCTGGGATTTATCATCCTCCTCGGACTGATGCTGCTGATAACCTACCATGATATTGTGCGCTGGATTACCGGAGGGAGCCTGGTAAAATAAGTAATAAGTCGCTGGCCGGAACGCTAATGGTGAGCCGGGAGTTTACCCTGAGTACATCGAAGGGAACCATCGTTCCGGCGTGTGAACAAGAAAATGATTAAACGAAGAATAAGTAAAGCCATCGATATCGGCGGCGTTAAAGTGGGCGGCGGCGCGCCCATTGTGGTGCAGTCCATGACCAAGACCGATACCCGCGATGTTAAAGCCACCGTCCGCCAGATTAAAGAGCTTGAGGGCATCGGCTGTGAGATTATCCGCGTGGCCGTCCCGGATAGGGAAGCCGCCGCCGCATTAGTTGACATAAAGAAAAGAATCAAGATTCCGCTGGTAGCGGATATCCACTTCGACTACCGTTTGGCGCTACTGGCGCTGGAGTCCGGCGCGGACGGCCTCCGCCTTAACCCCGGCAACATCGGGGAGGCGGCTAAGGTGAAAAAGGTGGCCCTGGCCGCCAAGCAAAGGGGCGTGCCCATCCGCATCGGCCTGAACGCCGGGAGTTTACCCGCCTACGCTAAAGCTGCGGCGGGCAAGCCTAAGGCGGATAATCCCAGGTTAACTACCGCTGAAAGAATGGTCGACGCCGCTTTAGAGCAGATTAAGCTGCTGGAAAGCCTCGACTTCGACCTTATCAAGGTCTCGCTCAAAGCTTTCGACGTCCCCACCACCATCGCCGCTTACCGTGCCATCGCGGAGAAAGTACCGTATCCGCTACACATCGGTATTACCGAGGCCGGCACGCCCCGCACGGGCATTATCAGGAGTGCTGTGGGCATCGGCACGCTGCTGTGGCTGGGCATCGGCGATACCATCCGCGTGTCTTTAACCGCCCCGCCCCGCGAGGAGGTGGCCGCCGCTTACGAGATTCTGAAGAGCCTGGACTTGAGACAGCGCGGGCCTGTTTTGGTTTCCTGCCCCACCTGTGGCCGGGCCGAGGCGGACGTGGTAAAATTGGCGCAAGCTGTGGAAAAGCGATTGCTCAAGATAGATAAACCCATTAAAGTAGCCGTGATGGGCTGCGTGGTCAACGGCCCCGGCGAGGCCAAAGACGCGGACGTGGGCATCGCTTGCGGCAAGGGCAAGGGCGTTATCTTCAAGCGGGGGGAAAAGGTGGCGGTGGTGGAGGAAAAGGACTTTCTTGAGGCGTTGATGAGAGAGGTGGAGGGGGTATAAAAGAAATGGGTAACGGATCAATAGATAATCCTTTTTTAAGGGAAGATATAGTGAGGTTAATTGAGGAAAATGGAAGAACTGCACAAGATTTAAACCTTTCAAATAAGGAATTTGCAGATGGGATTGATTTGCGTGGCTTAAAACTACAAAGGATTATTTTAAAATCAGTAGGTTTGGAAAAAGCTCATCTTGAAGGCACGTTGTTGACTGGTGCGCATCTTGAGGGCGCTTTTTTAAAGGAATCTCGATTTGATGGTGCTCGGTTAAGCGGTGCCCATTTGGAGGGGGCTGAATTAGTTAGTTGCCATCTTGAAAATGCTCATTTAGCTGGTGCTCATCTTGAAAGAGCAGATTTTTTTGATGCTCATCTTGAAAGATGTGACTTAACTAATGCTTTTCTTGAAAATACGCGAATTTCAGGTGCATATCTCCAAGGTTGTTATATGTTTGATACTAAGTTTTCAGCGAATACGGAAATGGAGTCTGTAGATTGGGGCAATTATGTTTTAGGAGAAGAAATAGAAGGTAACAAGAAAGAAAAAGGTTACTATTTTAAATGGGCAATTGATACTTATAGACGCTTAAAAATTTGGTATACGGAACATGGGCTTTATGACATTGCAGGAAAATTCTTTTATCGCGAAATGGAAACCAGACGAAAAGCCCAAAATTGGAAGAAAGAACCATATTTAAAGCTATGGTCATGGATTATGAGACTACTCTGTGGGTATGGAGAAAAGCCGATCTTAACAGTATTGTCAGCGGTTATGCTCATTTTATTGTGTACGTTCGTTTATTTCGGGCTTAATTCATGGTCAGCTTTTGGTCATTCTCTTTATTTTAGCGCCGTATCATTTACTGCTGTTGGCTATGGTGGGTGGATAGATAAAAACTGGATAAATGTATCCAGTAATTGGATAAAAGGAATTGGTGTAGCAGAATCATTTCTAGGTGTTTTTATGATGGCTTTATTTCTTGTTACTTTTACCCGTAAAATGACAAGATAAAATGAAATATAGCATTATGAAAAAACTAACAATTTTAAGTTTAGTTATATTATCCTTTCTTCTCCCCTTCCTTCCCGCGTGTCAATCGGGGTCTCAAGTCACCACGCTTTTAACGTCCCCCCCGACCACCAGCGCCACGCCTTCGTCTCCCTCCACCCCCATCCCCTCGGGCACTTTGCCGCCAACGTCCACCGTCCAGTCACCGGATGATATCGTCTTTACGCCCGGCGGCGTGGCTTACCGCGCCAATGTGCACCAGGAGGGAGTGCCTGATAAATGGCCATCTATCCCTCTCCAAAGCAACACGCTGGGCAGCGGTTCCGATAATCTGACGGTTACTTACCGTCCGCCCATCACCACTAAAGCTGGGACAACCCGGAACGATATCATCGATGTTTATAAAACAGGCACATTTCTGATAAACAACGTTCTGGAGCTTTATTCCGTTGGCGTGCAAGACGGCATCAAGCTTTACATCGGCAGCGGCGGCGGGCTGATGGGCGAATTACGGGTCGTCGTGGTCATCGATGTCGGTTCGGGGGTTGCGACGGGACAATACACCTTTCAGATAGGTGTCATTCTTGACGGCAAAGACTATGGGACAGTCCCATGTAAGGTAACTGTAACAAGTTAATTACTGCCGGGTATTAACATCCTCTCCCTTTAGCAAAGGGAGAGTTAGAGAGGGATTTTTGGGTATATTATGAAAAAACTGCTCTTTTTAGGCATTATCTTTACGGTACTAATTTTGTTCTCCGCCTGCGGCGGTAAAACGCCCATCCCCTCCGGCACCCTGCCCGCATCTGATAACCGCTCGGATGATATCGTCTTCACGCCCGGCGGCGGCACTTACCGTGCCAATGTCTTTACGGATAACGTCACCAATCCCTGGCCGCCTATACCGGTGGCCGCCCAGGACTGGTCTAAAGGCAAGGACACTATCTCCGTGATGTATCGCTCTAACATCGATACTAAAGCGGGGGAGACCCATAATGATTTGATTCTGGCCAGCGGCGAGGATACGTCCGGCAATACCACCTACCAGCTAACGCTTTACGCCGCCGCTGTGCCGAAAGGCATCACGCTTACTAATGCCGGTGGTGCGGTGGGCCGACCCGGCACGCCGGGCGCGGTGGTCGTGTTTGCCTTATCTCCCCAGATAGCCGCCGGCGAGTATATTATCGATATCGGCATCGAGCTTAACGGCAAGGACTTCGGCACGGTCCCCTGCAGGGTGACTGTTACGCAATAGCCATAGACCGCTGGTTTCTTACTTAACGGACTGCCTTGAGTCAGTCGTTACTGCCGGGCTTTATTCCTGAAAGTCTGCTTTTTTATCTTGTAAGGTAATAAAGTTCGGGCAAATGTAGTAAAATGGTTTAGCTTAATATCGTTAGAGGAGTCTTTCGTGCGCATTTCCCAACTGCTCAGCAAGACCTTAAGGGAAGTCCCCGCGGATGCGGATACCATTAGCCACCAGTACCTGGTCCGGGCCGGGATGATCAACCAGCTCGTGGCCGGCGTCTATACCTACCTGCCGCTGGGTTGGCGTGTGCTGAAGAAGATTGAAAACATTATCCGCGACGAGATGGACAAAGCCGGCGGGCAGGAGTTAAGTATGCCGGTGCTCCAGCCCAACGAGCTCTGGGTCACTTCCGGGCGCGACCGGAGCATGAGCGATGTCCTTTTTCACCTCTATGACCGCCGGGAGCGTAAGTTGACTTTAGGCCCCACCCATGAGGAGGTCGTTACCTCCCTCGCCGCCCGTTATGTCCAGAGCTACCGCGACCTGCCTTTAATGCTTTACCAGATACAAACCAAGTTCCGCGACGAGCCGCGCCCCCGCGGTGGGCTTATCCGCGTACGCGAGTTCCTCATGAAAGATGCCTATAGCTTTGATGTCGATGAAGCGGCGCTGGACGCCAGCTATGAAAGCATGGTTCAGGCGTATAAGAATATTTACACGCGCTGCGGCCTCCAGTTCTTGGTCGTCGAGGCGGACAGCGGCGCTATCGGCGGCCGGGACTCCAAGGAGTTCATGGTTATCACGGAAACCGGCGAGGATGTCGTCATCTCTTGCCCCGCCTGCGGCTATGCCGCCAACCAGGAAAGAGCCGTGAGCGTTAAGGAAAAAGTGGCAGGCGGCCAGCCGCTGCCTATCGAGCCGATAGCCACCCCCGGCATGAGCACGATCGAGGAGCTGGCTGTTTTTCTCAAGATGCCCCCCGCCCGCACCCTGAAAGCGGTTTTCTATATGGCGGACGGGCAATTCATTTTCGGGGTCATCCGCGGTGACCTCGCGGTAAATGAGGTCAAGCTTAGAAACCATCTGCACTGCACCGACCTCCGCATGGCCACGGAAGCGGAGGTCCTGGAGGCCGGCATCGTTCCCGGCTCCGCCTCCCCGGTGGGGCTGAAAAGCATCAAAGTCATCGCCGACGATTCCGTCAATACCGGCACGAATTACGTGGCCGGCGGCAATAAAAAAGACACACATTTCAAGAACGTGAACTACCCTCGGGATTTTAAGGCGGACATCGTTGCCGATATTGCATCGGCACGCGCCGGTGATAAATGTGTAAAATGCGGCGGCACACTTACCTCTGCCCGCGGTATCGAGGTGGGGCACATCTTCAAATTGATGACCGTTTACAGCAGCAAGTTCAACGCCGCTTTCATCGATGAAAAGGGCGAGTCCCACCCCATTGTCATGGGCTGTTACGGTATGGGTTTAAGCCGCTTGATGGCCGCCGCCGTCGAGCAGAACCACGACGATAAAGGCATTATCTGGCCGCTGCCCATCGCGCCTTACCAGGTCTATCTCTGCCCGCTTTACCGGGAAGGCTCTAAGGTGGCGGAGGCGGCGGAAAAGCTTTATACCGACCTTACCGGCGCCGGCATCGAAGTTCTTTTTGACGATAGGGAAGCCGCGCCCGGCGTTAAGTTCAACGACGCCGATTTACTCGGTATCCCCTTCCGCGTTACGGTCAGCCCCCGCACTCTGGAAAAGGCCGCTGTCGAGTTTAAGAAGCGCGCGGAAAAAGCCCCGGAAATCGTGCCGCTGGGGGAGATAGTAGCTAGGTTGAAAATCGAGATTATTAGTTAAAAAGACTAAAGACGTCTTTTCCTACTCGTGTTATTGCTCAGTTATGGTTGTGAAGGGTGATAAAATAAAAACATGAAATGGGAAATTGGAGCTATTCCTGCAACTATCACTGTGATATTAGTAGTAATCTTACAGATTATTATACCAGCCTTACAAAAAAGTAAGAGGAAAAAACCATTATTACGAATAAGTGAGCTGAAAGATAAGGCTATTGAATTACAAAATACTAATAAAAACAAGCTAATGACCGTCGATGAAATGGCAATTTTTAAGGGAGAAGTTGAATCAATCAAGCAACAATTATTATCTGAAATAGCCAAAATATCAAAACCACTTGCTAGGCAATACCATAATTTTGGTGCTGTAGATGTTTCAATGTTTTCCTTTTTAGCTCGTAATGGTGCTCAAGGTGATCAGATAACATATTTGGGTGTTTTAAAAAGATGTTGGGAATTAGCAGATAAGATTGCCGAAAAATACTCCTGAATTTTAATGCCAGACTACTAATTGATACTGGGCATAGTCTCTTATGTTTACTCATTTTAGTGGAGAAGGCTTATAGATTATTATAAAGCCAGATGCATCCGCCTCCTAATACTAGAATCGAAATAATTATAATCCAATCCATCCAAGTGCTAGTACTCAAGCCATGTAAGAATCCACCCACGACCGATGAACTAATAACCCATGCAAGTGCACTAATTACGAATTTTGCCTCTTTTTTCAAGTTTCTATTCTCCTTCCTAAATAATTGAAGACATTATAGATATTTCGTGATTGGCTGTCAATCAATCTTAAAGCAAAATATTGAAAAGCTATCTCACTATCATCTATAATTTCCTCAATGCCGCCCATCATTTCCGTTAAAAACCTGCGCAAGACCTACGGTAAGCTCACCGCGGTGGATGACATTTCCTTTGAAATCACCGATGGGGAAATATTCGGGTTTCTCGGCCCCAACGGCGCCGGCAAGACCACCACCGTGGAGTGTTTACAGGCTTTGCGGACGCCCGATTCCGGCGATATCCGGGTGCTCGGTCTCGACACTCTCCGCGAGGCGCAGGAAGTGCGCCGTCTCACCGGTTCCCAGCTCCAGGAATCCGCCCTGCCGGACCGCATTAAAGTCTGGGAAGCTCTGGACCTGTTCGCCTCGGTCTCGCCCCATGCGCTGGATTGCCGCATCCTCCTTGACCAGTGGGGACTGGCGGAAAAGCGTAAGGCGAGCTTTCATGCCCTGTCCGGCGGCCAGCGGCAGCGCCTCTTCATCGCCCTGGCGCTGGTCAACAATCCCAAAATCGTGTTTCTCGATGAAATGACCACCGGCCTGGACCCCGCCGCCCGCCGCGTGGCCTGGGAGCTGATTCGGTCCATACGGGATAAGGGAGCCACCGTCGTCCTCGTTACCCATTTCATGGACGAGGCGGAGAATTTGTGTGACCGCGTGGCTGTCGTCGACCACGGTAAAATCATTGCCGCCGATTCGCCAAGGGGCCTGATTGCCCATTACGCCGGCAACGTGAAGGTGGTTTTTTCCACGGATAAAACGGATTTAGCCTGGCTGAAGCAGGTGCCCGGTGTGACTGCGGTTAAAGTCGACCGTGGGAAAGTGGAGGTGCAGGGCACCGGCCCCGTGCTGGCGCTGACGGCGTCGGCGCTGGTGGCGCATGGCATCGTCCCTCCGGACTTAGCTATCGAGCAGCCCACTCTGGAAGATGTCTTCCTGAAACTTACGGGGCATGCTACTGAAGAATGACGGTCCAAATGCGTAGTTTATTCAAACTGACCTGGGTGGAAATCAAGCTCTTTATCCGCGAGCCGATCACGGTGGTCTTTACGCTGGCGCTGCCGATTATTTTCCTGCTGGTGATGGGAGGAGTGTTTGGCAACGAAGCTAAGGCGGACTACTACCGCGGCGTGGGCGCCATGAACTACTATATGCCGGCCTATTTCGGCCTGGTGATGATGGCTATCGGCACCGTGGCGCTGCCGGTGCACCTCACCGGCTACCGCGAGAGGGGTGTCCTGCGGCGCTTTAGAGCGTCCTCTTTCTCCGTGTGGTCGGTGCTGGGCTCGCAGACCATGGTCAGCTTTATCATCGCTATAATAGGCAGCCTGCTGGTGATGGTGCTGGGCGTTTTGGTCTATCACCCGGCCATGCCCGTCCACGTTTTACAGCTGGTGGCGGCGTTCGTGCTCGGCGTCCTGTGCTTTACGGCTTTCGGGTTTTTCCTGGGGGCGGTTTTGCCCTCGACGCGGTCGGCGCAGGGGATAGGGTTGATACTCTTCTTCGTGATGATGATATTGGGCGGGGCCGGGCCGCCGCCGGAAGTTCTGAAGGGCGCCATGGGTATTATCGGGGACATTACACCCTTACGCCACGTTATTTTAATGCTGCAAAACCCTTACCTCGGGTTCGGCTGGCATGTCAGCGCCTCGCTGATTACAGTTGGGGTAACCGTGGTCTCGGCAGGGCTGGCCGCCCGATTCTTTAGATGGGAATAGACTATCCCACCGCCTTTTCCCGGCCCCAGTACCGCCGCTGAAAGTACAGCGCCAGGTTCACCAGGCTGATGAGTGCCGGCACCTCCACCAGAGGCCCGATGACCGCCGCGAAAGCCTCGCCGCTCCCGATACCGAAAACAGCTACCGCTACGGCAATTGCCAGTTCGAAGTTATTTGAAGCCGCGGTAAAAGCGATGCTCGCCGTTTGGCTGTAGTCCGCCCCGATTCTCCGCCCCATCCAGAAAGACACCAGGAACATTATCACGAAGTAAATTAACAGCGGTACCGCTATCTTCAACACGTCCAGCGGTATCTGCACAATCAGGTTTCCCTTGAGCGAGAACATCACTACGATGGTGAACAGCAGCGCCGCCAGCGTAATCGGGCTTATCTTCGGGATGAATTTACTCTCATACCATTCCCGCCCTTTGGTCTTAAGAAAGATAAAGCGCGTCAGCATCCCCCCGAAGAACGGTATCCCCAGGTAGATAAGAACGCTTTTGGCGATTGCTCCCATTGTCACGCCTACCGCCGAGCCTTGCAGCCCGAAGTATTTGGGTAAAACAGTGATGAAAATCCAGGCGTAAATGGAATAGAAAAGGATCTGGAAAACGCTGTTGAAAGCCACCAGGCCGGCCGCATATTCCCGGTCCCCCCTGGCCAGCTCGTTCCAGACGATGACCATGGCGATGCACCTCGCCAGCCCGATCATGATCAACCCGTACATGTAAGCCGGCATCGGCCAGACATGCCCGAGGAAAAGCACCGCCAGCAGGAACATTAGTATTGGCCCGATGACCCAGTTCTGCAGTAGAGAAAGCCCCAGCACTTTCCAGTTGCGGAAGACCCGCCCCATCTCCTCGTAGCGGACTTTGGCTAAGGGCGGGTACATCATCAGTATCAGCCCGATGGCAATGGGAATGGACGTGGTGCCCCAGTTCAGCTCATTGATGAAATCCGCCGTCCTGGGGATGAAGTATCCCAGGCTTACCCCTACCCCCATCGCCAGGAATATCCACAGCGTCAGGAACCTATCCAGGAAAGAAAGGTGTTTAGGTGCGGACTGGTTCAAGGTAGATTTTCCCCGTTACTGCTGTTCTTCAAAAATTCCATCACTTCTCTCGCGTCAGCCTCGCTTTCGATATCCTTGACGACTACCTCGCTCCGGTTGACAATTACCCGCCAGTTTTTATACCGGAAAGACAAAACCGGTACATCCGCGTTATAGGCAGGCGCTGGCGCGGCTTTAGCGATGTCGCCCATTATCCCGCTGATATCCTGTTTTAAACTCACGACGGCACGCGTCGGTCCTCCGCCCGCTCACTCTCAACCGCCTTTCCCGGGAATAAAAGTGACTTTATATTCTTCAAATGGGGATTTATTCACGCCTACGCCTCCATTATATTGGTTTCAAATAATTTCTAGCAATAAAGAGGGGAGCTTACGCCCCCCTCTCGGTAGTCTGCAATTTGCCGTTTGAGCTATTTCGGCTTTACGGCGGACACCTTGATGCTTAAAATCCCGCCGGCCAGCTCCTTGATCCGGTCCATCGGCAGGCCGGAGCTTTCGGCCAGTGAAACCGCCGTCGGGTTGGTTTCCAGAGCTTCGGTGCCAAAGGCAGCCGTGTCCTTTACCCGCACGTCGGTGAACCCCGCTGCCTCGATCGCCCCCAGGTATTCCGCCTCCGTGATTGCCCCGCCCACGCAGCTGACGTAAGCCTCCACCGAGTTCCGGATATCTTCTGGTAATTCTTTGGTAAGGACGATGTCCGATACCATCAGCCGGCCGCCCGGCTTAAGAGCGCGGTAGGCCTCCCGGAAGACCCGCGGCTTATCCGTGGAAAGGTTGATGACACAGTTAGAGATAATTACGTCCACTGTGTTGTCCGCCACCGGCAGCGCTTCTATTTCCCCGAGGCGGAACTCCACGTTGGTGAAGTTGTCCTTGCGGGCGTTTTCACGGGCTTTTTCCAGCATTTCAGCCGTCATGTCCACCCCGATGACTTTGCCCTTTTTCCCCACCCGGTTGGCCGCCAGGAAGCAGTCGAACCCCGCCCCGCTCCCCAGGTCCAGTACCGTTTCCCCTTCTTTCAGGGATGCCAGGGCTATCGGGTTGCCGCAGCCCAACCCAAGGTTGGCGCCGTCCGGCACGCTGTCCATGTCCGCCTCGGAGTAACCGATGTTTTTACTGGCTTCCCGCGCCGATGCTGTATCGTTGGTATTGCAGCAGCTTTGAGTTTTGCTTTTCGGTTTACAGCAGGAGCCGCTTTCTTTGGCGATTTTCCCGTAGTTTTCCCTGACCGATTGTCTGATTTCCGTGTCTTTCATTTTGTCCTCTTTCTCTTTATTTCTTAAAGACTTCTTCCATGAGAGGCCCGAGCATGTCTTTAACCATGTTCGTTAACGATTCTACTTTAATCAAAGAAAGGCAGCAGGTCTTGCCGTCTTGTTCCATGCTGACGACCGCCAGCTTGTCCCCGGCGCGAATACCCGCTTTGTCTCTGAGGTCTTTAGGGAGAACCATCTGCCCTCTTTCATCGATGCTCACCACCGACTCCACTTTGCAGCACCCCGGCGTACAGCAATTTCCCTTTGTTTTTTCTTTAGCCATCTTTTCCTCCGGATAAAATAGAATATTCAGAAAAATCAGAATATACTGATATTATACCGTTAATTAAGTGCCTTGTCAAGAGGTACTAAAACAAAAAGAGGGGCTTTTGCCCCTCTCATTGATAACTGTAAACTGTAAACTGTGTACTGTAGACTGTAAACAACCCTTACGCCCGCAGCGCCGCCCCCAGTTTTTCCGTCAGGCGCTTCAGGATTTGTTCCTGCACTTTATTAACGGTCTCATCGGTCAGCGTTTGGTCCGGAGACTGATATTCCAGACTGTAAGCCAGGCTCTTTTTACCCGGCGTCACCTGCTTGCCGGCATATACGTCGAAGAGCACCACGTTGGTCACCAGAGAGAAGCCCTTGATAATGTCCAGAATCTGCTGGTTAGTCACGCCGGCGTCCACCACCAGCGCCATGTCCCGGGCGATGCTCGGGAAGCGCGGTATCGGCTGGTACATCGGCTGGCCAACGGTAGTTAACAGCCCGGCGAGTTCTATTTCAAATAAGCAGACCGTGCCCGCAATCTCGAAGGCGTCCGCCACTTTGGGATGCACCTCCCCGATGACCCCGATGGCCGCTTTCTTGCCCTTCCCCGCCAAGACGATAGCCGCCTGCCGCGCCGGGTGCAGGCCGGGGTCACTGCTCGCTTCGCAGGTTATCTTGATACCCAGACTTAATAAAAACCCCTCCACCACCCCTTTGACGTCGTAAAAATCGTAGTTGCCTTCCCCGCCCAGCCATGATTTCTCAATACGGCTGCCGTTCATTACGCCGCAAAGCATTTCCGGCTCACGCGGCAGGCCGCCGCCGGCGACGTACGTTTTTCCAATCTCGAAAAGTTTAATGCCGCCGTCTTCATGCCGGCGGTTCGCCGCCATCGTTGCCAGCAGGCCGGGGCGCAGGCTGAAGCGTAGGTATTCCTGGTCGGCGGTCATGGGGTTGGCGATATGCGGCGGCATCGGCTCCGGGTCGTGCGCCTCTGCAAAGATATTGCGCATCGGTTCAAGGCCGGTCAGCGTGTAGGTCATGACCTCCTGAAAGCCGTTGCCGGTCAGGTTTTGCCGGATTTTCTTTTTTACTGCACGCAGCGGATTTTCGTCCGGTATCGGTATCGGGTCGTTGAAAAGAGTTTGGGGGATTTTATCGTAGCCGAAGTAGCGCGCCACTTCCTCGATGAGGTCTTCCTCAATCTTGATATCGCTGCGCCAGTACGGGGCGGTCGTCATGACCCTGGTGCCGTCGGTGGTGCATTTAAAGCCGAAGGCTTCCAGCGCCTTTTTGATGTCCTCCAGGCTGTAGCCCACCCCCAGCACCCGCTTCACCCGTTCCGGCGTCGTCGTGATGATTTTCGGCTCTTTTTTGCCGGGATAGATGTCCATGATGCCTTTAGCGACATTACCGCCGCCCAGCTCCAGCATAAGCTGCGTGGCGTGTTTCAGGGCCGGCAGCGTGACCCCGGCGCTGATGCCCCGCTCGAACCTGGCCGAGGCTTCGCTCAGCAGACCGAGCTTGCGGCTGGTGTAGTGCAGGCTGGCCGCTTTAAAGCTGGCGGCTTCCAGCAGGATGGAGGTGGTGCTGTCGGTCACCTCGCTATTGAGGCCGCCCATCACCCCTCCGATGGCTACGGTCCTGGCGCCGTCGGCAATGACCAGCATCTCGGAGGTCAGTATTCTTTCATTGGTGTCCAGCGTATAGAACTTTTCGCCGTCCTGCGCCCGCCGGACGATTATCTTTTTGCCCTTCAACCTGTCGTAGTCGAAGGAATGCAACGGCTGGCCGTACTCCAGCATGACGTAGTTGGTGATATCGACGATGTTATTGATGGGGCGCTGCCCTGCCGCTGTGAGCCTTTCCTGCAGCCATGCCGGCGATTCTTTAATGGTTACGCCGGTAATCAGGCTGGCGCAGTAGCGCGGGCAGAGCTCGCTATCGTTAATTTCGATGCTGATGTGCTTTTCGATTTCGTCGCCGGTCTCGTAATAGCTGATTTCGGGGATATGTACCGGTTGCCCGCAGATGGCGGCGGCTTCCCGCGCGATGCCGATAACCGATAGCCCGTCCGGCCGGTTGGCGGTGATATCGATATTCAGCACGGTTTCGCCCATGACGTCCGCCAGCGCCTTGCCGATTTCGAAGCTTTTCGGCAGTACCAGTATGCCCACGTGTTGGTCCGAGATACCCAGCTCCCGCTCCGAGCAGATCATCCCGCGGGAGACGACGCCGCGAATCTTGGCGGGCTTAAGTTCCGCCACTTTCCCGGTTTCGGCGTCGGTCAACCGCGCGCCCACTTTAGCAAAAGCTATCCTGTCGCCGACGACCAGGTTCGGGGCGCCGCAGACCACCGTTTCCTGCCCCGCCCCTAGATTGACCGTAGCCAGGTGGAGGCGGTCAGCGTTGGGGTGGGGGTCGATGGCGGTGATTTCGCCGACGAAAACGTTATCCCAGTTCCCGACGGTCGTAATTATCTCGCTCACCTCGAAGCCGGCCAGCGTCAGCCTCCTGGCCAGCTCCGGCACCGGCAGGGTGATATTGACATAATCCTTAAGCCACTTTAATGGTACTTTCATTTTTCTATCCCGACTGTTCTTTTAGCGGATACGGTTGTCCCCCTTTTCAAAGGGGGAGAAAGGAGGATTTTACTAAAATAATCAAATATCATTTCCGCAATTTTATCAGTATTTGTCAAAACCTCGGAATTGGAAAACCTTAGCGTGGTGAGACCGAGACTTCGCATATATTTATCTCTAAAATTGTCATTATCTACTTCATCTCCTGAAAAGTGACGTCCGCCGTCTATCTTCATAACTAGTCTTGCTTTAGGGCAATAAAAGTCGACAATATAATTTCCAATCGGCTTTTGACGATAAAAACAAAAGCTAAGGTGCTTAAGTTTAATTCTTTCCCATAGACACCTTTCAGCTTCAGTAAGGTTGCCCCTGAGATTTCTAGAAGCCTCCTTTAAATTTCTATTATAAGGAATCACTAAATCCTTCTCACTCTCCCTTTACGAAAGGGAGACGATGTCATTTTCTTTACTCTCCCCTTAAAACTGCCTTAAAAATCTCAAGTCGTTGTTATAGAAAAGCCGTATGTCCTCGATACCGTAGCGGAGCATCGGCATGCGCTCTAGCCCCATCCCGAAGGCGAAGCTGGTGTACTCCGCCGGGTCTATCCCGCCCCGCCTTAAGACTTCCGGTTGGGTCATACCGCAGCCCAGTATCTCCAGCCAGCCGCTGTTGCCGCAGAAACGGCAGCCGGAGCCGTGGCATACGATGCAATCGATGGCGATTTCCGCGCCCGGCTCGACGAAGGGGAAGAAATCGGTCCGGAAGCGTATCTTGCGCTTGTCCCCGAAATAGCGCCGCACAAACTCGAAAAGCACGCCCTTAAGGTCGCCCATGGTGATGTTCCTGTCCACCGCCAGCCCGTCGATGTTGTGGTAGATATTCAGGTGCGTGGCATTGACCGCTTCATAGCGGTAGACCCGGGCCGGCTCGATGGTACGGATGGGCGGCTTCATTGTTTCCACGATCCTGGCGCTGACGGCGGTGCCGTGCGTCCTTAAAAGCATCTTCCCCTTTTCCCCCGGCGGCGCATCTATCCAGTATGAAGACATGTTGTCCCGGGACGGGTGTTCGGCGGGGATGTTGAGCGCCTCGAAGTTATAATAGTCCCACTCCACGTCCGGCCCTTCCTTGACCTGGAAGCCGAGCGAGATAAAGATATCACAAATTTCTTCAATGGTCTGGGCAATGATATGCTGGTGCCCGATGTTTTGCGGCCGGCCCGGCAGGCTGATATCGATGGACTCTTTTTGCGCTGCGGTCTTGAGCTGGGATTCGCGTAGAGCCTGGCCTCTCTCCTCGGCGCTGGTTTCCAGCAGGTTCTTGAGCCGGTTGGCCGCCGCGCCTACTGCTCTCCTCTCCTCGATGGTAAGCGCCGTCAGGCCGCGCAGGATTTGCGTCAGCGGGCTTTTCTTGCCCAGGTAACGCACGCGCCACGCCTCAAGCTCTTTAACGTCGTTAATGCCTGCCAACTCTTGCAGGGCTTCCGTTTTAATTTCCGTTACTTTTTCGTTCATGTTTTTCGCCTGCTATAAAAATCCCCTTCCGCTATAAGAGGGGAAGGGGACTATAGATTACAGATTAAGGTGAGTATCTGGAGTGCTTAGTCCTGGCCTTTCCCTCCTGCGAGAGTGACCAGGCTGCTAAAGTTTTTCGGTTCCTTGACGGCCATGTCCGCCAGCGTTTTCCTATCAAGCTCGATGCCGGCCGTTTTCAGACCGTGCATGAACTGGCTGTAGGAAAGCCCCTGGGCGCGGCAGGCGGCGTTAACGCGCAGTATCCAGAGCCGCCGGAAATCGCCTTTACGCTCACGCCGGTGGAAAAAAGCGTAGCTCAACGAATGTATCATGGACTCGTTGGCCCGCTTGATCAGCCGGTGCCGGGTGCTCCGCTGCCCTTTGGTCAGGGCCAGTACCTTCTTATGTCTTTGGTGTGAGGGCACACCTCTTTTTACTCTAGGCATGTTACTTCCGCTCCCATTCTACTTGACCCCGTTGGGTATCAGCCTCGATATCCGCTTGCGGTCGGCGGGACTCAATTCCGTCATCTTATCGAATTGCCTCCGCGTACGCTTGGTTTTATGGACGCGCAAGTGGGTTTTCGGACCGATTGTCCGCATTATTTTACCGGTGCCCGTGATCTTGAAACGGTCCTTGGCACCTTTATGTGTCTTAAGTTTTGGCATTTTGGGGTTCCTTTACTTCTGTTTTTACCTCGGCTTTAGCTTCCGGTTTGACTGCCGGTTTAGCTTCGGCCTTCACTTCCGGTTTGGTTTTGGGCTTGGCATTGGCGGGCGCGATGATGATGTCCATCCTCCTGCCCTCCATTAGCGGCTGCCTTTCCAGCACACCTACCTCTTTCAGGACCTCCGCCATACGCTGGAGGATTTTCCAGCCCAGGTCCGGGTGGGTAATTTCCCTGCCCCGGAACATCAGCGTTACTTTTACTTTTGCGCCGTCTTCCAGTAGCTTCCTGGCGGTCTTGGCTTTAAAGTCGAAATCATGGACGCCGATTTTGGGGCGCAGGCGTATCTCTCTTAACAGGGTTACCTTCTGGCTTTTCTTGGCCTGCTGCTCTTTCTTCTGTTGTTCGTACTTGAACTTACCGTAGTCAAGAAGGCGGCAGACAGGGGGAACGGACGTGGGTGCAACCTCGACGATATCAAGGTTGCTCTTTTTCGCTAATTCCCTGGCCTGCACCAGGGGCATAACGCCAAGCTGTTCGCCTTTTTCGCCTACCAGGCGGACCTCTCTAGCGATGATTCGCTCATTGACGCGCAGTTGTTTAATTATAAGCTTTCTTTCCTCCTCCGCTTACAGGTGTCCTACGAGCAAAAACTATACCATATTCCGGGCAGGGAAATCAAGCGTCGGGCAGGATACTGATAAGCCGTGGTCATGCTTTGTCAACGATCTCTTTTACCAGGGCCTCGATAAACGCGGCGAGGGGCTGCGTGGGCAGTTGTTCGCCGCTGCGGCGCCGCACGGAAACGGAGTTGTCCGCAATTTCTTTGTCCCCGAGGATGACCATGTAGGGGATTTTCTCCATCTGCGCCTGTCGGATTTTCAGGTTCATCCGCTCGGAACGGTCGTCCACCTCGACCCGCATGCCGTGCTTTTTCATCTCGGCGGCCACCATGTTGGCGTGGTCGTTATGCCGGTCGGACACGGGGATGAGCTTTACCTGCACGGGGGCAAGCCATAAGGGGAAAGCCCCGGCGTAAAACTCTATCAGCAGCCCGAAGAACCGTTCCCAGGAACCGAGCAAGGCGCGGTGTATCATATAGGGACGGTGTTCTTTGCCGTCCGCCCCGACATATACCATGCCGAAACGTTCGGGCAGATTGAAATCAAACTGGATGGTAGTGGCCTGCCATTCTCTCCCCAGCGCGTCTTCGATTTTTATATCTATCTTGGGGCCGTAGAAAGCCCCTCCCCCCTCATCCACCTTATAGCCGAGCTTGTTCTCGTCGAGGACACGGCGGAGGGCGTTCTGGGCTTCTTCCCACATTTGTGGTTCGCCGACGGCATCCGCCGGGCGCGTGGAAAGATACACTTTGTATTTTTGGAACCCGAAGGTTCTAAGCATGTAAAGCGAAAAACGCAATACTTCGGATATTTCCGGGTTCATTTGTTCCGGAGTACAGAATATATGCGCATCGTCCTGCGTGAAGCCGCGTACTCTCATCAGTCCGGAAAGCACACCGCTGCGTTCGTAGCGGTAGACGGTGCCCAGTTCCGCCCAGCGCAGGGGCAGATTTTTGTAAGAGCGTGTTTGCGATTTATAAGCGAGGATATGGAAAGGGCAGTTCATCGGCTTAAGGTAATATTCCTGCTCGTCGATGGTGACCGGGGAATACATATTTTCCTTATAAAAGCCCAGGTGGCCGCTGATTTCCCATAATTTGCTTAGTCCGATGTGCGGCGTGTAAAGAATCTCGTAGCCGTTGGCGAAATGCTCCTGGCGCCAGAAATCCTCGACGGTGGTGCGGATGCGCCCCCCTTTAGGTGTGTAGATGACCAGCCCGCCCCCGATTTCCTCCGGGATGATGAAAAGGTCGAGGTCTTTGCCCAGCTTGCGGTGATCGCGTTTCCTGGCTTCCTCTATTTTAGTCAGATATGCATCCAGTTCCTTCTGGGAGCCGAAAGCGATGCCGTAAACGCGCTGGAGCATGGCGTTATGTTCGTTGCCCCGCCAGTACGCCCCCGCGATGCTCGTCAGCTTGAAAGCCCCGATTTCTCCGGTGGTATCGATGTGCGGGCCGCGGCACAGGTCGGTGAACTTGCCCTGCTCGTAAATGCCTACTTTATCGTCTTCAATGTCTTCGAGCAGCTCCAGCTTATACGGCTGCCCGGCGAACAGCTTTTTGGCTTCGTTTTTCGTTATTTCCCGCCGTTCGAAGGGCAGGTTGGCTTTAATGATTTCCCGCATCTTTTTCTCGATAACGGGCAGGTCTTCCGGCGTCAGCGGGCGCGGTAGCTCGAAGTCGTAATAGAAACCGTCTTCTATCGCCGGCCCGATGGCGAACTTCGCGTCCGGAAACATCGAGAGCACAGCCTCCGCCATGACGTGAGACGCCGAATGGCGCATCGTTTCGAGTTCATGTTCAGTGTTCATCGGACTCATTATAGCAACGTTTAGCTTGGGACGCAATCTGCGCCATTCGCATAAATGTGGTATTATCTAAGAACCCTGTTTATAAGGAGACGGCTATGAAGTGGCAGCAAATGATGGCTAGCGCTTATCAAAACATGTTTGAAGAGTGGGAAAAAGTAATGGATGGCCTGACGCTCGAGGACATCAAGAAACGGCCTTCCCCCGGTGCCAACCCCATCGGCTGGCTCGGCTGGCATTGTGTCCGCAGTTGCGACCGTTTCCTGGGAGATGTCATCCTGGGGCAGCAGCTCTGGACAAAAGACGGCTGGCACCGGAAATTCAACCGCCCCGCTGACTTTAATGATACGGGTGTAGGGCATACCGATGCTCAAGTGGACGCGTTGTTTATCCCGGACGTAAAGACACTGGAGGATTACGAAAAAGCCGTCAAGGAACCTTTCAAGAAGTTCATTGAAAAGCTGACGGAAAAAGACCTGGATAAAGAATACCCCCTTTCCCAAACCCCGGGAGCGACCCGCCCCTTGCACGCGCGTTTGTGGGGGCAACTCGCCCATAATTACCCCCATATCGGCCAGGCTGGCTATGCCCGCGGCATAATCAAGGGTCACGGCTGGTACGGGCGCTAAGTAGCCGGTAAAGTTTATGAAAAACTAATTCTGAGTATATCCTCTCCCTTTCATAAGCGAAAGCAAACTATTGACGGTAAAATTTGTAATAGACCTAAAGGGAGCCATCCATTTAAAGGAAGGTCATGGTAAGTTATTGTAGTTTACTATACCGTTTACCACTGTCGTATACCTTGAGGTTTACCGAATGGTGTTATACGTAGCAAAAACCAGTTGTTTGAGAGTAAATCTAAAGGGGGGCCCCTCACCCCTGAATAGATATGAAAATTTGTAAATTCTTGTTTTTAAGAGTATCAAAAAACATTGATATTTGTTAGAAATATTTTTAGCCATTTCTAAAAAGTCAATAAATAATGAAGATCACAATAAGATGTTTTGTTATTTTTATTATCCAAATAGGGTAGGCTCTTGTCCGCGAACAAACGAGGGTGTATAATTGCCATAATCAAAAGGACTACCCTTGGAGGAAAGGCAGTTTAAAGCGGAATCAGCTTGTGGGCGAATGGTAAGTGACAATACGACAGCACCCATCAATATCTGTAACAGTTGAGGGACCGAAGGTGTAAAAACATGCTTATGCAGGGAAGGCGAGTTTTAATCGCCGGAAGTGCAAGTGAATCATGTGATCCATATCTTCTTGCCTATGCCCATAATTTGGTAGCATCGATTGTCCAGAGTCTAGCTGCCGAAGGAGCATTGTTCGATGTCATGGTAGGAAAGGAGCCCAGGATTTCAGAGACCAAAGGACGGCTACCACAGGTTTTCGATTGGACGATCATAGAGACTTTGTGCGATATGGTTAAGGTAGGAAGGTTGACGGCCAAACCGGGAGCTAAATTACTAGCCACGACAGTTACGTCAAAGACTCAGGCACAGATACCGGAAGATAGGCGCAGTATTTGGGAAAGTCTGATGACGCAGGATTACATCGGAATTCTTCCGGGGCAACATAGATGGTCCTCAGGAGCGATCCGTCGTTCAATATTCTCGTCTCATTCTGATGTTCTGATTACATTAGGTGGAGGAGAAGGAGTCGAACACTATGCCTCCATCTTTATGTCCCTAAGCAAACCGGTCATACCCTTAGACCTTAAAATAGGATCTAGCAGTGACGACGGTAGCGGGGGAAGCCTGCACATCCTAGACAGACTCATGTCCAACCCGCGTGATTTCTTCCCGCGAACTGATCCCGAAACTGTGTGCGCTTCAATCGGGTCTATCGCAACGAGGAGCGGGAGCAGAAAACCAGAAGACGTGGCATCTGCCGTGCTAAGACTGTTACATGTCATCGCACCACCTTCAGCTTTCTATGTTCGCCTTTTGGATCAGAAAGAACCAAATTTCCATGATGTGGAGCACTTTTTCAGAAATGTCGTCGATCCATTTGTAAAAAGCCTTGACTATCAGCCTGTACAAATGGGCAGGACCCCCGCTATCAGACCGATGCTTGACGCACAGATATTCTCCGGTATACACGAGAGCACTTTGGTGATCGCAGATATAACCGGCGGACGCCCCAATTGTCTAATCGAATTGGGCTACGCATTGGCCTTAGGTCGCCAGCTAATTGTTACTGCCAAGAAAGGAACTGAACCTCCTTTCGATATACACTCTTTGGATCGGTTCATCTGGGACCCCAAAACACCAGAAACGGTCACAAGCTCCGAACTTACAAAGCATTGGACAAGAGTGCGTGCCCGGCCTCCGATAGTCACGCCAAGAGGTTTATGAAATGACAAAGGAGCTAGTGCAAGAAGCTTATGTATCAGTAGATATTGAGGCGTCTGGCCCTATTCCTGGAAAGTACAGCATGCTTTCAATTGGAGCGTGTCTAGTGGGTGACAGTGCGAAAGAGTTCTACCAAGAACTGAAGCCTCTAAATGGCAATTTTGATCCTGAAGCCCTGCGCGTATCATCGCTTTCATTGAATGATCTTCAAACTAACGGGGCTACTCCAGCAGATACCATGAGTCGCTTTCGAGATTGGGTTTCTGATGTCTGCCGAGAAAAAAAGGCGGTTTTCGTTGGATTCAACGCAGTCTTTGACTGGTCTTTCGTTAACTGGTACTTCCATGAGTTTCTTGGAAGCAATCCTTTCGGACATGGCGCAATCGACATCAAATCCTACTATATGGGCCTATGGCGAACCACTTGGAATGAAACCAGATCCAGCAGACTCGATGCCAATTTTCAGCCTCACCTTCAGAAGACTCACAATGCTCTCGACGATGCAAAAGCGCAGGCAGAAATATTTGACAAACTTCTTAAATGGAATAATGGCTAAGCGGGTAAAAGATGTTAAAGATTAGTATGAATGCGTTCGTACTGTCCAGCGGCGGCATAGATTCAACCGCGTGTATTATTTACTACTTGAACACAGGAATGAGGGTTTTACCAATATTCATCGATTTCGGACATCCATCGAATGCAGTAGAACGTGAGCACGTTCATCAAATAGCAGCCTATTACAAATTGACTCTTAGAGAAATCAAGATAAGCGGTGTAGATTGCTGTCAGCTAGGCGAGATCAAGGGTAGAAATGCTGCATTTGTAACGGTGGCATTGATGGCATACACCAATTTGCCTGGAATTGTAGCTTTAGGAATTCATGCTGGCAGTCCTTATTATGATTGCACACCAGCCTTCGCAGACCGTATAAGCGTCTTGGTATCTGAGTACACCAATGGACTGATGCAATTCGAGGCTCCTTTCCTGAATTTTGAAAAACCGAGTATTGTCGCCTTCGGTAAAAAATATGGTCTACCGTTTGACCTCACTTATAGCTGTCAAAAAGGGACGGCGTCCCCGTGCGGCATTTGCTTGTCATGCCTAGACCGGAAGGTTCTCGGCTTATAAAGGAGGTTTGTATGTGTGGATCAGGAGGGTCCTACCGCAGGTACACGTCTCAAGAGCTAGAGCAGCAGTCTCGGGAAACCACACGCCGAACTGCTGAAGCAGAGTATGAGCAAAGAGTCTCAGAAAAACTGCAAGACAACTTAAAGCAAATAAATGAACGGGATGCCGAAAAAACCAATGAACGGCTGGAGGCTGTTAAGGCTGCTATCGAGAGCTACATTGATGATAACGTAATGCTTCGTTTTGGTGGGTCCCTTAGTAGACATACGTATGTGAATGGTCTAAGTGACGTAGACGCGCTAGTTATCTTAAGAAGTGAGCAGTTTGCAGCTGAGAACCCGCAAGATTTACTCCAGGAATTTGACGCACTGTTAAGACGAGTCTTACCGAAGTCAGTTGCGGTTAAGCACGGTGATATGGCGGTAACCCTCACCTACCCGGATAAAGAAGAATTGCAACTTCTACCCGCGCTCAAGACTTCAACTGGAGTCAGGATCGCTGCTGAAGGGGAAGGGTGGTCCCAAGTAATCCATCCTGAAAGGCTTGCCAGAAGACTAACCGCGGTTAATCAGCAACATGCGGGAAGAGTTGTGCCGGTTATAAAGATTATCAAGATCGCTATCGATCAGTGGGGTGGGAAGATTAAACCACGGGGCCATCACATTGATGCTATGGCGATTGAAGCCTTTGAAACATACAAAGGTAAGTCGACTACAAAAGCTATGGTTGAACTTTTCTTCGAATATGCGGCCCATCGAGTAAAGGCTAGGCTTCGAGATCAAACAGGACAGTCAGATTACTTAGACGAATATCTAGGCAAAACTGAAAGTGAAGATCGTAACAAGCTTTCTCGCCAATTCGAGAGCATACACGCGAAGCTCTTGGCAGCGAACGATGATTTATCTCACCAAGCATGGTTGGATGGCTTGGGGTTATAATTAACAAACGAGATTTTATATGAAGATAGCAGGCGGCGCCTACCATGAAATCTGTCGAGAGCCAATGCGAAATGAGTTCTTTGGCTCTGGATTGCGAGCTGCCATAGCCATTTCACGGGCAGTTGAATCGTTGGAACTAGTCACAATCGCTACTCCCGAAGAGGAGACTTGGATAAATAGTCTTGGCAAATCTTTTCGGTTCTCCGCCCGCGTTAAGCACCGCAAGAATGAAATAGTATTTAGCTACGACACTCCCCTTAGCCCCCCTATATTATCGCCAACGGGGATCGACCGCGTAAAGCTGACAGCGAATGACGAGACTGTCCTAGCCTTTGGAATGCCCGAAGGCGGGTGGTCTATAACTGGAAAATCAGTCATTATTGATCCTCAAGGTGCTTCTTCCATTGACCATGGGGTCAAATGGTCTGGTGAGCGAAGTGCATTAGTTTGCAATCAGTTAGAAGTAAGGACACTGGCCGGAGCAACCAATTCACGCGACGATGCTGCCAACAGTGTCCGAAAGAAATATGGATTTGATACGGTTGTTGTAAAGTGTGGAGGGCTTGGAGCCGTCGTGTATGATGGAAAAGCTGCACCTGTCAAAATTGGAGTCTATCCCACTAATTCAATATATCCTATTGGTTCAGGGGATGTTTTCACGAGTATTTTTGCTTGCTGCTGGGGCAACAAGAACATGTCAGCTGTTGAATCAGCCCGGCATGCGTCGCTCGGCGCGGCTGTTTGGGTATCCCAAGGGCCCCTGCAAGTGGTGGACAAAGATGGCAATATTGTTAACCCAGACCTTCTTAATGAGATGAGTTTTCGTCAAACACCCAGGATTTATTTGGCGGGCCCGTTCTTTTCGATTGGGCAGCGCTGGATAATTAATACATTTCGCAATGGATTGATTGATTTGGGTGCAGAAGTATTGTCGCCGATGCACGATGTCGGATTTGGAGTCTCTAGCGAAGTTGCTCACGAGGACCTTAAATTGATATCCAACGCTAATGGACTCTTGGCCGTTTTAGATGATCTAGATGCAGGTACCCTTTTTGAAGTCGGATTCGCTAAAGCACGTGAGATTCCAATTGTTGCATATGCTTCTCACTGTAGCGATGACGACCTGACGATGGTCACTGGAACAGAAGTATCGTTGTGTTCGGACATGTCGACAGCTGTGTATCGGGCTGTGTGGGAATCTACTGAGCCTAGGCTTCATTAACAATATGACGGAATGTGCAATTCTGAAAAACCTGAATCATTGGAAGGCGAGTTTGAGGTGGATCGAACTCCATCGCAAACATCATGTATCTTTAACCGGCTGAAGGTTTCTTGTCTTGCTTCAATTTTATGGCACTTTTTATCAAATTCGCTGTTCTTTCATACAGCATGCCATCTTGCTT
>JBEKAC010000007.1:0-67885 GCA_050018395.1 Dehalococcoidales bacterium
AATGACCACCCTCACCGCTTATGCCATCGCCCGCGACGGTATGGTCTTTATCCTTAATTCCTCGGTAACCGGTATCCATAATATGACCCTGGCGCAAATTGGCGGCATCTATACAGGCACAATCACCTACTGGGACCAGATAACCGACCCGATTACCAGTACCGCCGGTCCGCACACAAAGATTGTACCTCGAGCCCGTATTATCGGTTCCGGCACCCGTGCCGCCTTCAAGGATACTGTAGGGAATGGCATAACCTACGCCAACCCGGATCAGGATCCGACCTCGGGCACCTATACTGGTCCAACAACAGAAAACAATGTTGTTTATATGTCTGGACAGCCCAGAATTGACAGTAATGTCGATATGCAGTCCGCCATCAACAGCATCAGCGCTACCGGCCAGTGCGGCTATGTCGGGCTTGGCTTTGAAACCGGTACCAATATCATTGACGTCAATATTGTGGTCAGCGGTGTTGCCTACGCCCCAACCGGTCCCAATATCTACTCCGGTGTTTACCCTCTTGCACGCTTCCTCTTCATGTGCATCCCTAATGACTACACGCCGGCAAATGAAACTACCGATGTGATGAACTACATCACCTGGATGAAACAACTGGACGGCGCCGGGCAGCAGGCCGTGGTTGATACCGGTTTCTTGAGACTGGTCCCGAACCAGGATGTCTCTAACGACGGCTGGGTTGACGTGCTTGACCTTATCAGCGTCGGCAACAAAGTAGGTGTATCCGGCCCCTACGGCCGTGCTGATGTAGACCATAACGGGACGGTTAACGTCCTTGACCTGATTTCGGTGGGCAACTATTGCACCATCCAACTCATGTCGCTGCCACCCGGCGTAAGCTAGAACCTGCACTTACAGTTTGCAGCTAAAGTGATAAAAGAAAAAAGGAGAAAAAATTGAAATTAACGATTAAAAAAATCGCTCTTGCCAGCTTACTCGTAATCACCGTTATCGCGGGCTTGCTGGTCACCGCCATCCCGACCTTTGCGGCGAATCCGAGCAGCATTAGTCTGGAATCCAAATCGGTTGGCAACGGTGCCACGTTTACTATCAATCTGACCGCGTCCTCCTCAGTTGCCGTAGCCGGCGGCCAGGCTACCGTTTCATTCAACGCCACCATGTTCACCTGTAATAGCGCTACCTATAACACCGCTACCCCTTACTTCGGTTCCGGCGAGTACAATGTAACTCCCTCCATCGATAACGGCCTTGGCAAAGTCAGCTTCACCTCCACTACCGGCGGTCCTACTACTGTTACCGGTACGGGCGTATGGGCCACTTTGAGCTTCACGGCCAAAGCCGCGGCCAACAATAGTTTTCAGACTCTAAGCTTCAACACTTCCGTTTCTTTCCTTGCCAACAACGTACCGGCGGCTCTACCTACCGACCTGGTAAACGGCATCATTACTGTTGGCCAGCCTCCAGCCGCAGACCTGACCGTTTCCAATGTAGGCGCAACCATCGTTCACACCGGGACCTCTGCCTCCACTGACCCCACCACCTACACCGTGCACTTCCAGGTAAATAATACCGGTAACCTGGATGCCGGCGCCAGCACCGCCTGGGTCGTCGTCGATGGCGGCGCGGCCATCACCGTCGCAACTCCGGCTATCACCCAGGGCAACAACTCCGGCACCCTCACCAGCGCCACCATCACCTTAACCGGTACTTATGACACCATCGTTGTCACCGCCGATGCCACCAACGTTATTCCGGAAAGCAATGAGACGAACAATACTGCTAACTTAATGGTCTCCTTCTCTTACCCCGTACCCGGCCAGACGACCGATGTCAACGGCACTTTCCAGAAAACCCTGTCCTTCACCCAGCCGGCCTCTGTTGACTTTGGTGCGAACATGCAGCTCGGCGATAACAGCATCACCCAGACAATTAACGTTAAATCCAACGAGTATTGGACCCTCCAAGTCCTGGGGACAGCTCCGGTCGTTAGTCCAGCGTCTGCGACTGGTCCCGATGCCGGCAAACTGACCAAATTCACCACGGCTACCACCACGTACGATCCCTACATCAAACTCCACAACCAGCTCCACGTTATCACCGCCAACGGTTACACAACCCCGTTCCCAACTGCCTCCGGCAACATCACACCGGCCAATAATGACGTCCCCCTGACCGGCGCCGCCCAGGTTTTGGCGACCGGTATTCCGGAAGGCCAGCAGACTGACACTGCTGCTAATGGCTATGCCAGGCTTGGAGAAACCCGCACGCTCTACTTCTCCCAGCTACTTCTCGCCTCGGATGCTCATTTAGCCAGCAGCGGCGATGTGTACCACAATCAGGTAGTATTCCAAATCGCTTCTGTCGGCTTCTAAAAACAGTTAACCAAGGTTTCAGGGGGAGGGGTGTTCCAAACGCCCCTCCCCTCTAAAAGAAAGAGGACAAAAGGTTGGTAAAAGCTATTTTAAAGAAACTGGCCAAGTATTCAATTCTGGCATGGTTGCTCATATCAACTATTACTGCAATTGCTGCCATCACGCCGGAGCTTAGCGCCGGGGATACAAATAACAACATAACCGTCAATCCAGATGTTATCATCCTGGATTCTTTAACATCGGGCAGCTACAATGGGCAAATTTTGTTGGTTGCCAACAATGCCCCGGTTAATATTACCGTTGCCGGATTGGGAGAGACCCCGGAGGGGGGGGTAATAGCGTTATCGGCCCAGGAAGACACTTCCAGCTGCAGCGCCCGTTCCTGGATCAGTGTAGATAAAACGCAACTGTTGACGGCAGGGATTGATCAGGCGGTGACGGTAATAATCAATGTCCCACCCGGAACCACCCCCGGACAAAAGTTTGCCTCGATTGTGGTGGAAAACCCGAGTGCCAGTTTTAGCATTTTAATACCCATTATACTTACCATAGACAAAGATTCATTTACGCCAAACTACAGCGGCCAGATAACAGGTTTGAACGTGCCTGCGGTGTATCAGGACAAACCGCTGCATATCCAAACCTATTTCAGCAATACGGGCAACTGCCTGATTACCAATAGTCAGATAAATACTACCGTTAAGGATAGTACTGGCACCGTGGTTTGGACAAACGATGCTCTTGTTGCAATGCCGTCCGTTATGCCAGGCTTCCCGCGTAATATCGATACTATTTACCGTGCCGGTCTGCATGCAGGTAATTACAGTGTTACTTCAACCATTACCCTGGCTACCGGCCAGATAAATAATATGAGCACTAATTTTAACGTTCTCGAACCTATTCCACCCCCGGATACGCCGGTTTTAATTGGACCCGGTGGGCCCACCGCGCCTGGCGGGGACCCGATTACAACTTTTACACCGACGTTTCAATGGAACCCGGTTTCTGGTGCTGACTACTATGAACTTATTATAAAAGAAGCGCCTTTTGGCGATAGTGATGTTATTTATGATAATCCGGAAATCACGGCCAACTCTTTCACTTTGCCATCCGGCATTATCTGGGGTGCGACGGAGTACAGTTGGGAGCTGACGGCTACTAACGCTTACGGAACCAGCGCGCCAGCCGCCTTTTATTTCCAGACCTATGGCACGCCCATCCAGGCAGCCACCCTGGATGCTACCGATGTCACCTACACCGGCGCAACTCTGAATGGCGCTCTGTTGTCCCTCGGTACGGACAGTTCGGTATCGGTAAATTTTGAATACGGATTAAACACGGGTTACGGCAGCACGACTTCATCAAAAACAACGAATGCTACCGGCCAGGTAAGTATTCCGGTAAACAGTCTGACTCCCAATACCACTTACCATTTCAGAATGCACGTTCTTGGAGCCAGTGATGCCTGGGGCGGCGATAAAATATTTCAAACGCCCAGCGCGTTGCCTACTATCACTAATATTACTCCGTCGGCGGAAAAAGCCGGTGCCACCCTCACCGTCACCGGCACCAATTTTATCGCCGGCACAACGGTTACCTTTAACGGCGTAAATAGTCCTATGGTTACGCTTGTGAGTAGTACAGCTTTAACCGCGACGGTGCCGAATCTGGGTACAGAAAATATCGGCAGCGTTACCATAGTCTTAACCAACTCCGGAGGGAGTGCCACCAGCACCAGCTTCAGCTACATCGGCTCGGCTCTGACTCCCACCATAACAGGAATTTCGCCATCCTCGGCGGCTGCAGGAGCCACGGTGACCATTACCGGTACCAATTTTATCAGCGGCACTCTGGTATATTTTAACGGCGTTCAAAGTCCCAGTACCTCTATCAATAGTAATACTCAAGTAACGGCTCAAGTGCCAGACCTGGGCATGGGCAACACAAACAATGTACCGGTGGTTGTATCCAACAGCGCCGGAACTGTTACCAGTAATACCTTCAATTACTTGGGCAACGGAACAACGTCAACGCCAACGCCAACACCAACAACCACTCCCTCGACACAAACTACTACACCATTCACGTTGAGTAAACCTCCATCCAGCCGGGTTCCGGGGCAATCGCAGCCCGGGAATTACCTGCTTCCCGGTATGGACCCTAACAGCCTGGTAGTATTCAGTTTCAATATGGATGCATCATTCGCTTCCGCGGTGGATGAAACCGGTATGGAAGTGTACCTCTCCGGGTTTAACGGGGATGGTCACATCGCCCTGGCGAAATATCTTGCCGAGCCAAGTGGTATCGCTGCTTTTTCCGCTCCCGAGTCGGAAGGCGGAACAGGAAAACCGGCTATCAAATTTATGGATGCTTTTGTTGATGGTGTAAAGCAAGGTACAGCCGCGGTTACAGTTTATTTCAACCCGAGCGAAACGAAGGGCTTCAATCTCAACAGTCTTTTCCTGGCATACTACTATAACGGCAAATGGTACCGGTGCGAAGATATGTCTTTATCCACCTCAAATGGCGCAGTTACCGGGAACATTCCAGTCGTCCGGCTAAATGGGACAATTGTAGGGCTGGGGGGTGACAAGACCGGTCAAAATAGCGCGTCCGTTTTACCGGTCGCTCAAAACAACGGCAACAATGGTAATAGTTCAGGAATTCCCTGGTACATGTTTGCCATCATCGTGGTCCCGATAATAATTATCGGCGTAATTGCTGTGTTGATTGGCAGAGGCCGCCGGAAAGGAACGGCTGATAACTAACGCTGATTGGGGAGGAGTTAAGCAACAGAAATGGCTACTAAAATAATTAATATTTGTCTGGGTCTTTTAGTCCTGCTCGCCATTATCGGTATTCCGGCTTCACACGTGCAGGCAACTGTTTGCAGTATTAGTTCCGTACCTTTGAAAGATGGCAACCCCATCACGGCGGTAAGTCCCGGAGATACCTTCGATGTTGCCATCAAAGTTAATACAGATACACCCGCTAGAGGAGGCGGTTTTATCTTGTCCTGGGACCCGGCGCTGGCTGAATGTAACTCTTATGAAAGAGGAACGTATTTTACCAGTTTCGCGGACCAGCATGGTTTAACCCCATACTGGCTCCCGAGCACTCCAGAGATTGATAATACCCTGGGCAAGTTCCCCAAACAACCCACCTTGATTCCCGTTGTAGCTACGGTGTCTTTGACTGGAACTGAGAATGGCGTGCTTGTAGGAGTAACTGGAGAGGGCGATTTCTACGTACTGCACATGACGGCAAAATCCGGTGCTTCCGGCCAGGTTACTTTTTCATTATCCTACTTAAGACTCGGGGATACGCAGGATATATCTCAAGACCTGCACCCCACGGTCAATAATGGTACACTAACAATTTCAGCCGCCAATCCACCGGCAATTACGACATCCGCCGCAACAAATACCACCACGGCGACGGCGACTCTGAACGGTAACCTCACCAGCCTGGGCAGTGATTCCAGCGTATCCGTCAACTTCGAATACGGCACCACGACCGGCTACGGCAGTACCACCACCGCCCAATCGCTAACAGCCGCGGGCACTTTCCAGGCCGATATAACCAGCTTAACGGCCAATACAACCTATCATTACCGTGCCAAGGCGGTTAGCTCAACAACGATATACGGTGATGACCAGACCTTCACGACGCCACAAGCAGGAGCCGTATCAGTATCCACATCCGCAGCGAGTAACGTTAGCACAACCGGAGCAACCTTAAACGGTAACCTCACCAGTATGGGCAGTGATTCCAGCGTATCCGTCAACTTCGAATACGGAACCACAACCAGTTACGGCAGTACCTCCACCGCCCAAACGCTATCCGCGGTGGCTACTTTCCATGCCGATATAACAGGATTATCGTCCAATACCACCTATCATTACCATGCCAAGGCGGTCGGCTCGACAACGGTATACGGCAGTGACGTGACCTTCACGACATCCACGGCATCGCAGGCAGGAGCCGTGGCGGTATCAACGTCCGCAGCGAGTAACGTCAGCGCAACCGGAGCAACCTTAAATGGTTACCTCACCAGTATGGGCAGTAGTTCCAACGTATCCGTCAACTTCATGTATGGTACCACCAACGCCTACGGCAGTTTAAGCACCGTCCAAACGTTAATAGCCGCGAGTACTTTCCATGCCGATATAACGGGCTTATCGGCCAATACCACCTACCATTACTGTGCCAAGGCGGTTGGCGTGACAACGGTATACGGCAGTGACCAGACCTTCACGACGTCACAGGCAGGTACCGTATCGGTATCCACATCCGCAGCAAGTAACGTTAGCATAACCGGAGCAACCTTAAACGGTAATCTCACCAGCCTGGGCAGTAGTTCCAATGTAACGGTCAACTTCGAATACGGCACCACCACCGGCTACGGCAGTACCACCACCGCCCAAACGCTGACAGCCAAAGGTACTTTCCATGCCGATATCACCAGCTTAACGGCCAATACCACCTATCATTACCGTGCCAAGGCGGTTGGCTCGACAACGGTATACGGCGGTGACCAGACCTTCACGACAGAGCCTTCCTCGACAGACAATATAACGACCAACTTGAATATAAGACAGGCACAAACAGGCAAGCCAACGATAACGCCAACAATAACAACAACGCAAACCGTCACAAGCCACATTTCCCAGGCGAGCGGCGATAATGTTTTAGACCTATCCCAAGTGGTCGATAGCGGTGGTGTAGTGCAAGCGGATACCCAGTTTCATAACATCCGTCTAAGCACTTTTAGCCAAATTGAATCTATAGTAATAAAAAAGAACACGCGAGCGTTGACAGAAGATGGCAATATAGTAATGTCTATAAACGTGGTTCCCGCCACAATGCCGGCGTCCGCACCTAAGGGGTCAGAGATAATCAACTCCTTTGAGTTTGAACCGAGCGGGACCGTTTTCAGCCAGCCCATCAGTATTACTTTTCAGTTCGAACCTTCGCAATTACCTTCAGGTGCAGATTCAAAAAAACTAGCTCTTGAATATTACAACGATGAGACAGGGAAATGGGAACCCTGTGACTACACTCTTGACGTCCAGAACAACCTGATTACGGCCAGCATAAGTCATTTCAGCTTGTATGCGATTATGGTACAGGGTGGCGGTTTTTTGGCTGGAGCCGGATGGAACATGACATACCTGATTATTTTAACGGAAATTGTCGCTGGAGGCTTGTTGTTGGTACTCATTTCTCTGCAGCGACGGCGTAAACCAGCCCATGTGCCTGCTGCAGCCGCGGCAGTACCGGTAACTGTATCTCCTCCTGAAACTGCTAAGCCGGAACCCGCAACCACAAAGCCAACGCGGATAATACGAGAAAATGCGACTATAGCCTGGAATGACATATTAAGTGAGAATGTGAACAAAGGTTCCTCTTTTAAAACACAAGTGGAAATAATAGGCGGGAAGGTTAGTATTCCCCAGAAGGACGGCCTGCCGCTTGAAATTATAAATACGGTCGATACACGTTTAATAATATCCTTGGAGTTCGACCCGGAATTACATCCTAAAGGAAATGCGAAAATCATTGTGCTAAATGCCGAACAATATAATAAATCGAAGGAGTTTATAAAGTGAAAAGGCTGACTTTGGGAATTGTTTTCGTAATAGCTTTTTGTGTAGTTTTAAGCTCTTTGTTAACCGCATGTGGATCATCCACCACCACGGCGGGCAGTACCCCAACCACAACAACGGCCAATATAAAAACCACGGCACCGGCCAGTACCATGCCTAAAGAATCGAAAAACAGCGTTAGCACGGTACCTTCAGCCGCGAGCGTCAAACCGGGTGACACTTTCGACGTGGCGATCAGAGTAACCAACGAGCAGCCATCCCGGGGCATGCAGTTTTCACTTATGTGGGACCCTTCGAAAGTCGAATGTACATCTGTGGATCAGGGTGGTTATTATAAAGACTTTGCCGCGGCTAACAAAGGAGAGCTTTTTCTTATACCTTCCGACAAACCAGTAGCGGATAATGACGCGGGAGTGTTTCCTAAAACAAACGATCCTTTACACCAAATGATGATCGCTATGCAAGACGCCCATGACGCAGGAGGAACGCCACTCGGCGTGACCGGGACGGGGGATGTATTTATCCTCCACATGGCTGTAAAAAGCGGTGCTAGTGGCCAAGTCGATTTTACTTTAAGCCAGGTCCTGCTAAGTGACGCCTCTCTCGAACCTAAAGATATGAAACCTGATGTGATTAATGGAAAAATAACGATAACACCATAATCGATACCGGTTACACGTGCATCGATGGGACTATCATTGTGGCTAAGACAAAACTAAACCTGAAAACTGTAATATTAACATTCGTTTTGGCATCGATCATTGTTTGTTCAGGCTGTTCCGCCGCTGTAGCCGCACAGCAAGGAATAAGACTGGCCGGGCCCGGGGATTTGTATTACCTTTCTGTAGCGATCAACCAGCAGGCTGCCATTGATTCTTCAGCTCCGGCCGTGGATATGCAGGTTTCTTCCGATAGCATTAACGAGTTGAAAAAAGGGGAAACAGATGCTGTGCTTCTGGGCAGGGAACCGACGTCCAGCGAATTACAGGGTCTTAACGATTACGTTATCGCATATGATGCGGTTTGCATAATCATAGATCAGAACACCTACCTTGGTGGAGCTGTATATTCCGGTAAACGCCCCATCCGCAAAAGCGGCGGGTTAGTTGAATTGCCTTATAGTTCTCTTGCCGCGATCTTTTCCAGGACCGGCTGGCCATGGGGAGTCGATTTCTATAACGGTAACCCAAATATCGATGATAACAGCTTTCTTTTAAACATCGACTCCGTAGCCTGGATTCCGGCAACGAAAAGTTTAGTAACCTCTTTTTACTTTCCACCGGGTAAGTATGATACCCAAACAGTCATTTATCAAAAACTGGGACTGGATGAACAGCAACTACTATCCGGTTGGAAAGCTTATACTTTACCGCAGTTATCCAAAGAAGAAGAAATTTTATCATACGAGTACAACGGTACGCAATATTCACAGGACCCGCAAATATCGGATTTTCCTTTTAAACTGGCATTTGCCTCACGAAGGGCCATGACCGTTGCTCCCGACCACGTTCCTGTCAAAGTCGTATCGATAGACGGTGTCGACCCCTTAAAAAACCCCCAGTCAGTCTATGATGGTAGCTATCCGTTCTCACGTAAAATTCATTTATTGACGCGGCAAAATAGCTCCAACGATGTTAACAAACTGGCTGACTTTTTACGGTCTGCTGCCGGCCAGCAGCTGCTTTCCAAAGCCGGTTATTTACCATTGGCGCAATAAACGCGCGAATATGCAATGGATTATGCAGGTCAGCCTGCGGAGGTCCAATATTGAAAATAAAAAGTTCTATCTGGAACGTTAGGACAATATTCCTGATTCTAAGTATAATTCCGGTAATCGCACTAAGTCTTATCACTCTTAACTTAATCCTGGGGAGCGTGCATGCGATCAGTACGCTTGGCCTGAATTTGTTCAGCAATTCGTTCAGTCTGGGTATCGAACCTGCTAAAGCTAATCCGGCGACTTTACACTACGGGTTACTGCCGGCTCTCTGGGGTACTTTTTTGGTGATATTGATATCGATTTGTGTTGCTTTTCCGGTATCGTTAGCATTGGCGATTTTAGCCAATGATTTTTCAACGGGTTTCCTAAGTACAGCGATACGTTGGCTGATAGGTATTTTGTCTGGGATTCCGCCGGTAATATATGCATTAATGGGTTCAGTCTTCTTTATTTGGTTTTTTTTCCCTAAATTTGCGGGGCAGGGTCTAAGCTCCATTACCAATCCGCCTTTACCGTCACCGCAAATGTTACCATCCGATGCGAGTTGTACCCTGCTGGGCGGTCTAATGCTGGCGTTATTGTTGATTCCTTTTATAACACCCTTGTTGGACGATGCCTTTCAGAGTGTGCCTGCAACTTTAAAAGAAGCCTCTCTATCCCTGGGTGCCAACCGGTGGTACACTTTGAAATCAATTACAATTCCCAATGCTTTGCCTGGAATAGTAAATTCGTTATTGCTGGGGATACTGACCGCTCTGGGAGAGGCTATTATTGTATCCTATTGTATCGGTTTCAGCACGCGCTCTCTGCCAACACCTGTATTCGATGTATTGCAAAGGACCGCTCCCTTGACTTCAATCATCGCCACACTGGCCGGAGGTGGCTTTTCTTCATCTAAACTGGTAGGGCCTATCGGGACTTCCGTTGCTAGTTTTGCAGGTTTATTACTGCTGATAGTGGCGTTTATTATCCTTGGGGTAACTTCTTACCTCCAGCGGAAAATGAAAGCGAGACTTGCTTAATAAGAGCGGAATTATGACTGATACGATTAAGGCGGCGCCGATACCAGGTAAAACTAATTATTTCAGTATATTTACCTGGGCAATTACTTTAATAATGGTCGCCGCCATCATATTAGGTGCTTTGGTTTTAGCCTTCAATTCCTTTGATATTTGCTCTGCCCCTCTATTATTTACAACTGGCGCATTGTTAATTATTATTTTCCTGTTCATCAAGAAAAGCTTAAAGATAAACCAGTATGTTCTAATAGCGTTGGCTGCGGCGGCCATTATATCGGGCGTGATTTCAAATTCCTTGCCAGTTTATCTGCAAGGGCTTAACATCCATGGAATAATCCATCGTTCCGTTGTTTCCGGCCTATTGATATTAGGTATCTCTGTGCCCGGTGCTTGTTATTCGCTTTATTATGCGCTTAGGGGGACACCGCGCGCTTTTGATATTTCGCGTTACCCGCTCCTTATCTTTTTTATCCTGTCGGCGCTGGCGGCTTATGCCATGATCATCGTCCATATAATTCAAGGTGGGACTTTCCAATTACACTGGTCGTTGTTTACTTCCGCTTTTCAATCACAGTCACATATTATTGAAACGTGGGAAAACGGTTGGCCGAGTTTTACGACAGTGCCTGTAAGGCAAACGGGGATGTTGAACCATATTACAGGCACACTAATGTTGATGTTGCTCACGTCTTTAATATCGCTCCCCGTAGGTGTAAGCGTAGGAGTCATTGTACATGAATACGCCGGCCGTAAATTGAGTGGCATAATAAACTTTTCAACCAATGCATTACGTTCTATTTCGGGCATAATCCTGGCCGTTACTGCCATCAACCTGGTCAGATTACCCAAATTAGGCTCCTTTTGGTACGGCGTCTTTCGCGGTTACGGCTATGACGTTAACGGCATGATACAGTATGGCCGCAGCTCTTTTCTTTTCGCCTCCGTGTTCATATCATTGCTGGTCATTCCGATAATTGCCAAAGCTACTAAAGAAGGGTTAAGTTCACTTCCGGCGGATATCCATGAAGGCTCTCTTGCGCTGGGGGTCTCGAAGGATCACACTCTTTTCCATATCCAGTTGCCATGGTCTTTGCCTAATATCGTCACAGGATTGATGCTTGGTTGTGCTGAAGCTGCAGGTGCTTTGACCATCATTTTCCTTCTTTCCGGAGTCGGCCAGTATGGTGTGAACCCCCTTAATGAAACTACATCTCTGGCTTACCTTATCTTCGATAGTAAGTATTGGCAATCATTAGGTGATACCCTGGGTGATTTGAAGAACTACCAGTTCACCGCAGCTTTGGTACTTTTAATAATAACTATCGGATTTACCACGATGGCTTTGATATTGAAACGAAATTTGGCGAAGAGGTATAAGGGAGCATGATTGTCAATACTCAAAATACTAATAGTCGTTTTCAAGATGCTGTTACCCGCGAAAGGAAGCTTCCGGGCGGCATTGAAACCAGAGACCTGGAGATTTGTTACAGTGACAGCAAGGTAATTATGGGCCTAAATATCAATTTTACCCCCGGCAAGATTACAGCCATTATCGGGCCGTCTGGATGCGGTAAAACCACCCTCTTACGTTCTTTGAATCGTCTTAGTGAGTTAACCGGAGGTTGTAAGGTCAAGGGGCAGATATTGTTAGATGGGGAAGATATCTTGAAAATGGACCCCATGTTGCTGCGGCAGCGGATTGGGATGGTGTTCCAAAAACCCAATCCGTTCCCCAAATCAATCAGAGAGAATATTCTTTACGGGCCTAAAGCCTTAAAACTCAAGATAGACCACGATGCAATAGTCAGATCCTGTCTGGAAAAAGCAGCTCTCTGGAACGAACTTAAAGATAGACTCCATGACAGTGCTTTCAAACTGTCTATAGGGCAACAGCAGCGCCTTTGCATTGCTCGTACCTTGGCAATAAACCCGGAGGTGATCTTATTGGACGAGCCGGCTTCGGCCCTTGATCCCCTGTCGACGGCTTCACTTGAAACCAGTATCCTGGCTATGAGAGGAGAATATACACAAATCATAGTTACTCATAATATGAACGAGGCCAGGAAGGTTTCCGACTATGTTGCGTTTCTATACATGGGAACCTTAGTTGAGTATGGAGAAACAGAAAAAGTCTTTACCAATCCTGAAAGGCCGGAAACTCGAGATTATATCAACGGCAAGTTTTACTAAACCGAAGATGACCGTACAGCATACTATACTCTTATTTGTATCGTCTCTCAGTGAGGAAAGAGAGAACAAATTGAAATAGAAGGGATACTCATGAAATTAAGTAAATATTTGAATTCGGCTATTATTGTTTTATCATTCGTGATTTCGAGTTTCATTTTAACTTCCTGCAATGGAAGCTCAATTCCTTCCCAAACCAGCGTGGTGGCTACCCAGCCTGGTTTTGAAACTGCCGACTTAAATGGTGCCGGGGCTACGTTTCCGGCACCGTTGTATACCAAGTGGTTTGATGTCTATTACAAGCAAACCGGGATCAAGATAAACTATCAGGCAATCGGCTCGTCAAGCGGGATACAGCAGATAATAAATGGCACGGTTGATTTCGGAGCTTCCGATGCAATAATGACTAGCGACCAGCAATATTCAGCCGAAAACTTGTATGGCCCGATTCTTCAAATACCTATGACCAGCGGAGCCGTAGCTATAATCTACAATCTGAACGGAATTGCCTCCGGCCAACTTAAACTTACCGGAGAGGTTCTAGCCAATATATACCTTAAGAAAATCCTTAAGTGGAGTGACCCGGCCATTGATGCCTTAAATCCTGGTTTGGCATTGCCTGATTCTCCCATAGCAGTTGTTCACCGTTCTGATGGCTCCGGGACCACATTTATATTTACCAACTATCTTTGTAAAGTCAGCCAGGAATGGAATGATAAAATTGGCAATGCCACATCAGTGAATTGGCCGGGAGACATCGGCGGTGCCCAGAGCGCCGGGGTTGCCGGCCAAGTCCAGAGTATACAATATTCAATCGGCTACGTAGAACTGGCTTATGCCGAGCAAAACAGCCTTCCATACGTTTTATTGAAAAATGCCGCTGGAAACTACGAAGCGCCTTCATTAGAAGGCGTCACTCGCGGCATGGACGGAGTCGAGCTTCCAGATGATATGAAAATCATGATAACTAATTCCGGCAATCCAGATGCTTATCCTATATGTGGTTTTACCTGGGTGTTAGCTTACGTGAATCAGACAGATCAAAAAAAGGGACAAACACTGGCTAAAGTGTTTTGGTGGGCTATTCACGATGGGCAACAATACGGTACCGCTCTTGATTACGCGCCGCTTTCCAGCATGGCGGTCACTAAGGCGGAAAACGAGATATTGCGCATGAATTATAAAGGGCAACCCTTCATAACTAAATAGTGCGCGGTATTGAAATATCGAGTTTGAAATGTACCCGGAGCGTCACAGGAAAACGACGCTCAAGAAACCTTTAATATTTCCAGTTGGGAGGAAAATATATGGACATACATGATCAAAACGAAAAAAAATCAAAACTACCTTGGACTATGGTATTGCTGTCTCTGGCTATTACCGTCATCATTTCATCCCTCATAACATGGGGGTTGATTTCCGGTTTATCTATTTCCAGGACTACATATAATTCGGATATAAACCGACTCAATATGGCGCTCAATCATATAAATGATACCGCCACAGGCTTAAGCAGCTACGACATTTATCAAAATTCGCAAATAAATGATTTGGATAATCGCACTCAGGTTCAACTTGAAGAAATTACCGGCAGGGTTACCGATGATGAGGCCAACATCGATACCAAAGCCGCAGCCACAGACTTGAGCAATTTAAAGGACTGGGCTGTCAGCAACATGACTGATTTAGGGAATACTCTGGATACTAAAGTAAACAGCAGCGACTTTACAACCTTACAAAATACTGTCAATACCAAGGCCAATAATTCCGATCTAACCGCTCTGAAGGATAAAGTAAACGCGTTGACTATTTCCATCCCGTCAGGACTCATTGATAAAAATAACGATACTGATCATTATATCTGGACGGCTGATGCGGCTTATCAAGTCGTCAGCATTAAATTCCAGCAGTCCGCTGTGGAAATCACGAATACGGCAACAGCCCTAATGTTAAAAAAGGTGCCAAATGGATATACCATCAGTTACGGATACGACCTGTTGACCACATCGACACCGGTGAATCTGAGTACCGGTGTCGCGGCAAATACATTTTTAACGGCAACCCTGAATACAACGACCTCGTATTTACAGTTTGCCGCTGGCGACAGCCTGGCCCTGAACTTTTCCGCTCAAAATGCCCTTTCCGAATATGTGGGCTGTGTCACTATTACGTTAAAAAGAATGTAGACTTAATACCTCACCAAGCGTTACTAAACATCCCTCAATGTAGAGTAATCTTAACTGTGGGATATCAGACGTCAGGGGTTTCAGGGGAAGCGCCGGCTCTAATATCGGAATCGTGAATCAGCGGGACTCCGACACACGAATAACCCACTACCTTCAATAAAATTATTGAAATAGTCGCCCTGGGTTATATAGAATCACGGGGGAATTTCAGTATGACTTCAGTTGAATAGCCGCGAGTAGCACCGCAATAACACTCACCAATAGAGTTATGATTATTAGTATAGGAAAAATAGCGCTCATAATTATGCGTTTTGAGTCTTTAAACATTTTTACTCCTTATCGAGTTAGATATATTACCGGAAAAGGAATAACATAGATGCCTGGAATGATGAGATTGCCAATAAAAACAAAAAACCGAACTCATAAGGTCGGTTTCACTATTAGCTCCCTGCCGTCCAAGTGCACCAAATAAAGACGGAAATCAACGCCCCCAGCTTGATTGCCAAGCCGCTCCTTGGCATTTAAGTTATTACTGTCCTATCTGCCTCCTTTGATTTTCAGGAAAAGTCAGGCTCTATATCAACATATTGACATATTATTAGCCGCAGGTTAAACTTGATAAGGCATGGAGTTTCGACCCCTTGCTAAGGGGAGTCCGGTAAGGTGAGCGGATCATTTATCTTGGGCTTCCCTTCTTTTTTCCTCTTTAATATATTCGGCGATCATTTAGGTGGACCGATACGATAGTGACTTGACTACCCTTGAGAAAGCTAGAGTATTGATAGAACAATGGCGAGGCGAATATAATCAAATACGCCCGCATAGTGCCGGGAATTACTGCCGGCCGGCTCCCGAGGCCATTCTAACTCTGTAAGTGGTACAACTATGGGGGTTGGTCAAACAATAGTGCAATGTTATCTGGTCTTCTTTGGGCCCATGATGATTTTTACTACCCATAATTTGCTTTCTCTTACCTCACCCCAAAGGCTGGAACCAAATTTGCTCACCGTCCACATTCTTCCATACTCGTCTTCAAATATGCGTTTGTTCATTTAGTGGGTCCCGCCCATGCCAGCCGGAACATAGAAAGTGATAGATAGACACCTGAGTAGTTGCCACTAATTATTATGAGGCGGGGTTGTTCGGTTTTTGTTCTGGCGGTGTTAGATTATTATGAAGTTTGAGCTAGCATTTTTGTTAAGAATAAATTGGGGATGGTAAACGCCCGATTAAATGGAATGACCAAGTCTGTTAATCATCAATATCATCTCATTTAGGCGTCCCGCGCTCTTCTTGTTGTAAAGGAAGGTAATCCTGGGTTTTATCCACAGGCTGGGCTCGTCTTCTTCATTGGGCAAGGCTGATGTTTTGGTAATTTCCCCTGCCTTGATGATGTCCCGGAACGAAGCATTCAACATTCTGATTGATGCGTCTGGAAGCTCTTTCTCCAGCCTTATCACCAGATTGTCTTGAACCTGGCGCATGGAGTGATATATCGAATAATAGTCCATAATCACTTCTACCCCTTCTTCAGGGGAATGAACTATCTTGTAAAACGACAGGTCTTCGGGTCGAACAAAGCCTTTAGCCAGTAATTGACTCTTGATGAATTGTTTCCAGGTTTGCCAGTAATTATCTCCCGGGAGTTCCATAAGCACCACCGGCATCGGCTGCGCTTTCCCGGTCTGAAGTAACGTCAGTACTTCAAACCCTTCATCGTGCGTGCCAAATCCACCGGGAAAGAGAGCGAACGCGTCAGCCTCCATAACAAAGAAGAGCTTACGTGTGAAAAAATACTTGAATTGAACCAGTTTTGGGTCATCTCGAATTATATCAGCAGGTTTGTTCTCGAAGGGTAAAAGGACATTAACTCCAAAGCTGTTCGCGGTACCGCTGCCTTCGATACCGGCTTTCATGATACCTTCGGCGGCACCGGTAATTACCATGAAACCCCGTTGAGCTAACAAACGTCCGAATTCTCTCGCCATGTCATAGTACGGGGTATCTTCGAAGGTGCGGGCTGAACCAAAGATAGACACTTTACGAACGTTTCTATATGGCTTGAATACCCTCGCCGCGTAACGAAACTCCGCGGCAACCCTGTTGAATATTTTGAGGTCCAGAATATCCAGGTTATCACGCCGGCACTTTAAGGCATTGATGACGATCTCCCGGTGTAACGTTGTCCTCAGGTCTTTGCATTCGCCTGTCAAAATTCCTTCGGCTTCTTTGACCATTCCTGCTGCCATGTCAAGTTTTATTTGGGACATTTTCTTGTTTCCTTATCCTGACTACTATTATTAACGAGTTCTACTCTAGTTTAATAATATATCAAGATTGTTAAGCGCACGTTCTCGTACTGTTAAATAATAATGAAGCTCGCATTAAATTTTAGTTAAGAAACAATCCAGAAGAATTGCCCATCATTTTGGACGGTCAAACATGAATTACCGCTGACTAAATATAAAGGCTAATACAGAGAACAACCCTTCAGGTACATGCGATATTTTATAGAATTGAGGAGTTAATTTATTTAGACGCTGCTGGTTTCGGGCTTAGTAATGACGCTAAGCAATCTCTCATAGTTCTTTTCGAAAGCTTCAGCGTACAACTGGTTAAAGCCTTTCCTGCCTTTTTTACTTTCAACCCTTATTTTGGAAAAAGTGACAGACGCCTGGGGGCGGCCAGAATGATGGCGGCTTCGACTTCGGGAGATACTTGGCTTATGATCTTTCCTTGTGGGCCAAAGCGACCATCTGAAAAAGATAAAGGGGGAGCCCCCACATACGGGATCCCCCTTTCTTGAGCCAAGCTCTAATTACATGTTAATACTAATGGTGGTCTTTAGGACATCCTTGATTTCCCACGTGCACATCGATGTCGCCGGCGGTAATTTTAACTGGAAGGCCGAAAGCAGGGTCGGTCATGTCTTGAGGGCCAAGAAGAGGCCACCAAGCATCAACCGGAGCACCGACGTCTGGGAGCCATATCCACGCCATGATTTCATCTTTATTTTTCCCTGGCCCACCATTATCGATTAGTAGGTAATGAACCCTGATTGACTGGCCCGTCTCCTTGCAAACGGAAGTTGCGTAAAATTCGGCAACATTACCGTGAAAATCTGAGGAGGTAAAATTTGCCAAGGTATATGTGTACCTCTCTATAGACGTTCCCGAATTAAAAGAGGTTCCCGGATAATAGATGTCGTGACTCACACCAGAGCCAACAGTAGTCCCATCCGATAGTTTTGTTACCTTTCCTATAGCTGAACTGGTATAGGGGAAATCGGGTAAATGCATTTTTTCATTTGTTACCCAACTAACCCAGCTCACTGGCACTGGTTTAGCAGGTTTAGCATTATAAACGACTGCCGCAGCGGGCGTGGCCACCGGTATAATCATGACTACGGCCAGAGCCAATGCCAGTAATATAATGTATAGTTTTTTCATTTTTTCTCCTTTCTCTTAACCACTGTTATTTTTTTATTTGTTATTCAACGTGCCAGTCATGAAATAGAGGTTATCCAGTGACCCTGCCAGCGTCACACGAACACCGAAGTCATAAGGACCCGGAGGCAGAGGACCACCAGTATCACTGTTGGGGCAATTATGGTGCAAATTCGTATTGCCAGCCGAATTTGTAGTGATGGTAGCTATACACCATCCGAAGACGCCGAGGGGGGGTATATCTAGATAAACGTCATAAGCAGTGTTTGGCTCTACTCCCTTCAAGGACAATTCACATTCGAACTGGTTGTTACCTGCCGGGCCATTAAATACGACAAAACCTCCGCCAGGCGCACCAACTGCTTTATCCAGATCTATCTTTTGCGCTTTTGCTAATGCCGGAACGGCTATTAAGGCAAGCATTGCCACGGCGAGAGCTAAAGCTATCAGGGTTATATCTATTTTTTTCATTTTTTCTCCTTTCTTTATTTGGCTTTTTTCTTTGTGGATGACAGTTTGTTTAATCTTCTTTTCGTCTATCTATCACCTCCTCCACATGGGAATTTATGTCACCGGGGCTGGTATTTACGGATATCAACTCGAGGCCCAGGTCAGCCAGCCGGGAGAGCAGCCCGCGTAGTTCTGCCTGGTCGCGTACAGAGCCGTTCAAGATAGTTTCGCCCTGCGGAGTATGGGTAATGGTGAGGCCTCCGAACCAGGTGGACCAGTCCCGGTTAATTTGCCCTCTGACCCGAATCTCAACTTGTTGCATGGGAATGCTTCTTGGTTTTACGCTTACTGATTCGATACTATCAACAAAGCAGGCTGGAGTAATCAGTATGGGGACTGATTATAAGTATGATTTGGGGGTTGATTTGAAGTGGTGCTGGAGCAGACTGAATAACAATGTACCGGGGGTTAAAAAGGATCCTAGAGATTAAATGAAGAGTCCGGGGACTAGTAAGAAGGTTATATCAGTTTTAATTCTCTGGCTCGAGTGACAGCCTGAAGGCGGTCTTTAGCGTTCAACTTACCAAAGATGTGGTAAACATGGCTCTTGGCGGTGCTCAGGCTGATAATTAACTTATCAGCGATTTGCTGATTTGTAAGGCCATCCGCAACCAGCTTTAAAACCTCCAGTTCACGCTCGCTCAGGGGTTTGGGGAGCAAAGCGGAGGGGATACCCTCTATGGTTTTGGATGTGAATTGCCGCTCTTCAGCTTCGATAATAGTTAACAGCTTGTTAGTATATTCGGGTGTAATTCCTCGAGATAAAACTTTGCGTAGCAGCGGCGCTAGCAGCTTGCCTTCATCGACGAAGATACGGATATAGCCTTCTGGTTTTGCCATAGTCAAAGCTTCAGACAGGAACTCTATCGCAGATTCAGCCATGTCTGCCGCCAGGGCCTGGTAAATACGAAGCCAGATGATAAAGCCTCGGGCGTCAACCTGAGCTGCCTTTTCGCACAGACTCTGTAGTTGTTCTGCCGCCAGAGCCTTTTCACCCTGGGCAATTAGTAGACGTACCGGAACGTAGCTAGCATCAAGAGGCAAAACATCGGCGTAATCATGGAGCCGTCTGCCCCAGTCCAGGGCTGAGGCCATATCATCTTGCCGGATAGCGAACATGACGTTCCAGGCCGCATGATATGCGTGGAAATCTGGCGCAACGCCGGTAAGAAGCGCCGCTTGGTCCATTTTCTCCATCGCTGTCTTGGCTCCAACGATGTCACCCTGGGCCAGTCGCGTCCGTGCCAGCCAATAATTGGAATCTAGCAGGATCATGGCCCCTCCGCCGAACTTACAAAATTCAATCGATAACTCAGCGTTCCGGGCTGACCCTTCGAGGTCATTCCGGTCGTACAAAAGAGATGCCAGTACCGACCTGGGCAACGCGGCCGCGGGCGACTGCCCCGCCAAGTCTACTGCCTTTTGAGCTATCTCTAGAGCCTCACGCAGCCGCCCCCGCATCCACAGCGCCCCCCCCAGATAAGCGGCTGCAAAGGCACTGAATGTATACTCTCCCACCTGCCGCCCCATTTCATAGGCGTCATTAAGCAGTGACATGGCTTCTCCAAGAAGGCCACTATTGTACTGAACAAAGCCAAGCATGAAGCTTGCCCGGGTGCGCGCCTTTAGGTTATCCGGCGGTAGTTGTAATAGCGCCTTCTCTGCCATCTTTATCGCCAGAGGAATTTCGCCCATCTCTCTCGCCAGATCAATCCGGCAGAAAGCCACCTCACCCTGTAAGCCGGTATCCGCCTGGGCCGTTCTTTCCAGGTAGCTCAAAACGGCTTCGCAAAGGTCGAGCTGATCTACATCAACCAGGGCATTGGCATACAGTAGATACAGCCTGAGATGGGTCCGCAATAGCTCATCGGGAATTACCTGGAGCCAGTCGATCAGGGTTTTCGACTCGCCTCGCCAATATATCTGCTCACCATGGACGTCAATGAGTCTCATCGCAGTTTCCCAGTCCTGGCATGCCAGGGCATAACGTACTGCATTATCAAGGAATTCGTGTTCTTCACACCACCGACTCGCCCGCTGTTGAAGTTGCGCCACCTCTTCTGCCCCAGACATTAACTCAAGCTGATGGTGCAGGAGTTCGGCAAAGAGATGGTGATAACGGTACCATTCTCCGGATGGATCCAGCGCGACGAGGAACAGGTTGGCCTGCTCTAGCCTTGTCAACATCTCCCGACCACCGCCATGCCCGGTAATACAATCGCATAATGGAGCCGACAGCCGTTCCAGCACTGAGGTCTTCAGCAGAAAGTCCCGTATATCGTCAGGCTGCCGTTGCAGTACCTCATCTACCAGGTAGTCCATGATGTAACGCTGGCTGTCGGTGAAACCAGCGATAAACGCAAGGATATCCTTCTCTCGCCGCATGGCAAGCGCTGCCATCTTCAACCCCACAACCCAACCCTCGGCTTTGGTATTCAAAGTATTTATGCTTTCAGCGGATAATATGGGGGTGTTCATCACAGCGAGTAGACTGGTGGCCTCCTCCTGGGAAAAACGCAGGTCATCCGCCCTGATCTCCAAGAGTGTTCCTTTACCGCGGAAATGCGCTAGCGGCAAAGGCGGGTCAACCCGGGTAGAGATGATCAGGTGCATCTTAAGCGGTAAATGATCGAGTAAAAAAATGATGCCGGATTGTACAGGTTCAGCCAAGATAAGGTGATAGTCATCCAGGACAACAACGAAATCTTTCTGGATATTTGAAAGATCGTTGATTAAAGCCGTTAACATGGATTCGGTAGGATATAGCTCCGGGGAATGAAGCAAAGATAAAGCGGTCTCACCTGCGGTTGGTTTGAGTATCTTTAGAGCGGCGACGAAATAGTCCCAGAACCTGACGGGGTCGTTTTCCCCTTTTTCCAGTGAAAGCCAGGTGGCAGGGATGGACGGTCGGCTAAAGTGGATCCATTCGCTAAGCAGGGTAGTCTTGCCGAAGCCGGCTGGGGCAGAGACTAGGATTAGTTTATATTTCAGCCCTTCCTGCAATCGTTCCATCAGGCGGTGGCGCCGCACCATCTGGGGTTGGACGGGTGGAATATTAAGCTTGGTTGTTAATAATGACGCTTCCACCTTAGCCTCTGTCCTTTTGCCACCCAATAAACGTCAAGTAATTAAAGTAGAGTTATTATAGCATATTTTATCCGGAGAATTTATATTTCGGTGTCTGATTCTTACGTTTTTTTCCTCCGAATACGAATTTCCTCGAATATGGCGAATAAACGAGCTAGTCCTTCTGACTGAACAAAATGACTTTTTGTTGGATGAGGAGGAATGAACAAAACCGAGTATTGTTCAGTCGGTTCGAGTCACGCAGGGGATATAGGATGTCCAGATAGGCACTCTAAAAGGGCGCCACCCTTGCCAGACTTTTGATAAGCAGGTTCAGCAAGGCCGGCAGGCAGGATCGGGCCTTCCACAACCAATTGCTGAACGCCATGACCCGGATCGCCCAGGGGGACTTCGAGGTTTACGTCAATCCGCAGGACACTAATTTCCATGAGGATATTGCGGAGGGTATCAACAAGATCGCCAAAGAACTCGGTTCGATGGAGCAGCTGCGCCAGGATTTTATCTCCAACGTCTCCCATGAGATTCAATCGCCCCTGACTTCCATCCGCGGATTCGCCACCTTATTGAAAAACGACTCACTTACACCCGAGCAAAAAAACCACTATCTCAACATTATCGAAGCCGAAAGCAAACGGTTATCCTCCTTAAGCGACAACCTGTTGAAACTGTCAGCGCTGGAAACCGGTAGCGAGCCTTTGTCCATCAAAGAATACCGGCTGGATAAGCAGTTGGAGGAAGTCGCCCTGATGCTGGAGCCGCAATGGAGAGGCAAGAATATCACTATGGAAGCGGACCTGGAAAAGCTGACCATACAGGGCGATGAGGACTTATTGTCACAGGTTTGGGTGAATCTCCTGCATAATGCGATTAAGTTTACGCCTGAGGGTGGAGTCGTCCGGGTAGTATTAAAATCCACAAATAAAGAAGCGTGCTGTCAGATTTCCGATACCGGTATCGGCATCGCATCGGAAGACCTGATACATATCTTTGAGCGTTTTTATAAGGTGGACAAGTCCCGTGACCGCGCTCTGGGCGGTAACGGCCTCGGACTATCTCTTGCCAAGAAAATCGTGGAACTGCACGGCGGGCATATTACCGTGCAAAGCCAACTTGGGAAGGGCGCTACTTTTACCGTAGCACTCCCCCGTTTACATTCCGTTTAACTTCTATTTATCTTCTGTTTAACCAGGGACGGTAGACTATCTGTATAGTAGATATCCAGGAGGTAGTTACTATGCAGGTTATCCGGACCCTGTCCGGTATTGCTTCACCCTGTTTAGACCGCTTAACCTATCCGCCGGTATAGTAATAAACTGTTCCATTGAATGATTTCCCCAACAACATTCAGCGTTATGCTTATATAAGGAAGTAATATTTCAACAGGCCAGAATCAGAGCTTTTCAGGTAACAAGTAATGAAGCCAAAGGGACTTTAACATGGACTCAAGAATATTGATGCGAGGATAAAAAGTGATAAAACAAACAGAAATTCAAATTAGTGATTTAGTTAAGCCAATCGAAAAAGCAGGACAAGCCTCTTGGGCTATTGAAGCCCGCGGACTCGTTAAAGTGTTCGGGGATAACCGGGCGGTTGACTGCATCGATTTATCCATACCGACCGGGTGCATCTACGGATTACTCGGGCCAAACGGTGCCGGCAAGACAACAGTGATCAATATCCTCGCGACACTATTAAAGGTGGATGGCGGCACTGCCAAAATATTCGGTCATGATGTTCAGCACGAAGCTCATATTGTCCGCCAGCTTATTGGTGTGACTGGTCAATACGCCAGTGTTGACGAGAAACTGTCTGCAACCGAGAATCTGTTTATTTTTGCCCGATTGCTCGGTCTTAACAGGTCTGAAGCGCGTAGGAAAGCGGCGGAGCTATTGGAAGAGTTCGGTCTAGCCGACGCCGCCAAGCGAACATTGGAAAAATTCTCCGGCGGCATGCGACGTAAACTAGACCTGGCGGCCAGCCTTATTGTGCAGCCGCCGCTTCTCTTTCTCGATGAGCCCACCACCGGCCTCGACCCACGCACAAGAAATCAAATGTGGAACAAGATTAAGGGACTCGTTTCGTCCGGGTCTACAATTCTTTTGACTACGCAATACCTTGACGAAGCCGATCAACTTGCGGACCGTATTGCCGTCATCGATCATGGCCGCGTGGTAGCTGAAGGTACGCCAAATGAGCTAAAATCTGCCGTCGGAGTTGCGGCATTGCATCTACAACTGACTGACAGCAAAGACATTGACGAAGCAATGCGTATCATTCAAACAGTACTCCAGGTGAAAGCATCGATACCCGAACCCGCACTGATTACAGCTCCAATGGCAGATCCCGAACGAGTAACCGACTTACTCATCAAACTACGCGAAGCAAACATCCACCTTACCCAAGTTAGTGTACAAGAACCGACGCTTGACGAAGTCTTCCTGGCTTTAACAGGACATTCGAAACAAGAAGAGAAAGGTGCTACCGAATGACTACGACACAAATTACCGCCGGTGCGGAACGCAAACTTAAAAACCACACAAGTTTCTGGATGACCATCAGCAATTCATTGACGATGGCTTATCGCGGAATACTTGAAATTCGCCGAAAGCCGGAGCAACTGTCCGATGTTACGTTTCAGCCCATTTTATTCACGCTGATGTTTACTTATATATTCGGGGGTGCGATTGCCGGTAACGTACATAATTACCTGCCGATAATCATCCCGGGTCTCTTGGTCATGATGGTAATAACCGCATCCATGGCTACCGGTGTTCAACTCCGCGAGGATATGGACAAGGGAGTTTTCAATCGTCTGAAGTCCTTACCGATTGCCCGTATTGCACCACTGGCCGGAGCGCTGTTAGCCGATGTGGTTCGCTACGGCATTGCCACGATTTTGACATTAATTATGGGCTTTATTCTTGGTTATCGCATGGGGGCTGGCCCCGGAGGCGCGATAGCCGGCGGGCTACTCGCTATTTTGTTTGCATGGTCTCTTAGCTGGATTTGGGCTTTCCTCGGGGTTATTGCTCGTACGGCATCTACTGTGCAGGGAATATCTATGCTCATTCTGTTCCCCCTGACTTTTCTATCCAATGCCTTTGTGCCCACCAATACCCTACCCAGCTGGCTAAAATCATTTGTTAACATAAATCCAGTGAGTCATCTTGTCAGCGGTATTCGGCAGCTTTTCAACCAGGGAACTATTGGTCATGAATTCTGGTTCTCACTAATCGGAGCTGTAGTAGTCGTAGCCATATTTGCTCCTCTTACGGTTCGCGCTTATATGCGCAAAGCGTAGCAGGCCTAATCTGGAAACTTGCAAGAACATCTATGCTTACTGAGTTACTTGAACCGATTGAACAATACTCACATTTTTTCAACAGTCCCACAGTTGTTAGAGCAGGCCTCGTTTCAAACGACATTTGTAGCACGGATTATTGGCGAAGCAAATAATCATCGGTCATCTTGACATGGAAGATCAATTCTTTTAAAATTTCTCTTAGTCTAACAAGCACCGCCGGTGCTCGGAAAGAGCTTAAAAGGGAAGCCCGCGGAAATCGGGCGCGGTCCCGCCGCTGTAATAGGGACGAAATCCGGGATGATGCCACTGGGCTTTGAACCTGGGAAGGCCCCGGAAAGTAGGACGAACTAGAGCCAGAAGACCTGCCGGCAGTTTCCCTCGTGGATCAGGGCTCAGAGAAATGGTAAATCTCTAGGCCAATTTGGCTTAGGGATTTTTGGGTGTTTAAATACCTCTAAGCTAAATATAGTTTAGAGGTATTTTTTTATACGCGAGAGTCAAGAGGAGATTACACCTGACAAAGACAAGTGATAAATATATCATATTCCGAATTTATTGATACACACATTTTCAAGGAGGTAAAATGCCTGGTTTCATCGATCGTGCCTTGATTATTGCTTACTTAGCAGCGATGTTCGTAATCGGGATTATTATGTACAAGCGCTCCCGTATTTACGATGAGTATTTCATTGCCGGCCGGAAGTTCAGTCTTTTCTTCATCGTGATTACGCTGGCTGCTGGGATCTCCAGTGCCACGATGGCAGTGGCTACACTCGGATTTGAAGTCGGTATGTCGGGCGCCTGGTTCTTTATCTCACTGGGCATTGGTGCCTGGATCCTGCTTTTCACTATTGCCGGCAGGCTTCGTGCTCTGGCACAATACTCTTTAACCGATATCTTCGAAATGAGATACGGACCAGTTGCCCGGGTTGTCATTGCTATCCTAGGCGCTTTGGCTTATACCGTTCTCCTTAGTATTGGCTTTGTGGGCGGCGGATATGTACTTCAGTCCGTCTTTAGCATTAGTTTGGTTCCTGCCATGCTAATCATCGCCGTTCCGTTTATTGCCTATACCGCGCTCGGTGGCTTGTGGGCTTCGGCAGTGACCAACATTGTCAAGTTTTTCATCCTGGTGGCCGGAGTTATCATCCTCATTCCAGCCGGAATCCATTCGGCAGGCGGTTGGAAGGCGCTTACGGCAGCCTTACCTCCCGGCTCTTTCAACCTTTTCTCACATGACGCCCTGATAATGGCCTTCGGTTTTTTCTGGGTATTGACCCTTTCTATGTGGGTCGCTGCTGATATTTACCAGCTGGTTTTTTCCACTAAGAATATACGCACCGCGAAGATAGGCCTTGGCATAGCCGGCCTTTTAATCATCGTCCTGGGCCTGATGGCGGCCTTTATCGGCATGAGCGCCAGTGTCAGCTTCCCAAACGCCAATCCTAACGATGCTATGACCAACTTGGCTACGACCTTAGGCCCCGGCCTGCGGGGTTTAGTATTTGTCGCCTTGCTGGCCGGTAGCGCCATCGCCGTGGTTATGTACCAGCTGGTGGCAGCCACACTGCTGGTGAGGGGCATCTGGCCCAAGACTAAGGTGAGCATGAATCGGGTTAGACTCATAAGTGCGGGGATCGGTGTAGTTGGGCTCATCTTTGCAATCCAGGGAGCCAGTATAGAATCTCTAACACTTTGGACATTCAGGATTATCATCCCGGCCAGCTTCGTCCCAACTTTGGCTGCCTTCTACTGGAAACGGGTTACTACTGCAGGTGCTTTAGCATCATCGATTTTAGGTGCGGTAACCTCAGGCCTATGGACCTGGCTAGTTTTACCGAAGCTATCAATGAACATGCAATCTATCATGGAGCCGGCGTTCATAGGGGTGATAATATCCCTAATCGCACTGGTAGCGGGCAGTTATCTGTCTCCCGCGCCTACAAAAGAAAAGTGGCAGCTTTTTATACAGAAAAAGAAGGATTTTACGGAGGTTAAAGTTTAACGAATTCGTGGTTTGACACAATCCGAAGGAGGCTTGAATCAGTTTCAAAGCCGCTTGAGGTCTCCTTTAAATGTACTGTTTTCGGCATAAAGGCGTATACAATCAGCCATGTTAACAGTCTCTTTAATTGTTAGCGGAGGTTGGTTCATCATCCTTTAATAAATCAGCTTTCAAACTAAAAGGAAGCCCGAAATTGTGTTCAGGCTTCCTTTTGATATGTTCGTCCTGATAACTTACTTTTTAATCATGGCATACGAAGCCTGGATATCCAAGATGATATCCGTTGAACCGGCGCTTACTGATGTTCCTTGTTGTCCTGCCATTATTGCAGGGCCTGCGCTAACACCATAGTAAACGGGAGTCGAGCTGGTCTCGAGCACATAAGTTGGCTTACCCAGGGTAACACCGTATAAACCTGCTATTTCCTGAGCTTTTTTATTAGCGTCATCGATTGCTTTCTGCCGGGCGTCATCGTAATACTTGGTGGGATCTTCTACTGTAAAATTAACGTTATTGATTACAGTCAGATTACCGCCGGCGGCTACAACCGCATCGATAATCGCACCGACGTTGTTTATATCACGCAGCTTCACATTTATCGTATTGGTGACCTGGTAACCGGTGATGCTTTGATTGCCAGTTGTCTGGTCATATGAAGACTGGGGATAAATGCTGAATTGCTGAGTCTGGATATCGCTATCGGCAATATTATTGGCTTTCAGGATATCCATTACTTTGGCCATGGCGTCCGATGTTTTATTCATGGCATCTGCCACGCTTGGCTCCTGGGATTGCACTCCCATGCTAATATTCACGATATCCGGCGTTACGGTAACTTTTCCTTCACCGGTTACCCAGATACCCTGTTGCTGGCTGGTAACAGCGCTGGCTGCCGTGGAGCCTGTTGTCTTAGTGCCGCATCCTTCCAGACTCAATAGAATTATTAGTGCTAATAAAGCGATGCCTATAAACCAGAGCTTTTTCATATTTATCTCCTTTAGCTTCAATTTCAACCAGGCCTATTTAACTATTGGATATGACGCCTGGATATACAAGATGATATCCGCTGACCCGGTACTTATTGATACTGGCGGCGCCATGACAGGCGCCGGAATTGCATAACCCTGGCTGGAATAGTTATAAACAGGTGGGTTTGAACTGTATTCCGAAACAAAAGATGGTTTATCCAGGGTAATACCATACAAACTGGCCAGTTTTTGGGCTTTGTGGTCGGCATCTGCAATCGCTTTTTGCCTTGCTTCCGTGTAATATTGTGTGGGGTCTTCAACCGTAAAGGTGACACTGTTAATCTGAATGAGATTCCCGCCGGCATCTGCCACTGCATTGATGACCGTGGCAACGCTGGATGTATCACGTAGCTTAACATTCACGATATTAGTAACCTGATATCCGGAGACAGACTGGCTACCCGTTTGCGGGTTATACGTATATGCCGGGTTAATATTATACTGCTGGGTTTGAATATCTTTATCATCGATGTTATTAGCTTTAAGAGCGGCCATTACTTTGCTCATGGCGTCTTTGGTTTTTACCATGGCATCGGCTACGCTAGCTTCTTGCGATGACACACCCAGGCTGATATTGGCAATGTCCGGTTTGACGGTTACTTTTCCCTCACCGGTGACCCAGATTCCCGCCTGTTGATTGGAGTCAATTAACGGAATGGCGGTTTCCGTTGTTTTTGCAGAGCAACCGGCTATCCCGACAGGAGTGAGCAACGCTAACAGAGCGATAATTGTCAATAAACGGAAATGTTTCATAATTTCCTCCCTAAATTAAATATTTTCCTGTAATCTAAAATGAATTCTCTCCGACTGTCTTAACGATTTCAGCGATTTCGCTTTTCTATACGTACTATACATCATATAACGATGTCATGAGTATAGAGTTATTAGATAAATCATAAATAATTATATTATTCGTCGGTTTATGGCAGATTATGGCATCGGTTCAGGTAACAAACACTCAGATCGCTGGCTGTGATAACGAAAAAGTATTTGGTGATATAAGCCCTTACCTAATGAAATTGCTTTACTTATGACTCTCGATAGAACTAAAGTAACTAAAAATTACGCTCTGGAATAGCCATTATGTTAGTAATCGCAATGTAGGATATGGAAATGGAAAAGAGTCTCTATACTCGGGGAGTTTTTATTCATTGCCATTTCAGGTTTAACGATTGTCTAACGATGATATTTCCCTTATGGCTATTTGTTGCATATTAATTGACAAATGTATTTTATATGAATTACACTAATCAACACCTGTATATTATGGAGAACAGATTCAACAACAATCTTTCTGATAATTTCGGGTTTTACGTGGTATAAAAATGCTAAACCGAAAAAGTATTGGGCGGAAATAGAATCGGCTAATATTATAAGAATAAAAGGGGAGAGGAGCTATTGAAAGAAATTCAATAGCTCCAAGAGATTATTTAAAGGAGGGTATTTATGGCTTCAAACACATCAAATCAAAGCACGAATGTTCCAAGAAAGATCCAACGCTACGGGTGGATTCCCGATCTTCCTGATCATCGAGACCTACTCTATGGGGCGCCAGTGGAGAAACTCCTCGCACTACCGACCAAATTTGATCTCACAAATGTTTGTCCAGGCGTTTACGACCAGGGCCAGTTGGGTAGTTGCACGGCCAATGCCATCGCCGGAGCTATCGAATTCGATCAAATAAAACAAGGTCTCAAGCCTTTCTTTACGCCATCCAGACTTTTCATTTACTATAACGAGCGAGCTATGGAAAGAACTGTCGATTCAGATAGCGGCGCCCAAATCAGGGATGGTATCAAGAGCGTATCTAAACAGGGGGATTGTCCCGAAACCGAATGGCCCTATGACATCTCAAAATTTAAAACCAAACCGCCTGCCAAATGCTTTAAGGATGCCCTCAAATATAAAGTGGTTCTTTATCAACGCTTAGTCCAGAATCTCAATCAAATGAAAGGATGCCTGGCCTCCGGCTATCCATTTGTATTTGGTTTCAGTGTTTATGAAAGTTTTGAGGGCCCGCAGGTGGCCAAAACTGGCGTTGTTCCTATGCCTGCTCAGGGAGAGCAACAATTAGGAGGCCATGCTGTAATGGCCGTCGGTTATGATGATGCGTCACAAAGGTTCATTGTCCGCAACTCCTGGGGGACCGGTTGGGGGATTAAAGGTTACTTTACGATTCCTTATGCGTATCTAACCCAAGCTAGCCTGGCCAGTGACTTCTGGACAATCCGGCTCGTTAAATAGATGGTTAGGGTATCCGATTATTGGCGGACTCGAAAAACTAGGGTGAATATTTTGGATGAGGCTGTTAATTGTTCCCACGGCCGCTTATAACAGAACTCAACCGCTTCCTCTCCTGGGCGGGTCGCCTGGAATTGCCAGCGATGACGGCCTGGTTGCCCAGGCCGTCCGAGTCCTGGTTCAAATGAGTCGGATATCAACGTACAATTTGGATTTTCCGGCGAGACAAGTATCCACTTGAACCCGGTGCTTGGGTTTTCCGCCAAGCTAATTTCAACGGTTTGACCAATCTGAATGTCAATTGTTTGTCCCGTTGAACTCTCATCAAGTTGTAACAAAGACCCATCACCCTTATTAATATCAAATGGATCGATCGAGCCGAGGTTTAGTCTCTTAATTTAACATCAAGATTTCGCCAAATGCAAACATAGCTCCCCAGAGAGGATATGACGCTTTGGATATTAACGTTTATGCCAGCCTTGATAAGCTGGAGAAAATAGGTGTGATTCCTCTTGAGTTAGCTTTAACTACTTCTGTACGGATATCAGGATATCTATATGCACATACATATAGAAAATATGCCTATTTCATACCTCTTATTTGTGCTTTATAAGGCATTTAATGAGACACCAAGATCGGATCGTGATAGAAATATGGGGATACAGTCTTGATCGCGACTACCTCATTTACACCTTCGTTTACCGTGAACCGGTGGGGTGAAGCTTCGTTCACTTTATCATTAATATCTCCATTAATGAATGACCTGGGTGCTGGAACTTTTAGCACTAGTTCTACCATTCGTGATAACGGGTAGTCTTTGTACATCATCAAGCCATGACAAAAGAGGAACCAAATGCAGCCAAGAAGCATATTGGTGGTCATGTTGGTCTGCCTAGTGGCTGCGCTATTAATAATCGCGTCTGGATGCTTAATCCACCGGGATTTCAGCAAAGACGTAAAATGGTCATTCGTTGACGGAGATGGTTCATGGAACGGTAAATCGCGGAAATGGAATGTATATCTTGGCCCCGGTGAAACAAAGTCATTGCACCTGCGGCTGGATAACACAATTTCCCAAAATGTGACAGTGCTGGTGGTTGTTGGTGGACCACCCGATTATATTCACTTTCATCTTATTGGGCCTTTTATTCCCCTTGATTCGAATCAGGTAGAGGTCCCAGCTGGAGGCAGCACCGAATTCACGATAACTGCTAGTGCCGTCGAGGGATTTGCCCCTCAGGGTTCGCACAATTATGTAGTAGATCTTAGCTGGAGCACCAACGAGAAGGCGCCATCAGGAAGGGTTAGTTAGCAATTTGTTAGCAATTTTGGTAACCGCTCGGCTTTATCTTATCGATTTCGTATCTAAAATTGGAGGCGACGGGCGGATTCGGACCGCCGAATAGGGGTTTTGCAGACCCCCGCCTTGCCACTTGGCCACGTCGCCCCTTAAACCTTATAATTTTATGATAAATCTGGAAATCATGCAATGTTAATTTCTTGTATATCGTATTAAGGGAGTGCATTTACTCTATTCCGTGTAAAATCAGTGGAAAGCGCCCCGCCGCCTTTTCCCCCACCCTGCTATTTCTCCGGTAATGACGCCGGAAAACAAGTTCAAAGCTGCTGCGTCAGGAACCATTTGCGGAATTCCGGGTGTTTGAGGTTGGTGCCGCGGTCGTAATACATCTCGTAAACCGCGCCGTCACTGGTTTTCACCCGGTAATAGTTGCGGTGGTGCCGCGTTCTCCACGTCTTGCTCGTCTCGCCCCGGCTAAAGCCGTAGTCCGGCCAGGACTCCAGTACTTCCGCGATGGCATACTCGCGCCCATCCAGGCGGAAAGATACGGGAGCTTTAACTTCTCCTCCGGTGGTTACCTCTATCTGGCGGGCAAAATAGTGTTCCGGCATAAACCTTAAAACCCCGTGATTATGGTAGCGGCGGGGCGGCGGCATGTCAAATTGTTCATGATGCGCCATTAGTTTAACCTGAGTTTTCCGAAGGGAATCATAGTGTAACCGCCACAAAATATGATAATATGGTGTAACGTCTTTCTCGGGAGGTACGGCGATGAAACAGACCTATGCCGCCGCCGGCGTGGATATCGACCTCAAGAGCAAGGTCATCTCTAAAATCGGCCGGTACGCTAAAGCCACCCACCGCCCGGAGGTCTTGAGCGGCGTGGGCTTCTTCGGCGGGCTTTTCGAGATGAAAGGCTATAAAAACCCGGTCATCGTCTCCAGCGTGGACGGCGTGGGCACCAAGCTCAAAATCGCCGCCGCCCTGGGCAAGTTCGATACCGTGGGGGCGGACATCGTCGCCCACTGCGTCAACGATATCATCACCAGCGGGGCGGAGCCGGTCTTTTTCCTGGATTACATCGCCGTGGGCAAAATCGTGCCGGAGCGGCTGGAGGCGGTGGGCAAAGGTCTGGCCGCGGCCTGTAAAGACGTGGGCATGGCGCTCATCGGGGGAGAAACGGCGGAAATGCCCGGGATTTATCACGGCGACGATTTCGACCTGGTGGGTTTTATCATCGGTTTAGTGGAAAAAGATAAAATCATGATGGGCAACGGCATCGTGGCCGGGGATGCGGTACTCGGCCTGCCTTCCAACGGTCTGCATACCAACGCTTACTCCCTGGCGCGCAAAGTATTCGGGGAAACCAGACAAGCATTAAGCAAACGCTATGTTTCGCTCGGCGGCACGGTAGGCGCGGCGCTAATGAAAACGCACATTTGCTATTACAACCGGCTCAAACCCGTGATGAAAAATATCAAGGGGCTAGCGCACATCACCGGCGGCGGCATCGTGGGCAATATACCCCGCTCCCTCCCTAAAGGGCTGGCGGCGCGGCTGGACAGCCAAAAGTGGGAGGTGCCGCCCATCTTTACCCTCCTCCAGAAAAAGGGTGATATTGCGACGCCGGAGATGTACCGCGTCTTCAACATGGGCATCGGGATGGCGGTAATCTGCGCCCCGGAGGACGTGAAAAAGCTGACCGGAGCCATACCGGAGGCTAGAGTCATCGGGGAAGTGGTTAAGCAGCAGGGCGACGCCCAAGTCATCATCGACGGCGCCGGCTACCGGCAGGACAAGGTCGCCTGGAAGGAAAACTCAAAAACCAAGATACAATAACCAAATGTTTGTCCTTTGAATCTTGGTGTTTGGTGTTTGGTGTTTGGGCGGAGAGGTTGAGAAAGGGGACAGCCTGTGGCTAACGCGGTTTTAGTCATCGATATGCTCCGGGGATTCATGGAGGAATCGTGTCCTCTCTACTGCGGGGCAGCCGCCCGCCGGATTATTCCCGGTATTCAAAAACTCCTGGAAAAGGAGCTGGCCGCCGGCTCAAAGGTTTTTTATATCTGTGATTCCCATGATAAAGACGACCTCGAGTTCAAGATGTTCGCGCCGCACTGCATCGCCGGGACGCCGGAGACGGAAGTTATCCCGGAGCTGGCCAAGTTCCCCGGCGAAATCATCAGGAAAAAACGCTACAGCGCCTTTTACGGCACGGACCTGGAACAGAAGCTGAAAAAGCTCAAGCCGGAAAAAATCATCGTCTGCGGTGTTTGCACCGATATCTGCGTCTGCCATACCGTCGCCAACGCCCGGAATAGAGATTATCCGGTCGAGGTGCCGGTGGACTGCGTGGCGTCTTTCGATGAAAAAGCCCACTATTTTGCGTTAGAGCACATGGAAAAAGTGCTCGGTGCCAGGCTCGTTTACCCTTCCGCTAAAGCGCCGCCGGAACCTAAATTCAAACCCTCCCCGGAGGTGCTTTCCGGGGCCACCGCCGACGTGTACTTCCACCGCACGCTGGAAATCCTGAAAAAAGAAAAACTCAACCCGGTGGCGACGATGGAAATCTTCGGGCGGCAGGCGGGCATCCTTTGCGGCATCGAGGAGGTCAAAGCGCTGCTGGCGGAGGCGCTGCCGGCAAACAACCGCGAGGTCTGGGCCTTAAAAGTAGGCGACGCCATCTCCCCCAAAGAGGTCGTCCTGCGGATTACCGCCCCCTACCAGAGCTACGGCCTTTACGAAACCGCGATGATCGGCACGCTGGCGCACGGCACCGGCTGGGCGACGGCCGCCCGGGAATGCGTCAATGCCGCCGGCGCTATTCCGGTTGTCAGCTTCGGGGCGAGGCACGTTCACCCCTCCGTGGCCGCGGTGATGGACTACGCCGCGGTGGTGGGGGGATGCAGCGGCTGCTCCAGCCTCGATGGTGCCCGGCTGGCCGGCGTGGAGCCGTCCGGCACGATGCCCCATGCCTTGATTCTCATCGTGGGAGATACGGTTAAAGCCACCCTGCTTTTCGATAAACACATGCCGCCGGGCGTGCCCCGCGTCTCCCTGGTGGATACTTTTAAAGACGAGGCGGAGGAAAGCCTGCGCGTAGCCGCTGCGCTGGGCAAGAAACTCCAGAGCGTACGCCTGGACACGCCGGGCGAGCGGGGCGGGGTGACGCCGGAGCTCGTTAAAGAGGTACGCGCCCGGCTCGACCTGGCCGGGTTCGCGCATGTCCGTATTTTCGCGAGCGGGGGCTTCGACCCCGACCGCATAAGATATTTCCGGGAACGCGGTGCGCCGGTGGACGGGTTCGGGGTGGGCAGCTATATCAGCGGCGCCAGGCCCATCGATTTTACCGCCGACCTGCATGAGGTGGATGGCCAGCCCATCGCCAAACGGGGGCGCCTGCCGGGTATCACGGCTAATCCACGACTGCAACGGGTATTCTAAAAGCGGAGGGATAATATGCTCTGGCAATCGATGACCACCTATTTAAAATCCTGGTTCAATTATCCTGGTCTGGAAGGTAAAATGATACCGGTCAGCATCGGGCTGGCCCTCGTCTTCGGGGCGGTCTGGTTGTTGACCATCTGGCCGCCGCTGACGAAAAAACCGTGGCTGTGGGTGGTGGGCATCGTCGGGGCTTTTCTCACGGTACTGGCGGGCGCTTTTGTCCAGACACCGCTGCATTATTATTATGTGAAGTTGATGACGCATTTCTGGGATTCGAATACGCTCAACAACCAGCTGCTGCTGGTAAATATACCGGTAGCCCTGATCATCGCTCTGGTACAGGAAGGCGCCAAGATGGTGCCTATCGTGTTCTGGTGGATGATGAGCGGCAGGAAAATCACGCCCAAGACCGGCCTGATCATCGGCGCGATGGCCGGAGCCGGATTCGGCATCTTCGGGGCGGTCTTCGCCCACAACCAGGCCTTTATCGCCCACTGGACGTGGAGCGAGTTCCACCGTAATGCCTGGCAGGCACTGCTCCCGTTCTGGGATACATTCTGGTCGGTGGCCGCTCAGGCCGGCATCTCCGCCCTCGTCGGCTACGGCCTGGCTAAAGGCAAGGGGTGGCAGTCCTATCTGGGCGCCACCGTGCTGCATGCGGCCATGTTGTATTTCAGGGTACTCTACGCCAAATATCCCAACACATTTAACGAAAACCGGGTGGAAATAACACTGGCCGGAGTAACCGCGCTGGTGATGCTAGTGGTGATTTACCTGCGGTGGCGCAAAGACGACGCAGAGCTTGCGCCAATGGTAACGGAACCGCCTGCCGCACCCCCGGCGATAGATACGCCCGCGCAATAAAAGCGATTTAGCCTGGATACTGGGACGGCTTAAACGCGCTGGAACTCAAGGCGCAGGACTTTTGCCGTGGCTGGCCTGACCCTAGCCAGCTCGCTGATGCGGTAGCCCACCACCCAGAAGATATCACCGTCGCTACAAACGATGGGCACAAAACGGCGCCACGCCCGGGGAATACGGGCGTCAATCATAAAGACATTGAGTTTCTTCGGCCGCGCCAGACCCAGCGGCTGAAAACGGTCGCCGGGCAGGCGGCGCCGCACGGTCAGTTGTTTCCCAACATGGGCGAAGTCAAACCAGGCGGAAAAACCGCCGTTATCCTCGTTAATGTCACCGGCTTCATTTGCAGATGTAATAGTCGCCGTCACCCGCCAACCGGAAAAAACGGTCTCGCCGGGCACTTTAAGCGTTACTTCATTCTCCAGGGGCGGCAGGGGGCAAAGCGCCGCCGCGCCGGACGCGAGAACGTACCTATCATATTCGATAGTAAAACTTAATCCGAATGGCAGCCCGATGACCCTGCCGGCCGGCTTATCCAGTGCGGCAACAATATTTTCTATATGGTCGGCCTCGATGTCCTTAAGGCTGCCCAGCAAGGATTCGATGGAAGAACGCAGCAGCTGGCGCTGCAGGGCGGGGTGCAGGGCCAAAAAGCTTTTTTTATCAAGAATAACATGGTTGGGCCCACTTTTAGTGACCTTGTCCTGAATCCGGCTGGCTTCGGTTTCGATAAAGTCCATATCATCGGCGGAAGTTCGGGCCAGGCGTGCCAGGGCTTCCTTGATCTTCGGATTGTATTTTTGCAGCTCCGGCAGCAGCTTGCGGCGGACGCGGTTGCGCCGCGGCTCTAACGATAAATTGGAGGCGTCCGTGCGGGGCTGCAAACGGTGCCGCCGGCAATAAGCTACGGTGTCCTCCCGGCTAATTTCGAGCAGCGGCCGGATGATAGTGACACTTTTACCGGAAAATTGCCGCTCGCTAACGGGCAGCAGCCCTCTCAAGCCCTTGGTGCCGGAACCGCGAAGTATGTGCATCAAAACAGTCTCGGCATGATCGTCGGCGGTATGGCCCACCGCCACTTTATCCGCCCCGGTCTGCGCCGCCACCTCCGCCAGGAAGCCATACCGGACCTCGCGGGCCGCTTCTTCTAAAGTAAGGCGGTGCTGCGCGCGGTAAGCGGGGACATCTTTTGAATCTATGGTGGCGGGGATTTTTAAGCGCCGGGCCAGACCGGCAACATACCTGGCATCAGCAGCGGACGCCGCTCCGCGCAGTTGATGGTCGAGGTGGGCGATATGCAGCTTGATGCCCAGCTCTTTACGTAAAGTATCGAGGATATATAAAAGGCAAACGGAGTCCGGCCCGCCGGAAACGGCGACCAACACCTTTTCCCCCCGGGCAATCAGATTTTTTGCCCGGATAAACGCCAGGACTTTTTGTTCCGCTGAATCCTGAACCCTGGTCAATTGGCCTCCCGGTGCGCTCTTTGCACCGTTATAAAACCGCGTTAGTAATCACGCCGATGATAATACCGCCGACAACACCCATGCCTATTATCGGGGCGTAGGCTCGCGTTATTAGCGCAGTCGGTACGCTTAGTCCCAGGCCAAACAAAGCGCCAATGGCTACAGGATGTAGCCCGAGGCTGGTATTCGGAATGATAAAACCTAGCATGAAACGTTCGATAAACGCCCCGGCTAAGGCCTCGGTCTTCTGACGCCTATCTCCCATTTTCATGGGAAGCATAATACCAACGTCGATAATCCCGAAGGCCGCTCCACAAATCAGACCAAGTGTAACACTGTCCAAGCTTTTCCTCCTCTAAGCGATTTCAACAACAAAACGTTAGAATCAAAGGCTAGCTGGTCTGGAGGATGAGTTTGCTGCGATGGATGGACAGGGGATATTTTTCAAAACCAAGAGCGGCGGCCACCTGCTCCGGCCGGCCTGCCCCACCGCTGTCACAGCGCAGCCTCATGCCGATAGTGCAGCGGCCGCTGGCGCAATCGATTAGCCAGAGGTCTTCCACCAGGGCCCGGAGGTCGTATTTATGCGGGCCGGTATCCCGCTGATGCTGCCAGGGTAAGGTTTCCTTCTCCAGCAGCGCGTTCAGCCCTGTTTCCACCGTGGTCTTGTCTTTTTCCGTTTCTATCTCAACCCGGTACTCCGCCCACCGCACCTGGGACTGCAATGAAGGCATCGTGAGGGGGGTGTTATAGACCCCGTCGATGGCGATGCCGCGCGGCAGCTGCGCGCCGAGGGCGGCGGTAAAGGTGTGGGGGGAAACGAACTTATCCAGCATGATGTCCATCAGCTCCGCCTCGCTGGTGACGCCCATGGCCAAAGCCAGCGCCATCGAGATCTGGGGGTGGGGGTTAAAGCCCTTGGAGTAAGCCAGGGGGATGCCGGCGCGGTTAAGCGCCCGCTGCCACAGACGGATCAGGTCCAGGTGGGAAATATATTTAGTTTCTTCAGCGCGGCTGAAACGGACGCGTAATCTTTGCATCATTGACTCCCAGGAAATGATAACATCAGGCAACAGGCGCGTCAAAAAAGGGCACAACCGGATAATTCAGGCGCATTTGGCATGCCAATCGGTTTTCACTTTCCGGCGGTTACAGCGCTGCCAGCTCTACCTTTTTCCCCGTCTTCGCCGATTCGTAGATCCCGAAAATCGTTTTAATCGTCCCCAGGTTGTCCCGCCCGCTGGTCAGGGGCTCTTTACCCTCTTTACAGCAGGCGGCAAAATGGAGGATTTCATTGACAAAGTAGTCATCACCAGCCATGTTATCCCGGAACGGCTCGATGGGAGCGAATTCATTGTAAGTGTCCCCTATATTTCCCCTCTTATTAGAGGCGATAACCCCATGGCCGAACTGGTACGTGCGGTCCTCCGCCTGGGTGGAATATATCGTGCCTTCGTCGCCGATGAGAGTGTACTGGCACCCAACATTTGAATGCACCGAGGAGCCGATAACCAGCACCTCGCCGATGGCGCCGTTTTCAAATTCCAGGGTGGCGCAGGCGTATTCTTCGGCGCCGGAAGGAAGGTGTACCGACCGGCTGACGCTGCTGACCGCCTTGATATCGCCGACGAAATACCGCATCAGGTCGATCTGGTGAATCACGCCGGATATCATCATGCCGCCCCCCGCCCGCTTGGGGTCGCCCAGCCAGGCGCCCAGCAGATAGCCTCCAGGGGGGCCCGGGGGAAAGTTGGAGATTAGCAAGCAGTTGGTAACGCGCACGGTCCCCAGCTCGCCGCTTTCAATAATGTGCTTGATGGCCCGGGTGTGCGGGGCGTAACGGAGGTCATGGCCGACCATGAAGGTGACGCCGGCCTTTTTGGCCGCCTGGACCATATTTTTGCATTGCTGGACGTTAATGGCCATCGGCTTTTCCAGGAAGACCTGCTTGCCCGCCGCGGCGGCGGCCAGTACCTGCGGCTCGTGCTGGTCATGAATCGTGCAGATGTCCACCGCGTCGATATCGGCCTTTTTAAGCATTTCCGAAAAGTCGGCATAGCGTTCTTTAACGCCGGCTTTCTGCGCGAACTTTTCCATCGCCTCGCGGCGGATATCACACACGGCGGTGAGCTTTATAGTATCCGGGTATTGCAGATAGGCGGGCAAATGATACCAGGAAATGCTGCCCGTCCCTACCAGGCCCACTTTTAAGGGTTTTGCCATAGCTTCATCCTCCTGAATAACTACAACTTATATTCAAGGTATTCATTTTCACAGGGGTTGCCGAGCGCGATAAAGGCTTTTTGTTCTGCCGGGCAGCTGATAATGCTGGCCAGCGTTTTCATTATCCTGCCGAGCGGCAGAGGAGCCTTCGGATTCGGGTGGCGGCAGATTGAACCCGGGTAATTATTATGGTCCGGCAATATCTGCTGCATAACGTCCGCGGCAAGGCGGCGGTGGTGGTGTTCCATTAGCTGTAACAACCGGCCGGCGCGGATATAAGAATCGGGCAAAAACAAGGGGGCGAGGTCGGCGGCTTTAAACCTTTCGGCTTTAAAATAGTTGGCGTGGGTATAAATCCCTCTTTCGGGGAACTGGACGTCCAGGTCGTGCGTCGTCGTTTCCACACCGATGATGTCCCCCTGAGCGCTGACCAGCAGGTAGTTTTTGGCGGCCCGGCCTTCGACGGCGGCAATGGTCATAATGGCTTCAGAAAGGCTCTCACAGGAAAAGACTTTCCTTAAGATGACGTGGGTGGGGACGCCGACGGCAGGCGTTAAAGATTCCTTATTTTTAAGCAGGTTGAGGTTCAGCGAAAAGCCGGCGGAGTTCAAGCCGAAAAGCCCCAGGCAGCCCGCGGCGGTGACGGCCAGAAACTTTGGGGCGTTCACCGGCTTCATCTTCAAAAGGATAAGGTATTCTTCCCAGGGAGAAATAAAGTCGAAGTTCTGCCCGGCGATGACCTGACCGCCGGCGGTGGCTTCACCGCTGGCCGCGAATGAAGTGCATCCCCCCATGACGGCCGGGACGGAGATTTCATAGGTGATGTTGAGAAAAAGAATGTCCCGGAAATCCACTTTAGCGCCGGCAGCCATGCCTTGCATTTCCGCGACGATTTCCGGGGCATATTTTTCGGTTGGGGGAAGATACAGGGGCAGAAAACGCTCCATAAGGCTATTAACTTTATCCCGCCCGCCGAAAAACTGGCAGGTCATGTCCAGCATTTTGGCTATTTCCAGGCAGGCGGCGCCGTACTGGAACCCCATTTCGTAATTGGTGCCGCTAACCTCAACAACTTTGAGTTTTCTTTTGCCTTTGCCAGCCATTGTTTTATCCTCGTGGTGATATTTCTTGACTGCTCTTAAACTTATAGAATAAATCAGTGCTGAAACTAAAAGGAAACCACCAGTGAAAAAGCGCGTTGGGATAATGATAGCTTAAGAGAGAAGGGGTGTCAAAAAGGCAAGTCTTATTGTCATTCTGGCGCAGGCCAGAATCCACAGATAAATCCGGCATGATTTAGGGCCTAATAATGGATTCCCGCCTGCGCGGGAATGATATGAAGAAAGTGCCCATTGTCATTCTGAGCTCTCACGCTTCGCTCAGGGTAAAGTGCGAAGAATCTCGGAGTGGAGTGTGGATAACGTAAAAACAATGTAACGTAAAATTAACTGGATCCCGATTTACATCGGGATAGTTAGAAAATCTCCCTCTTATCCCTCCTTATGAAGGAGGGAAGATGAAGTACGAAAACGCGAATTAGCGTGAATAAACAATTATCCTCTCCCTTTTGTAAAGGGAGAGTTAGAGAGGGATTTTGCTATTCCCCCATTCTCCCATTAGTAGAAAAGGACAGAAAGACTATCTGAAGTTCGTTAAGCCCTTTACCAATGTATTTCTATTGTGAGACACTAATACCTATTTTCGATCCTGAATCTAGGATCAAAACAAAATGAAAATACAAAGGCGATTTCAGACAAAATTACAGCAACTACATAGAAAGGCATGAATCGATACTGATTCCCCAGAGCTAAAGCACCAATAATCCAAACGAAAAGAAAATTTGCACCCAAAATTTTTGTCCTGTCTGACATCATTCACCTCCCTCCACTAGCACTTCGTATATCCGCACGCCGGGCAGTGGTAGCAGCCCTCCTGGTAGACCAACATATTGGAGCATTCCGGGCACTGGCCGGCCATGTTCTTGGCCAGGCCGTAGTCCTCCAGCTTGGGCTTGTCCTCGCCGTTAATGTGCTTTTCCAGCACGCTGGCAATGGCGTCCGCGCAAGAAAGAATAGACTTGCCCCCCTCCCAGGAGATGGACGGGCAGCGGATGCCGCGTAGCTGTTTGACCACCTGCGCCACGTCCACTCCGGAGCGTAAAGCCAGGGTAATCAGGCGGCAGATGGCTTCCAGCTGGGCGACGGCGCAGGCGCCGGACTTACCGAGCGTAGAGAAAACTTCGAAAATACCCTTGTCGTCGTAGGCGACAGTAATATACAGCGAACCGCAGCCGGTATTGACCTTGGTAATTGTCCCTTTCGTCTCGGTGGGGCGTTTGCGGGGGGTACGGGTGGCAGCTTCCTCCACTACCGCCTCCTTTTTCCCGGTGGTCAGCACCTGGGTATCGCGGGAGCGGTCGCGGTAGATGGTAATGCCTTTGAGACCCTCCTCGTAGGCCAGCATGTAAGCATGAGAGACGTCCTCGCGGGTGGCTTCGTGCGGGAAATTGATGGTCTTGGAGACGGCGTTATCCGTGGACTTCTGGAAAGCCGCCTGCATTTTAACGTGCCACTCCGGGGTGATTTCGTGGGCGGTGACAAAGACTTTCTTTACTTTATCCGGTACGCCCTTGATATCGCTTAAGTGAGAGCCTTCCGCCAGTTTTTTCATCAAGTCCGCCGAGTAAAAACCGCCCTTTTTTGCGGCCTCTTCAAAGTAGGGGTTCACCTCGACGAAGGGGGTGCCGTCGAGGACGGTCTTGGTATAGCTTAAAGCGAAGAGCGGCTCAATGCCGCTGGAGCAGCCAGCAATCATGCTCAAAGTGCCGGTGGGGGCAATGGTGGTGCGGGTGGCGTTGCGCACCTGCGGGCCGTCCGGGACGTCATAAATGCTGCCCTTGAAAGCGGGGAAAACGCCCCGCTCTTTCCCCAGCTCCACCGAGGCTTTAAGGGACTCCTCACCGATGAAATGCATCAGTTTGCCGGCCGCGTCCAGCGCTTCGCTGGAGTTATACGGCACGCCGAGCATCACCAGCATGTCCGCAAAACCCATGATGCCCAGCCCGATTTTACGCGTCTTCTTCGTCATTTCCTCGATTTGCGGCAGCGGGAACTTGTTGACATCGATGACGTTATCCAGGAAGCGCACGGCGGTCTTGACCGTGCGGCCGAGCTTGGTGTAGTCGATTTCGTAGGCGGCGCCCTTCTTTTTCATCATGCGGGAGAGGTTGATAGAGGCCAGGTTGCAGGACTCGTAGGGGAGGAGGGGCTGCTCGCCGCAGGGGTTGGTGCTCTCTATTCTGCCGAGGTGGGGGGTGGGATTGGCCTCGTTAATGCGGTCGATAAAGACGATGCCGGGGTCGCCGGTGCGCCAGGCCATGTCCACGATTTTTTCGAAGACCTCCTTGGCATTGAGCTGACCGACGACCTTCTTGGTATGGGGGTTAACCAGGTCATAGTCCGCCCCCGCTTTGACCGCCTCCATGAACTCCGCTGTGAGCGCCACAGAGATATTAAAATTAGTGAGGGCGGTCATTTTTTCCTTGGCAGTGATGAACTTTAAAATATCCGGGTGGTTGATATCCAAGATGCCCATGTTGGCGCCCCGCCGCGTGCCCCCCTGCTTGGTGACATCGGTAACGGTATCGAAGGCGCGCATAAAAGAGACCGGGCCGCTGGCCACGCCGCCGGTGGAGCCGACCACGTCGTTTTCCGGGCGGAGGCGGGAGAAAGAAAAACCGGTGCCGCCGCCGCTTTTATGGATGAGGGCGGTGTACTTCACCGCGTCGAAGATCGATTCCATGGAGTCGTCCACGGGCAGGACGAAACAGGCGGAAAGCTGCCCCAGTTTTTTCCCCGCGTTCATCAGGGTAGGCGAGTTGGGCAGAAACTCCAGGTTAAACATGATCTTGAAGAATTCATCTTCAACAGCCTTGGTATTCGCTTTGGGATTATGAATTGTTTCCGCCGCGGCGATAGCCGCCGCCACCCGGCGGAACATTTGCTCCGGAGTTTCGGTCACCTTGCCTTTATCGTCCTTCAATAAATAGCGCTTTTCCAGCACCTGTAAAGCCGTATCGGTCAGGCCGCCGGCGGACGTTGACTCGGTTGTAACTCTGACTTCAGTTTCGGTTTCCATCTTGGTTGTGTCCTCCTCTTGTATTACGGGTTTCTGGGCATTAAGGACTTCCATGACCATGGCTTCGATTTCCGCTTCCGTGGGCATCCGCCCGCGGGGGGACTGGCGGGACTTGCGGTCCACCAGCTCTTCCATGCCGGGCAGGGTGGGCAGCGCCTGCGCCTGGGCTTTTTCCAGCCGCTCGATGACCTGGGAAATCAGCTTTTCCACAAGACGGCGGTCGCGGATGCCCATGGCCTCGGCGTTGGAGAAAACGATGCGCGCCACCAGGCTTCGGTTGACCGGCGCAGCGTTTTTCCGGCCTGCGTGGTTGTTGACATTCACCGGCGCGGCCTCCGCGGGGCTTTAATCTGTACCGGCAGCTCATCTATCGGGAAGAGGGGAATCTGGTCGGCGGGGGGAATGATGGCGTGGCCGGCCAGGCTGTCCACCGCTTCCTTGAGCGCGGTGATATCCTCGAACTCGCGGTAAACGCTGGCGAAGCGGATGTAGGCGATATGGTCGGTCTTTTTGAGCTTGGCCATGACCAGGTCGCCGATGGCGCTGCTGGCAACCTCCGTCTTGCCCGTCTGGTAAAGCTCTCCCTCGATTTCATCCACGAGCTTATCGACGCTGCCGCCGGCCAGCGGCCGCTTGTCGCAGGCTTTACGGATGCCAGTTAAAAGCTTGGCGCGGTTGAACTCCTCGCGGCGGCCGTCCTTTTTAATGACCAAGAGGCTGGCGCGCTCCAGCCGCTCGTAAGTGGTGAAGCGCAAATCGCACTGCAAACACTGGCGCCGCCGGCGGATGCCATCGTTAATGTCACGGGAATCAATGACCTTGGAATCGATATAGCCACAGTAGGGGCAATTCACATAATCTCCACAAAGGGTAGTGTCAAGGCTTATAATTTACCACTAGCCATAGTGTTTGTCAATAGGTTTTCACTTCAAAAAATAACATTTCTTTAATAAAGATTTTCCTTTACGTTGGGTGCCGGATGGGATATCATAATTTCAAGAGACAGATATGAATTATCAGGAAGCGCTGGATTACGTACTGAAGTTCGCGGACTATGAGCGGCTACCGCGCTCGGGGATTGTCTGGGACATCAAGCGTATCGAGCGGCTGTTGGCCAGGCTGGATAATCCGCATTTGTTTGCCAAATCGGTACACGTGGCGGGGACGAAGGGGAAGGGCAGCACCTCCGCCATGATCGCCTCGATTCTGAAAAGCGCCGGCTATAAAACGGGACTTTATACTTCCCCCCACCTCCTGGACTACACGGAGCGGATACAGGTAGACGGAAAGCCCATTGCCCGGGCGGACTGGGCGAAGGTGACCGAGATCGTCCAGCCCCACGTCGAGGCGGAGAACGCTTTAGGCGACCTCGGGCAATTAACGACCTTCGAGATATTCACGGCCATGGCGTTCCTCCACTTCCAACGGGTAAAGGCGGACTGGCAGGTGATGGAGGTGGGGCTGGGCGGACGGCTGGACGCGACCAACGTGGTCAAGCCGGAGGTTTGCGTGATAACGTCCATCAGCTACGACCATATGGACGTGCTGGGGGACACGCTGGGGCAAATCGCCTGGGAGAAGTGCGGCATCATCAAGCCGGGGGCGGTTGTCGTCAGCGCGCCGCAGTTCCCCGAGGCGATGGAGACCATCGAGAGCGAGAGCGTGAAAAAGGGCGCCGCCCGTCTCATCAGGGTGGGCAAGGATATCAACTGGGAGAGGCTCGATTTTACCACGGAGGGGCAGCGCTTTAGGGTGAAGGGGCTGAAGGGCAACTACGAGGTGTGGCTTCCCCTGTTGGGCGGGCACCAGATAGAGAACGCGGCCAACGCCGTCGCCGCGGTGGAGGTGCTGACGGAAAGAGGCGCCAAGATAACGCCGCAGAACATCATCGAGGGACTTAAGAATGTGCACTGGCCGGGGCGCTTACAGGTCTTGAGGCAAAAGCCTTGGGTCATCGCGGACGGGGCGCATAACGCTTACTCCGTGCAGCGGCTGGGGGAGGCTTTAAGGGAGTACTTCAAGTACGATAAAGCGAAGCTGATACTGGGCTTCGGGGCGGACAAGGACATCCCGGGGATGGTAAGGGAAGCGGTGAAGATAACCGGGGACATCGTGCTGGTGGCTTCGCACCACCCCAGGGCGGTGAAGGCGGAGGCTTTAACGGCGGAGTTCCAGAAGCACGGCGTGACGCCGCGGACGGCGGAAAGCGTTAAGGACGCGGTGAAGCTGGCGCTGGGGGAGGCGGGGCCCAACGACCTCATCTGCGCGGCGGGGAGCATCTTCGTGGAGGCGGAACTGCTGGAGATGATGGGGGATGGTTCGACAGGCTCACCATGAGCGGGGAGAAAAACCCTCTCTTATCTCCCTTTAGAAAAGGGAGAAGATAGTTATTTGATTTTTCCGATTTCAAATCAATCAGGCGTAATCAGCTACAAATAATTGTCTTTTGTTTTATGTAATATCGGCTTTATTTACCGGATTATTTGTTTTTTGATTTGTTCTTTAATTTATGTCAGGTTGACTTTGCCCGGATAATCTTGAGGCTATTACCGAGTCCACGATGCCAGTCCCGAGGGGGACCAACACATTTCTAATGACGTTTTCCAAGGCAATATCAAGGCTATTCCGTTTTTCCATAAAAATCCGGTGGTGGGTGCGTATGAGTTTTTCCAGAGCAACGGAGGCTTTGACCAACGGCACCAGATTATCAATATTACCGCCGGAGATCGCCTTCTTGATTTCAAAGCGTAAGAGCGCAATCTCTTCACTGATGCCTTCCATACCGGCCGCGAAATCAAGGTCAAACCGGTCTTTAGCATTAAAGGTGCGGGAATAATAGCCATGCTTGATGGCGTTTTGATTGCCTAAAGGGGCGCCTCTTTTACGTTTAGTTGTCATTTACGTCCTCCACCTCACCTAACTTATACGGGGATAATAGCACATTAGTTCTGTTGGGGGAAGGGGAAATTGTCGTTTTTTGACCTTTCTCCTCGTTCCCCTTCTGGGTGAACCCCTCTCCGCTGGCAGAGAAGGGGAGGAAAAGGAACTAAAATCCCCCTTAATCCCCCTTTTGCAAAGTGGGAGACGAGAAAGGGAGTTTTTTAAAACGGAGGGGAGGGAGGTGGGCCAGGGAGAAGCAAAGGACTTGACAAATGTGTCACAATGTGATACATTTATTATATAGGAGGTTGGGGTGTTTATTGGAGAGTTACAGTGGGAAGATAAAGATATTAATCATATTGCCTTGCATAATGTAACCCCTCAAGAAATTGAGGACGTTTGCTTCGGTCTTCACTTAAGTAAAAAGGAACGCGGGCAAAGATATATTCTGAGTGGTCAAGCTGATAATGGCAGATACATCAACGTAATTATCCAGCGAATTGGAGGAAGTATATTCAGGCCAAAAACAGCATTTGAGATGAGTGAGAAATATAAGAAAAGATATAAAAAGCGATTTGGAAAATAGGAGTATTTATTAAGTAGGGTAGGCGGGATGGATATGGAAAGGAATGGATGTTATGAAAGATTTAAGAGATACCGGTATACCGGAATTTAAGACGCTGGAAGAGGAAAAGGAATACTGGGAAGCCCGCGGGCCCTTGGCGGATGGGCATAAGGGGACTATAAACAAACCGAAGTCCAAACAAAAGCGCTCTTCTTTTTTAGCAGTACGTTTAACTGGTGAGGAATTAACTCAATTACGTGATATCGCAGCTAAACAAGGATTAGGACCTTCTACATTTGCAAGGATGGTATTAGTAGCCACAACAAAAAAAGATATATCTCCTGAACGAGTACCTTTTAGTGACCTTGTCAAAGCAATGTCAAGTCGGTTCTCTCAAGAAGATATGGAAAAATGCCAAAATCTACTAAAAGATATAGTAATTGGTGATCCAGAGAATCCAGCTTTGCTTGTTTATTCTGGGGAAAGAAAAAAATGGGAAGAATTCACATCTTTGATTTTTGAACGTATGTTTGGTATTAAAATAGTTCAGACCGAGGATAAGAATCTAAAAAAAGTTAAAGAGATGGTCGAAAAATAGGTTATATGGCAAGAGATCTTTTTGGTAATATAATTCGTACAGACTTATTAGGCAGAAAAATTCCAAAAAAGCAGATAAAAAGAGATGTTCTCAAAGAGAACAAGCGACGTGGTAAGGCAGCTGAAGATTCTTATCGGATGAGTGCATTTTTACGTGGTGTTGAAATTGAGAGGTCACCTCGTGGAAAAGATTTTATTGAAAGAAAAAGGGATTGGTTTACGGGTAGAGTTAAGCGGACAACTCATGTAGAAATTAAGAGTTCAAAAAAAGCACCTTTGACTAAGCTACAAAAAAAGACGAGAAAAAAGAAATCTAATTATAAGGTTATCAGATTGAATCCACTATTTTAAAATTATTATGGAGGATTAAAGATGGCTAAGACAGCAGCAGGTAAAAAAATCGTTCCTGTGAAACCATATAAAAAAACAAAACCGGGTAAGACTTACAAAACAATCCCAGTATCAGGTCATCGCAGGTCAACACCTAATAAATAATCCTATATTACCTTCACTTAGATTCTCTCCACGTCCGCCTCTTTATTTCCCCGTTTTACCCACACTTTTCAATTCTATTACCATCCTCTGGATAAAGTCGGGGTTAAGGCGTGTGGAAAACCGGATTTCGTCAATCTGTTTTAAGCCCCGGGCTATTTCCAGCAGGTCTTCTCTTCTGATGACATTGTAAGAGGGCATGTTGGCCATTTTGGCGTACTTTTCCCGGACATCGAAGAGTTTTCTAAAGACGCTTTTTTCACCAGCGGTAAGGGCGTGATAGCCCTTCATCCGGAGGTATCTGTCCGCCGGGTTCCTCGTGTAATCCTTGTTCTGCACCTGCAAATTTTTCAGGATAAACACGTCCAGCAAATTCCGGGCGAACAGCTTGCTAAAGAGGGCGTCTTTGAGTTTGAACAGGTAAATCACGTCGTTGAGGGCGTAGGCGATGGCCTCTTTATCGAAGGGGCGGCGGGTCCAGTTATAGCGCTGATACTTTTCCTTGTGATTCAGATTGACGCCGAGCTCCGCGGCGATGACCGAATGCAGGTCCTTTTTTTCATAGTCGAGCAGCTCCACCGCCGGCCTCAAGTCCAGCAACGATTTCATTTCGATGTTATAGGAGTTTTTCATGAGGGAGGAGTCGCTCGAAGCATCATAAACTATTTTCAGGATGTTACGGCTCTCAAAGAAAAGCTTCAAAGTATGTTTATCTATTTCCAGGGGGTCGATTAACACCAGCTTGGCGCCATCGAAAATCTGTACCAGGCACAGCGTCTCGCCGTAAGCGTGGAGGTTCAGTTCCGCTTCGATATCCAGAGCGATGACGCTGACCTTCTGCTCATCGAGGGTCTCAAGGTAAGCTAACAGCTCGCGCCGCTTTTTTATCCAGGTATAGTCCAGATTATCAGTCACGCGGGGTCCCGCTTTCCAGCCTGCCCTCCACCACCATGTCCGTTCCGCTCCTATACACTTTATCAAAGGTCAGTTTGTAAGCCCGCGCTAAGTCTGTGATATTGAGGTTGCGGACAGCGTCCGTGCCGGCGCCAAGAATTTTAGGGGCGATAATAACCACCAGCTTGTCCGGCAGGCCCAGGCGCAGGAAAGAGGTAATCACTGCGGCGCCACCCTCCACCAATAACGAGGAAATATCGCGGCTGCCAAGGGTTTTCAACAGCTTTGGTAGGTCCACTCTACCATCGGTGTCCGGCGGGACGATCAGCACTTCAACGCCCATCGCTTCCAAAGCGGCGAGTTTTTGCTGCGGGGCGGAAGTCGTCGTCGCCACTAAAGTTTTAGCTTTATCCTGATTGGACAGCACTTTAGCCTCGAGGGGAATGCGCAGATGAGAATCGAGAATAATGCGCCGGGGGTTCCTGCCCTTAACCAGGCGGGTGGTCAGTTCCGGGTTGTCCTTAATCACCGTGCCAACGCCCACCAGGATAGCGTCGTGCCCGGCGCGGAGGCGGTGCGCCAGCTTCAAGGAGGGCGGGGAGGTAAAGCGGCTGGAGCTGCCCCGCGCGGCGGCGATTTTGCCGTCCAGCGTCTGCGTCCACTTGAGCGTCACGTAAGGCCGGCCGGTGGTGCGGTGGGTGATGTATTTTTCGTTCAGGGTAAGGCATTCGGCCTCCAGCACGCCCACGGTGGTCTTTATCCCGTTTTCCTGTAACAGTTTAACGCTTTCCCCCATCATGCGGGGGTCGGGGTCCAGCATGCCGATAACCACCCGGCCGATTTTACTCTTGATGATGGCATCCGTGCAGGGGGGCGTCTTGCCGTAGTGCCGGCATGGCTCCAGGGTAACGAAGAGTGTCGCCCCGGCCACGTCCTCCACAGCGTGTTTTAAAGCATCCACTTCGGCGTGGTCTTTACCGAAAGCGTGATGATATCCCCTGGCGATAACGCGCCCGCCCTTAACGATTACAGCGCCAACCATGGGGTTCGGGGAGGTCTTGCCCCTTCCCCGGCGGGCGAGGGCCAAAGCTTGCCGCATGTATAGTGAATCGCTATCCGCCGTCATGCCTGCTATTATAACGCAAAGGGCGGGGAGGCACAAAAGCGCCGGCCACACTTGCGGGAGGGGAGGCTGATTTGCTAGAATTAAAAGCTGGAATCCCTTCAGCACGGGCCGTTAGCTCAGTTGGTAGAGCAGTGGACTTTTAATCCATTGGTCACAGGTTCGAATCCTGTACGGCCTACCAATCCCAACTACCAAGCAACTTCCTCAAATCTAGACGTGAAAGTCTAAGTCTTAATACCATCAAGTTCTCTCAGTCTAAGTGGCCTATCTATTCAACTGTAAAATCAACCTGGATTGCGTAGGAGAATACAGCAATTTGACAAATGGAATCCTTTAATGTATATTTTATGTATAGTTCCAGTTTAGGTTGTTATCAGCTTCTTAGAATCCCCCTTAGATTTATTTCAAGTATTGGATGACCCGAGCTCCAACTAAAATTCCGAAGAGAGGAGGTCGTCCAATGATTTTTGAAGATAAGTCGGTCCAATGTTCCGATAGTGGTTCTACCTTCGCTTTCACTGCCGGGGAACAAAAGTTCTACCAATCTAAAGCCTCAAGAGCTAGTCTGAGCGTTATCCCTCATGTCGCCGAGCCAACAAAGCAAGAAGTTCTGACAGTAACAAGTGCAACTCCAGTTCCAAACGGTAAGATTTTACAACTGTGGAATAAATATTGAGAGCCAGGCAATAAAACGTGTAAAATCCATCAGTAACTGCACCAGCGAAAAACTTAAACCGGTCTTGGAAAATAAAAAAACAGGGGCGGAGTTATGGCAACGAAAAAGAGTAATCAAGGTAAAGGGACACTTCCACTGGTTCTGAAGAGGTTTGAGGGAAATCCCATTCTTGAGCCCGAACCCAAACATTGGTGGGAATCAAAAGCGGTCTTCAACCCAGCCGCAATCTATGAGAGCGGTAAGGTCCACATTCTGTACCGAGCGCTGGGGGACACTGACACCTCGGTCATTGGATATGCATCCAGCCGCGATGGATTTCACATCGACGAGCGATTGGACAAACCTGTGTACGTGCCCCGGGAGCCATTTGAAGGTGTTGGTGCAACACGTCATTTTGAATCCAAGCTATCTGATAATTATACATCCGGGGGAAGTTTTTCCGGTGGGTGTGAAGACCCCAGGCTGACCAGAATTGATGACAGGGTTTATTTAACTTATGTAGCGTACGATGGCTACAGTTCCCCCAGGATAGCATTAAGTTCAATACACATTAATGATTTCCTTAACAAAAATTGGAAATGGAAAAAGCCAGTCCTCATCTCACGGCCGGATATTGTGGATAAAAATGCCTGCATCCTGCCGGAAAAAATAGATGGCAAATATGTCATCTTCCACCGGATTTTCCCCGACATTTTGATTGATTTCGTCGATGACCTGGATTTCGATGGCAAATCAAAGTGGTTAGAAGGGCAGTTCAAAATATCAATCAGAGAATCAAGCTCTAGCTGGGATAGCCGTAAGGTCGGCGCCGGACCGCCACCGATGAGAACAAAAGACGGGTGGCTTTTCATCTACCACGCTATTGATGAAAAGGATGAGTTCCGCTATAAGATGGGCGCGATGCTACTTGCTATAAAAGACCCCCCGAGAGTTCTGGCGCGTACCAAACACCCCATTCTGGAGCCTTCGGCACGCTATGAGAATGAAGGTTTGAAGTCAGGGGTAATCTATCCGTGCGGCGCGGTAATCTTGAACGAACAGCTATTTGTCTATTATGGCGGGGCAGATAAGGTAGTGTGTGTAGCAACGGCAAAAATGAGCGATTTCATGTCGCAGTTAAGCTACGAAGTTGAACCGAAACAGGTTAAAGCCACAGTGAAACCGAGGGCAAAGGTAACTACCAGTATAAAGGGACATATCCAGGGATACTGCGTCAAGTGTCGCGCAAAGGCGGAGATAAAGAACCCTCGCAAGCTAGTTATGAAAAACAAAAGGCATGCAGTTCAGGGTATTTGCCCCAAATGCGGTACCAAAATGTTTAAGTTTGGATAGATTTAGGTTGAAATTTTGAGGTCTTGATTTTTATGACTGAAATAACACGTTCCGAAGAAAATCCCGTTTTGAAATCTTTAAGTGAAAACACATGGGAGGCGGAAGGAGCATTTAATGGCTGTCCGGTACGTGAAGGCGGTAAGATTCACTTTGTTTATCGAGCGATTTCACTACCTCAAAAGGTAGACGGTCATGAATTACCTCTATCTACAGTCGGCTATGCTTTAAGTAATGACGGCATACACTTCAGGAACCGCCGTCAGTTCATTAAACCGGAATACGACTGGGAACAATTCGGCTGTGAAGACCCGCGTGTCACCAAAATGAACGGTAAATTCTATGTCTTCTATACGGCGCTGGCAACTTTCCCATTCTGTGCCGAGGGTATTCGCGTCGGCGTAGCCATTACCCGTGATTTTAAAAAGATCGATGAAAAGCACCTGGTCACACCTTTCAATGCGAAGGCAATGTCGCTCTTCCCGGAAAAGATTATGGGCAAATATGCGGTGGTGTTGACCGCGAATACAGACATTCCACCTTCGAAGATAACGGTTGCTTACTTTGATACCGAAGAGCAGATGTGGTCACCGGCGTATTGGAAGAGCTGGTACTCGCTCCTGAACGAAAATATCATCTCTTTACAGCGGTCGCCAAAAGACCACGTTGAGACTGGCGCGCCTCCAATCAAAACAAAATATGGTTGGCTGCTAATCTATTCTTATATCCGGAATTATTTTTCCCCACCGGCAGTTTTTGGCGTTGAAGCGGCTCTACTTGACCTGCATGACCCGCAGAAAATCATTGCCTGCACCGATAAACCATTGCTGGTGCCGCAGGAAGAATACGAGAAGCACGGTAAGGTGCCTGATATTGTATTTCCCACCGGAGCGATGGTGAAAAATGGCACCCTGTATATCTATTATGGAGCGGCAGATACGACCTGTGCCGTTGCTACGTGTAAAATTGATGCCCTCATCGATGAAATGATGGAGGCGAAGATCAGGCAAGTTAGACTAACGCGGTTCACGGGTAACCCGGTAATTAAGCCCAACCCCAAACTTACCTGGCAGTCAAAAGCGGCTTTTAATCCGTCTGCCTTGTACGAAGACGGCAGAATTCATCTTGCTTATCGGGCAATGTCCCAGGATAATACTTCGGTAATCGGGTTTGCCTCCAGCGCCGATGGCTATAATCTTGATGACCAATCCTCCGAGCCAATGTACACCCCCCGAGAGGACTTTGAAGCCAAGCTGATACCGGGCGGCAATTCGGGCTGTGAAGATCCAAGACTGACCAGAATAAATGATAAGATTTACATGTTATATACCGCCTTTAACGGTAGAAGTGACCCGCGGGTGGCGTTGACCCAGATTTCCCTGGATGACTTCCTGACGAGGCGCTGGAACTGGTCACGGCCCGTTCTGATTTCGCCACCGAATTTATCTGACAAAGATGCCGCCATTTTCCCCAAGAAAATCAAAGGCAAATATGCCATCCTGCATCGTCTGGGCACGAGTATCTGGCTGGACCTGGTGAAGGATTTGAAATTTGAGGGCAATAAATGGCTCGGCGGGCACATCTTCATGAGTCCGAAAGACGAGCTACCGGACACAGATAAACTCGGTATTTCCGGACCGCCGATTGAGACTAAATACGGCTGGCTCCTGCTTTATCACGCGGTTTCCAGAAAAACCCAACCAATGACATATTATGTTGCGGCCGCTTTGCTTGATATAAATGACCCGTCTAAAGTCATTGCTCGTCGTAAAGTGCCTATCCTTGAGCCAGAAACCCCTTATGAATTATATGGGCAGGTAAATAATGTAGTTTTTCCGTGCGGTGCGGCCATCATCGGTGAAGACCTGTTTGTCTATTACGGCGGGGCTGATAGCGTCATTGGCGTCGCGACCATGAAAGTAGAAGACCTGCTCATTAGCCTGCTTACCTGGGGAGAAATTGAAGACGATGTGATAAAATTAGGCAAATTTAAGTGGGGCACCTTCAGCTTCTCTCATTTGAGAAACTAGTTTCATCTAAAGCTTTGTCTGCTGGAGAACGGACGATAGCCGAGACTCACCAGGCGAGAAAGCTCAAGGCCAGAAAGCAACCACCGCGGTAAGCTGGAAATGACACAATCGGGAACGAGGAAATGATATGCAGCAAGATGCTAAATACATCCGCTGGTTTGAAGAGATCAAGATTGGAGATATTTCCCTTGTTGGTGGTAAGAATGCTTCTCTGGGAGAGATGTACCGTGAGCTTGCAAGCCAGGGAGTCAAGATTCCGAATGGGTTTGCGGTAACCGCCGAGGCATACTGGTACGTATTAGAATCAGCCGGGATTCTGGACGAACTCAAGGCTACCATGGTGGACCTCGATAAGACGGACTTAGCTGACCTCGTGAAACGAGGGAAAGCAGCACGCGACTTGATTTTGGGTGCCGGCATCCCCGATACCCTCTGGGCTGAAATAAAGACTGCCTATGATAGGCTTTGCGAGGAATATGGCCCGGACACGGACGTTGCGGTGCGCAGCTCAGCCACGGCGGAAGACCTCCCAAAGGCCTCCTTTGCCGGCCAGCAGGAAACTTACTTAAACGTCAGTGGATATCCCGCGTTGAGAGAGGCCTGCAGCAAATGCTTTGCGTCGCTTTTTACAAACCGGGCAATATCTTATCGTATCGATAACAATTTCGACCATTTCCAGGTAGCCCTTTCTATCGGTATTATGAAGATGGTACGCTCTGACCTGGCAACCAGCGGCGTGATGTTTACTATTGATACCGAGACAGGTTTCAGTGACGTGGTTTTCATTACTGCATCTTATGGTCTGGGAGAAAACATTGTCCAGGGAGCCGTCAGCCCTGATGAGTATTATGTTTTCAAGCCTACTTACAGAGAGGGCTACAGGGCCATCATCAGAAAAAACCTTGGCGATAAGTCCATTAAAATGATTTACGGCATAAGTGATTCAAAAATTCTAACGCGAAACGTGGCCGTCCCAGAGGCCGACCAAAGACGTTTCTGTATTACCGATGATGAAATCCTGACACTGGCCGGATATGCGCTTAAGATTGAAGACCACTATTCAGGCAAAACCGGAGGCTCCCGACCAATGGATATCGAGTGGGCAAAGGACGGGATAACCGGCGAGCTATTCATAGTTCAGGCTCGACCGGAAACGGTTGAGTCACAGAAAGCCCTGGATATCCTGGAGACATATTACCTGGATAAGAAAAGCTCGATCCTGGCTATAGGTAAGGGTGTGGGTGAAAAGATTGCCAGCGGTAAAAGCCACGTAATCACCGATGTGGCCCAGCTTTCTACGTTTAAACCCGGAGAAATACTCGTATCGGACAGTACTAACCCGGACTGGGAACCTGTAATGAAAACGGCGGCGGCGATTGTAAGCAACCGGGGTGGCAGGACCTGCCATGCCGCCATTGTCAGCCGCGAGCTTGGTATTCCGGCGGTGGTCGGTGCTGGCGATGCTACGGAAAAAATTCATACGGGACAGGAAGTGACAGTAAGCTGTGCCGAGGGCGATCAAGGTATAGTCTATGAGGGCATTCTCCCGTTTCATATTGAAAAGCTCAGTCTCAAAGAGCTGCGGCGGCCAAAAACCAAGATTATGATGAACCTTGGCAATCCCGAACAAGCCTTTTCCCTCTCCAAGATCCCCAATGACGGTGTAGGCCTGGCACGTATGGAGTTTATTGTCAACAGCTACATCAAGGTGCATCCCATGGCTCTTGTCCATCCTGAGAAGATAACGGACGAGGCAGAACGAAAACAATTAGACGATACCACTTTCGGCTATGAAGATAAGCAAGACTACTTTGTGGAAAAACTGGCCCATGGTGTCGGGACCATCGCGGCGGCTTTCTATCCGAAACCTGTTATCGTACGCATGAGCGACTTCAAAACTAATGAATACGCTCATCTTATCGGGGGACGCTACTTCGAACCGGTGGAGGAGAATCCCATGATAGGTTTTCGCGGCGCCTCCCGTTACTATAATGAACGATACAGGGAGGGCTTTGCGCTGGAGTGTAAAGCGATGAACCGGGTCCGAGAAGAGATGGGATTGAACAACCTCATGATAATGATCCCCTTTTGCCGGCGGTTGGATGAGAGTGAAAGAGTTCTGGCTGAGATGGCCAAGAACGGCTTGAAAAGGGGAGAAAATGGGCTTCAGGTTTATATCATGTGTGAAATTCCCAATAATGTCATCCTGATCGATGAATTCAGCAGGCTGTTTGATGGTTTTTCCATAGGATCCAATGACCTGACCCAACTGGTGTTAGGAGTTGACCGTGACTCAGCACTGGTAGCCCACGATTTTGATGAACGAGACCCTGGCGTGATGAAGATGATTTCTATGGCTATCAAGGGAGCTAAAAGAAACCACCGCCATATTGGACTTTGCGGTCAGGCGCCGAGCGATTATCCTGAGTTTGCCGAATTTCTGGTGAAGGAAGGCATAAATTCAATATCTCTCAACCCTGACTCGATCATGAAAGTTACCCTTGATTTAGTAGGAATGGAAGATAAATCCTTAAAATAATGCCCAAAGGGTTCCCGGTATTCGCGGGTTTTTAAGAGTGTTGGTTAGCGCGTGAACTTTCTTGCCTTAACCGTTATGTGTTCTTTAAGAATATCGAGCCTCGCACTTATCTCGTTGGCAAATTTTTGGGCATCTTGCTTCCTCTCAAAGATCATTATCGGTATGCCATGCTTGGTTTCAATATTCCCTTTAAACTCGGCCACGTGGTTGTCGATGAAAGCTATCAGCTTGTTATTTCTTTCCGCTCCTAAGTCTTTGGTGATGTAAACCTCGTGAAAGGCCTTATAAGTTGGCGTGGAACCGTCTCTAGTGCGCCATTTATGTTCCACCTCTTTTTGGGGGTTCTCTTTCTCTGTCACATCTCTCCTTTCACCCAGTTATGCAGGTAAATGTTGAGCTTTAATAGGTATGGTTAGAATTTGTTTCTTTACCCAAGTTTCCTGTGAATCCAGGCACCACCTTGAGATTAGCACAAAGCGCCTTAATAAACAAAGTGCTCATTTGAAGCTAAAAATTAGGTATAATAAAAATAAAAACCGCGGAATATAACGCAAATAAAGTTAGCGGAATCTATACTTTTATCCGGTTAAAGAGTAAAGGTATAATTAAGCTGACACATTGATGCATGAGTCTTCCAGGAGGTATGAAATGGCTGGTAATGGTGAATATTGGGAAGGGGAAGAGTCCAGTGGAACTAAAATCCAAATCCTGGGCACTAATCCGGACAATCCAACGAAGGGAAGAATATTCGTCTGGACAAAAATGGGTTGGTTCGAGCGTTTAGTGGGACAGGATGGAGATGTAGCTTTTACTCCTATTGCCGAATCGGAAGAAGAACTACGGGAATTAGTTTCACGGGATAATCCCGATACAGATTTAGGCGACCTCAGGGGTAAATACAGAAAAATAGTCTCTGAGGAGTTCATAGAGCAATCTCCGTCCTATTCAGATTCTCCCGAAGATTCGAGGGAAGAGTCCGATGATGACGAAGAACAAGAATACAAACAGCATGACTAGTTGGTTTTCCCGGAAGATTATAACGTGATTTGTCCACGGATTATCCGTAAGCATGTAACTCAATAAACTAGATTTCTCTAATTTGTCAGTTCGCTCGTTCGGATGATTGCCCGATTCCCAAACTAAAAAAGGTACCACCTTGACCTAGAATAATCCGGCTAAACCACGGGAAGCGACATAGACACAACCCACTCCATCAATAAAATAGCCTACCCGAAGGGCATCTGATACCTCTTCCTTAGTAGCACCGGCATGCATCGCTGCCTGCGCCAGGTTTCGTACTCCTGCATCCGCCCCATGCGTGGCATCGAGGACCATGGCAATTAGGTACTTATACTTCCTGGGCAGAGCACCATCTCCGAGTGATAGTTTACGCGTATTTTCGACTGCCTTGGCAAGTTCCGGGTCAAGCGTTTCAATTGTTTTTAAAGGGTTCTCTACCATTTTCATACCTCCTAAAAATTAAATCTTATTTTAAGTCAAATAAAATTCCCGTCTTTATCAAATGGGACGATACCCGGGACTCTTCAGCGAGGCGGAGTTTTTTCAATAACCTTGGCATGGGCTGCGCCCTAGAATGAAAGTGCTGGAGTGTGGGTCATTTTAAAAACCCCTTATAAAAAACAATAGATGAAAGTAAAAAGGATTATTTTTTAGAGCCGTTATTTTTCCTACCTTTAAATACACCAGTACGTGTAAAATAGCGCACCAGGGTCACAACAGCGATAACAATTATCGTGGCAACGACTATGATGATAAATTTTCTCATTACCTCTCCTGCCTATTAAAAAGAAACTTTCATTACGTCCACTTCGTCAATATCTCTTCTCTCTGAAATGTCTTTGTACTAAGGAAGAAAAGAATGATATCTGCGATAAAGGTAGCGCCGGAGATAATCCAGATAGTACCAGTATTCAGCTTTATTGCGCCGACTTCAGTGGCAACATAAATAACGAACATGGGGATTGCTATCAAAACCCCCTGCAATTGGGCGGCGCGGGGGTCAGTGGCCCTCGCAGAAACAATGACGCTCCACTCAACGGAAAGGACGGACATAAGCGGCATTAATATCAGGAGCAGTATCCCGATAGTCCAGTTAGGGAAATAATAATAGCCCAGCGTGCTATGTGTAAAAAGGTCAGATAATACCATAAAAACTATGGAGCCAATGTAGAGGGAACCGATAGACGGAATGAAGGCGCCGATACCTTTACCGAGAAGAAGTTCGCTGTCCGTAATGGGCGCCGCCAGAAGTGGTTCGAGACTTTTCTCGACCTTTTCACCGACCAGACTGTAAGACGCCAGGAGAGTAGGTATTAATGATGACCCGATTGCGAAGAAGAAAGCAAAGGCGCTCATTAAATCAGTCAAGTGCTGTGTGTGGAGGAGAGCCCCCTGTCTCGTAATCACTAAATGAAGTGCAAACGGGAGCCCGATGCCGATGATAATGGGGAACATAACCAAAGAATAGATGGTGTACTTTTTTCTAAGGAATACCCTCATATCCTTGGCAGCGACAATCCAGGCCTTAGAAATTCTCATTTCGTTTCCTTCACAATCTGCAGGTAGACATCTTCGAGCGTCGGGACAAGCTGGGTGACCTCGCGTACCTGACCTCCGGTTGAGGTGATGGCCGCGATGATAGTCGGATTCTCTTTGTCGGGATCGGTCACATCAATAATCAACTTATCGCCTGAGACCTCGATCTTGTTCGGAATGAGCTTTTTCAAAGCGCTGACCAAAACTTCAGTCACTTGAGCCAGCCTGATTTCTGTTTTGGGCGTGGAAAGGGATTCTCTTAGCTGTTCGGGGGTGCCAATGGTTAGAAGTTTCGTTTTTATTATACCGATTCGGTCGCAGACTCTCTGGGCTTCATCAAGATTATGGGTGTTGAGGAAAATAGTCCTACCTTGCTTCTTAATCTCGATGATAAAATCCCTGACGGTCTTGGCTGATTCAGGGTCCAGGTTGGCCGTAGGCTCGTCCATGAACAGTATTTTCGGCTCATGAACCAGCGCGCGGGCTAATGCCAATTTTTGTTGCATCCCTTTAGAAAATGAACCTGCCCGGGCGTCTTTCCTTTCCCAGAGTCCCAGCATCTTAAGAAAACGCTCGATGTTTTCTCTCCTGCGTCCTTCGGGGGTTTCATATAGTTTTCCATAAAAGTCGAGGTTCTCAAAGGCGCTCAAGTCATTGTAAAGTCCAACGTTGTCAGGCAACAGACCGATCATTTTCCTGATTTGCAAGGAATCAGCCGCTTTACCTATTTGGTAGTCGCCTATCTTAGCCTCTCCGCTGGTCTTTGATATCAGGCAGCAAAGCATCCTGATTGTCGTAGTCTTGCCCGCGCCATTCGGCCCCAGAAAACCGAAGGCCTCACCTTCCTCAACCTGGAAGGTAAGCCCTTCTACCGCGGTGACTTCCCCGAACTTTTTGGTAAGGTTTTCAACAGTTATCATAAATATTTAGCACGGCCATCATTAATTAGCACTTTGTGGATATTTTCTGTCTATTACAGTTACTATTGTCATTATACCCGGTAAATTGACCAAATAAAATTATCCGGCGTTGCCATTAACCCGCTGGCGCTTTTTCCGCCCGAAGTACTTGACCACCTCGAACCACAGCACGCTCACCGCGCCGGCGCCGACGCAGATCAGCACATCGACGAAGTGCAGGATGCCGAAGTGGAAGAGGTTGCGCAGCCACGGCAGGTAAATCACCAGCCCGAGGAAAACGATGGCGGACAGGACAATCCACCGCAGGGCGATGTTGCGGGCGCGCAGGCTGCCCAGCATCGTCGTGGACCAGTTGCGGTTAGTGAGTATCAGGCCCAGGTTGGCGATGACCAGCGTAGTGAAAGTAAGGGTACGCGCCTCGACGGCGCCGCGGCCTAAAGCGAGGCTCAATCTATATACCGCCAGCGTGACACCGAGGACAATAACGCCCTGCAACAGGCTTAAAGCCACCGTCCGCCGGCTGAAAAGCGGCTCCTTCCGGTCGCGCGGCGGGCGGCGCATCACGTCCGACTCCTCCGGCTCGGCCTCGAAGGCGATGGAGCAGGAAGGATCGATAATCAGTTCCATGAACACGACGTGCACCGGATATAATAACAGCGGCCACTTGAACAACACCGGTATCAGGGACAACCCGGCGATGGGCACGTGAATCGCCAGGATATAAGCCATCGCCTTGCGCAGGTTGTCAAAGATACGCCGGCCCAGCCGGACCGCCTTGACGATGGAAGAAAAATCATCGTCGAGCAGGACCAGGTCGCCGGCTTCACGGGCGACATCGGTGCCCCGCCCCCCCATGGCGATGCCGATATCGGCGGACTTCAGCGCCGGGGCGTCATTAACGCCGTCGCCGGTCATGGTGACGATTTCACCGTTAGCCTTGAAGGCGTTGACCAGACGCAGCTTCTGCTCCGGTATCACCCGGGCAAAAACGTTCACCGTCTTGATGCGCTCTTTCAACTCGTCGTCGTTCATGGCGTTCAGTTCGGCGCCGGTGATGACCTTATCCGGCTGCCCAAGGCCTATCTCATGGGCGATGTGCTGGGCGGTAATGGGATAGTCGCCGGTAATCATCACGACGCGGACGCCGGCCTGGTGGCACTCTTTAATCGCTTCCGGCACGGCGGGGCGGATGGGGTCGGTAAAGCCCACGAGACCGAGAAATTCGAACCTGAAATCATGCTGGTTGCCGGGCAGCTCCGTCTGCCGGAAATTGGCCCGGGCCACTCCCAGCACCCGCAAGCCTTCGCCGGCCATCTCGGAGATGGTTTTTTGCAGCGCCTGTGCGTGGGCGGCGTCCAGGTGGCAGAGGTCGATAATGGCCTCCGGGGCGCCCTTGGCGGCGATAACGTAATATTGGCGGTCGCGGGACCGCCAGACGCGGGAAAGCGCCAGTAGCTCACGGGATAAAGAGTATTCTTTCATCAACTCCCAATCGTAATGCAGGTGCTCCGTCAGGCTGGGATAGTATTCACCGAGGTCTTTAAGCGCCTTTTCCATGGGGTCGAAGGGGTTGGTCTGGCTGGCCAGGATGCTGAACTCGATGAGGCTGTGGAACTTTTCCGGCGGGGAAACGCCGCGGCTGCTTTCGACATCAAAATATTCGCCGCCGGCGAAAATCTTGCCCACGGACATGCGGTTAATCGTCAGCGTGCCGGTCTTGTCCACGCAGAGGACGGTAGCCGCGCCGAGCAGTTCAATGGCGGCGGTGCGCCGCGTCAGCACGTGGTTCTGCGAGATGCGCCAGGCCCCCAGCGCCAGGAAAACGGTGAGCACGACGGGGAACTCCTCCGGCAGGATGGCCATGGCCAGGGTGATACTCGCCAGGAGGCCGTCCAGCCATTTCCCGATGGTGAGGCCGTAAACGACCGCCATCAGCACACAAAGCGCCACGGCGGTCAGCGCCAAGTTGCGTACCAAGCGCCCCGTCTCTTTCTGGAGAGGGGTCTGCTCGGTCTCGATGGTTTGCAGCGATTTACCGATGCGGCCGAACTCCGTATGCACGCCGGTGGCGGCGATGCGGGCGATACCCAGCCCGCTGACGACCAGCGTCCCCGAATAGACGAAGGGCGATTGGTCGCCGCCGGGGCGCGCCATCTGCGTCGTATACGGCTCGCATTCCAGCTTGTGCACCGGCACGGACTCGCCGGTGAGCAGCGATTCTTCAACCAGCAGGTTATTACAGGCGAGCACGATGCCGTCGGCCGGGACGCGGTCGCCCTCCGAAAGCACGATAATGTCCCCGCGGACGACGTCGCGCCCGGCAATCCTTTTGGTGACGCTGTCCCGGATGACCATGGCGCGCGGGCTGGAAAGGTCGCGCAGGGCTTCGAGGGTGCGCTCGGTCTTGTGTTCCTGGTAAAGCGTAATGCCGATAATGACGCCAACGAAGAAAAGCAGCAGCAGGGCTTCCCGGACATCGCCCAGGACGAGGTAAATGATGCCGCCGGCGATAAGCAATAGCAGCATCGGCTCCCTTATCACCCCGAAAGCAATGGCGAAGATGCTGCGTTTCCTGGCGGAGGGGATTTCATTAAAGCCCTCGCGCTTAAGCGTGGCTGCCGCCTCTGTTTCGGAAAGGCCGGAGATAAGGTTCAGTTTATTTAGGTCGTAGGTATCAGTCATGTTCCAGCTGCTTTTTAATGCATAAAAAAACCCGCAGGACGCTCAGTCCCACGGGTGGTTACTCCGTTGCAACGCCCGGCTCTCCTCGGTGAGGGCCTGTTCCGAACGGTAATATTTTAGCTTAGAGCGTATTGCCTGTCAACCAAGTTTTTACTGACCTCGCCCCTCAATCCCCTCTCCGTCGACGGAGAGGGGAAGTTGTACAGGGAGAGAGGTAAACACTTAATATAACTTTATTTTTTTAACGCTTCGTTGTTGGTGGGGGAGGCGGGGGCCAGGGGCCGGAAGTGGGCTTGGTTGCCAGCCATTTGCCCACCATTTCCAGCATGGGTACTTTGATATCGATATTCTGGCGGCGTACCGGGATCATATCCACGACGTCAAAGCCGCAGGTCTGTAGAACACGTTCCAGCGTGGCGGCGCAGGAAATAGTGCCGTTGCCGCTGCCGCCGGCATAGCAGACACCGATGGCCGGTTTACCGCCGCCCATGGGGAAGCCGGGGCGGGGGGCGGCGCCGGGCTTAAAGAGCGTGCGGCGGTAGCGGTCGGTAAAGGCGCGCATGCTTTCCGAAAGGTCGCCGAAATAGACCGGGTTGGCGAAAACGACGACGTCCGCCGCCTTGAGCTTATCCACGACCGAGGCCAGGTCGTCCTCGATAACGCAGCGGCCTTCCTTGCGGCAGAGGCCCCAGCCGTCGGGGTCACACTGGCGGCAACGCTCGATATTCAGCTCCGTCAGGAAAACGACCTCCGTTTCGGCCCTGGCTCCTTTAATCCCCTTCTCAATCGCCTTGATAGCGCGGGCGGTCTGGCCCTCGCGGTTGCGGCTGCCGGATAAAAAGAGAACTTTCACTTGATACCTCCTGAAATACGAATAAAAAGTGCCCTATATAAAAAGTATAGCACTTTCTCTATTGTTCAATACCCAGGGCGAAATAAATGGCCGCTTCCACGTCTTTTATCTTTTTAGTATTAAGCACAGCAAGACGGTTACTAAGGCAATCCTTGGGGACAGTAGTTTTGATATCCAGATTAACCACACAGTTTTGTGGCAACCCGTCATCCACTCCCAGAGGCACTTCGGAAGCAATGCCCCGGATGCGGGTGGTAACCGGCGCCACGGTAATCAGAGAACGGACACTATAGGCCTCATTACGGGAGAGAAGCAGGACCGGACGCCTTCCCGCCGGTGGCCCCAGTTCCGCCCACCATATCTCCCCCCGTCTCACTGCCAGGGATCCTCTCCCAGAACAACACTGGCAGAACGGCGGGCGGCGGATATTTCCTCGTTGGTCTCCGGGTATTGCTGATAAGCGTGTATATACTGTTCACTCATTTCACGCTCTTTACGCTGGCGTAGCAGCAGTTCAACAGCACGGCGGAAGAGCTGGCTGCGGCTCTCACCACTGCCCGCTCTTTCTTTTTCCACGGCGGTCAGCACTTCTTCCGGAAGGCTGATGGCAATCTTACTCGTTTTTGACATTAGAGCCACCTTTTCATACCACATTCATACTACAGTATGAATCTATCAAGAGAAATTGTCAATATCTAACTTACACTAGCACCAGCGCCAGCAAGCTGTAGCCCCGCCACCGCTCCCGGGATTTAATGCGCAGTTGCCCCTGCGCCGCCACATCAGCGGCGAGGCGTGTAATCGCCGTCGAGCCTGCGGACAGGATAATCAGGCCGTCGGGAGAAAGCTGCGCCGCTATCTGGTCAATGGTGAGGATATTGGCGGCTTTGCCCTCCTCCTCCCGCAAGACGCCCAGCCAGAGGTCGGCTTGCTCTCCGGTTTTCAAGTCAACTCCGACCTGATGGAAAACGCTGATGCACTCCGGCGGGCAGCCGTTCGTGACAAGGTTAGAGTGGGAATAGCGCAACGCCAGCAGGTCGCGGTCAACGAGGGCGATTTTTTGGGGGTGGAGGAGCTGCCATAAAGCCGCCGGCACATGCCCCTGGCCGGGGTTGAGGACTACCACCCGGGTAAAATCCCGGCCGCGCAGGTCGGCCAAAGCTTTAATCAGCATTTGACTGCCGTAGCTTAGAGAGTCGAACTCCTTTAGCCCGTATGCGGTCTGCAGCGTATATTCCAGCTCATCAAGGCGCGTGGTGGCTTTTTGCCGGTGGTAAATACCGCGCTCCAGGGCGGAGAGGGCGGGTTTAAGCGGGGCATGGTCACCGCTGAAGCGGTAGTGAAAGACAGTGTGGCCGGGCCGGTTACGCTTAAGGATGATTGCCGCGCCGGGAGTGTCCGCCAGGACTTTTTCCACCAGGCTTTCCAGCGGCGAGACAACAACGATAGCGACCAGGCCGCCGGGCGCCAAATAATACCGCGCCTCCTGTAAAAGGCCGGCGATAACGTTTTCCCCTGCTTTACCGGGTATATTGGTAACAATAAGGTTAAAGTCATCGCGCTGAACATCATCGTAGCCGAGGCTGCCGTAAATTTGCGTATCGTCCAATCCGTTCAACACTGCGTTTTGGCGGGCATAGTCCACTGCCAGAGCGTCCCGGTCGGTAAGGTGGACCAGGCTGTCGGGGTAAAGGCTTTTCAGCGTGAGACCTAAAGCGCCGTAGCCGCAGCCTAAATCCAGAATACGTTTCATGCCGTCGTAGCCACCTTCGACGATAGTACGCAGTAGTAATTTGCTGCCGGTGTCAATATCGTGGCTGCTGAAAAGCTCCTGGGAGGTGCGGAACTGGAGGCGATGTGTCCAGGCGTTAAAACTGACGGTCTTGTGAAAATACGCATCCGGTTCCATGAGCCAATTATACCCGAATTTCAATAGCACGGGTAAACAAGCCTGCTCTATTTTCTGAAGATATGCCGGGCGGAAAAACTTTTGTTATCGGCGGATTTGTTCTATAATTCTGTTGTATTCGTTACCTTTCCCCGAGGTTTCTTTAAAATCAACAACAAGCGCATTTTTGCCATCATCAGAGAAATTAACGAGGCACTTTCGCTGACCAATGAGCCGGAAAAGCTGGTCAACGCGGCGCTGGACGCGCTTTCCCAGACGTTGAAAGTGGAATGCTGCTGGATACAGACCGTCAGCGAAGGGAAAAACCAGCCGCTGACTCTGGCGGCGGAACGCGGTTTCAGCGCTGAAATGAAATCAGAAATAGCCGCCATGGGCCCGAACCACGGCTTCAGCGGCCGGATCGTGGGAATGGGCCAGAAAATTGTCATCCCGGACTTCAGCCGCGATGGCGTATACGGGCTGGACTCGTTTAAAAAAGCCGGGTACCGATGGCTGGTGGCGGTGCCGCTGCTGACCTACCGGGTGTACGGTATCCTGGGGACCGCCTCGCGCAACCGGAGAATACTGCGGAGAGAAACCGCCGAGCTGGAAATGGTAGTGGCCGGGATGATCGCCAGCGCGTTAAGCAAAGTCCACCTTTCCCGCGGTTTTCCATTGCGAAAAAAGCCGCAGCCGCCATCCGTCCCGGAAACCCGAGAGGACACACCGCAAAAGGAAAAAGAAGCCCCGGCTGCTCCATCACCCGCCAGTACCGATTCAAATCCGCCGCAAAATATTCCGCCAAAACACACGGATACCGCTTTTCACGCCCACACTCACAAAATGCATTCCTTCCGCAAAACACACCGCTAGGCATTTTTCAGGAGCGGTTTCCCGCCATTTTTAAAGCCAGCTTGACACTCCAGATATTAGTCTATACAATAATGCTAATTGTTTAGAAAATATTAGTGGACAAAGTCAACTATTATTAAGGAGGTGTTTTTTAGAAAAGGCAGGTGAACAAGGACAGAGGCATATCCTAATAAAAAAGGAGGGACACGTTGAACATAAAATTTAATACCAAGCCTTATATTCCTACACTCATCGCCAGCCTTCTACTCTTTATCATGGTCTTTTTGCCCTGGGCAACCGCAAGCGGAAAAGTTGGTCTCTACACCTATAGCGCTTCCGCTAATGGATTTCACGACTGGGGTATTCTGACTTTTATCATGAGTATTCTCGGCGCCGGGGCCGCTTTCCTCGCCGATAAAAGAATGAGAGCACTGGGCTCAATCTTAGCCGGTGTGCTCGCATTACTGGGTGTAATCATTTTCATGGCCACAGACCTCGGGAGCGGCGTCGGAGCGGGCGCCGGCCTTATAATTGCACTGATCGTCTCCATCATATTAATTGCTCTCGCTTATATGGATTACAAGAACATGCCCTTTCCTTTCAAAATGGGCGGAACTCCTAAATCGAATCCTCCTCCACCCCCGCCGCCCCCTCCCGCCGCTCCGGCACAATAAATTCTTAATCGAACATTATTAGCCACAACCAGCGTGGAAGCAATAACCCGACCTCCACGCTGGTTGGTTTTTTCCCGAACAACTTCTAACCAAATACATCCGCTACCTATCTTGACACCCTCAACGGTAGCACTTACAATTTAACTTGTGACGCGGGCCGGCTCGCCGGCCGTAGCTTCAGCGTAGGCCGGGATGGCGGAATGG